>NZ_JBNCLV010000007.1:35248-196632 GCF_049844855.1 Tsukamurella sp. DT100
CCAGACCCCCCCCCGCGGCCGCCCGCCCCCCGCGCCCCCCCCCCCCTCCCCGGTAACCCCGCGGGCCGCGGTTCGGGGTATGGCCCCCCCCCCCGCGACCAGGGCGGCGCAACAGGGTCGTTTGCCGATAGATTGATAAGCACGAGTCCGGCGGTCGCCGGACGGCCGGACGTGGGTTCGGCGATGGACGTATCGAGGCGGAGGAGAACTGACGATGGCTAACCCGTTCGTCAAGGGGTGGAACTACCTGATGGCGCTGTTCAACTCGAAGATCGACGAGAACGCCGATCCGAAGGTGCAGATCCAGCAGGCGATCGAAGACGCGCAGCGCCAGCACCAGGCGCTCTCGCAGCAGGCCGCGGCCGTCATCGGCAACCAGCGTCAGCTCGAGATGAAGCTGAACCGTCAGCTCGCCGAGGTCGAGAAGCTGTCGGCGAACACCCGTCAGGCCGTGCAGCTCGCCGACCAGGCGACCGCCGCCGGTGACGTCGCCAAGGCCACCGAGTACACCAACGCCGCCGAGGCCTTCGCCGCGCAGCTGGTGACCGCCGAGCAGAGCGTCGAGGACCTGAAGGGGCTGCACGACCAGTCGCTGCAGGCCGCCGGCCAGGCCAAGCGCGCCGTCGAGCAGAACGCCATGCAGCTGCAGCAGAAGCTCGCCGAGCGTACCAAGCTGCTCAGCCAGCTGGAGCAGGCGAAGATGCAGGAGCAGGTCTCCGCGTCGCTCAACCAGATGGGTCAGCTTGCGGCCCCGGGCAACACCCCCAACCTCGACGAGGTCCGCGAGAAGATCGAGCGCCGCTACGCCAACGCCCTCGGCTCCACCGAGCTGGCGCAGAACTCCGTGCAGGGACGCATGATGGAGGTCCAGAACGCCACCGTGCAGATGGCCGGCCATTCGCGGCTCGAGCAGATCCGCGCGTCGATGCAGGCCAGCGGCCAGATCAAGGGTGCCCCCGCGGCCCCGCAGGCGGCCCCCGCCCCGCAGACCCCGCAGCAGGCCCCGAACCCGAACTTCCAGAAGCCCTGAGAACCGACGAGGAACGATGACTGACCAGCGAGGAGGCCGCCACCGCACCGACTTCTCGGCGGTGGCGGCCTCTGCTGGTCGGATGGCCGCCTCCGCGATCAGCGCCGCGTCCACCGCGATGGAGACGGCGGCCCGCGCCGCCGACGAGGCCCGCGACAAGGCCGCCCGTCGCCGGGATCCCAAGGCGGCCCACCAGCGCTCCATCAAGCAGGCCCGCTACACCGTGAACAGCTGGGCCGCGACCACCTCCACCTCGGCCGTGGTGGCCGTCGGCGGCTTCGCCGCGGCCGCGCCCGTCGTGGGCGGCACCGCCACCGCCGTCACCGCGCTCATCGCCGTGCCCGCGGGCTACGCCGTCCGCAAGCTGCGCCGCCTGCGCCGCACTC
Source organism: Tsukamurella sp. DT100 (assembly GCF_049844855.1). Lineage (NCBI taxonomy): Bacteria > Bacillati > Actinomycetota > Actinomycetes > Mycobacteriales > Tsukamurellaceae > Tsukamurella > Tsukamurella sp. DT100. Next base: position 36,665 of record NZ_JBNCLV010000007.1, read on the forward strand.
CGCCGCCGCCCCGCACCTACGCCCGCCGCGCGGTCCCCGCGCGCTCGTCGGCCCTCCACGACCCGGTGCGCGCGCTCGCCGACGCCGAGCAGGAGTTCCTGGCGCTCATGTCGGTGCTCACCCGCTCCGGCGCGCTGCCGCCCGACGCCCTCAGCGAGCTCGACGACGACGCCGAGACCTCCGCCGACGCCATCATCTCCTACGCCGAACAGCTCATCGACCTCGAGCGCGTCGTCGCGGGCGGGGGTGGCTCGGCCGCGTACCTGCGCGAGACCTTCGAGGATGGTCTCGACAGCCTCGACGAGGGCGTCGAGGCCTACCGCGAGATGGTCCGCTCCGCCGCGACGACGGTGGCCGCTGCGCGCCGGTCCCTCGGGTCGCCCGCCCGGTTCGACGAGCTCAGCACCGCGACGCCCCGCCTGCAGGAGACCGCCGAACGGCTGCGCGCCTGGGCCTACGGCATAGCGGCGCTGCCGCCGGTGCCGGATCCCCACACCTGGTGATCCGCTCTCGGGGTTAACCCCCAAATCTCCCTGAAACCGCAGTTCAGAGCGTGACTTCCGTGCTCCGACGGGGGCAGTATGGAAGGCGAAGGACTCAACGAAAATCCCCCGAAAGGTGCACCGCAATGTTCTGGAAGATCCTCGGCGCCATCGTCGCCATCTGGCTCGTACTGATGGTGGCCTCGGCGATCATCAAGTCGCTGTTCCCGCTCGCCATCATCGCGCTGGTGATCATCGGTATCGTCTCGGTGGTCAAGTGGCTGGGCTCGGGGAAGAAGACCCCGACCACGTTCTAGCGAGCCGCCCCGCGCACGCCCCCCGGGCATGCCGCCGGCTCACGAAGGAGTGCGGGTGCGCGTTGCGATCGTCGCGGGATCCGAGGCCGGGCATGCACTGCCCGGCCTCGCCCTTGCGCTCCGCCTGATCCGCGCCGGGCACGAGCCCGTCGTCTTCACCGGACGGCAGTGGGGCGGGGTCGGCGCGCGCTACGGCGTCGACACGCGCGAGCTGCCGGGCCTGGCCGCCCGACCGGGCGACGACGACGGCGACGCCGGATCCAAGATCCACGGCCGCGCCGCCCACATCGCCACGCTGGTCCTCCCCGGCATCGAGGCCTTCCGCGCCGACCTCGTGGTCGCCGACATCCTCACCCCCGGCGGCGGGATGGCCGCGGAGTTGTTGGGTGTGCCCTGGCTGGAGCTCAGCCCGCACCCGCTCTACCTGCCCTCGGCGGGGCTGCCGCCCATCGGTTCCGGGCTGGCCCCCGCGCAGACGCCGCGCGAACTGCTCCGCGACGTCGTCCTCCGCGCGTTCACCGCCCGCGACCTGCGCAACGGTCGCCGTCAGCGCGAGGCCGCCCGCGCGGGCATCGGCCTCCCGTCCCACGACGGCGGGCCCGCCGGCCGGCTCGTCGCCACCATCCCCGCACTGGAGCTGCCCCGGCCCGACTGGCCGGCGCGGACGCACCTCGTCGGGCCCCTCACGCTGGAGCCCACGGACGATCCGTGCCCCGTTCCCGACGGTGCCGGTCCGCTCGTCATGGTGGCCCCGTCGACCGCGGCGACGGGGGAGCAGAACCTCGCCGAGGTCGCCGTCGACGGCCTCCGCGGCGCCGGCGTGCGCCTCGCGGTGAGCGGGCTGAACCCGCCCGCCTTCGACGAGCCGTGGGTCGCCAGCGGCTTCGGCCGCCAGGACGACCTGGTCGCGCGGGCCGACGCCGTGGTCTGCGGCAGCGGGCACGGCATGCTCACCAAGGCGCTCACCGCAGGCAAGCCGGTCGTCGTCGTCCCCGGCGGCGGCGACCAATGGGAACTCGCCAACCGCGTAGCGCGGCAGGGGAGCGGCGTCCTCGTGCGGCCTGCGACCGCTGAGGCGATCCGCGACGGCGTGCGCCGAGTCCTCGACGACCCGTCGTTCGCCCGGGCCGCCCGCGCCGCCGCCGACGGTGCGCACCGCGTCGCAGACCCCGTGCTCGTGTGCGAGGCGTATCGGTAACCTGGTGCGGTGCGCCTGACTGACTTCCGCGAACTGCTCTACGCCGAGTTCGGCGCCCTCCGCGGCGACACTCTGATGCGGGACCACCGGCTCAGCGCCTTCGGCGCGACCGGCGATCAGGCCATCGAATCCGGCGTGGACCCGAAGGACGTCTGGCGCGAGCTCTGTTCCGAGTTCGACGTCCCCCGGTCCCGCTGGTAGCCGACCTCGCGTCGGGCGCGTGCCCTCCGCCCCGACCCCGACGTCCCCCGGTCCCGCTGGTAGCTACTCCTGGGGCGTCGGGCCCGGCGTCCACAGCCCGGAACGCGTGACCTCGGTCCGGCCCAGCTGCGCCGCCGGCGCATCGACGTAGGGCACGTACCGCTCCAGCGCGCCCCACTCCCGGCCCCAGTCGTGGTTCAGGTACGTCGGCACCGTCTGCGCCTTGGCGAGCAGCAGCGCCCAGCCCAGCGGCCCGCCGGCGTCGCCGCCCTGCCACGTGGTGGTCGCCGCGGCCGCGAGATCGCGCTCGGGCAGGATCCGCCACCGCGGCTGCTCCGCGACGCCGCCGTTCTCGCGCCACTGGCGCTGGCAGGGGAAGCCGATGCCGGCGCCCCAGTCGACCAGCGTAGGGTCGTCGGCCAACAGTTCCTGCAGCGTCTCCAGCTTCGGAGCGCGCGGGGGCGTGTACGCCACCCAGGTGCTCTCCGACGGTGCCGTGATGCTCGCGCGCACGCGCACGGCGGTCGCGCCCGCGGGCACCGTCTCCGCGGGGACGCGGAGGTTGCGCCACGCGGGGAGCGGGCCGATGTCGATCGGTGTCACGGCCCCGTTCGGGGTGATCGTGTCGGTCCCGGAGCCGAATTCGAGCTGCAGGTCGCCGGGGTTGAACCGGCCGGCGACGCTGATCGTCAGCAGCCGGTCGATCCCGCCGGCGGGCAGCGCGTACCAACTGGAGACGGCTCGGGCCGAGTGCTGCGGCCCGGTCTGGCGGCTGCCGACCACAGGCACGCGCGCAGGGTCGAGCCCGAAGGGTAGCGCCGCCGTGGAGCCGTTGACGCCGGGCGCGTCGAGCGTGCCGCCGCCGGTGCCGCCCGTGTTCGACGGGGTGTTGTCGGCGTCGCCGGTGCGCACGAGGTCCGCGGCGCCCCGCGACGACGAGGACAGGCTGCCGGCGATGCCGTTCGGGGTGAAGTTGGTGTTGAGCTCCCCGACGAGCGGATCGGGGGCGTTGCCGATGGGAGTGAGCACGCCCGCGGTGGCGTCGCGCTCGACGAGCACCTCGTCGGCCATGCCGCACGGGTTGCCGGCGAGCGAGCGCAGGTTCTGCTGCCCGTAGGAGTAGGCCGGTCGCTGGATCATGATCGACGCGACGTTGGTGGCGCCGATCATCGCGATGATCAGCGTCGCGACCAGCGTGATCGGCGTCGCGAATCCCGGCAGGCGTCCGCCGACCTCGGGGACGCGCGGCGTCCAACCGGTGACGTGCACGACGAGCGCCGCGAGCAGCAGCACGACGGTGGCCGCGCCGAAGACGTTCGCGATCTTGATCCCGGCGACGGCCGGCTCGGCGCCGCCCCAGGGGATGCCGAAGTTGCCCGGGTAGAACCAGCCGTTGGTCGTCTCGAAGGCCAGCGTCGCGCAGCCCGCGACGGCCGCGAGGGCGAGGAGCCGGAACTGGGGGCGCCGGATGGTACGCGGCCCGACCGCGACCACGGCGATCGCCGCGACCATTGCGCCCAGCGTGGCGAACGCGCCGAAGTGATGGGTCCACTTGGTGGGGTTGAAGGCCATGACCAGCAGCGAGACGCCGATGGCGGCCACGACGCGGCGCGCCGGCCCGGTCGCGATGCCGGGGATGCGTCGCCGCCACAGCAGCAGCGCGACGACGATCGCCGAGCCGAGGAACAGCGCGAGCATGGCGAACCGTCGGGCGACGGAACCGTTGGGGTTCTGCTGGAACAGGGCCTCGTACCGGATGATCTCGCGGTGCCAGGGCTCGCTCGGCCCGACGTCGCCGAGCAGCTTGGTGGACTGCAGCATCTCGACGAGGCCGTGGTCGGCGAAGACGAGGAAGAGCACCGACGCGCCGGCCGCGCCCAGCGTCAGCAGCGTCGCCGCGTAGCCGTTCGCCTTCACGTGCGCCACGACGGCCCGCCACAGGGGCGCCGCAGCGACGAGGAAGACGACGAACGCGAAGCTGCCCGTCGGGGCTGCGGAGAGGGTCAGGCCGGCCACGACCAGGCCGAGGCCCGCGGGGGCGAGGCGGCGGGTCGCGACGGAGCGCTCCACCAGGCACCAGGTGACGACGGTGCCGACCGCGACGATCGGCTCCGGACGCAGGCCGGGGTTGTAGGTGAGCCAGAACAGGGTGAACACGGCCGCCATCGCCCACAGCGCCCGCGAGTAGTCCCGCGGTGCGCGCCGCTTGCTCAGCCCGAGGCGCGGCAGCACCTCGCGGGAGAGCAGGAACCACGCCAGGATCCCCGACAGCAGCGCGGGCAGGCGCAGCCACGGGCTCGAGACGCTGAGATCCGCCATCCACGAGACCACGTAGAAGGGCATGCCGAAGGGCGCGTAGGGCGCGTCGTAGTACCGGAAGACCTCGGGCATGTAGCCCGAGTGCGGCGCGGCCTTGATCATCCCGAGGATGTAGCCGTCGTCGGACGTCGGCGCCCCGACGATGTGCCAGACCAGCAGGCTGCCGATCACGGCGACGTCGGCGAGGCGCACGTGCAGCCAACTGCGGGGGAGCAGCCGGCCCCGGCGCCGGCCGTCGGCGCGGTCGAGCAGCGCCAGCGCGAGCAGTGAGAGGAGCACGCAGGCCACGCCGACGAGGATCGCGGTGCCCTTGAGCACCGACGGGGAGGAGGTGTACCGCGAGTCGACGTCGATGGTCATCTTCGGCGTCGGGCCCTGCAGGTCCGCCGGCAGGTCGGAGAACACGCCCACCACCTGGGGCCGGAGATCGCCGCGGACGTCGCCCTGACCGGAGATGCCCGTGGCCGCGGCGAAGGCGTGATCGGCGTCGATCGCGATCCGCAGCTCGCCGCACCGCGCCAGGTCGGCGCGCGGCACGTGGTGCACCAGAGCGCCCCGTGAGCGGACCGTCAGCGCCTCGCCGTCGACGGTGACGTACAGCCCGGCCGTGCGCGCCCGGTCCCCGGCGGGCGGGGGCGTCGTGGCCGCGAGCACCGTCTGCCGGTCCGACGGTGCCGCCGCCGCGACCGCGCAGGGGATCGTCGCGTCCACCTCGAGCGGCTTGTACATCGTGAGCGGCGCGGTGACCGGCGCGAGTGATCCGGACTGCGGCCAGTCGATCGTGACGGCGGTCTGCTTGATCGGCAGCAGCGGCGTCGCGATCGCGAGCACCAGGCCGATCAGGCCGGCCACGACGGCGGCGATCCGGGCGATTCGGAGGTTCACGATCAATCAGGGTATCGGCCCGCAGCGGCGGGTCCGGTCGGCGCGCGGCGAGTCGCCCGAGACGGGTGTGAAATAGGTCGTCTCAGCAGTTATGCTGTGACCACCGACACAGCCCACGCCCGGTTCCGCCACCCCTGGAACAGGGCGTATTGAGAGAAAGCACGGTGGTTTCAGTGACCCTTGACGCCAATTCGCCGATCGAGAAGGTTCCCAGTGGCACGGATGCCACGCAGGCGGGCCGGCACGACGCCGACCCCCGGGGCGGGCAGTCCGCCGCGGTCGAGTCCTTCTCCCTGGACGATCGGTACACGCGCGAAGAGGGCACGATCTACCTCACGGGCATTCAGGCCCTGGTCCGCATGGTGCGCGACCGGGCGCGGCTCGATCGCCGCCAGAACCTCAAGACGGGCTCGTTCATCTCCGGCTACGAGGGCTCGCCGCTCGCGGGCTACGACCTGGAGATCGCCAAGCGCACGAAGTACCTCAAGGACTTCGACATCGTCCACCGCCCCGGCCTCAACGAGGAACTGGCCGCCACGTCGGTCATGGGCTCGCAGATCGCCGCGCAGGTCGGGCACCTCGACCGCGGCCTCGACGGCGTGACCGGCTACTGGTACGGCAAGGCCCCGGGCCTCGACCGCGCGACCGATGCGCTGCGGCACGCCAACATCATCGGCACCCACGCGGCGGGCGGCGCAGTCGCCCTCGTCGGTGACGACCCGGGCGCCAAGAGCTCGACGGTGCCGTGCGCCTCCGAAATGGCGCTGGCCGACCTGTACATGCCGATCCTGTACCCGGCCGATTCGCAGGACATCCTGGACCTGGGCGTGCACGCGGCGATCATGTCGCGCGTGTCCGGCCTGTGGACGTCGCTGAAGATCTCCGCGCACGTCGCGGACGGCTCCTCGACCGCCGACGTGCACCCGGACCGGATCCTGCCCGTCTACGGCGATCTCGGCACCAGCCCGCACGTCCCGTCGGGCCTGCTGCTCGGCGCGAAGCTGATGGAGCTCGAGCAGAACCAGCTGACGGTGCGCATGCCGCGCGCCACCGAGTACGCGCGGATCAACCGGCTCAACCGGATCACGGTGCGCTCCAGCGACGACCGGATCGGTATCGTCTGCGCCGGCAAGACCTACCTCGACGTGCGCGAGTCGCTGCGGCTGATCGGCATCGAGGACGACGAGCTCAACCGGCTCGGCATCCGCATCCTCAAGATGGGCATGGTCTACCCGTTCGAGCGGCAGATCATGCACGAGTTCATCGACGGCCTCGACGAGGTGATCGTGGTCGAGGAGAAGCGCGACTTCCTCGAGACCATGATGCGCGACATCCTGTTCCGCCACCCGGGTGCGCCGAACATCGTCGGCAAGACCAACGAGGACGGCTCCACCCTGTTCTCCCGCTTCGGCGAGCTGGACGTGGACTCGGTCTCCCGCGGCCTCGCCTCGCGCCTGGCGCGCGTGCACCAGGTGCCCGCCGCCAAGGACTGGCTGGACCGGAAGGCGCAGGTGCGCACCCGCATCGAGCTGCCGCTGGCGCAGCGCAGCCCGTACTTCTGCTCGGGCTGCCCGCACAACACCTCCACCAAGGTCGCCGACGACACGCTGGTCGGCGCCGGCATCGGCTGCCACGCGATGGTGCTCCTCATGGACCCGCAGCAGGTGGGCGACGTGACGGGCGTCAGCCAGATGGGCGGCGAGGGCGCGCAGTGGGTCGGCATGGCCCCCTTCGTCACCGAGAAGCACTTCGTGCAGAACATCGGCGACGGCACGTTCATGCACTCGGGCTCGCTGGCCCTGCGCCAGTCCGTGGCCTCGGGGGAGCGCATCACCTACAAGCTGCTGTTCAACGGCACCGTCGCGATGACGGGCGGCCAGGACCCGGTCGGCGAGATGACGCTGCCGCAGATCTGCACGCTGCTGCTCGCCGAGCGCGTCACCAAGGTCGTCGTCACGTCCGACGATCCCAAGCGCACCAAGGCCCTCGGCCTGCCGAAGGGCGTCGAGGTCCGCGACCGCGCCGACACCCTGGACATCCAGCGCGAGCTGGCCGAGGTCCCGGGCTGCACCGTCCTGGTGCACGATCAGCACTGCGCCGCGGAGAAGCGGCGCAAGCGCAAGCGCGGCAAGTACCCGGTGCCGAACCAGCGCGTCGTGATCAACGAGCGGATCTGTGAGGGCTGCGGCGACTGCGGCCAGAAGAGCAACTGCCTCTCGGTGCACCCGGTCGAGACCGAGTTCGGCCGCAAGACGCGGATCGACCAGAGCTCGTGCAACCTCGACTTCTCCTGCCTCAAGGGCGATTGCCCGTCGTTCGTGACGGTCACGCCGGGCGCGCAGGGCAAGGTGCGCAAGTCGGTGCCCGAGATCACCGCAGAGTCGATCCCGCAGCCCAAGAAGGCGCGCCGCGAGGCCGACGGCATGGCCATCCGCGTCACCGGCATCGGCGGCACGGGCGTCGTCACCGTCTCCGCGATCCTCGCGACCGCCACGGTGCTCGACGGCCACTCCGCGCGCACCGTCGACATGACGGGCATGGCGCAGAAGGGCGGCGCCGTGGTCTCGGACATCAAGGTCTCGGCGACGTACGTGGACCAGGCGGCGAAGGTCGCCTCCGGCGACTGCGACGTGTACCTCTCGTGCGACAGCCTCGTCGGCGTGGATCCGCAGAACCTCAAGGTGGCCTCGCCGGAGCGCACCACGTCGATCGTCTCGACCACCCAGGTGCCCACAGGGCAGATGGTGATCGACACCTCGGTCGGCTACCCCGACGCGGGCACCATCCATCAGGAGATCGACCGGGCGTCGCTGCGCACCGTCTACCTCGATCCGGGTGCGCTGACGCTGGAGCTGTTCGGCGACGAGCAGTACGCGAACATGTTCATGGTCGGTGCCGCGTTCCAGACCGGAGCGCTGCCGATCAGCTCGGCGTCGATCGAGCGGGCCATCGAGCTCAACGGCGTGGCCGTGGAGAAGAACCTGCAGGCCTTCCGTCGTGGCCGCCAGTCGGTCTCGGACCCGGCCGGCGTCAAGGCCGCGATCGACGCCCTGCATCCCGTGCCCGCGCCGGCCCCGGTCAGCGCGTTCGCCAAGGGCCTCGTCGCCGCCCTCGACGGTGGCTCCGAGGAGCTGCTCCGCCAGGTGGGGCTGCGGGTCGACGAGCTCGTCGCCTACCAGGACAAGGCCTACGCCGAGCGCTACGTCGACGACGTGGTGCGCGTCTTCCGCGCCGAGAAGGGCTGGGGCTCGGAGGATCTGACCGCGGCCGTCGCGCACAACCTGCACAAGCTGATGGCGTACAAGGACGAGTACGAGGTGGCGCGCCTCTCGCAGGACGCCGGCTTCGCGGCACAGGTCGCCGACGAGTTCGGCGCCGACGCCAAGAAGGCGATCCGCCTGCACCCGCCGACACTGCGTGAGATGGGCCTGAAGAACAAGCTCGCGCTGGGCGAGTGGGTGAACCCGGGCATGAAGACGCTGGCGAAGATGAAGCGCCTGCGCGGCACCAAGCTCGACGTCTTCGGCATGACCGAGATGCGGCGCATGGAGCGCACCCTCATCGCGGAGTACCGCGCGCTGGTGGGCCTCATGATCGCCGCCGCCGAGGGCGGTCGCGTCGCGGACGAGCAGCGTGACCAGGTCGTCGCCCTCGCCGAGCTGCCGGACATGGTCCGCGGTTACGAGTCGATCAAGACCGACAACGTGGAGAAGTACCGCGCCGCCGTCCAGGCGCAGCTGGAGACGCTGGGCTGGTAGCTCCCGCTCTCCCGTGTTCGACGGTGACCGTCCCTCCGATCCGGAGGGGCGGTCGCCGTCGTCTCCAGGCCTGGATCACGGGTGCATGCGTGCGCCCTTGAGGATGCGGTCGACGGCGTTCTTGGGGCCGTGCACACCGATGCCGACGAGGTCGAGGTCGTCGCTGCCGACCGCCTGCACCGCGGCGCGGTTGTCTCGGTCGTTGCCGGTCGAGAAGAGCTCCCGGGTGAAGACGGAGACGGTCAGGCCCCGTCCCAGCGCCCGCCGGTGAGCGGCGCGGAGCGTCTCGCCGGCGCCCTCGAAGACGAGGACGGGCTGGCGGAACATCGGCAGGTAGGCGACGCCGTCGGCATCGGCGTAGGGCTCGCCGACGACCTCGGGGACGGTGGCGGCGATCCCGCTGACGAGGAACGCGGTGGTGTTGAGGCGCTGCCACCCGGCCAGGTCGTCCCGGAGCAGCACCGCGATCTTGGTGTCGAATCGAATCGTCTCGGTCATGCCTCCAGCGTCGCCGCCGCCCGGGCGGCGGGTCTTGTACATACTTGATGGATGTCCGCGGAGTCGACCGTCGCCTGGCGTCCGGACGTCGAGGGGATCGCCGAGGTGTTCCGGGCGCACTTCGAGGAGCACGCCTACCCGATGCACACGCACGACGTGTGGACGCTGCTCACCGTCGACCGCGGCCGCATCGGGTACGAATTGGGTGGGGAGCGGTGCGATTCGACGACGCGGTCGGTGACGTTGTTGCCGCCGCACGTCGCCCACGACGGGCACAGCCTGACGGCGGGCGGCTTCGACAAGCGGGTGATCTATCTGGAGTCACGGATGCTCACCGGGGTCGGCCGCGCGGTCGGCAGGCCGACACTGCTCGACGGTCCGCTCCGCCGCCGCGTCGACCGCCTCAACGGCGCGCTCACGGCTCCGGGTGAAGAGTTCGAAGCGGCGAGCCGGCTCGCCCTGATCCTCGAACGCCTCCAATGGCACCTGGACGGGAATCCGCAGCCGCCGGAGATGCCGCGGAATCGGTCGGTCGCGCACGCCTTCCGGGACCTGCTCGACGGTCGTGTCCGCGAGGGGATGACCCTCGAGGAGGCGGGGCGCAGGCTGTACGTGGACCCGACGCACCTGGTCAGGGAGTTCTCCCGCGAGTTCGGGCTCCCTCCGCACCGGTACCTCATCGGCAGGCGGGTCGAGCTGGCGCGCGGGATGCTGCTCGCCGGGGGAACACCCGCCGAGGTCTCGGTGGAGGCGGGCTTCCACGATCAGTCGCACCTCAACCGTCACTTCAAGTCGATGGTCGGGACCACTCCCGGTCGCTACGCGCGGAGCGGCGGAACCGCAGCTCGGAGGTGATCGGACCGGGGGCCTCGGCCACCCGATCGGCGCGGCGCGGCGTGTCGCGCGTTCGATGCTTGCTTCGAACGCAGGTTCGCCTATAGTCGACGGTGTTCGACGTGAAAGTGAGCCGGCGAGAGCGCGCCCGATGCGGATGCGAAAACTTGTCAGAGGGTCCCTCTAGCGTCCGTAGCAACAGTAGAACCCAGCGCCGGCGGCTCTTCCCAGTCCCGGCCCGAAGGACGGAGAGTCCCATGGCACCTGCGGCACCGGATCGCGATAAGGCCCTCGAGCTGGCCCTCGCACAGATCGACAAGAACTACGGCAAGGGCTCGGTCATGCGCCTCGGAGACGAGGTGCGTCAGCCCATCGCGGTGATCCCCACCGGCTCCATCGCGCTGGACGTCGCGCTCGGCATCGGCGGCCTGCCGCGCGGCCGTGTCATCGAGATCTACGGCCCGGAGTCCTCGGGTAAGACCACGGTGGCGCTGCACGCGGTCGCGGAGGCGCAGGCCAACGGCGGCATCGCCGCCTTCATCGACGCGGAGCACGCGCTCGATCCCGACTACGCCGCGAAGCTCGGCGTCGATACCGATGCCCTGCTCGTCTCGCAGCCGGACACCGGTGAGCAGGCGCTCGAGATCGCGGACATGCTGATCCGCTCCGGCGCGCTCGACATCATCGTGATCGACTCGGTGGCCGCGCTGGTCCCCAAGGCCGAGATCGAGGGCGAGATGGGCGACAGCCACGTCGGCCTGCAGGCCCGCCTCATGAGCCAGGCGCTCCGCAAGATGACGGGCGCCCTGAACAACTCCGGCACCACCGCCATCTTCATCAACCAGCTGCGCGAGAAGATCGGCGTCATGTTCGGCTCGCCCGAGACCACCACGGGCGGTAAGGCGCTGAAGTTCTACTCGTCGGTGCGACTCGACGTGCGCCGGATCGAGACCCTCAAGGACGGCACCGACGCCGTGGGCAACCGAACCCGCGTCAAGGTCGTCAAGAACAAGGTCTCGCCGCCCTTCAAGCAGGCCGAGTTCGACATCATCTACGGCCAGGGCATCAGCCGCGAGGGCTCCATCATCGACATGGGCGTCAACGAGGGCTTCATCCGCAAGTCGGGCTCCTGGTACACCTACGACGGTGACCAGCTGGGCCAGGGCAAGGAGAACGCCCGCAAGTTCCTGGTCGAGAACCCGGACGTCCGCGACGAGATCGAGAAGCGGATCAAGGAGAAGCTCGGCGTGGGCGCCGATGTCACTGCCGACGCCGACGAGATCGCTCCCGCGCCCGTCGACTTCTAGGCCGCGATGTCGGACTACGCCGACGACGAGGTCGTCTCGCGAGGTCGGCGCCGTGGGCGCCGCCCGCGGGGCGGCGATGACCCGGCCGCCGGCGAACCGCAGCAGAAGGAGCAGGACCCGGCGCAGCGAGAGGCGCTGGCCCGGGACCTGATCTACCGTGCCCTCGCGATGCGCGATCACTCGCGGTCCGAACTGCGGAACAAGCTCGCGCGCCGCGGCTTCGACGAGGAACTCACCGAGCGGATGCTCGACAAGTTCGTCGACGCCGGCCTCATCGACGACGCCGCGTTCGCGCAGCGCTGGGTCCAGTCCCGGCACCAGTTCTCCGGCCGAGGACGCCGCGCCCTGGCTCAGGAACTGCGGACGAAGGGCGTCGGCGAGGAGGAGGCGTCGGCCGCGCTCGACACCGTCAGCCGCGAGGACGAGCGGGAGCGCGCCGCGGAGCTGGTGGAGCGCAAGCTCGCCCGCGTCGAGGTCCCGGAGGATCGGATCGATCGGGACAAGCTGGTGCAGCGCCTCGTCGGCATGCTCGGCCGCCGCGGCTATCATCCGTCGCTGGCGCTGTCGGTCGTTCTCGACGCGGTCCGCGAGAAGGCCGACGCCGCACACGAGTAGCCGCGAGGCAGCAGAGGCACGCCGCCAGCGCCGCCCGCGCGGAGGCGCGTCGAAAAGACCAGGGGAGTGGATCCCCAGCGAAGTGGAGCCCCCGGAGAACACTCCGGGGGCTTCGCTGTGCGCGCACCCCGCACCCGCACCCCACGCCCCGCGCCCCCACGCTCGGGCACTATCCAGGGAGCGCGCCACCGGGTATCGTGCTCGGCATGACTGCCGGAACGGCCTCGGGCCACGCACAGACGGGTGATCCGGCGGACGGTTGACGGCGCGGTCTCCGCCGTTCGGAATCGATCAACGCAGCACCCCGATTCCGAACCCCCGAAGGAGATCCCCTTTGCCCGCACGTTTCAACCACACCATCATCTTCGCCACGAACAGTGACGAATCCGCGGCGTTCTACCGCGACTACCTCGAGGCCCGCCCCGCCGAGTCCTGGGGGCCGTTCACCAACCTCGAGATCGAGGACGGCGTCCTGCTGCAGATCGCGGCGCCGCCGATCGAGATCCAGCCGCAGCACTACGCCTTCCTCGTCGACGACGAGCACTTCGACCGCGCCCACGCGCTTCTCGTCGACCGCGGAATGGATTTCGCCGCCGACCCGTTCTGGAAGGAGCCCGACCGGATCAATCACGGGCACGGCGGCCGCGGCGTCTACGTCCGCGATCCGGCGGGGCACGGCATCGAACTGCTCACCAGCCCGTACCTGTGACGGTCAGCGGGCCGCACACGGTGCGCTCGTCGCGGTGAGGAAGCCGAGGTCCCCGATGCCGGGTACCAACCGGTCGCTGCCGCCGTCCCGTTCGACGGTCCGACCGGCCTCCTCGTCGCCGACGGCCCGCCGCAGCGAGCGCTCCCACTCGCCGGATTCGAGCATCTGCCGCAGCGCGGCGTTGACCGCATCGCGGGCGGCGTCGTCGCCGTGGGCCAGACCGATGCCGTACCGCTCCACGGAGAAGGGGGCGCCCGCGGAGCGGAGCCGGCCGTCGACACAGGTGTCCTTCGGCAACACCATGTCGACGAGGCGGAAGGCGTCCGGACGCTGCGCGGCGAAGCCGGCGAGGATCACCTCGTCGGTGGTCACCGCGTCGACGGCGCGGCGCGCCAACGCGTCCGCGCACGCCGAATAGGTGTCGTACTCCAGGAGCCGCACACCGGGGAGCAGGGCGGCCACGGTGCGCGCCGACGTCGAGCCCGTCACCGAGCACAGCGTCCGGTCGCGCCCGAGATCGGAGACGGTGCCGACGGCCGCCTCGTCCCTCCGCACCAGCAGGCCCTGCCGGGTCGTGAGGTACGGCCCGGCGAAGGTCACCGCGGAGGCGCGGGCGGTGTCGATCGAGTACGACGCGACGATCGCGTCCACCTCGCCGTTGTCGATCAGCTGCTCGCGCTGCGAGGTCGGGCTCTCACGCCAGGAGATCCGCGGTTCGGCCTTCCCCCGGGCCGCGGCCACCGTCCGCACCACGTACCGGGCGACGTCGATGTCGAAGCCCGAGTACTCCCCGTCGTCGCCGCGCAGCCCGAGTCCGGGCTGGTCGGCCTTGACGCCGAGGAGGACGGCACCGTCGTCGATGGACCGCAGCAGGCTCCGCGGCGACGGCCCCGAACACCCGCAGAGCGCGGCCATGAGCACCGTGATCAGTGCCAGGGCCGCGCTCGCGCGGGGTCTGGAGGGCACGGCGGTCAGTCGCCGTAGTCCTGCCGTAGATCCTTGTGCTTCGGGTCCGGGTGGGTGGTCTCCATGACCTCCTTGGACATGAGCCCGGGCTCGGGGAGCGGCGCTATCGGAGTGTCGAGGATCATCTTCTTCTTGCGGCCCTCGCGGAGGTTCTTCTCGATGTTCGATGCGAGCGCCGAGAGGCCGAAGTTGATGAGGATCATGATGATCGCCACCATGATCAGCGACGGGATGACGTTGCCCCACTCGTTGCCGGCCTGGATGCCGGACTTCACCACCTCGATGTAGCCGATCTGGTAGCCGAGGGCACTGTCCTTGAGCGCGATGACCATCTGCGAGATCAGCGCGGGCAGCATCGCGGCCACGGCCTGCGGCAGCAGGATCAGCCGCATGGTCTGCGACTTCCGCAGCCCGAGCGCCTTGGCCGCCTCGAACTGGCCGCTCGGCAGGGAGTTGATGCCCGACCGCAGGATCTCCGCGATCACCGAGCCGTTGTACAGGGTGAGGCCGAACACCACCGCGAAGAACGCGATGTAGTCCGACGTGAACACCTTGTAGACGCCGAAGACGATGTACAGGAAGTAGATCAGGATCAGCACCGGGATGGCGCGGAAGAACTCGACGATGGCGCCCGTCGCCCAGCGCACCGACCGGTGATCCGAGAGCCGGCCGATGCCGAGGAACGCGCCCATGATCATCGCGAGGATGATCGAGGCGAGCGCGGCCTTGAACGTGCCCCACAGGCCCGGGAGGATGTACGTCCCCCAGTAGTTCGTGTCGACGAACGGCTCGAGCTTCTCCCGATCGAACTGGCCGTTCGCGGCGAACGCCGTGATGACCCAGGCGAACAGGCCCACCACCACGACGATGAAGGCCACCGCGATGATGTTGTTGCGCACGCGAGCCTTCGGGCCCGGCGCGTCGTAGAGAACGGTCGATGTTGCCTTGGCGCTCATCGCTTCACCGCCAGTCGCTTGGCGAAGTAGCCGAAGACGGCTCCCTCGGAGAGTGTGATCACCATGAACGCCGCCGCGAAGATGACGAAGATCAGGATCAGCTGATCACTGTGCAGTTCGAGCTGTTCCTTCATCAGCAGCGCGGCCTCGCCGACACCGATGATCGAGGCGATCGTGGTGTTCTTCGTGAGCGCGATCAGCACGCTGCCCATCGGGGCGATCACCGCGCGGCCGGCCTGCGGCAGCACGATCAGCCGGAACACCTGGATGAAGTTGAGGCCCAGCGAGCGCGCCGCCTCGGCCTGCCCCAGCGGGACGGTGTTGAAGCCGGATCGCAGTGTCTCGCACACGAACGTCGCCGTGTAGACGACGAAGCCGATGACGGCGAGCCAGAAGTTGTTGTTCTCGGTGAAGTCCGCGTCGTTCGGCACCAGCGCGAGCGCCATGTTCTGGTACAGGCCGAGCGAGAGGAACAGGATGATGAGCGTCAGCGGCGTGTTCCGGACGATGTTGACGTACCAGGTGCCGAACACCCGCATCGCGGGGACGGGCGATACCCGCATGCCCGCCAGGATCGTGCCCCAGATGGTGGCGCCGATCGCCGACCAGAAGGTCAGCTTGATCGTCACCCAGAACGCCGGCCACAGCTGTGGCCCGAGGTCTTCCCACATGTTCAGACACCTGCCTTCGTGCATTGCGCCTGCGGATCGGCCTTCGGCAGCGTCATCGTCTGGCCGTTCACCGTCACCTTCACGTTGCCGTCCTTGTCGGGAAGCAGCCACGACTGATCGCCGGGAACGGCGACGAGGACAGACTTGGGCTTACCGCCGTCGACGGGGCGCCCCTGGTCGATCATGGTGTTCGCGTACTCGCCGAGGTTCTTCCGGAGCGCCTGGAACAAGGCGTTGTCGGGGTTGGCGTAGGCGAGACCCGTGAAGCTCGAGACGACCGCCGCGGGGACCACGCAGGACGGGGCCGACGGAACGGCCTCCGCGTCGTACGTCGCGGTGCCCTGTTCGCCGAGGATCATCTGGCGCAGCGCCTTGTTGACCTCGCGGAGCGCGTCGCCGTCACCCTTGCGGAGGCCGATGCCGTACCGCTCGGTGGAGAACTGATCGCCCTTCTTCTTCTCGGTCTTGGTGCCGGTGCTGCTCGTGAGGGTCACGTCCTTCGGGTAGGTCATCGGAACGATGTCGAACTCGCCCGGGTACTTGGCCTGGAAGCCGGCGAGGATCGTCGCGTCCGTCGTGAGCGCGTCCAGCACGCCGCGCCGGACTCCCTCGACGCACGAGGCGTAGCCGTCGTACTGCTGCAGCTGGACGTTCGGCAGGGCCGCCTTGACGTTGATCGCCGAGGTCGAGCCCGACACCGAGCACAGCTTGCGGCCGGAGTTGAGGTCCTCGAGGCTCTTGATCGGGTCGGCGGTCTTCTTGCTGACCAGGAGGGCCTGGTAGGTCGTCAGGTACGGGCCCGCGAAGTCGACCTTCTTCGTGCGGGCGGCGCTGATCGAGTACGTGGCGGCGATCATGTCGACCTCGCCGTTCTCGATCATCCGCTCACGCAGGGGAGACGGGGTCTCCTTCCAGGTGATCTTCGGCTCGGCCCAGCCGTTGTTCTTGGCGACCTGCTTGATGACGAACTCGGACACGTCCACATCGGATCCGCTGTGCGACTTGTCCGGGTTGCGGTTCGCCAGGCCGGGCTGGTCGTACTTGGTGCCGAGGACGACGTCGCCGCTCTTGATGGAGGCGAGGAGGCTACGGGGGGTGTCCGTGCCGCACGCCGAGAGGACGGGAACGGCGACGAGGGCGGCGGCGACGGCCGCGATCGCGCCTCGCCACCGACGGGGTCGGGTGCTCTGCGGGGATGTCATCAGTGCCCCAGGATCTTGCCGAGGAAGTCCTTCGCGCGGTCGGACTTCGGTGCGGTGAAGAAGGACTCGGGCTCGGTGTCCTCGACGATCTGGCCGTCCGCGAGGAACAGGATCCGGTCGGCGGCCTTGCGTGCGAAGCCCATCTCGTGGGTCACGCACACCATCGTCATGCCCTCCTTGGCGAGGCCCACCATCACGTCGAGGACCTCGTTGACCATCTCCGGGTCGAGCGCCGAGGTCGGTTCGTCGAACAGCATCACCTTGGGGCCCATCGCGAGCGCCCGGGCGATCGCGACGCGCTGCTGCTGGCCGCCCGAGAGCTGCGCGGGGTACTTGTCCTTCTGCGCGACGATGCCCACCCGGTCCAGGAGTTCCAGGGCGCGCTTCTCGGCGTCGGCCTTGTTCTGCTTGCGGACCTTCATCGGGCCGAGCGTCACGTTGTCGAGGATCGTCTTGTGCGCGAACAGATTGAACGACTGGAAGACCATGCCGACCTCGGCGCGCAGGTTCGCCAGGCCCTTGCCCTCCGACGGCAGCACGGCACCGTCGATCTTGATGGTGCCCGAGTCGATCGGCTCGAGCCGGTTGATCGTGCGGCACAGCGTGGACTTACCCGAGCCCGACGGGCCCAGCATCACCACGACCTGTCCCTTCGGCACGGTGAGGTTGATGTCCTTGAGCACGTGGAGGGCGCCGAAGTGTTTGTCGACGGACTCGATCTCGATCATAGGGACCGCGCCGGTGGGCCCGTTCGCTGCGGGAGTAGTCATGGACTCGACCCTATGATTGATCAGGTTTCGTCCGAGTAAAGTCCGCAGTATTGGTGCCGCGAATTTCCGACAGTGCGCCTCCGTGACCGTTCGACGCGCTCGGACCGGGCGATTTGCACTCGCCGGATACCCTGGTGAGGTGATCGAATCAGCCTCCACCAGCACCACCGGCGCCCGGACGTATCAGGTCAGAACGTACGGCTGCCAGATGAACGTGCACGATTCCGAGCGGCTCTCGGGCCTGCTCGAGGACGCCGGCTACGTGCGTGCGGACGGCGGCGAGCAGGCGGACCTCGTGGTCTTCAACACCTGCGCGGTCCGGGAGAACGCCGACAACAAGCTGTACGGCAATCTCAGCCACCTCGCGCCGATCAAGCGGGAGCGGCCCGGCATGCAGATCGCCGTCGGCGGGTGCCTCGCCCAGAAGGACCGCGGCACCGTCGTCAAGAAGGCCCCGTGGGTCGACGTGGTCTTCGGCACCCACAACATCGGCTCCCTGCCCACCCTGCTCGAGCGTGCCCGGCACAACGAGAAGGCCGAGGTCGAGATCAAGGAGGCGCTGGACGCCTTCCCGTCGACGCTGCCCGCCCGCCGCGAGAGCGCCTACGCCGGGTGGGTCTCCATCTCGGTCGGCTGCAACAACACCTGCACCTTCTGCATCGTGCCGAGCCTGCGCGGCAAGGAGGTCGACCGCCGCCCCGGCGACATCCTCGCCGAGGTCCAGGCCCTCGTCGACCAGGGCGTCTCCGAGGTCACGCTGCTCGGCCAGAACGTCAACGCCTACGGCGTGAACTTCGCCGATCCCGAGCTGCCGCGCGACCGGGGCGCGTTCGCCGACCTGCTGCGCGCCTGCGGCCGCATCGAGGGCCTCGAGCGGGTGCGGTTCACCAGCCCGCATCCCGCCGAGTTCACCGACGACGTCATCGACGCCATGGCGGAAACCCCGAACATCTGCCCCCAGCTGCACATGCCCCTGCAGTCCGGCTCGGACCGCGTGCTCAAGGAGATGCGCCGCAGCTACCGCAGCACGAAGTTCCTCGGCATCCTCGATCGCGTCCGCGAGAGGATCCCGCACGCCGCGATCACCACGGACATCATCGTCGGCTTCCCGGGGGAGACCGAGGAGGACTTCCAGGGCACCCTCGACGTGGTCGAGAAGGCCCGCTTCAGCTCCGCCTTCACCTTCCAGTACTCGATCCGCCCCGGCACCCCGGCCGCCGACCTGCCCGACCAGCTGCCGAAGAAGGTCGTGCAGGAGCGCTACGACCGGCTCATCGCCCTGCAAGAGCGGATCACGCTCGAGGAGAACCGGAAGCAGGTCGGCCGGCGCGTCGAGCTGCTGGTCGCTCTCGGCGAGGGCCGCAAGGACGCCGAGACCAAGCGCATGTCCGGCCGCGCCCGCGACGGCCGGCTCGTGCACTTCGCCGGCGACGAGGGCATCCGGCCCGGCGACGTCGTCGAGGTCGAGATCACGGGTGCCGCGCCGCACCACCTCGTCGCGGACGGCGGCGTGCTCAGCCACCGCCGCACCCGCGCGGGCGACAACGTGGAGGCCTCCATCACCCCCGTCACGGCGCCCGTCGGGGTGGGTCTCGGGCTGCCGCCGGTCGGCCGCCCGGCGCCCGCCGCCGCACCCGCGTCGACGGGGTGCTCGACCTGCTGATCGCCTCTACGACGACCTGTAGGAGACAACGCTCGGTGCGGGGTGGACAATGGAGGCCATGAACGCCGACAGCGAGAACCCCCGGAGCGCCGAAGAGCTGGAGAGCCTGCGCTCGCAGGTCGAGTCCGTCGAGCGCAAGCTCGCCGGCGAGTTCCAGGTCAGCCCGCGGATCCTGGTGGCCGCGATCGCCGTCGTCGTGGTGATCGGCTCGCTCGCGCTCCCGCACACCGGATCGGTGACGGGCATCGAGATCATCACCGGCGACCCGCACATCGAGGGCAGCTCGCTGGTGATCGTCTCGAAGATCTTCGTCTGGCTCGAGGTGCTGTTCGGCGTCTTCGCCTCGGGCGCCGCCCTGCTGACCCGCCGCTGGGTGCTGTCCGTGATCGCGGGCGCCGGCTGCGGCGTCGCGATCGTCTTCGGCCTGCTGTCGGTGTGGTCGCGGCAGACCACCGGCCTGCACGGCGAGCCGCCCACGGGCGCCGGGATCGGCCTCTACCTGGGCTGGCTCGCGATGATCGTGCTCGCGATCGTCTGGATCAAGACCATCTGGGCCCGCACGCCGTTCCAGCTCGCTGCCGAGCAGGAGCGCCGCGACGCCGCCTCCCAGTGGGACGAGTTCGCCCGGTCCAACCGCATCGGCCAGCAGCCGCCGCGCCCGCAGCGCCCCACCGACCAGTCCTAGCAGCACCGAAACGACGACCGCCCGGCGAGAATCTCGCCGGGCGGTCGTCGTCGTTCGGGCTTCAGCGGTCTTCGATCGCGCCTTCGGCGGCGTCGGCCCACTCGCGCCACTGCTGCGCCTGCTCGCGCAGCCGCACCGCGTCCTTGGTCTTGCCGGCGTTCTCCGCCTTCTCGGCCTGCTCCTCGAACTGCGCGACGCGGTCCCGGAACTGCGCGGCGCGGGCCGCGGCCTCGGGGTCGGTGCGGCGCCACTGGGTGTCGTCCGCGGCCTTGATCTTCTTCTCGAGTGCGCGGATCCCGGCCTCGAGGGAGCCCATCTGCTCGCGGGGGACCTTGCCGATCGCCTCCCACTTGTCCTGCAGCTCGCGCAGCGCGGCCTTCTGCGCGGGGAGGCTCTGGGCGGACTCGATGCGCGGGGTGTACTCGTCGAGCAGCGCCTGCTTGGCCTTGCCGTTCTCGGAGAACTCGGCGTCCCGCTCGTCGGCGGCGGCGTTGCGCGCCGAGAAGAACTCGTCCTGGATGCCCTTGAACCGGGCCCACAGCGCGTCGTCGGTGTCGCGCGGCGCGCGGCCGGCCGCCTTCCACTTCGCGAGCAGGTCGCGGAACTTCGCGGAGGTCTCGCCCCACGAGGTGTCGTTCTTGAGCTTCTCGGCCTCGGCGATCAGCTCCTCCTTGCGCGCCTTCGCGCCGGCGCGCTCGCGGTCGAGCTCGGCGAAGTGCGCGCCGCGCCGCTTGTTGAAGGCGTCACGGGCCTTGGAGTAGCGCTTCCACAGCGCGTCGTCGGTCTTGCGGTCGACGCCCTTGATCGTCTTCCACTCGTCGAGCAGGGTGCGCATCCGGTCGCCGGCGGTCTTCCACTGGGTGGCCTCGGCGGCGATCTGCTCGGCCTCCGCGGCGAGCGTCTCCTTGCGCGCGATGCCCTCGGACCGGCTCTTCTCGCGGTCCGCCTGCGCGGTGACGATCGCGGTGTCCGCGCCCGTGAGCAGCGTGCCGACGCGGGCGGCCAGGCCGTCGAGATCGCCGACGACCGCCGCCGTGGGCAGCGAGTCCGCGACCTGCTGGGCCGCGGTGCGGATCTTCTTCGGGTCGCCGGTGCCGCTGGCCAGGCGCTCCTCGAGCACCTCGACCTCGGTGGCGAGCTCGTCGTACTTGCGGCCGAAGTGCGCGAGGCCTTCCGCGGACTCCCCGGCCTGCCACGAGCCGACGGCGCGCTCGCCGCCGGAGGTCACGACGTAGACGGTGCCGTCCTCGTCGACCCGGCCGTGCTTCGTCGGATCGGACGCCGGGCGGGTGCGCGGCGCGGCCTGCGCGGCGGCGGGGGCGTGCGGGCGCGGACCGCCGGGGCGGGGGCCGGGATGCGGCTTGGGGCCGGGCCGGGCGCCCGGGGTCGGCTTGGGAGCGGCGTTCTCGATCGGAGTGGTCTCGGCGATCGGGTCGTTCTCGGCCACGGGGTTCCCCTTCGTCTGCGCCGCGCGTCACGGCTGCCGGTCGTCATGGACCCGCACTGCGCGCGGGCCCGGATCCATTGAAGCACTCCGCGGGCGCCCTGGCGCGATCGATTAGCGTTCTTCTCGTGCACCCGTCCCCGCGCGACCACCGGCCCGTGGCCGTCATCCCCGGCGCTCCGCTACTCGTTCCCGAGCTGGTGGGCGCCCCCGGCGACCCGGATGCCGACCGGCTGCGCGGCGCCGCGCTCACCGCCGGGGCGTGGCTCGGCGCCCGCGCCAGCACCTGGCGTGTCGTCGCGTCCGCGCCCGTGACCAGGGGTGACGAGGCCTCTGCGGGGACGTTCGCCGGGTTCGGCGCCGACGTCATCGTCACGACGGGGCCCGGCGCACCGTCGAACGACCTGCCGCCCAGCCCCACGTGGCCGCTGCCGCTGCTCCTCGCTGCCTGGCTCCGGGGGAGCGCGGCGCCGTCGGCCCGGATCGTCGACGACGCCGACGCGGAGGGCGTGCTCTTCGTGCTCGACGGACCGAACACCCTGACCGCCCGCGCGCCGGGCGGCCACCGTCCGGAGGACGAGGCGGTCTTCGAGGCCCAGGTCGACGCGATCCGTGCGGGCGGCCCCGTCGACGGGCTCGACGACGGCTGGCGCGCCGCGGCCGAGGCCTGTGCGGGCGGCCCCGTCGACGTGCTCTACCGCGACGCCCCGTTCGGCGTCGGCTACCTCGTCGCCACCGGCGGCGCTGCGTGACGGTGCCCCGGCCGATCGCCGTCGTCGGCCCCACCGCGACCGGGAAGTCGGACCTCGCGCTCGACCTCGCCGAACGGCTGGACGGCGAGATCATCAACATCGACGCCATGCAGATGTACCTGGGCATGGACATCGGCACGGCGAAGCTGCCCGTCGAGGAGCGGCGCGGGATCCCGCACCATCAGCTCGACGTGCTGGAGGTGACCGAGACCGCCACCGTCGCCGCGTACCAGGAGCGGGCCCGCGCCGACGCCGAGGCGCTGCTCGCCGCGGGCCGCACCCCGGTCATCGTCGGCGGCTCGATGATGTACTTCCAGGCCCTGCTCGACGAGTGGAGCTTCCCCGCGACCGACCCCCACGTGCGGCGGCGGTTCGAGGACCGCCTCGCCGAGGTCGGGCCCCTCGCCCTGCACCGCGAGCTGGCCGCGCTCGACCCCGCCGCGGGCGCGAAGATCCTCACCACCGACGGCCGCCGGATCGTCCGTGCCCTCGAGGTCGTGACCATCACCGGCGAGCCCTTCGCCGCGTCCGCGCCCGAGATCGGCCCGGCCCGCTGGGACACGGCGATCGTCGCCCTCGACCGCGACACGGAGGAACTCGACGCCCGGATCGACCTGCGCACCCGGCGCATGTTCGACGGCGGTCTCGTCGACGAGGTCCGTGCCCTCGAGGAGCGGGGCCTGCGGGAGGGCGTCACCGCGGCCCGCGCGATCGGCTACGCCCAGGTGCTCGCCGCGCTCGACGGCGAGTACGACCTCGAGCAGGCGCGCGAACTGACCTTCATCGGCACGCGGCGGTACGTCCGCCGGCAGCGGTCGTGGTTCCGGCGCGATCCCCGCGTCGTCTGGCTGGACGCCGCGGCGCCGGACCTGCTCGGCGCCGCGCTCGCCGCGCACGCCGCCCCGCCGTGGCGGCCATGACGCGCCCGTAGACTGGTTCCCATGACCGCAGTGGACTTCCTCAAGGGCCACGGCACGGAGAACGACTTCGTGATCCTGCCGGACCCGGGCGTCGACATCGAGCTCACGCCCGAGCTCGTCGCCGCCCTCTGCGACCGCCGCGCCGGCATCGGCGGTGACGGCGTGCTCCGCGCCGCCCGCGCGGGTGAGCTGCTGGACGCCGGCGTCCTCGATGCGCTGCCCGCCGGCGTGGCCCGCGAGGACTGGTTCATGGACTACCGCAACTCCGACGGCTCGATCGCCGAGATGTGCGGCAACGGCGTGCGCGTCTTCGCCCACTTCCTCGCTGCGAACGCGCTGGTGGCGGGCGATCAGTTCACGGTCGGCTCCCGGGCCGGCGCCAAGCCGGTGCGCGTGCACCACGCCGACCCCGAGACCGCCGAGGTCTCCGTCGCGATGGGCGTGCCCCGCGTCTTCGGCAGCTCGTCCGCCGGGGTCGACGGGCGCGACCTGGCCGGGATCGCCGTCGACGTGGGCAACCCGCACCTCGCCTGCATCGTGCCCGGGCTCACCGAGCAGGACCTGCTCGCCCTCGACGTCGCCAGCGCGCCCACCTTCGACCACGGCCTGTTCCCGCACGGCACGAACGTCGAGGTCGTCACCCCGCTGGCCGACGGTGCCGTGCACATGCGCGTGCACGAGCGCGGCTCGGGGGAGACCCGGTCCTGCGGGACCGGCACCGTCGCCGCCGCCGTCGCCGCCCTGCGCGCCGCGGGCCTCGAGACCGGCGCGGTCGACGTGCACGTGCCGGGCGGGGTCGTCACCGTCACCGTCGAGGCCGACGGTGCCGTGCTCCGCGGGCCCAGCCGCCTCGTCGCCTCCGGTACCGCCCGCCTCTGACGACGCCCGCCGCGTTCAGCCCTGGGAAAACCCGCGTGACCTCCCACGTCCCGTCGTGCCACACTGGAGGCATATGACAGACATGGATACCTGGGAGCCGGCCCCGACCGTCGGCGAACTCCAGTTGCAGGAGCGTTCGTCGCTCCGTCGCGTCGTCGGCCTCTCGACCGAGCTCGACGACGTCACCGAGGTCGAATACCGCCAGTTGCGCCTCGAGCAGGTCGTGCTCGTGGGCGTGTGGACCTCCGGCTCCGCGGCGCAGGCCGACGCCTCGCTCGCCGAGCTCAAGGCCCTGGCCGAGACCGCGGGCTCCGCGGTCCTCGAGGGACTGATCCAGCGTCGCGACCGGCCCGACCCCGCCACCTACATCGGCTCCGGCAAGGCGCACGAGCTGCGCGAGGTCGTCCTCGCGACCGGCGCCGACACGGTGATCTGCGACGGCGAGCTCACGCCCGCGCAGCTCAACGCCCTGGAGAAGGTGGTGAAGGTCAAGGTCATCGACCGCACCGCCCTGATCCTCGACATCTTCGCCCAGCACGCGACGTCCCGCGAGGGCAAGGCGCAGGTCAGCCTCGCGCAGATGGAGTACATGCTGCCCCGCCTGCGCGGTTGGGGCGAGGCGCTGTCCCGGCAGGCCGGCGGTCGCGCGGGCAGCAACGGCGGCGTGGGCCTCCGTGGTCCGGGTGAGACGAAGATCGAGACCGACCGTCGCCGGATCCGTGAGCGGATGGCGAAGCTGCGCCGCGAGATCAAGGGCATGAAGCAGGCCCGGGACACCAAGCGCGGCTCGCGTCGCCGCTCGGGCGTGCCCGCTGTGGCGATCGCCGGGTACACCAACGCCGGGAAGTCGAGCCTGCTCAACGCGCTCACCGACGCCGGCGTGCTGGTGCAGAACGCGCTGTTCGCCACCCTCGACCCGACCACCCGGCAGGGCGTGCTCACGGACGGCCGCGACGTCGTCTTCACCGACACCGTCGGCTTCGTGCGGCACCTGCCCACCCAGCTCGTCGAGGCCTTCCGGTCGACGCTCGAGGAGGTCGTCGACGCCGACCTGCTGCTGCACGTCGTCGACGGCAGCGACGTGATGCCGCAGCGCCAGATCGACGCCGTGCGGCAGGTCCTGCGCGATGTCGCGGGGGAGCGGGAGGCGTCGCTGCCGCGGGAGTTGCTCGTGGTCAACAAGATCGACGCCGCCGATCCGGTGGTGCTGGCCCAGCTGCGCGTCGCGCTGCCCGAGGCGGTCTTCGTCTCGGCGCATTCGCGCGAGGGCATCGACGAGCTGCTCGAGCGGATGACGCAGCTCATCACCGCGGGCGACGTCGAGGTCAGCACACTCCTGCCCTACGACCGCGGCGACCTCGTCGCGCGGATCCACGCCGAGGGCACCGTCGTCAGCGCCGAGCACGAGGCCGACGGTACGCGGATCGTCGCCCGGGTCCCCGGGCCCCTCGCCGGAGCCCTGGCGCAGTACCCGGCGTCGTGAGCGAGACCCGCGACCTCCCGCCCTCGGCGTCCGCGCGCGCCGCGCTCGCCCTCGCCGTCGGCGCCGTCACGACGGTGGCCGTCGGCGTCCCGCTGGGCTTCTCGCTGGGCGCGCTGCTGGGCATCGGCACGGCGGCCGCGGTCTTCGCCGCCGTCGGGTGGTTCGTGTTGTGGCCGCTGGACGACGCCGCCACCCGGGCGACGGTGCGCCGCGAGAACTTCCGGCCCCGGGTCGCCGAGCTCGTGGTGGGGGTGATCGCGATCAGCGGCCTCGCGGCGATCGTGATCCTGCTGCTCGCGGGCCGCACCGACGCGCGGAACGTGGCCGCGGCGGGTGCGCTACTCGCCGCCTTCGCCGTGTGGGCCTCGCTGCACCTGACCTACGCCACGCAGTACGCCGCGCTCTACTACGGCGACGAGGGCGACGAGCCGGGCGGCATCGACTGGGGGACGGACGACCCGCCCTCGTACCGCGACTTCTTCTACTTCAGCTACAACCTCGGCATGACCTATCAGGTCTCCGACAACTCGGTCTCCACCCGGGAGCTCCGCAGCGTGGTGTTGCGGCACTGCCTGCTCTCGTACGCCTTCGGCACCGTCATCCTCGCGACGGCGATCAACCTCGTCGTCGGCATCGTCTCCGGCTAGGGCCGGCCCGCCCCGTCGAGGAGCAGCTCGACGAGGGCCGCGGCCTTGTCCGGCTGGGGCGGCGTACCGATGATCATGTCGGACCACAGGAACGACTCCGCGAGCCGGACGATCGCGTAGGCGAGGTCCGCCCGGGATACGCCGCGGGCGGCGTCGGAGGACGGGACGGCGATGTCGGCCAGCCAGCCCGCGACCCACTCGATCAGCCGCGCCTGCACCACGCTGCCGCCCGACTGCAGGACCCGCATCGCGAACTCCGGTTCGTCCGTGGCGAATCCGGCGAGCGGGGGATAGTCGCGCACCTCGTGCGCGAGCCGCCCGAACGCGCGGAGGAAGGCCGCGCGGTCGCGGACCGGCTCGGCGGCCTCGACTCGTGCGATCGCCTGCGCGATGCCGAGCCAGATCGCCTCGCCCACCACCTGTTCGCGGCCCTCGAACCACCGGTACAGCGTGGCCCGGCCGATCCCGCTCGCCTTCGCGAGCTGCCCCAGGTCCACCCGGCGGCCCTCGCGGAACCACTGCGCGGCGCGGTGGATCACCTCGACCTGGTTGTCAGGACGCTCCGGATGAGACATACTTCTATTTTGTCTCGCCAGTGCGAGGGTGTCAACGAGGGGAAGACCCGGATGGATGTGACGTTCACGGCGGAGGAAGAGGCCTTCCGCGACGAGGTGCGGGAGTTCCTCGACACGCACCTCACCGACGATCTGCGGGCGGCCGGCAGGCTGGCGACCAGCGTCTACTCCGATCACGAGGCGAGCCTGCAGTGGCAGGCGATCCTGCACAAGCAGGGGTGGGCCGCGCCCGGATGGCCCGTGGAGTGGGGCGGCTGCGACTGGTCGGTCGCGCAGCACTACATCTTCTCGCGCGAATCCGTGCTCGCCGGCGCTCCCTTCCTGTCGCCGATGGGGATCCGGATGGTCGCGCACGCCATCGTGAAGTTCGGGACCGAGGAGCAGAAGAAGTTCTTCCTCCCGGGCATCCTCGACGAGTCGGTCTTCTTCTGCCAGGGCTACTCCGAGCCCGAATCCGGTTCGGACCTCGCCTCGTTGGCGATGCGCGCGGAGTCCGACGGCGACGACCTCGTGCTCACCGGATCCAAGATCTGGACCACCCACGCGCGCGAGGCGAACTGGATGTTCGCGCTGGTCCGCACCTCGAAGCAGGAGCGCAAGCAGCAGGGCATCACGTTCCTGCTCCTCGACATGACGGTGCCCGGCATCGAGATCCAGCCGCTCGTCATGGCCTCCGGCGAGGAGGTGCAGAACGTGGTCTTCTTCGACAGGGTCCGGGTGCCGAAGGCCAACGTGCTGGGGAAGATCGACGAGGGCTGGACGGTCGCCAAGTACCTCCTCGAGTTCGAGCGCGGCGGCGGCGCTGCGGCTCCCTGGATGCAGGTCTCGCTCGACCGGCTCGCCGAGGAGGCGACGACGGTGGCCGGCCGCGGCGGGCGGCCGTTGTCCGAGGACGACGACTTCCGCCTCGGGCTGGCGGAGCTGCGCGCCCGCGTCGACGTCCTGGAGATCCTCGAGCACCGCTCGCTCGCCGTGCTCGCCGCGGGCGGCAACCCGGGCACCGCGTCGTCGATGCTCAAGATCCTGGGTACGGAGCTGAGCCAGGCGATCACCGAGTTCATCCACAAGAGCGCCGGCCCCCGCGGCCGGGTCTATCAGCCGCACGTCACGCGGCCCGGCGGACCGGTGGTCGAGTACCTTCCGCCCGCCGACGGCGCGCACAGCGGAGACCTGTGGCAGGCCGTCGCGCCGCTGCGCTACTTCAACGATCGTGCGGGCTCGATCTACGCGGGCTCCAACGAGATCCAACGGAACATCCTGGCGAAAGCGGCATTGGGGCTGTAGATGGACTTCACACTCACCGACGAACAGACGATGCTGCGCGACGCCGTGCGGTCCTACCTCACGGGCCGGTACCCGCTGGTGGAGTCGCGCAGCGCGGCCCGCTCCGAAATCGGGTGGCAACCCGCCGTGTGGGAGGCCTTCGCCTCCGAGCTGGGCATCCTCGCCGCGACGCTGCCCGAGTCCGTGGGCGGATTGGGCGGCGGGCCCGAGGAGATGATGGTGATCGCCGAGGAGCTCGGCGGCGCGCTCGTCGTCGAGCCCTACGTCGGCACCGCCGTCGTGGGCGCCGCCCTGCTGCGCGGATCCGGCGGCGCGGCCGCCGACGCGCTGCTGAC
Source organism: Tsukamurella sp. DT100 (assembly GCF_049844855.1). Taxonomy (NCBI): domain Bacteria; kingdom Bacillati; phylum Actinomycetota; class Actinomycetes; order Mycobacteriales; family Tsukamurellaceae; genus Tsukamurella; species Tsukamurella sp. DT100. The sequence goes on from NZ_JBNCLV010000007.1 coordinate 65,020, forward strand.
GGCGATCGCCGACGGAGGCGCGCGAACCGCGTTCGCGCTCACCGAGCCCGAGTCCGGGCGCGAGTCCTGGGACGTCCAGACGACGGCCGTGCGCGACGGTGACGAGTACGTGCTGTCCGGCGCGAAGATCGTGGTCGCGGACCTGCCGGTCGCGACGCACCTGATCGTCGCCGCCCGCACCGCAGGAGGCCGGCTCGACCGCGACGGGATTTCGCTCTTCCTTCTCGAGTTCGACCCGCAGGCCCCGCCCGCCGGGGTGAGCGCGCAGTACTTCCGCACGATCGACGATCACCACACGGGCGATCTCGTGCTCAGCGACGTCCGCGTGCCCGCGTCCGCGTTGCTCGGCGCCGAGGGCGGGGCCTGGGACGTCGTCGAACGCGCCCTCGACGACGGTGCCGCCGCGGTGTGCTGTGAGGGAGTCGGGATCATGCGCCGCGTGGTGGCGGACACGGTGGCCTACGCCAAGCAGCGCCGCCAGTTCGGCGTGCCGATCGGCTCCTTCCAGGCGCTGCAGCACCGCATGGTGGACATGTCGCTCGAGCTCGAGCAATCCGTCGCGGCGAGCTACCTCGCGGTGCTCAACCTCGACGCGGAGCCGCAGGTGCGGCGTCGCGCTGTCTCGGCCGCGAAGATCACCATCGCGCGGGCCGCGCGGTTCGTCGGGCAGAACGCGGTCCAGCTGCACGGCGGCATGGGCATGACGGAGGAGCTGGCGATCGGGCACTGCTTCAAGCGGCTCACCGCCATCGAGACCGAGTTCGGCTCGGCCACCGACCACCTGCACCGGTACGCGGAGGCGAGCGCGCAGGGCGGGTAGCCTCGAGGGTGGCCGTGACTGGCGCTGACGGGGAGCACCCCGGGGGAGCGGCCCACCGGAGTATCCGTGAGCCGCGCGCCTGGGCGTCGAAGTCCCAGGAGGTCGCCGTGTCCGTGCCCATCGTTCTCTCCGGAACCCGGCTCGCCGCAGAGCTCAACGGCCGCACCGCCGCACGCGCCGCGGCGCTGCCGTTCACCCCGACCCTGGCCACCGTGCTGGTCGGCGACGACCCGGGATCCGCCACGTACGTGGCGATGAAGCGCCGTCGGTGTTCCGACCACGGCCTGGACTCCCGCTTCGTTCACCTGCCCGCGGAGACCACGACGGCCGAGCTGATCAGTGTGCTCTCCGAGTTGGGGGCTGACGACGGCGTGCACGGCATCCTGTTGCAGCATCCACTGCCGCCGCAGGTGGACGAGCGCGCCGCGTTCGACGCGATCCCCGTGACGAAGGACGTCGACGGCACCTCGAGCGCCGCTTTCGCGGCCGCCGCGCTCGGCAGGCCGGGCCACCGCAGTTGCACGCCCGCGGGGATCGTCGCCTTGCTCGATCATCACGGAGTCGTGCTCGCGGGCGCGGACGTGACCGTGGTCGGGCGCAGCGCGATCCTCGGAAAGCCGCTGTCCGCGCTGCTCGTCCAGCGCGACGCGACGGTCACGGTGTGCCACTCCCGCACCCGCGACCTCGCCGCGCACACCCGACGCGCCGACGTCCTCATCGCGGCCGCGGGCCGGCCGGGCCTGATCACCGCCGACATGGTGCGCCCCGGTGCGGTCATCGTCGACGCGGGCTTCACTCCAGGGGACGTCGCCCCGGGCGCGGCCGCGCGCGCCCGCGCCGCGTCCCCGGTGCCGGGTGGCGTCGGACCCATGACCATCGCAGTCCTTCTCAGCCAGACGGTGGACGCGGCGGAGGAGAGCGCGGTCTAGCGGGGAGTGGTCAGTGAGGCGGCGGCACGGCGGACGGCGGCCCGGACAGTCGCCGGCACGCGCGGCCCGACGGTGACCGCGAGAGCGATCGGCGGCAGGTGCGGCATCGTGTCGACGGTGATCAGGCCGTCGGTCGCGTCGATGGCGGGGAGCAGCGTGACCCCCAGGCCGCTGCGGGCCGCGGAGTACAGGCCCGCGAGGTTCGCGGCCTCGGCGGCGATCGTGTAGTCGATCCCGTTGCGCGCGAGCGCGTCCGCCGCGGGCGCGCGCAGCACGCACGGGTCGTCGAAGAGGAGGACGGGCACCGTTCCGGCGGGGCGCTCCCACTCCCGGGCGGCGTACCACCGCAGGTCGATGGGGCCGACGGCGTCCGGGTGATCGCCGGCGGCGAGGAAGACCGCCACGTCGGCGAGGCCGCGGTCGACGGCGCCCGCGATCTGCGCGCTGCGATCGAACCGGAACTGGGCGGCCCATCCTCCCGGGAGGGCGCCGAAGCCGCGGCTGAGCTCGGGGATGAGCCGGTCGGCGCCGTGCTCGGTCGCGGCGACCGACAGCGTGCGGGTCGTGGGAGAGGCGAGAGCGTGGACGGCGGCGTCGTGCGCGTCGAGAATCGTCTGGGCGTGCCCGAGGAGCCGGTTGCCGTGATCGGTGAACCGGATTCCGCGGCCCGCCTTCTCGACGATCGTGCCGCCCGTCGACTTCTCGAGCCTGCGCAGGTGCGCGCTGACGGTCGACTGCGTCAGGTGCAGCGTCTCCGCGGCGCGGTGGACTCCGCCGCAGCGGGCGATGGCGACCACGCTGCGCAGTGGGACGATGTCCAGGATCGGATCCGGCATGACTGAACGATAGAACCGATCGATCGTGATCGTCAATCGTTGTTGGACGGCGGGGGCCTGCGCGTTCGACCATCGAGTCATGAGAATTCCGCCGATGCTCGCGCTCTCCGTCGTGGTGCTGTACGCCTTCGGGTATCCGCTGGGTGCCCTCGGGATCGCGGCGATGAGCCCGTTCCTGCTGCTCTTCCTGCGGTTCGCGGTCTCCGGGGTGTTGATGCTCGGCCTGGTGCGCGCGACCGACCGGCGCCTGCCGAGGGGCGCCGACCTGGGACACGCCGTCGTCGTCGGGCTGCTCACGCAGGCCACGCAGTTCCTGGGCTGCTACCTGGGACTGCAGGCGGGCGTGCCCGCCGGGGTCGCGGCCCTGATCATCGGTGTCAACCCGGCCGTGACGACGGTGATGGCCCGGATCGCGCTCCGCGAGCGGCTCACGGCCCGCCGCGCCCTGGCGGCTCTGCTGGGGCTCGCAGCGGTCGTCACAGCGTGCTGGTCGACGGTGCCGGCCCTGGCCCATGCCGGGGCGGGGATCGGGTTCACGCTGGTGGGACTGGCGGGCATCGCCGTGGGCGGGGTGTACCAGCAGCGGTTCTGCCGCGACGTGGATCCGTTGGCCGGGAATGCGATCGGCATGGTGGTCGCGGCCGTGCCGGCCGGCGCCCTGACCGTACTGTTCGGCGCGACGGTGAGCGATCCCGTGCAGGGCGCCCTCGTGCTCGTGCTGATGGTGCTGCTGAGTTCGATGACGGCGACGACGCTGTACCTGCGCGTGATCGGCATCGCCGGGGCGAGCGGCGCAGCGATGCTCTTCGCCGTGATCCCGTCGGTCTCGGCGCTGTTCGCCTTCCTGATGCTGGGCGAGGCCCTTCATCCGGGTGTGCTCGCCGGGCTGGTGCTCGGTGGCGCCGCGTGCGCGCTGGCGTCCCTCGGTGGACGACGAACGCCGGCCCCCGACCGAGCGGTCGACGAGCCGGCGCGGCCGGAGGCGAGTGCGGGTGCGGTCAGATCCGACGCATCACGGTGACGACCTTCCCGAGGATCACCGCGTCGTTGCCGTGGATCGGGTCGAAGGCGGGATTGTGCGGCATCAGCCAGACGTCGCGGCCCGTGCGCCGGAAGGTCTTGACGGTGGCCTCGCCGTCGAGCATCGCGGCGACGATGTCGCCGTTCTCGGCGACGGACTGCTGACGCACCACGACCCAGTCCCCGTCGCAGATGGCGGCATCCGTCATCGATTCGCCGACCACCTTGAGCAGGAACAACGAGCCCTCGCCCACGAGCTCACGGGGGAGCGGGAAGATCTCCTCCACCGCCTCCTCGGCCAGGATGGGGCCGCCCGCGGCGATCCGCCCCAGGACCGGGACGAAGGCGGGCTCCGGCATCCGGTCCTCGTCCTCCATGACCTTCTGGATGACCTGGGCGGTGCGCTCCTCCGCGCCCTGGACGTTCACGGCGCGCGGGCGGTTCGGATCGCGGTGCAGGAAGCCCAGGCGCTCCAGGGTGCGGAGCTGATGCGCCACGGAGGAGGTGGACGTGAGGCCCACCTCGTCGCCGATCTCCCGGATGCTCGGGGGATAGCCGCGCTCGCGGACGGAGCGCCGGATGACTTCCAGGACCTGCTTCTGGCGACGGGTGAGGTGATCCTCGGAGACGTTGCCCTGTGCGTCGCGGAAGCGCTTGTCCCGGTGTTGAACCTGTCGCTCATCTGTCATGTGTCGCTCCTCACGCCCGTTCGGTTCCGACTCCACTGTAGTCCAGCTCGAACGACCTGACAAACATCTGTTCGAGAAATTTGTCCGCGTGTCTTCCGCTCGCTCGAGGGGTGTGGTAGAAATCGAACAGAAGTTCTCTCGAACACTTGCACGCACTCCGGTGTGACTGGTGGGGCTGGATTGAAAACTTGTCAGTCCCCTCCGATAGACCAGTAGGTGAGCGAGAAGGACCCGCTACCGACGAAGGAGAGATCATGACCGCGATCATCGATCGGGACGTCATCACTGCAGCGCAGAGCGCTGGCGCCGAGGCGCAGGCGCTCGTGCGGCACGGTTCTGCGGCCGCCGACCGGCGCGGCGCGACCCGGGCCCGCGGGGTCTCGCCGAGGCTCGCCCGCAGCCGCGGACGGGAGGTGTCCGCGCTCTCGATCACCTCGTCGAACGGCGCCGCAGAGGGGCTTGTTCGAACGGAGCCCACCGCCGTCCGCGTGACCGGCGCCCGCGGGTCCGCTCGGCGCACCGTCGAACGCCCGGGCGTGCGTACTGCGGGGCGCCGCGCACCCCTCGGCTACTCGCGCGCCGACGGCTGCGCGCGCCGCATCCCCGGCCCGTCCGTCGCGGCGTGCGTCCTGTTCGCCGCCGGCGTCTTCGCCGCGCTGCTGGTGCTGTTCGGCGGCGCGCCCCAGGCGGAGCCCGCGCCCGCCGGTGCGGCGCAGCCCGCCCTCACCTCGGTCGTGACGGTCCGTGCCGGCCAGGACCTCGCGCAGATCGCCCGTGAGATCGCGCCCGAGCGCGCTCAGGCCGCCGTCGTCGCGGAGATCTCGGAGATCAACGGCCTGCAGGGCGGCCGCGTGCACGCGGGGCAGACCCTCGTCACGCCGCGCTACTGACCATCACCCACGAGCGAAGGAGACGCAGATGACCACCCGCATGGTGATAGTGGATTCCCGGCAGGGCGGGCGCTCCGCCCACCTCGACAACGTGGTGCCGTTCCCGCGCCGAGTATTCTCGGAGTCGAGATCGCGGGGCACGTCGGTGGCAGGGGCCACCGTGCTGCAACTGCCCCGCCGGACGTCCGAGCGCAGCCGCGCGGGAGGTGGACCGATGTATTGCCCGTTCTGCAAGAACGAGGACACCCGTGTGGTCGATTCGCGTGTCTTCGACGACGGGCAGGGCATTCGCCGCCGCCGCTCCTGCAACGAGTGCGGGCGCCGCTTCACCACCGTCGAGAGCGCGGTGATGGCCGTCGTGAAGCGCAACGGCGTCACCGAGCCCTTCAGCCGCGAGAAGGTCGTCAAGGGCGTGCGCCGCGCGTGCCAGGGCCGCGACGTCGCCGAGGACGATCTGCACAAGCTCGCGCAGCAGGTCGAGGAGGCGATCCGCGCGATGGGCGTGGCCGAGGTTCCTGCGAACGAGGTGGGCCTCGCCATCCTCGGGCCGCTCCGCGACCTCGACGAGGTGGCCTACCTGCGGTTCGCCTCCGTCTACCAGGGGTTCTCGTCCATCGAGGACTTCGAGGCCGCCATCCGCGATCTCCGCACCCGGGCCGCCGCGGCGGACCCCACCGACGCGGCGTAGCCCGTTTCCGCGCCGGCCCGCGCGGTCGGCTCTCAGGTCAGAGCCGCGATCGCGGCCAGCACCTTCTTCTCCGAGACCGACCCGGCGGTACCGAGCGACTGCGCGAACAGGCTGACCCGCAGTTCCTCGATCAGCCAGTGCACCTGGTCCAGAGCTGCGTCGCGGCGATGCTCGGGCAGTGTGTCCAGCTTCGCGGTCAGGGCGCCGTAGACACGATCCAGCGTCGCCATGCCGCGGTCGTCCCGGTCGATCGACGCGGGTAGCGCGGCCCAGCGCGCGGCGGCGCCCGCGGTGTAGCGCGGCAGGTGTTGCAGATGGACGTCCGCAGTGGCCGCGACGAAGCCGCTGAACAGCAGCCCGTCGAGCTGTTCGGCGATGTCCTCCGCCGCGTCGCGCAGCGCCGGCGGCGCGGACGCGATCGCGCCTCGAACCTCGGTGGCCGTCGCCACCGCGGCGGCGACGGCGGCGAAGTTCTGCTGGACCGCCTCGCCGAGCCCGGCGCGCACCGTCGCCGTGAGCGACGCGAACTCGTCCGGCGTCCACGCGAGGCCCGCGCGGACACGGAGATCCGTGATGGCGCGCCGCCGGCAGTCGGCGACGAGGTCCATCGGCGTCGCGTACGGGCTCTGCGACAGTGCCAGCCGTTCCCGCTGTCCGACGGACTGCAGCACCGACTTGTGCGCCGCCGGGAGGACGTTGGCGAGGAGCACGTCGAGCCCGGCCCCCATCAGCGCGGTCTGCTCCGGCTCCGCCGCGACCACCTTCACGCCCGCGGCGTCACCGGCGGGGTAGAGAGTGCCGAAGCCGGTCACGCGGCTGCCGCGCACCTCGGTGTCGATGGTCCGCGGCACGTCGCCGAGAGTGTCCGCGGTCCACTGCTTCGCCGGAGCGCGCTCGTACGCCCCGGCGCGGCTCGACAGGTCCTGCTGCACCGCGGCCCCGAGTTTGCGCTTGAGGGCGTCGAGGTCCTTGCCGGAGCCGAGCACGCGGCCGTCGTCGCCGATCACCGTGAACGTCACCCGCAGGTGATCGGGGATCGCGCCGGTGGAGAAGTCCCCGGCTCGGATCACGGTGCCGGACAGCTGCGTCAGCTCGCGGGCGAGGCCCTCGGTGAGCGGCTCCGCGCGCGGGGTGAGGCGCGCGAGCGCGGCCGCGGCGAAGTCGGGGGCCGGCACCACCTCGCGGCGCAGCTGCTTGGGCAGCGACTTGATCAGCGCCACCGCGAGCTCCTCGCGCATCGCGGGGACGAGCCACTCGAAGCCGTCGGCGCGGACGGTGGACAGGTCCTTGACGGGGATCCGCGCGGTGACGCCGTCGTCGGCCGCACCCGGCTCGAAGCGGTACTTCAGCGGGACTTCGATGCGGCCCTGCAGCCACGAGGTCGGGTACGCCTCCGCGGTTACGTCCGCGGCACCGTCGGCGAGGAGGTCGTCGGCGGTGAAGTCCAGCAGGCGGGGGTCCGTCCGCGAGGCTTTCTTCCACCAGGAGTCGAAGTGGCGCGCCGAGACGATGCCCTCGGGCACGCGTCGGTCGTAGAAGTCGTAGAGACCGTCCTCGTCCACGACGATGTCCCGGCGGCGGGCCTTGTCCTCGAGGTACTCCGCGTCGTCGAGCAGCGCCCGGTTACGAGCGAAGAACGGGTGGCGCGTGCGCCATTCGCCCTGGACGAGCGCGTGCCGCAGGAAGAGTTCCCGCGCGGCGACGGGGTCGATACGGCCGAAGTTCACCGTGCGGTCGGCCACCAGCGGCACGCCGAAGAGTGTGACGCGCTCCTTGGCGAGCACGGCCTCCCGCTTCGTGGACCAGTGCGGCTCGGAGTAGTGGTGCTTCGCGAGCGGCCCGGCCAGCTTCTCGGCCCACTCGGGCTCGATCTTGGCGACGGTCCGCGCGAAGAGCCGCGAGGTCTCCACGAGCTCACCGGCCATGACGAACCGCGGCGGCTTCTTGGCGAGTGCGGAGCCGGGAAAGACCAGGAACTTCGCGTTCCGCGCGCCCAGGAACTCCCTGCCGTCCGGCTCGCGCAGGCCGATCTGGGACAGGAGTCCGGCCAGCATCGCCTGGTGGATCAGGTCGGGCGACGGCGCCGGCTCCCGGCCGAGCGAGTCGAGCTTCCACCCCAGGTCCCTGCAGATCTGCCGCAGTTGGCCCTGCAGGTCCTGCCACTCGCGGATCCGCACGTAATGCAGGAACTCCCGCTGGCACTCGCGGCGGAAGGCGCTCGAGGTCAGCTCCGCGCGACGGTCGCCGAGGTGCCGCCACAGGTTCAGGTACGAGAGGAAGTCCGAGGTCGGGTCGGCGAAGCGGGCGTGCTGCGCGTCTGCGGCCTGACGGTGCTCGGCGGGCCGCTCGCGCACATCCTGGATCGACAGCCCGGCGACGATCACGAGCACTTCGGGGAGCACCCCGAACTCGCGGGCGGCGACGAGCATGCGTGCCATGCGCGGGTCGACGGGCAGGTCCGCGAGCTGACGGCCGACCGCGGAGAGCCGCTTGTGTCCCTCGTGCGCGTCCTCCAGCGCCCCCAGCTCCTCGAGCAGTGCGGTGCCGTCGCGGACGGCCCGCTCGTCGGGCGGCTGCACGAACGGGAAGGCGGAGACCTCGCCCAGCTCCAGCGCGGTCATCGACAGGATCACCGAGGCCAGGTTGGTCCGCAGGATCTCGGGATCGGTGTACACGGGCCGCGCGTCGAAGTCGTCCTCCGAGTACAGCCGGATCGCGATGCCGTCCGACGTGCGGCCGCAGCGCCCGGAGCGCTGCTGCGCCGAGGCCTGCGAGACCGGCTCGATGGGGAGGCGCTGCACCTTGGTGCGCACCGAGTACCGGGAGATGCGCGCGGTGCCGGTGTCCACCACGTACTTGATGCCGGGCACCGTCAGCGAGGTCTCGGCGACGTTGGTGGACAGCACGATCCGCCGGCCCGTGTGCGGGGCGAAGACGCGGTGCTGCTCGGCGGAGGACAGGCGTGCGTAGAGCGGCAGGATCTCGGTCCCGGGCCGCACGTGCGCCTGCAGCGCCTCCGCGGCGTCACGGATCTCGCGCTCGCCGGAGAGGAAGACGAGGACGTCGCCGGCTGCCTCGCGGGAGAGCTCGTCGACGGCGTGAACGATCCCGGTGACCTGGTCGAGCGGCTCGGCGTCGTCGGTCATCTCGTCCAGCGGCCGGTACCGGATCTCCACCGGGTAGGTGCGGCCGCTGACCTCGATGACGGGGGCCGGCGTACCGTCGGGCCGCGCGAAGTGGGCGGCGAACCGCTCCGGCTCGATGGTCGCGGAGGTGACGATCACCTTGAGGTCGGGCCGGCGGGGCAGCAGCTGCCGCAGGTACCCGAGGAGGAAGTCGATGTTGAGGCTGCGCTCGTGGGCCTCGTCGATGATGATCGTGTCGTAGTCGCGGAGCAGGCGGTCGCGGGTGAGTTCGCGTAGCAGGATGCCGTCGGTCATCAGCTTGACCGAGGTCTTCGCGGACACCCGGTCGGTGAACCGGACGGCGTAGCCGACGGCGTCGCCCAGCTCCGTGTTCGTCTCCTCGGCGATGCGCTCGGCGACGCTGCGGGCGGCGAGTCGCCGGGGCTGGGTGTGGCCGATCATGCCCCGGACGCCGCGGCCGAGCTCGAGGCAGATCTTCGGCAGCTGCGTCGTCTTCCCCGAACCGGTCTCGCCCGCGAGGATGATGACCTGGTTCTCGGAGATGGCCTTGGCGATCTCCTCGCGCCGCGCGCTGACGGGCAGGTTCTCGGGGTAGACGATGGCCGGCACCGCCGCCGTGCGCTCGGCGTAGCGCGCCCGCGCGGTCTCGACCTCGCGGGCCAGCTTCGGTAGGTCGGAGGGCTTGGCGCGCTTGAGTCTTCCGCGGAGGCGGGCCTCGTCCCGGAGGGTGAGCGCGGGGTCGGCATCGGTGCCGAGCGCGGCGTACAGATCGCGCTTCGACGGTCCGCCCGCGCCGTCGTCTCGTGCGGTGCGCGTCTCCTGCTTCGTCATTTGCGACTAGTTTATCCACCATGAGCGGACAGGGACCCACGACCTCATCGGCACTCTGGCACGGCTTCGCGGACATGGGCGCCGTGCAGCGCGACGGCGCCTTCGTCTTCGCGCGCGGCGAGGGCGCGTACGTCTTCGACACCGACGGCAATCGGTACCTCGACGCGACCGCCGGCCTGTGGTTCGCCAACGTCGGCCACGGCCGCGCCGAGGTCGCCGACGCGGTGCGCGACCAGCTGCTCAAGGTCGCGCACGTGACCGGCTTCGGCGATGCCGCGACCGACACGACCGTCGCCCTCGCGAACCGCCTGCAGGCCATCGCGCCGGTGCCGGACAGCAAGATCTTCTTCACTTCGGGCGGCTCCGATTCGGTCGACTCGGCGATCAAGCTGGCCCGCCGGTACTGGCAGGAGCAGGGACGTCCGGAGAAGAAGCTCATCGTCGGCCGCTCGAACGCCTACCACGGCATGCACGTGGGCGGCACCAGCCTGGGCGGCATCCCGGCGAACGCCGAGGGCTACGGCGGCGTGCTCTTCGACGACACCGCGACGGTCGCGTGGGACGACGCGAAGGAGCTGCTGGGCCTCATCGAGCGGGTCGGCGCGGATGCCATCGCGGCCTTCGTCGCGGAGCCGGTGATCGGCGCGGGCGGCCTGCTGCCCCCACCGGAGGGGTACCTGCGCGAGGTCCGCGACATCTGCCGTGAGCACGACGTGTTGTTCATCGCCGACGAGGTGATCACCGGTTTCGGCCGGATCGGCGGCGCGTGGTTCGCCTCGAGCCGGTTCGACTTGGAGCCCGACCTGATGACCACGGCCAAGGGGCTCACCAGCGGCTACGTGCCGATGGGCGCCCTGTTCGTGGCACCGCGCGTCGCCGAGCCCTTCTACGGGGGCGGCGTGTGGTGGCGGCACGGCTATACCTACGGAGGCCACGCGGCCGCCGCCGCTGCGTCGATGGCGGTGCTCGACATCATGGTGCGCGAGAACCTGCTCGCCGAGGCGCTGCGGCTGCAGGACACCCTGCTGCGGGAGCTCGCCACGCTGGCCGACCATCCGAAGGTCAAGGACGTGCGGGGCGGCGTCGGCGCCGTCGCCGGCGTGCAGCTGCACGAGCCCGCCGAGGCCATGGCGATGGTGAAGAAGCTTCGGGCGCAGGGCGTCTCCGGCCGCGCCGCCGGCCTCGGAACGCTGCAGTACTCGCCGGCGCTGGTCACCACCGACGAGCAGGTCGCCGAGATCGCCGCGGCGACGCGGCGGGCGCTCGACTCCTGACCGGAGCAAGCGCCGAGTAAAGGCGGTTGCAAGGGGTTGCACGGCGTATGTGGCCCATTCAACCCTGCGGTGAATGTGGTCCGTGCCACACTTTCGGACGTGAACGAAGAGGATGCGGCGGCGGTCTACCAGCGCGCCTACGACAGCAAGGAATTCCACGAGCTCCGGCGCAGGCTGGCGACGTTCGTGATCCCGATCTCCGTGGCGTTCCTGCTCTGGTACGCCGTGTACGTGCTGCTGGCCACCTACGCGCACGAATTCATGAGCCAGAAGCTGTTCGGGAACATCAACGTCGCGCTGGTGATGGGGCTCGGGCAGTTCGTCACCACGTTCGCCATCACCTGGGCGTACGTGCGGTTCGCGAACAACACGATCGACCCGATGGCGACGGATCTCCGTGAGCACATCGAGGGCGAGCTCAAGGCCGGGGAGGCGGGCCAGTGACCGATCTCCTCGCCTGGGAGCCCCGCACGATCGAGGTCGGCCAGCAGGTCGGCTCCACCGCGCTGAACATCCTCGTCTTCGTCCTGTTCATCGGCGTCACGATGGGCCTGGTCATCAAGGCCAGTCGTACCACCAAGAAGGCCACGGACTTCTACACCGGCGGCGCCACGTTCACGGGCCCGCAGAACGGTTTCGCCATCGCGGGCGACTACCTCTCGGCCGCCAGCTTCCTCGGCATCTGCGGCGCCATCGCGGTCCAGGGCTACGACGGTTTCCTGTACTCCATCGGCTTCCTGGTCGCCTGGCTCGTCGCGCTCCTGCTCGTCGCCGAGCGGCTGCGCAACGTCGGCAAGTTCACCATGGCCGACGTACTGAGCTTCCGGCTCAAGCAGCGCCCCGTCCGCATGGCCGCCGCCCTCGCGACGCTCACCGTCTCGCTCTTCTACCTGATCGCCCAGATGGCCGGCGCGGGCGGCCTCGTCTCGCTCCTGCTCAACATCAAGGGCACCACCGGCCAGGCCGTCGTCGTCGCGGTCGTGGGCGTCCTGATGATCGTCTACGTGCTCGTCGGCGGCATGAAGGGCACCACGTACGTGCAGATGGTCAAGGCGGTCCTGCTCGTCGGCGGCGCCCTGCTGATGACGCTCATGGTGCTCGCCGCGGTCAAGGGCAACTTCTCCGACCTGCTGCAGAAGGCCATCGACGGCAGCGCGGCGGGCGAGAAGATCATCGAGCCCGGCCTCAAGTACGGCAAGACCGAGACCACCAAGCTGGACTTCATCTCGCTGGCGCTGGCGCTGGTGCTCGGCACCGCGGGCCTGCCGCACGTGCTGATGCGCTTCTACACCGTGCCCACGGCCAAGGAGGCCCGCCGTTCGGTGACCTGGGCCATCGGCCTGATCGGCGCGTTCTACATCTTCACCCTGGTGCTGGGCTTCGGCGCCGCCGCCTACGTGGGCGCCGACGTCATCGCGAAGGCCCCCGGCGGGGTCAACTCCGCGGCGCCGCTGCTCGCGTTCTCGCTGGGCGGCACGATCCTCATGGCGGTCATCTCCGCCGTCGCCTTCGCCACGATCCTCGCGGTCGTCGCCGGCCTGGCGATCACCGCGTCCGCGAGCCTCGCCCACGACATCTACAACGGTGTCATCAAGCACGGCAAGGCTTCCGAGGAGTCCCAGGTCCGCGTCTCGCGCATCACCGTCGTGGTCATCGGCATCGCGTCGATCATCCTGGGCATCGGCGCCATGGGGCAGAACATCGCCTTCCTGGTGGCCCTGGCGTTCGCCGTCGCGGCGTCCGCCAACCTGCCGACGATCCTGTTCTCGCTGTTCTGGCGGAAGTTCAACACCACCGGCGCGGTGCTGTCGATGTACGGCGGCCTGATCTCGGCCATCGTCCTGATCGTCTTCTCGCCGGCCGTGTCGGGCAAGTCGACGTCGATGTTCAAGTCGCTCGACTTCCACTGGTTCCCCCTGGAGAACCCCGGCCTGGTGTCGATCCCGATCGGCTTCGGCCTCGCGATCCTGGGCACGCTCTTCGGCAAGCCGGACACCGATCTCGCCGACAAGGCGGTCGAGATGGAGGTCCGCTCGCTCACCGGCGTCGGTGTCGAGAAGGCCATCGACCACTAGGCCCATCGCGTTCGACGGTGCCCGTCCCCGGCTCTCCGGGGGCGGACACCGTCGTTCCACGGGTCAGAGCGGGACCACCTCGCTGCCCGCCACCTCGTCGGCGCGCAGGGTGACGTCGAGGGCGGCGATCCGGCCGTCCGCGGTGAAAGTCACGTCGCCGAGCAGTAGGTAGCTGGGCGCGCCAGGCAGCCGCACGGTGTAGCCGAGCACGCCGTCGACCAGCGCGACCAGGGCCGTCTTCGCCTTGAACAGGAAGGCCTCCGCGATCGCGGGCGCGCCGGTCAGCACGGACGTGGCCGCACCGTCGGTGTGCGTGCGGAAGACGGCGTCCGGGTCGAGCAGCTCGACGAGGGCGGCGAAGTCACCGTCGCGCGACGCCGCGAGGAAGGCGCGCACGGCGTCCGTCCGCGCCGCGTCCGGCCGGGGCGTCCCGGCCACCCGCCGGCGGGCGCGGCTCGCGAGTTGGCGCGTCGCGGCGGGGCTCCGCCCGAGGATGGCCGCCACGTCGTCGAAGGGCACGGCGAAGACGTCGTGCAGGACGAAGGCCACGCGCTCCGCCGGCCCGAGGTCGTCGAGGACCGCGCCCATCGCCGCACCGACGGACTCCGCGAGTTGCGCTTCGTCGTCTGGCGCGGGCGCAGGGTCGGCGGGGTCGACGTCGTCGAGCGACGCGGTCTCGCGACGGGCGCGCAGGCGGTCCAGGCAGATCCGCGACACGACGGTCGTCAGCCACGCGGCCGGATTGTCGACGGTTCCTTCCCCGTCCGCCCGGTCGGCCCGGAGCCACGCCTCCTGCACCGCGTCCTCGGCGTCGGCGGGGGAGCCGAGCATCCGCGTGGCCACCGCGAGCAGCCGGGGCCGTGCGCTTTCGAAGTCGTTCAGGTCCATGTGTCACATCCTCCGTCGTCGATCCGTCAGGTGTATGACGGGGCGCCCGCCCCGAGTGTGACCGACAGAGGAGACCGACATGACCGCACGGATGACGAACCCCGCTTTCGCCCTGCCCGGGGCGCTGGATGCGCTGACGAAGCTGGGCGAGGCGGTGGCGGCCTCGGGGCTGTCGCCGGAGCTGTTGGAGCTGGTCAACATGCGGGCCAGTCAGCTCAACAGCTGCAGCACCTGCCTCGACGGGCACTGGCGGATGGCCCGCAAGCACGGCGCGTCCGACGACAAGCTCTTCGCCGTCGGCGCCTGGCGTCACACGCCCTACTTCTCCGACGCCGAGCGGATCGCGCTCGAGCTCACGGAGGAGCTGACCGCGCTCGCGGGGCGCCCCGAGGCCGTGCCGGACGCGCTGTGGGACGCCGCCGCGGACGAGTTCGACGCGAACCAGCTGGCCGCGCTGGTCCTGGCGGTCGGGCAGATCAACCTCTGGAACCGGGTCAACCACGCAACCCGCCAGGAGGCCGGCTCCTGGCGACCGTGACGATCACGGCAGGACGAAGCCGACGAGCCACCCGACCCCCGCCGATGCCGCGGCTGCGACGATCGCGGCGAGGAGTGAGAGCAGGCAGCCCTGCGCGCCGTCGCGCCGCGGTCTCGGCGGTGCGGGTTCGTCGTACGGCTCGGGTGCACCCGGCGGGCCGCCCGGGCGGCGACGGCGGGGGAACCGCACGAATGGCCGCGGTTCGAAGATCAGGTAGAGGATCACCCCGATCTGGCCGATGACGAACATCCAGAACCAGGCCCAGCGATTGCCCCAGCGCGGGGTCGACGTGAGCATCACGGCGAAAGTCGCGAGCCAGGTGAGGAAGACGAACAGGCTGAACCACTCCGGAGTCCGCAACGGCCAGGCGATGAAGGTCGGACCGTCGTCGGACTCACGATCGAGGTCGACGCCTCGCGCACGCATGTCGTTCGCGAAGGTCGACCACGGCGACGGACCCGCGGCGTCCGACGTGGACCGCGTGGACCACTCGGGCATCTCCCACGGAGGCGTGTCGACGACCGTGCCCTGCTTCCACCGGAACGGGCCGGTGGACCAGATTCCGGTCCGGACGGAGTCCTGGGTCCATTGGTTCTTCGGGATGATGACCCGGGTGACGGAACCCCGCTCCACGTCGCGGCGGAAGTCTTCGTAGCTCGCCTCGCGGGGGTGCCGCGGTGAGGAGGACGATGAGGGCTGCGACGCGGAGCGCCACCACCAGGTTCTGCCGCATGACCGTAGGTCGGTGGTCGCGAGCTGTTCGTTACGCGTACGAGAACGACGGTGCCCGCCCCTCGCGAGGAGGGGCGGGCACCGTCGTGTTGTGAAGCGGTGAGGCTAGACCGAAGCGGTCGCGAGGGTCTCGGCGGCGAAGATCGCCTGCGCGACGCCCTGCACGGTGGCCGCAACCTTGACGGCCTCGAAGGCCTGCTCTTTGGTGAGGCCGGCCTTGCGGACCACGTCGTCGTGGGCGGCGACGCAGTGCTCGCAGCCGTTGATCGCCGAGACGGCGAGGCTCCACAGCTCGAAGTCGGTCTTGTCGACGCCGGGGTTGCCGATGATGTTCATCCGCAGGCCCATGCGCACCTGGGCGTAGTCGGCGCCGAGGAAGCCCTTCGCCCGGTACGCGACGTTGTTCATGCCCATGACGGAGGCGGCACCGAGGGCGGCCTGGTAGGCCTCCGCCGACAGGGTGTCGGCGGCCTCTTCGGCGATCTCGCGCAGGACGGTCGCGTTCTTGGTGGCCGCGGCCGAGGCGAGGAAGGTGCCCCACAGCTGCTGCTCGGTGAGCTCGGTGGAGCGCGCGAGCGAGCTGAGGTTGAGCTTGAGGTCCTTGGCGTACTCGGGGACCGCGTTCTTCAGGTTGTCGATCGACATGTGTTTAGACGCTCTCCTTCAGCAGCTCGCCGGCGTCGAGGGTCGGGTCGCCCTTCTTCCAGTTGCAGGCGCAGAGCTCGTCGGACTGCAGGGCGTCCAGCACGCGGAGCACCTCGTCGACGTTGCGGCCCACGGAACCGGCCGTCACGGAGACGAACTGGATCTCGTTGTTGGGGTCGACGATGAACGTCGCGCGGTCCGCGACGCCGTCGGCGTTGAGCACGCCCGAGGCCTGCGCCAGCTCGCGCTTGAGGTCCGAGAGCATCGGGAAGGGGAGGGTCTTGAGGTCCTCGTGCTGCGCGCGCCACTGGAAGTGCACGAACTCGTTGTCGACCGAGGCGCCGAGCACCTGGGCGTCACGATCGGCGAACTCGTCGTTGAGCTTGCCGAAGGCGGCGATCTCGGTGGGGCAGACGAAGGTGAAGTCCTTCGGCCAGAAGAAGACGATCTTCCACTTGCCGGCGTAGTCATCGCTGGTGACGGTGGTGAAGTAGTCGTCCGGCTGCTGCGCGTCGACCTTCGACAGGTCGCCGCCGATCACGGCGGTGAGGTTGAACGCGGGGAACTGGTCGCCGATGGTCAAGAGAGGCAAGATGACTCCTTCATTGGGTATCGATGAGCCCGAGGTGCGACCCGGGGTATGGGCGCGCGGGCGGGGTTGCTTTCGGAGACCACTGTGCCGAGCGAATCACATCTTTGTAAAGCAAAGGTGATGGATGGCACTAGACTGATAGGTATGTCCGATCAGCCTTATCAGCCGACCCTCGCGCAGCTGCGCGCCTTCGTCGCAGTGGCACGCTCGCGCCACTTCGGCACCGCGGCGACATCGCTCGGCGTGAGCCAGCCGTCGCTGTCGCAGGCGCTGGCCTCGCTCGAGACCGGGCTCGGCGTACAGCTGGTGGAGCGCAGCACGCGCAAAGTGCTCATCACGGAGGCGGGAATGGCCCTGCTGGAACAGGCCTCCGTCATCGTCGCGTCCGCGGCGGAGCTGGTGAGCTCGGCGGCCGGCCTCACCGGCGAGCTGCGGGGGACGCTCCGGCTCGGCATGATCCCGACGGTCGCGCCGTATCGACTGCCCCGTATCCTGCCGCAGCTGCGCGCCGAGGTCGACGATCTGGCGGTCACCGTCGTCGAGGACCAGACGGCCCGCCTGCTCGACGCGCTGCGCTCCGGCCGGATCGACGTGGCCGTGCTCGCGCTGCCGGTGCACAGCTCGTCGGTCGCCGAGATCCCGCTCTACGACGAGGAGTTCGTCCTCGTGGTGCCGCCCGGTCACCCGCTCGCCGGCCGCGACGACCTGACCGCGGACGACCTCTCCGGGCTGCCGCTGCTGCTGCTCGACGAGGGACACTGCCTCCGCGACCAGGCGCTCGACCTGTGCCGCCAGGCCGAGGCGGGCGTCGGCGTCATGGGCGACACCCGGGCGGCCTCGCTCGCGACGATCGTGCAGTGCGTCTCCGGCGGGCTGGGGGTCACCCTGCTGCCCGAGCCCGCGGTCGCCGTCGAACTGCGCGGCACGGATCTGGCGACCGCACGGTTCGCGGCACCGGCGCCGGGCCGCCGGATCGGCCTCGCCTACCGAGCGTCCAGCGCGAAGACGGAGGGCTTCGCCCGCCTCGCCGAGATCGCCCGCGCGGCCGCGGGATCTACCGTGTGACCTGGCCGAACCGGGCGTACGATGGCGCCATGACCGCAGCGACCCGCCCGCACCTCCTCTCGTTGGAGGAGTGGGACGCCTTGGGGGAGGACTCGTCGTCGCACGCGGAGCTGCAGGAGGGGGTCCTGATCGTGTCGCCGAAGCTGAGGCCGGAACATCAGTACGCCGCAGGGGTTCTGTTCAGCGTGCTCAACGGGGCGACGCCCGAAGGGTTTCGTGCGTACCCCGAGGTCGACCTCATTCTCGAGGCCCGAACACCGGCGTCCGTCCGCGCTCCCGATGCCGTGGTGATGCCGCAGGACGCGGCAAAGCCCTTTGTCGCTTCGGACGCGATACTCGTTGTTGAGGTGCTCTCGCCCGGCACCCGAAGGACCGACCTGGTCATGAAGCGCCACGAGTACGCCGAGGTCGGGATCCCGCACTACTGGATCGTCGACCTCGACGGTGCGGACGTCCGGCTCGAGGTGCTCACACTGGTCGACGGCGCCTACGAGTCCGTCGGGGCCACCGGCGCGTTCGCGGCGACGGCACCGTTCGCCGTGCGGCTGGATCTCGACGCGCTGCGCTGAGCGCTAGCCTGGACGCATGGCCGAATCGCGTTCCGTTCTGATCCTCATGGACTACCAGCGAGGCATCGTCGACGGTGCCGAGCGCGCCGGCGCCGCAGCGCTGGCCTCCGCCGCACGTGCCCTGTCGGCGGCGCGCGACCACGGCGTGCCGGTGGTGCACGTGCGTGTCGCCTTCCGGCCCGATTATCCCGAGATCCCGCCGACCAACCGGGCTTTCGCCATGCTGCGCGAGGGAGGCGATTCGATGACCGAGGTGTCGCCGCTCACGGCGATCGTCCCCGAGGTGGCGCCGCTGCCGGGGGAGCCCGTCGTGGTCAAGCGCCGGTTCGGGGCGTTCAGCGGCAGCGATCTCGACGTGGTGCTGCGCGGCCTGCAGGCCGATCACCTGGTGCTCGCAGGCATTTCGACGAGCGGGGTGGTCCTGTCGACGGTCCGCTACGCGGGCGATCTCGACTACGGCCTCACGGTCCTGGCCGACGCCTGCGCCGACCACGATCCCGAGGTGCACCGCGTGCTGGTGCGCAAGGTCTTCCCGCGTCAGGCCGAGGTGCTGGCCGTCGACGAGTGGATCGAATCGCTCGGCTGAGCTCAGCGGCGGGGTCGCTTGCCGGGCTTGGCCTTCGGGGTCGCGGCCTTCTTGCCCGCCGCGGCGCGGGCGGCCTGCTTCGCGAGCGTCTTCTCGCGCGCGGTGCGCTTGGGTGCGGGCTCGGCGCGGCCCCGGGACGAGCCCGTCTTCCGGCCGCGCACCACGCCGATGAACTCCGCGACGGCCTCCGGTTGCTCGCCCGCGAGGACCGCGAGCACGACGGGGGAGGGCGGCGCGTCGATGACCGGCCGGTACGTGAGGTCCTTGCGGTGGTGCAGCCGCGCGAGCGACTGCGGCACGAGGAGCACGCCCAGGCCCGCGGCGACGAGTTCGATCGCGGCCTCGGTGGTCTCCGGCCGGTGCTCGACCGGCGCGCCCGGGGCGCCGTCCCAGTGCAGGGCCTCGTCGTGGGGGAGAAGGGTCGGCTCCCCGTCGAGATCGGCCGCGGCGAGCTCGTCGGCGGCCGCGGCGTGGTGCTCCTTCGGCACCACCGCGACCACCTGCTCCTCGTACAGCGCGATCGTCGCGAGCCCGCTCGTCTCCGCGGGCAGGCGCAGGAGCGCCAGGTCGACGGTGCCGTCCCGGACCGCGTCCGGCGCGTCCGCCGCCGGGAGGGGGACGAGGTCCAGTCGGACGTCCGGATGCCGCTCGCCCCAGATGCGGGCCCATTTGGCGGGCGTGGCGCCGGGGACGTAGCCGAGCCGCAGGCCCGGCGGGAGCGATGAGGTCACGGCATGAGATTACCGATAGGCTGGTCCGCATGAGCAGGCCGAACACGCAGTCCATGAAACCCGCGACCGCGGCGAAGAAGCTGGACGTGTACCTGCCCGCCACGCCAGCGGAGTTTCAGGAGAAGGCGATCACCCGCGACGAGCTGGCCGCGCTGCAGGCCGAGCCGCCGCAGTGGTTGCAGGATCTGCGGAAGAACGGGCCGCACCCGAAGAACCTCGTCGCCGCCCGCCTGGGCGTGTCGATCTCGGGCCTGCAGCGCGCCGGCGTGGGCGAGGCGCTGACCACCGAGGAGATCACAGCCCTCCTCGCGGATCCGCCGCAGTGGTTGATCGACGAGCGCGCCGGCCTCGACGCGGTGCGCGCCGATGAGCAGCGGGTCATCGAGGCGCGCGCGGCCCGCAACCGGCCCCGCCGGAAGTAGCCCGCGCCCACTCGCGCCGCCGCACGAGATCGCCCACCGAATCGGCTCGACGTCCGGTTTAATCTCTCCTTGGTATCGCAAGGACGAAGGGCGGGGACGATGGCACGGCGAGGCGGGCTCGGGGCGACGGCGGTCGCTGTGATGGCGGTCGCGGGGATCAGCGCGATGACGGCGGCTCCCGCCGCGGCGGCGACCACGGCGGTGCCGCCCGTGGTGCGGCCCGCGCCGGCGCCCGCGCCCGCGGCACCCGTCGAGGTCAAGGTGCAGGCCTGGAACATGTACCAGCTGCCGAACATCCTCAACGCGGTCTCCGGGACCCAGGCCGATTCCGACGCCCGCGTCCGGGCGTCGGTCGACCAGCTCGCCGCGAGCGGCGCCGACGTGCTGCTGCTCAGCGAGGTGAACGGCACCGCCGGCCGCGCGATCCTCGACGGCCTGCGGGAGCAGGGCTACACCTATCAGACGCCGCGCCTCGGCGAGAGCTGCGCCGGAGTGTTCGGCGCCTGCAGCGACGCGCTCTGGTCGGTCAACGGCGGCGTCGCTGTGGTGAGCAAGTACCCGATCGCGCAGTCGGAGCAGTACGTCTACACCAACTACGCCCCGCTCGCCCCCGACATGTTCGCGAACAAGGGCGCGGTGATGGCCCGGATCGAGAAGGACGGCCAGGAGTTTTGGGTCGTCGCCATGCACACCCAGGCCGACGACACGATCAACGACCGCGCTTCGCGCACCCACGACATCCGCATGAAGCAGGCTGCGGAGCTGCGCCGCTTCGTCGACACGTTCGCCGCGGACGGCGCGCCCGTGATCTACGGGGGCGACTTCAACACCGAGTACTTCGCCGGGAAGGGCAGGCCGGACGCCCAGGGACTCACGGAGTTCCAGCAGCTCATCGCCCGCAGCGGGATCGACCTGTTCGATCCCGGCGCCTTGCCCTTCACCTACGACTCCGTGACCAATACCCTCGTCGCGCAGCAGGGCTATACGGGCTACCGCGACACCCTCGACTACGTGGGCACCACCGGCGGCGCGAAGGTCCGCTGGGTGCAGATCCCGGTCGCGGGAGCGGATCCCGTGTCCGACCACGAGCCCGTGATCGGCTACTTCGAGATCACCCGCGCCGATGGCAGCATCGTGCGCACCGGCGTCGACCCCCGCGCGCTCAACCCGAGCGCGGTCGAGCGCGCCGTCTACTTCGTGCAGAACAGCCTCGAGACCGCGGTGCGGATCGTGCTCATCGCGGTCGAGGACGCGATCGCCCAGGTGCAGAAGGTCGTCGCCGACGTCCTCCGGCCCGCCGGCCCGACGGTGACCGCCGCGCCGGCCGGCACGGCCGGGGTCGCGTCGTCCGACGCCGCCTCCGGGGACGGCGCGGCGCGCACCGCGGAGCCGGCGGCACCCGCGGGGAGCTCGTCGGCGTTCGGCGCGGACGACGCGGCCGGCCCCTCGTCCGGGGCGCGCCCGGTCTCCGTCGAACCCGCGACGACGCCCGTCTCCGCGACGAGCGCGCCGCTCGACGCCGTCTGGGCGTCGACGCCTGAGCCGGCGCCCAGCGGCCCGGCGACGCCCGCACCGGCTTCGCCCGCATCGCCCACCGACGCGTCGACCGTGGTCGAGGCCTCCGGCACGAGCGCGCCGGAGACCCCGCGGTCGGAGCCGACGCCCACGGAGTCGGCCCCCGCCGTGGAGTCGACCCCCACCGTGGAGTCGGCAGCGGCGCAGGGGGCGGACGAGGGCGGCGTCGAGGCCGCGCCCGCACGCTGACCGGCGGCGGATACCCGCGATCCGGCGCCGCCGGAGGCCTTCATGTGTACGCTGTGAACATGGCGTGCGGGCCGACGCGCGTCGTGGAGACACAGCAGAGAGTGAGTCACCATGTCCGAGCGGATGTCCACCACCCGAGTCATCGCCGCGAGCCCCGATCGGGTCTTCGCCGCGCTCGCCGATCCTGCGCGCCACCAGGACATCGAGCCCACGGATTGGGTCCGCGCCGCGGTGGACCCCGCCCCGCTCGACCACGTCGGGCAGATGTTCTCCGTGAACATGTACCTCGAGCAGGCGGGCGGCGACTACGTGATGGAGAACAAGGTCACCGACTTCGAGCGGGACCGGGTCATCGGGTGGCTGCCCGGAACGAGCCGGGAGGGCGCCTGGGAGGCCGGCGGATGGTGGTGGCGGTACGACCTCGCACCGTCGGACGACGGCACGCAGGTCACGCTGACCTACGACTGGACCGACACCCCGCAGTCCTTCCGGGACTTCGTCGGTTCCATGCCGCCGTTCCCGCCGGAGTACCTCGACCAGTCCCTCGCGGGGCTCGACGCCGTCGTCCGGGGCTAGTCAGCCCGAGACGACCTCCACGTCCACGAGTACGACGTCGCCGCGCTCGTCGGACGCGGGGAGGTCGACGACGGCCGTGATGGCCCAGCCGTGGTCGCCGTCGGGATCGGCGATCGTCTGCCGCACCTTCCAGGCCCGCGGCATCGACGTGTCGAGCGAGAACAGCTGCGGGCCACGGGCGTCCGGTCCGGTCTCGATGTCGTCGTAGTCCTCGTAGTAGTCGTCGAAGGCCGCGTACCAGTCGACGCCGGGGTCCATCGCGTCGAGCAGGTCGTACTCCTCCTCGGCGACGAGCTGCACGCGCCGGAACATCGTGTTGCGCACCATGACTGCGAACGCCCGCTCGTCGGAGGTCAGCGACGTGGAGCGCCCGATCTCCGGGGCGGAGGCGTGCGCCTTCACCGGGTCCGGGGAGGTCATCTCCTCCCACTCGTCGACGAGCGAGCTGTCCACGTACCGCACCAGCGCGCCCAGCCAGGCGATGTAGTCGTCGAGTTCCGGCGTGCGCACCGCCTCGGGAACGGTGTGCCGCAGCGTCCGGAAGGCGTCCGACAGGTACCGCAGGACCGCGCCCTCCGAGCGGCCCAGCTGGTACTTCGAGACCAGGTCGTTGAAGGTCATCGCGCGCTCGATCATCTCCCGCACCACGGACTTCGGCGAGAGTTCGAACTGCGTCACCCAGGCGTGCCCCGCGGCGTAGGTCGCGAACGCGGGGACGAGCAGCTCCTCCAGCGGCTTCGGGTACGTGACGTCCTCGAGCAGCGCCATCCGCTCGTCGTAGTCGATCCCGTCCGCCTTCATCTCCGCCACCGCGGCGCCGCGCGCGGCGTTCTGCTGCGCCCGCAGTACCGGCCGAGGGTCGTCGAGGACGGATTCGATCACGGAGATCACGTCGAGGGCGTACTCCGGAGACTCGGCGTCGAGCAGCTCCAGCGCCGCGAGCGCGAAGGGCGCGAGGGGCTGATTCAGGGCGAAATCGGGCTGCAGGTCGACGGTGAGCCGCACGTGCCGGCCGTCCTCGTCGGGCTCGGCGAGCCGCTCGACGACGCCGCCCGATTCGAGGCCGCGGAACAGCGTGATCGCGGTTCTGATGTGCCGTAGCTGGTTCCGGCGCGACTCGTGATTCTGCTCCAGGAGGTGACGCATCGACTCGAAGCAGTTCTGCGGCCGGGCGATCACGTTGAGCAGCATCGAGTTGGTCACCGAGAAACGCGAGACCAGCGGTTCCGGATCCGCCGCCACGAGCTTCTCGAAGGTGGCCTTCCCCCAGGAGACGAAGCCCTCGGGCGGTTTCTTGCGCTGGACGCGCTTGAGCTTCGCGGGATCCCCGCCCGCCTTCGCCTCCCGGCGCGCGTTCTCGATCTCGTGCTCGGGCGCGGCCACCACGACGGTGCCCATCGTGTCGAACCCCGCGCGTCCGGCCCGCCCCGCGATCTGGTGGAACTCGCGGGCCCGGAGGTGGCGCGTGCGGTTCCCGTCGTACTTGGTCAGGCCCGTGAGGTAGACGGTGCGGATCGGCACGTTGATGCCGACGCCGAGCGTGTCCGTGCCGCAGATGACCTTGAGCAGGCCCTCCTGCGCGAGCTTCTCCACCAGCCGCCGGTAACGGGGGAGCATGCCGGCGTGGTGCACGCCGACACCGGAGCGGATCAGGCGCGAGAGGGTCTTGCCGAAGCCGGTGGTGAACTGGAAGTCGCCGATCGCCGCGGCGATCGCCGCCTTCTCCTCCTTGCTCGCCAGCGGGAGCGACATGAGCGCCTGGGCGCGCTCCGCCGCGGACTGCTGCGTGAAGTGGACGACGTACACGGGCGCCTGGTGCGTGGTGACCAGCTCGACGATCTGGTCCTGGATCGCCATGGTGGAGTAGGCGAAGTGGAGCGGCACCGGGCGCTCCGCCCCGGCGACGAGGACCGTCTCCCGTCCCGTGCGTCGGGTGAGATCCTCCTCGAAGAAGGACGTGTCGCCGAGCGTCGCGGACATGAGCACGAACTGCGCGTGCGGCAGCTCGATCAGCGGCACCTGCCAGGCCCACCCGCGGTCGGGCTCGGAGTAGTAGTGGAACTCGTCCATCACCACCTGGGCGATGTCCGAGTCCGCGCCCTCGCGCAGCGCGAAGTTCGCGACGATCTCCGCCGTGGCGCACACGATCGGGGCGTCGGCGTTCACCGCGGCGTCGCCCGTCACCATGCCCACGTTCTCCGTGCCGAAGACCTCGCACAGCGCGAAGAACTTCTCACTGACCAGGGCCTTGATCGGGGCGGTGTAGTAGGTGCGGCGGCCCTGCGCGAGCGCCGCGAACTGGGCGCCCATCGCCACCAGGGATTTGCCGGAGCCGGTGGGCGTCGCCACGATCACGTTGGCGCCCGAGCACGCCGCGATCAGGGCCTCCTCCTGGGCGGGGTAGAGCGTGATGCCGCGATCCTCGGTCCACTCCAGGAAGGCCTCGAAGACCGCGTCGGCCGTCGGGTCGGACGGCAGCAGGTCGGTGAGGTTCACTCATCTCACTCTACGGGCCGCGATCGTGGCCGCTCAGCCCAGCTCCTGGGCCGGCGCGGCGACGGTGACGCCGGCGGCGGACCGCAGCCCGTCGCGCAGGTGGGTCCGCGCCAGCCGCGCCGGCGAGGTGGTCGTCAGGAAGTCCGTGAGGAGCGTCAGGAACCGGTCGGGCGCCTCCGTCATCGGGAAGTGGCCGACACCGTCGAACACCTCCACGCGCGCCGACGGCAGCGCCGCCCGGAGCACCTCGGCATGCGATGCCGGGATGATGGAATCGTCGGAGCCCCACGCCACGAGCGTGGGGACCTCGGCCGTGAGGTAGCAGCGGTCCAGCATGGTGACCACCTGGCCGCGCAGGTCGACCACGGAGCGCAGCGTCCGCGCGAAGGCGTGCGGGGAGGCGGTGTTCGGCATCCGGTCGAGCGCGCGGCGCAGCTGCACCGCGTCGGGGCGCACGGGGCTGGGCACGGCGGCTGCGGCGAGCAGCGCGGTGGCGAGGACCTGCTTCGCACCCGGCAGCGCCGTGAGCGCGACGAGCTGCTCGGCGAAGGGGAGCGAGAGGAGCCGCAGCAGCGGTGAGACGTCGTGGTCCACCCCGCCCGGCGCCACGAAGGCGATGCGCTCCACCATCTCCGGGTACTGGTAGGCGAACTGCCCCGCGACGCCGCCGCCCAGTGAGTGCCCGACGACCGAGACGCGCTCGATGCCGAGGTAGCAGAGCAGGTCGCGCATGCCGTTCGCGAACGCCGCGACGGAGTAGTCGGCGCGCGGCCGGTCGGAGAGGCCGTGGCCCAACAGGTCCGGGGCGATCACGGTGAACCGGTCGGTGAGCGGCGCCAGGACGGAATCCCAGACCAGGGAGTTGTCGCCGATGCCGTGCAGCAGCAGCACGGCCGGGCCGGTGCCCCCGATCCGGTAGGCGCGACGGTGCCCGTGGATCGTCGCGAAGCACAGGTCGGGCACGTACGGACGGGCCCGGAAGGGCAGGACCTCGGAACTCATCGCGGCCTCCTCACGACTGACTGCTCGTCAGTGTGGGCGGGCCGGATTACGGGCGGCGCCCCGTCCGGTTACGCGGGCGTTTCGGCGCCTGTGTCCAGGTCGGCGTCGAGATCCGCGTCGCGCCGCAGGGCGTCCTGCAGGTCGGCCGTCGTCAGCCGCGCGGGATCGGTGTCGTCGATGAACCCGGTCAGCACCGCGAGGAAGCGCTCCGGGTCGCTCCGGAACGGGAAGTGGCCCGCACCGTCGAACACCTCAAGGCGGGACGACGGGAGCGAGGCGTGCAACAGGTGCGCGTGCTCGACGGGGATGATCGGGTCGTCCGAGCCCCACACCACGAGCACGGGCACGGACTCGGCGACGTACGTGCGGTCGAGCATCGTCACCACCTGGCCGAACGGGTCGACCACGGCGCGCAGG
The DNA here is from genome assembly GCF_049844855.1 of Tsukamurella sp. DT100. Taxonomy (NCBI): domain Bacteria; kingdom Bacillati; phylum Actinomycetota; class Actinomycetes; order Mycobacteriales; family Tsukamurellaceae; genus Tsukamurella; species Tsukamurella sp. DT100. The sequence goes on from NZ_JBNCLV010000007.1 coordinate 91,241, forward strand.
GTGCGGGCGAAGGCGCGCGGCGTCCCCGCGTGCGGCAGGCCCGCGAGCACGCGGGCGCACTCGGCGTTGTCGACGAACAGCTTGAGCGGCACCCGGCCGAGCAGACCCAGCGCGGCGCTCGCGACGGGCATAACGCCCGGAAGGGCGAGGGAGCGGATCGCGACCTCCGACATCGGGAGGGAGACCGCCTTGAGCACGGGGGAGACGGAGCGGGTGACGCCGCCGGTGTTGACGAAGACGAGCCGCTCGACCATCTGCGGGTACTGGTAGGTGAACTGGCCGGCGATGCCGCCGCCCAGCGAGTGTCCGACCAGCGTCGCGCGTTCGATGCCGAGGTAGAGCAGCAGGTCGCGCATGGCGTTGGTGAACGCGGGCAGCGAGTAGTCGGCGCGCGGGCGGCCGGAGAGTCCGTGCCCGAGCAGGTCGGGCACGATCACCGTGTACCGCTCGGCGAGGCGCTCGAGGATCGGCTCGAACGTCGACGAGTTGTCGGCCATCCCGTGGATGAGCAGCAGAGCGGGTCCGCTGCCGCCGATCCGGTAGGCCCGGCGGTGGCCGTGGATCAGCGCGACGCGCTGACGCACCTGTGTCACGACGCGGTGCCGTTCTCGCCCTCGTCGCCGGCCTGCTCCGCAAGGAAGGCCTCGAATTCGCTGGCCAGGTCGTCGCCGGTGGGGATGGCCTCGCCGTCGGCGATGAGCAGCTCGCGGGGCTGCTGCGCGGCCTCGTCGTACTGCTGCTCCAGCGACTCGACCACCGAGGAGATCTCCGAGCTGGACGAGACCTGGGCGTCGATCTGCTCGCGCAGTTCGGCGGACTCGACCGCGAGATCGCCCTCGGGCAGTTGCAGGCCGACGGAGCTGCCCAGCGCGCCGAGCATGCCGAGGACGGCCTCGGGGTAGTCGTTCTGCGCGAGGTAGTGGGGCACGTGCACCGACAGGCCGAGCGTGTCGTAGCCCTTGTCGGCCATGCGCAGCTCCAGCATGCCCGCGGCGCTGCCGGGCAGGCGCATGGTGCCGCCGTCCCACGACCGCAGCTCGCTGCGCAGGTCCGGGTTGTTGCCGTGCGCGGTGACCGGCACGGGCCGGGTGTGCGGCACCGCCATCGGGATGGCGTGCAGGCCCACGACCGTGCGCACGCCGAACCGCTCGGCGAGGCCGGCGACCGCGCTGACGAAGCCGTTCCAGCGCAGGTCCGGCTCCGCGCCGGCGAGCAGCAGGAAGGGCTTGCCGGCGGAATCGCGCACCGCGTAGAGGTTGAGCTCGGGCTCGTCGACGCCGGTGAAGCCGTCCTCGAAGGTCATCGAGGGGCGGCGGGAGCGGTAGTCGATCAGCTCGTCGACGTCGAAGGACGCGACGAGCTCGGTGGTGAGGTTGTCCTTGAGGTGCTGCCGCAGGAGTCGCAGCGCGTGTCCGGCGTCGGCGTAGCCGTCGAGCGCGTGCACCAGCACGGGGCCGTTGCCGTCGGTGTCCGAGACCGACGGGCCGGGGAACTCCAGCTCGTACATGTGGGACTGCTCGTCCATGGGCTACCTCCAACCGCAGTGCTCCCCGCGCGAGCGGGAGAGCTACCAGTTTTCCACGTGGGACAACCTCGCGCGCACTGTGTCGATTCCCGCGCGCCGCGTGTTTCCGCTCACGGCGTAACGGCGGACGCGAGGAAACGCCTCACGACCTCTGCTTCTGCGGGCGTGAGCGCGGCCGCCGCGACTCGGATCGGGCCGATCAGATCGCCGAAGAAGTCCTCGCCGAGGCGCCGCGCGCCCGGGGTGACGAGCAACCGGACCCGGCGGCGATCGTCGGGGTCGGGGCCGCGCTCGACCAGGCCGGCGGCCGTGAGGCGGTCGACGAGGGCGGTGCACGCCGCGGAGCTCAGCCGCAACGCCGCCGCGAGCGCACCGGGGGTGGCGGGCGCGTCCGCCCGCTCCAGGTCGAGCAACGCGATCAGTGCCCGTACGTCGGTGTCGCCGAGCGCGTGCCGCGCGCCGAAGGCCGCGATCTCGCGCTCCCACCGCAGCGCCGCCGCGCGCAGGGCGTGCACGAGGTGCTCGTTGTCGCTCATGCGCCGACGGTAGCAGGTATCTTGATGGTCAAATGTCTCGATAATCGAGAGGAATGCAATGGGATCCGAGTTCTCCGACGCCTACGACGCCGTGGTCGAGCAGTGGGGCGTACCTGTCCGGAGGCTCGTCGTCGACGGGGCCTTCGCCCGCACGCACGTGCTCGTCGCGGGTGACGACGGCGCGCCACCGCTGCTGTGCCTGCCGGGCGGCGGTGGTACCGCGGCGGTGTGGTTCGCGCAGGCCGAGGACCTCGCGCAGCGGTTCCGGGTGATCGCGCCCGACCTGCCGGGCGACGCGGGTGGGACCGAACGGCGTGCCTTCCACTCCCGCGCGGATTGGCCGGCGTGGGTCGGGGAGGTCCTCGACGGCGTCGGTGCGCCGTCCGCCGCGGTGCTCGCCCACTCCTACGGCGCGCAGATCGCGGTCGCTCATGCTCTCGCGCGTCCCGAGCGGGTGCGCACGATGACCCTGCTCGACCCGACCGATGTCTTCGCCCGCATGCGGCCGAGCGTCCTGATCCGGGCGCTACCGGCGCTGGTGGCCCCGTCGAGCACGCGGCAACGCGCTCTCGCACTCTGGGAGACACGAGGACACTGGCCGCCGACCGTCGAGTCGGGTCGCCTCGCCGCGGCGGTCGCGGATGGTCCCCGTCCGACGTACTGGCCGCCGCGCCGGCCGTCCGCGGCGGCGCTCGAAGCGCTGGAAGCCGTCCCGGGCGGCGTCACCGTCGTCGTCGCGCTGCGCAGTCGGTACCACGACGGCGCGGCCCTGGCGCGCACCGTCGAACAGCGGTACCCGTGGATGCGGGTCGAGACGCTGTCCGTTTCCCACCACGAGCTGCCCTTCGCCTACCGGCCGTGAGCGCGCGGCGTCAGGAGACGTGGACGGTGGGGCGGCGCTTGGAGTCGTGCTCGGCCTGGCGCAGCACCTCGTGGCACACGGCCGCGACCTCGCCCGAGCCCTCCACCAGGTACTTGCCCATGTTGAGCACGGGGTTCATCTCCGACCACTGGAAGTAGACCTCGGGCACCACGCCGGTCTCGTCGCGGATGTACAGCAGGACCGCGGCGATCGTGTTGGCGATGCTGCCCGAGCGCACCTTGAGCAGGCGGTAGCCGAACTTCTCGATGCCCCGGACCTCCAGGTCCTCCTCGAAGTCCGACGAGTCGCGCGGCCACACCTCGAGCAGGATCACCCGCGAGCGGCCGGGGATGTGCCCGAACTTGCGCTCCGCGCGGACCTTGTCCCGGTACTCCTTCTTGGTGTCCACGTCGGGCTCGTGCGAGACGATCCGGATCGCGTGCTGCGCGGCGGCGTCGTCGCGGATGAACTCGAGGGCCTTCTCGTCGAACGTGATCGACGAGGCGCGCAGCTCGAACGAGCGGCGCACGCGCGAGCCGATCGACACCACGGCGATGGCCAGGATGAACAGCGCGGCGATCCGCACGCCGTCGGGCCGCTCGATGATGTTGTCGATCGTGGTGTAGACGAAGACCGCGGAGATCAGGCCGAAGCCCCAGGTGGCCCCCGTCTGGCGCTTGCGGCGCGCAGAGATGGTCACGGCGATCGCGGCCGAGGTCATGAGCACGAGGACGCCGGTCGCGTAGGCGCCGCCCTGCGCGTTCACGTCCGCCTCGAAGATCAGCACGATCGCGAGGGCGATCACGGTGAGCACCACGACCAGCGGCCGCACGGCCGAGGCCCAGCGCGGGGCCATGCCGTAGCGCGGCAGGTACCGGGGCACCAGGTTGAGCATGCCGGCCATGGCGGACGCCCCGGCGAACCAGAGGATCGCGACCGTCGAGACGTCGTAGACGGTGCCGAAGCCGTTCCCGAGGTACTCGTGCGCGAGCCACGCCAGCGCGCGGCCGTTGGCGTCGCCGTTCGGGCCGAACTCCTCCGCGGGGATCAGCACGGTGGTCGCGAAGCTCGACGTGGCGAGCAGGACGCTCATGATCACGGCCGCCGTGGTCAGGAGCCGCCCGGTGTCCCGGATGCGCTTGGCGGGGTACTCGGGCGGATCGTTCGGGTCGCCCTTGATCTGCGGCATCACCGCGACGCCGGTCTCGAAACCGGAGAGGCCCAGCGCCAGCTTCGGGAAGACGATGAGCGCGACCGCGATCACCATGAGCGGATTCGAGTGCTCGGCCCACAGCAGGTCCTGCCAGTCCAGCACCTTCTGCGGCCGCTCGGCGACGTGGAACAGCGAGACGCCGATGACGACCACGTTGAGCGACAGGTAGACCGTCACCAGGACGACGGCGGTGCCGATCGCCTCGCGGAAGCCCTTGAGGAAGATCACGCCCAGGGCCAGCACCAGGCCCAGGGTGATGGGGATGTTGGCGCCGTGGAGGAACGTGGGGACGAGCGGGTTCTCGACGATGTGCTCGGCGGCGTCGGACGACGACAGGGTGATGGTGATGATGAAGTCGGTGGCCGCGAATCCGAGCAGGACCAGCACGAACAGCTTGCCGCCCCACCAGGGGAGGAGCCGCTCGAACATCGCCAGCGAGCCGGAGCCGTTGAAGCTCTCCCGCGATACCCGCTTGTAGACCGGGAGAGCGCCGAACAGCGTGAGCGCGATCAGCACGAGGGTGGCGATGGGGGAGATGACACCGGCCGCGATGAACGCGATGGCGGGCTGGTAGCCGAGGGTCGAGAAGTAGTCGACGCCGGTCAGGCACATGACCTTCCACCACGGCTGCGGGTGCTCCGCGTCCTTCGCGTGGGGTCCGACGTGGGTGCCGGCCCGCTCAGACATGCCGCTGAGGAACCAGTCGCGCGTGCGGTCCGAGAACCGCGGTAAGCCGATCACGCGGTTCACAGTAGCGCTCGCCGGTGCCGCACGTCGGGCGCCCGCCCGCAGGTGTCCGGTACGGGCGATCCTGTGGACAACGCCCAGCGTGGAGAACGTTTCGTAACCAAAGTGGGGATGGACGGGGCGCAGCGGCGATCGTCGTCCGTCGCCTCCACGAGCATTCGAGCATGACGAAACATCACGCGGCCCCGGCCATGAAGATCGACTGCCTCGGCGACCTGATCGCCGCCGTACCGGCTCTCCTGGGCTTCTATCCGACCCGATCGGTGGTGCTGCTCGCGCACGACGAGGTGACCGGCCGGATCGGGGCCACCGCTCGGACCGACCTCGAGGTGACCGCGTCCGGCGGTCTTCGGAAAGACTGCCGGACTCACATCGCCGAGGCGGTGGGGTTGCTGCGGCGCCAGGGCGCGGACCGGCTGTTCTGCGTCGCGGTCGACGACCGCCCGCGCGAGCGGGTCGCCCCGGCGCTGCTCCGGCTGCTCGTGGACGCCGCCCGGTCCCGGGACGCGGTCGATCCCGACCTCGAGATCATCGACCTGGTCCTGCTCGACCGGATGGAGGCCGGCGAGCGATGGGTGTGCCGGCACGGCGAGAGTGGCGCCCTCCCGGATCCGGCGTCGTCGCCTCTCATGGTCGCGGCCGTCGTGGAGGGGCGCACCATCCACCGGTCCCGCACGGAGCTGACGGACCAGCTCGCAGAGGAGGGCCCGGGGATCGGCGCGGACCGCTGCCGCGACGCCGCGGACTACGAGGCGGACGGCGATCCGTGCGAGCTGTTGGCCGCCGTCGTCGGGGCCGTCACCGCGCAGCGCTCAGCGGCCCTCTCGGACGCCGACGTCGCGCTGCTCGGGGGAGCGCTGCTCGAGGTGAAGGTGCGCGATGCGGCGATGGCGTTGGCCCTCACCGTGATGGCCGACGAGGCCCGGCTGCTGTTCGCCGAGCTGGCGCGGCGGTTGCGGGGCACACCGCGTGCGGCGGCGGCGACGCTGGTGGCCGCCGGGAGCTACCTGCGCGGGGACGGCCCGCTCACCGGCATCGCCCTCGACGCGGCGCTGACCGCCGACGGGCGCTACCGGGGCGCGCACCTCCTGGCGCACGCGCTGGCCGCGGGGATGCATCCGCGGGAGCTGTGCATCACCGCCGAGATCGGCGTGGACGTGGCCCGCCGCCTCGGCGTCGACCTCCCGCCCCGGGACCTCGGGTTCCCCCTCGCCGGGTGACGACCTGCGAGGGGGATCGGAGTGGGGTACGGGGTCAGGCGCGGCGGGCGGCGTGCGCGCGGTCGCCCAGCTCCTGGGTGTACGCCCAGGCGTCGGCGACGATGTCGCGCAGGTCCGTCTTCTCGGGCCGCCAACCGAGCTCGTCGATCGCCCGGCGGGACGACGCGACCAGCACCGCCGGGTCGCCGGCGCGGCGCTCGGCGGCGGTCTCGGGGATCTCGCGCCCCGTCACCTCGCGGCAGGTGTCGATCACCTGACGCACCGAGAAGCCCGCGCCGGAGCCGAGATTGAAGATCTCGTGCGTTCCTGCCTTCGCGTGGTCCAGGGCCAGCAGGTGCGCCTCGGCCAGGTCCTTGACGTGGACGTAGTCCCGGACCGCGGTGCCGTCGTCGGTGGGGTAGTCGGCGCCGAAGACCGCGATGTCGCCGCGCTGTCCGAGGGCCGTCTGCAACACCAGGGGGATCAGGTGCGTCTCGACCTCGCGGTTCTCCCCGAAGCCGCCGTAGCTGCCCGCCACGTTGAAGTACCGCAGCGAGACCGCGGCCAGGCCGTAGGCGGTGGCGTACGAGGAGATCGCGGCGTCGATAGCGAGCTTGGTCGCGCCGTAGGTGTTGGTGGGCGCGGTGCGCGCGTCCTCCGTGATCGGGACGGCCTCCGGCTCGCCGTAGGTCGCCGCGGTCGACGAGAAGACCAGGCGCGGGACGCCGGCCGCCAGCATCGCGTCGAGCAGCGTCAGCGTGGTGACGACGTTGCCCTGCCAGTAGTTGTGCGGATGCGACACCGACTCGCCCACCAGCGATTTGGCCGCGAAGTGCAGGACGCCGTCGAAGTCGCCGTCGGCGAGCAGGGGGCGCGCGGCCTGCGCGACGTCGCCCTCCACGAACGTGGCACCCGCGGGCACCGCCTCGCGGTTGCCGGTGCTCAGGTCGTCGAGCACGGTCACCTCGTGACCTCGCTCGAGCAGCACCTGCGTGCACACGCTGCCGACGTAGCCGGCGCCGCCCGTCACCACCAGGCGCATCGGCTACACCGCCTCGACGAAGACGGCGTGGGCCATCTCGTCGGGGAGCTCGAAGTCCTCGTGCCCGGCGACCGAGATGACCACGGCGCCGCGCTGGACGGTGACCGACACGCGCGCGTCCGGGACGACGCCGGCCTCGCGGAACCGGCCGATCAGGTCGGTGTCCGCCTGGACGTGCTCGGCCAGCCGCTTGATGACCACGGCCGTCGGACCGCCCTGCGGCAGGTCGGTGAGGCGGGCGGGGCGCGCCGGCTCGCCGGTGATCGCCACCCCGAGCTCGCCGAGCCCCGGGATGGGGTTGCCGTACGGGGAGGTGGTGGGGTTGCCCAGCACCTCCAGCAGGCGCCGCTCCACGTCCTCGCTCATCACGTGCTCCCAGCGGCACGCCTCGGCGTGCACGTTCTCCCACTGCAGCCCGATCACGTCCACCAGGAGCCGCTCGGCCAGCCGGTGCTTGCGCATCACGGCGATGGCCAACTGGCGGCCCTTCTCGCTGAGCTCGAGGTGCCGGTCACCGGCGACCCGGACCAGCCCGTCGCGCTCCATGCGCTGCACCGTCTGCGAGACGGTGGGACCACTCTGCTCGAGACGCTCCGCGATCCGCGCCCGGAGGGGCACCACGCCCTCCTCCTCGAGCTCGTAGATGGTCCGCAGGTACATCTCGGTGGTGTCCACCAGATCGTTCACGTATCCAGCTCCTTCTCGTCACTGTCGAGCTTAACCGAGACGGGCTACCGTCCCCCGTACTTAAGGTTACCTAACTTCGAAGCGGCGCAGGTGTGCAACGACTAGGGTCGTGACACATGGCACGGTTCCCCGACTCCCAGGTGGTCTGGGACCCCTCGGTTCTCGACTACCGGTTCTCCCACTCCCATCCGATGGACCCGGTCCGGCTGCGCCTGACGATGGAGCTCGCGCGGATGCTCGGGGTCCTCGACGGGGTCGAGGTGGTGGCGCCGGCGGACTTCGACCCGCTGGAGCTCGGGCGCGCCCATACCGACGACTACCTGGCGGCGGTGCGCGTCGCGGGCTCGGGCCGCTCGCGGATCGATCTCACCGGATACGGCCTCGGCAACGACGACAACCCGATCTTCCTGCGCATGCACGAGGCGGCCGCGAGCCTGGTCGGCTCCACCCTCACCGGCGCGAAGGCGATCGCCGCCGGCCACACCACCCGCGCCGTCAACATCGCGGGCGGGATGCACCACGCCATGCGCTCGCACGCCTCGGGATTCTGCGTCTACAACGACGCGGCCATCGCCATCTCCTGGCTGCTCGACAACGGCTTCGACCGGATCGCCTACATCGACGTCGACGCCCACCACGGCGACGGAGTGCAGGCCCAGTTCTGGAACGACCCGCGGGTGCTCACCGTCTCCCTGCACGAGGACCCCCAGCACCTGTGGCCCAACACCGGCTACCCGACCGAGCTCGGCGGCCCGGAGGCGCGTGGCACCGCCGTCAACATCCCGGTGCCCGCGTTCTGCCCCGACGGGCTGTGGCTGCGCGCCTTCCACGCCGTGGTCCCGTCGATCGTCCGCGAGTTCCGGCCCCAGCTCATCGTGAGCCAGTGCGGCTGCGACTCCCACGCGACGGACCCGCTGACCGACCTCTCGCTCACCGTCGACGGGCAGCGCGCCGCGATCCTTGCCATGCGCGACCTCGCCGACGAGGTGTGCGACGGCCGGTGGCTCGCCATCGGCGGCGGCGGGTATCAGCTCGTGCACGTGGTGCCCCGCGCCTGGACCCACCTGATCGGCGCAGTCGTCGGCGTCGACATCGACCCGGCCACACCGATTCCCGAGGAGTGGAAGGAGCTGGCCGCGAGCCTGCCCACCGACCAGGTCGGTGCCGTGAGCGGCCTGCCGGACACGATGGGCGAGGGCGGCGGCACCGCGTTCACCCCCTGGGAGCCCTCCTCCTACGACCCCACCGCCGCCCCGCTGGAGGCCGCTGCCGACCGCTTCATCGCCCGCGCCCGATCCGCGGTTTTTCCTCTCCACGGACTGGATCCGGAGGATCCTCGTGACTGACGTGTTCCCTGCCGCTCTTCGCGCTCCAGGACTCGACCCGGAGGATCCTCGTGACTGACGAAACCCCCCTGCACCCCTCGGGGCCCGCCACCGACCCGTTCCCGGCGCCGAGCCCGCAGGCACCGTCGGGACCGTACGAGTTCCCCGCGCACTGGGTCGCCGACGTCCTCGCCTCCGACGGCGGCGTCGTCCACCTGCGGCCCGTCGTGCCCGACGACGCCGACGACATGGTCGCCTTCCACGCCGGACTCTCCGAACGCACCCGCTATCTGCGCTACTTCGGGCCCTACCCGGTCATGCCGCCCCGCGACGTCGCGCGGATGACCACCGTCGACCACGAGCAGCGTGTCTGCCTGCTGGCGATCCTCGGCGGCAAGATCATCGCCGTCGGCCTCTACGAGGGCCTCGCCGACTCCGGCAAGCCGACGTCGGCGGAGGTCGCCTTCGTCGTCGCCGACGAGCACCAGGGCCGCGGCCTCGGCCCGATCCTGCTCGAGCACCTCGCCGGCGCCGCCGCCGAGAACGGCTTCCACCGCTTCGAGGCGGAGGTTCTCGCCGAGAACCGGTACATGGTCAACGTCTTCAAGGCCGCCGGATACGAGCTGCGGCGCAGCTTCGACGGCAGCGTGGTGCACGTGGAGTTCGGCATCGACCCCACGGAGGCCCTGGTCGCGGTGCGCAACGCCCGCGAGCTCGCCTCGGAGGCGCGCAGCGTGAGCAACGCGCTGCGGCCGGAGTCGATCGCCGTGATCGGTGCGTCGGCCACCCCGGGCAAGGTCGGCCACGCGGTGCTGCGCAACATCATCGCGGGCGACTTCGCCGGCCCGGTGTACCCGGTGCACCCGGAACGCCGTTCGGTCGCGGGCATCCGCGCCTACGAGTCGGTGCGCGACATCCCCGATCAGGTGGACCTCGCCGTGGTCGCCGTGCCCGCCGACAACATGGACCAGGTGCTCGACGACTGCCTCGCCAAGGAGGTCCGCACGCTCCTCGTCGTCTCGTCCGGCTTCTCCGACGCCGGTGGCCGGGGTAAGGAATCGGAGCGGAGGCTCCTCAAAGCCGTGCGCTCGCACGGGATGCGGCTGATCGGCCCCAACGCGCTCGGCGTCATCAACACCGACCGCGCGGTGCGGATCAACGCGACGCTGGCCCCCGTCGTCCCCGGGCGCGGCAACGTGGGCTTCTTCTGCCAGTCCGGCGCCCTCGGCATCGCCATCCTGGACACCGCGGCGAAACGCGGTGTGGGCCTGACGACCTTCGTCTCCGCCGGCAACCGCGCCGACGTCTCGGGCAACGACGTGCTCCAGTACTGGGACACCGACGACGCCACCGAGGTGGTGCTGCTCTACCTCGAGAGCTTCGGTAACCCCCGCAAATTCGGCCGCATCGCGCAGCGGCTGTCCCGGCAGAAGCCGATCGTCGCCGTGCACCGCGGCGGGATCGACGCCGACCGCCGCCGTCGCGGATCGGAGGCGCTGTTCGAGAACTCCGGTGTCGTCCAGGTCGATTCGATCCCCGAGCTGTTCGACTGCGCGACCTTCTTCAGCTACCAGCCGCTGCCCGTCGGCCCCCGCGTCGCCGTCATCGGCAACTCGACGGCCCTGGGCATCCTCGCCACGCACACCGGGATCCGCGCGGGACTCGACGTCGCGCAGCCCGTGGATCTCGGCGCCGCGGCGACCCCGGAGGAGTTCGGCGCCGCGATCGACGCCGCGCTGGCCGACGACGCGGTGCACGCGATCATCGCCGTCTTCGTGCCGCCGGTGGAGGCGCCGCCCGAGGCGCACGCCGCGGTCCTGCTCGAGGCCTCCCGCAAGCAGATCAAGCCGATCGTCTCGACCTTCCTCGCCTTCGACGGCGTCACCGAGCTGCTCGCCGTCACCGACGAGGACGGCGTGCGGGTCCGGGGGTCGGTCCCGTCGTATCCGGAGCCCGAGCGTGCGGCCCGGGTCCTCGCCCACGGCTGGCGGTACGCGCAGTGGCGCGCCCGCCCCGTCTCCGACACCGCGCGGCCCGACCGCACCGACGTCGAGACCGCGAGGACTCGCGTCCGGGAGTGGCTGCCCAGCGCCGACTCCGACACCGGCGCCGTCACCCTGAGCTTCGATCAGAGCGCGGAGCTCCTGGGGCTCTACGGGATCGGCGTCGTGGCGTTCGACGTCGCGTCCACGCCGGAGGACGCGGCCGCGGCCGCGGACAGGCTGGGGTACCCCGTCGCGGTCAAGGCGATGGGGGAGCGCTGGCGCCTGCGCGCCGACCTCGCTGCGGTCCGCCTCGATCTCGCGAGCCCGCAGGCCGTGGCGGCCGCCTTCGCCGAGCTCGCGGAGGCGACGGGGGAGTCGACGCTGCACGTCCAGCGGATGGCGCCCAAGGGCATCGGCTGCGCCGTCGGCTACGAGAACGACCCGCGGATCGGTCCGCTGCTGTCCTTCGGCCTCAGCGGCGCCGTGCCGGAGCTGTTGGGGGACCGCGCCTACCGGCTGCTGCCGCTCACCAACGCCGCGGCCGCCGATCTGGTCACGGCCACCCGTTCGGCCCCGCTGCTCGACGGCTTCGCCGGCGAATCAGGCGTGGACCGCGCGGCGCTCACCGACGTGGTGACCCGCATCGCGGCCCTCTCCTACGAGGTGCCCGAGATCGCCTCGATCGACTGCCAGCCGATCCTCGCCACGACCGACGGCGCCTCGGTGCTGTCCGTGGTGATCCGCATCGGCCACGCCAGCGACGTCCTCGCCCAACAAGCGGAACCGCGCCGGCTGTGACAGCCGACGCGGTTCCTTCGAGGGTGGTTCGGGGCTAGCTCGCGTACGCGCGCAGCCGGTCGGCCCGCTCGCCGTTGCGGAGCTTGCTCATGACCTCGCGCTCGATCTGGCGCACCCGCTCGCGGGAGAGCCCGAAGAGCTTGCCGATCTGGTCGAGGGTGCGCGGCTGGCCGTCGTCGAGGCCGTAGCGCAGCCGGATGACCTGCTGCTCCCGCTCGTCGAGGGTCGCGAGCACCGAGCGCACGTCGCTGTGCATGAGCCGCGAGATCACGGCGGACTCGGCCGACGCGGCCTCCGCGTCCTCGATGAAGTCGCCGAGCGGCGCCTCCTCGTCGGACCCGACGGGCATGTCGAGGCTCACCGGATCACGCGAGTGGTCCATGAGGTCGGCGATCTTCTCCGCCGGGATGCCCGACTCCTCCGCGAGCTCCGCGTCCGTGGCCTCGCGGCCCAGCTGCTGGTGCAGCTCGCGCCGGATGCGGGCCAGCTTGTTCACCTGCTCCACGAGGTGGACGGGGAGGCGGATGGTGCGGGACTGGTCCGCCATGCCGCGCGTGATGGCCTGCCGGATCCACCAGGTGGCGTAGGTCGAGAACTTGAAGCCCTTGGCGTAGTCGAACTTCTCCATCGCGCGGATCAGGCCGAGGTTGCCCTCCTGGATCAGGTCCAGCAGCGGCATGCCGCGCCCGGTGTAGCGCTTGGCCAGCGACACCACGAGGCGCAGGTTGGCCTCCAGCAGGTGCTGGCGGGCCGCCTGGCCGTCGCGCACGATGAAGGCCAGGTCGCGCTTCTTCGAGGCGGCCATCCGCTTCTTGGTGGCCAGGAGGTGCTGTGCGTACAGCCCCGCCTCGATGCGCTTGGCCAGATCGACCTCGTCCTCAGCGGACAGCAGCGCGGTGCGGCCGATGCCGTTCAGGTACACCCGCACCAGATCCGCGGCGGGACTCTGTGCATCGAGATCGGCCTCGGTCAGCGGGGGCCGCACCCGATCAGCGGGGCGGGCTGCGGTGCTAGCAGTGTTGACGCGGTGTGCCATGTGGCTGCCTCCTGTTCGCCGGTACATCAGGTTCAACGGACGACGGGCGCACAGAGTTCCCGAGCCCGGATCCCCTGACCTGCGGAAACAGCGAGGCGTTCTGAGAAGTTGCTTAGAGGAAGGTTACGAATCCGTGCCGGTGCAGGTCGGCGAGCAACCGCCGGGCCGGATCGGCGAGGTCGTCCTCGCCCGTCGCCGCCTCGAGCAGGAGGACGAGGTCCTCGGCGGGGAGTTCCCCGCGGCATCCGGCGAGCAGGCGGGCGCCGGCGTCGTCGAGCTCGTGCACCCAGCGCGGGCCCGACATCCGGGTCACGCGCACCGCCACCTCGTCCCAGCCCTCGTCGCCGGTCACCGATACGCGCTCGAGGGCGACGTCGTCGCCGAGTAGCGGCCGGGCGGCGTCCAGGTCGGCGTCGCGCAGCCACGCCATCCGCGCGAAGTGCGCGGGAACCTCGTCGCCGAGGGGATCGTCGAAGGGCTGGCTCAGCTCCTCGCAGACCACCTCCGACGGGCCGTCGATCGCCCGGAGGAGCACGAAACCGAACCCGATGCCGGTCACGCCGGCGTCGGCGAGGTGGGCGAGCCAGCGGTCGGACTTCGCGCGTCCCTCGCCGACACGCGGGTCGAGCCCCTCGTCGCGGAGCCAGGTGCCCACGTACAGCGCGGGATCGGCGACGTCGCGCTGCAGTACCCACGCCGCGATGCCGTCCGCGGGCAGCCAGGACGCGACCCGGGCCTGCCACGACTCGTCGTCGCCGTGCACCCACGAGGCGAGCAGCGCGGCGGTGCCGCCCGGCGCCAGATGATCCGGTGCGCCCCGCACGACCAACTCGGACGCCCCGTCGAGATCGAGGCCGGAGTCGCGGTAGGTGTGGTCGACGCGGCCCTCGCCCACGACGAAGGGCGGGTTCGCCAGCAGTAGGTCGAACCGGCGTCCCGCGACGGGCGCGAACCAGTCGCCGGTCAGTACCTCGACGTCCGCGCCGTTCAGCGCGGCGGACGCGGCGGCGAAGCCGGCGGCCCGCTCGCTCACGTCGGTGGCGGTGACCGAGCCCCCGAACCGGGTCGCGGCGCACGCGTGCACGCCGCAGCCCGTGCCGAGGTCGAGGACGGTGCCCACCGGCTCGCGCGGCGTGGCCCGCAGCAGCGACTGCGAGGCGTGGCCCACGCCGAGCACGTGCTCGCGGTGCTGCGCGTGCGGCCGCATGAGGCCGTCGAGGTCGGAGAGGAACCATTGCGGACCGTCGGGCAGGTCGAGTGGCCGCAGGCTCAGAGCGGCCCGCACCCGCGACGGGGCCTCGGGATCGGCCTCCAGCAGGCCGGCCGCCAGGGCCTCGTCGACGGTGACGGGGGCCAGGGCACCGTCGACCTGCGGGCGGGGGACCGGCGCGGCGGCGAGGAACAGGCGGATCAGCACGTCCAGGGGCGCGTCGCCGGGTGCCGCGGCCTCGACGGGGCCGGGCTCGCCGCGCGAGAGGCAGCCGTAGGCGTCACCCAGGCGGTCGGCGACGGCGGATTCCGAGAACTCGGCGGCGGCCAGCGCGGGGCCGAGCCGACGGCACAGTGGTGCCAGGCCGGGGGAGAGCAGCACCTAGTCGCCGCGCGTCGAGACGGTCGTGATCGGGTGGCCCTGCAGGGCGAGGCGATCCAGCTTGCGGCGGGTGAAGCGGTCGGGCTCGCCCTTGCGCTTCTTGGGCCGGTCGTTGGCGCGGATCACGGCGATCCACGGGATGGGGATGGAGCCGCCGAGCACGGCCAGCGCGATCATCCAGTTGCCGGTGGCGGAGTAGATCCACGCGGAGATGACGAGGGCGGGAATGCGGATCGCCATGATCATCAGGTAGCGGCGGACGCGCCGCCGGTGCTGCTCGTCGTACGAGTCCTCCGCGTCGGTGATGACGTAGGTGTTCTCACCTTGGTTTCCCACACTTCGATCGTCCCACTGCGGCTGGCAGAATGAAAGTCATGAGTACGAAGACCCTGGAGAAGCCGGACGTCGACGTCGACGCCGATACCGGCACCGACGACGACACCCCCAAGTTCTTCCACTACGTGCGGAAGAACAAGATCGCCGAGTCGGCCGTGATGGGCAACTACGTGGTCGCGCTCTGCGGCGAGACCTTCCCGGTCACCAAGTCCGCCAAGCCCGGCTCGCCGGTGTGCCCCGAGTGCAAGAAGATCTACGACCGCATGAAGAAGTAGCCGCTCACCGCGGCTCCACCTCGCGCGGCGGCCGGGCGGGCGGCACGCGCGGGGCCTCGGGCTCGACGGTGCGCCGCGCCGGGACGTCCGTCTCGACGGTGCGCCGCGGCGCCACGGCACTCGGCGCGTCGGCGGGCGACCCGCCGGACACCGGCGTCTCGGTGTCGGCGGACGGTTCGTCGGTCTCCGCCCGCTGGCGCCGGCGGATCGGGTCGGTCGCGCGGCGCAGGCCCTCGGCGGCCGCCTTGCCGGGATCGGGGATCCCCGCCTCCTTGATCTGCTCGACGACCCAGTCCCGCAGCTGATCGGTGCGGATCTCGCGCGCGGGCCACCGGTCCTGCAGCGCCGCGTTGAACTCCGCGCCGACCATGACCGCGAAGCCGAGGAAGAACGTGAACAGCAGGAAGGCGATCGGCGTCGCCAGCGCGCCGTAGGAGATGCCGCTCCCCGACGCGATGAACGACAGGTACACGCGCAGCCCCGTCGAGGCGACGAGGAAGATCAGCGCCGCGAGCGCCGCGCCCGGCACGTGCCGGTACCAGGGCAGCGGCCGCGGCAGCGCCTGCCGGTAGAGCAGCGCGAGGCCGCCGACCAGCATGAGCACGACGAAGGGCAGGTAGCCGAAGTCGATCAGCTGGGCGACCGCGGGGTGCCACGACGCGGGGATGTACTTGATGATGAAGCTGGGGCCCAGCGCCACGAGCGGCAGCGTGAACACCGCGATCACCAGGAACTCGAGGTAGAGCACCAGCGCGAACAGCCGCTGGTACACCGGATTGCGGACCGTGTGCTGATCGTGCGCCATGCTGATCGAGTCCACGTACGACGACAGCGCCGACGACCCGGCCCACAGCGCGAGGATGAAGCCCACCGAGACCACGTCGCCGCGGCCCTGCTGGAGCACCCCGTCGACCATCGGCCGGATGATCTCGTCCACCACGTTGGGCGTGAAGACCCGCAGGCCGAAGGAGATGAGCCGGTCGTGGATCACCCCGATGGTGTCGGGGCCGAACCAGTTCGCCACGTAACCGATGAGGCCCATCAGGGCGAGCAGCAGCGGCGCCAGCGACAGCGTGGTCCAGAAGGCCGCCTGCGCGCTGTGCCCGACGATCGAATCGTCCCAGGACTTCACGACGGTGCGCCACAGGACCTGCGGCATGCCCTTGACGACGCCCCACGCGCGCGTGGGGAACGAGGCGCGCCGGGGCCGATCCAGGTCCTGGGTGTGCGGACCCGGATCGCGCGGCTCGGCGTCCTGCGCCGGGCCCGGTTGCCGGCCTCCCGGCGTGCCGTGTGCGTCGTCCATCATGTTCAGTCTTCCGCACCGGGGCCGATCACGCCGTAACCGGGATCGCCGCGTGTTGCGAGTAGACTGCTTCCGGGTTCACGATCGACCCGCCCGCGCCGCGGACTCGCGCCGGACGGGCTTCTCTCGCGGTTTAGGGGTGCGTTTCTCGATGGCGGTTTCACTTCGTGTCTGGCAGCGCCGTGCGCTCACGAAGTACCTGACCTCGAAGCCTCAGGACTTCCTCGCCGTGGCGACCCCCGGCGCCGGAAAAACCACGTTCGCGCTGCGCGTCGCCGCCGAGCTGCTGGCCGACCGCACCGTCGAGCGGATCACCGTCGTCGCGCCGACCGAGCACCTCAAGTACCAGTGGGCCGAGGCGGCCTCGCGGAACGGCATCAACCTCGACCCGAACTTCACCAACTCGGGCGGCAGCACCTCGTCGGACTTCGACGGCGTCGTCATCACGTACGCCCAGGTGGGCATGCATCCGTACAAGCACCACGCGCGTACGTCGGCCTACAAGACGCTCGTCATCCTCGATGAGATCCATCACGCCGGCGACGCCAAGAGCTGGGGCGAGGGCGTGCGCGAGGCCTTCGCGCCGGCCACCCGTCGGCTCGCGCTCACCGGTACCCCGTTCCGCAGCGACGACAACCCCATCCCGTTCGTCACGTACGAGCCGGAGTTCGGCGGCGGCCAGCGGTCCAAGGCCGATCACGTCTACGGCTATTCCGACGCGCTCGCGGACGGGGTCGTCCGCCCCGTCGTCTTCCTGGCCTACTCCGGGCAGGCGAGTTGGCGCACCAGCGCAGGCGAGGAGTTCACCGCCCGCCTGGGCGAGCCGCTGAGCAAGGAGCAGACGGCGCGCGCCTGGCGCACCGCGCTCGACCCGCACGGCGACTGGATCCCCGCTGTGCTGCACGCCGCGAACACGCGGCTCGAGCAGCTGCGTCGCGCGATGCCCGACGCGGGCGGCCTGGTGATCGCCACCGATCAGACGACGGCCCGGGACTACGCCGAGCTGCTCGAGGAGATCAGCGGCGAGAAGGTCACCGTCGTGCTGTCCGACGACCCGACGGCGTCGAAGCGGATCTCCGCCTTCTCCGAGGGCACGGACAAGTGGATGGTCGCCGTCCGCATGGTGTCCGAGGGCGTCGACGTCCCGCGCCTGGCCGTGGGCGTGTACGCGACGAGCGCCTCGACGCCGCTGTTCTTCGCCCAGGCCATCGGCCGTTTCGTGCGACTGCGCGTGCCGGGCGAGACCGCGAGCGTCTTCCTGCCGTCGGTCCCGGTCCTGCTGGATCTCGCCGCGAAGCTGGAGGAGCAGCGCGACCACGTGCTCGGCAAGCCGCACCGCGAGTCCGACGAACTCGAGGACGCGCTGCTCATCGACGCGAACAAGCAGAAGGACGAGCCCGGCGAGGAGGAGAAGGCGTTCGTCTCCCTGCACGCCGACGCCGAGCTGGACCAGCTGATCTACGACGGCTCCTCGTACGGCACCGCCACCTTCGCGGGCAGCGAGGAGGAGGCCGACTACCTGGGGCTACCGGGGCTGCTGGACGCCGAGCAGATGCGGGCGCTCCTCAAACAGCGGCAGAAGGATCAGGTGGACACCCGGTCGGCCGAGGTGGAGCGCCCCGCGGCGCCCGCGCAGGTGGAGGAGCGGGCGACCGCGGGCGCGCAGCTCTCCGCGCTACGGCGCGAGCTGAATTCGCTGGTCGCGATGCATCACCACCGCACGGGCAAGCCGCACGGCGTGGTGCACAACGAACTGCGCAGCAGGCTGGGGGGACCCGTCACCGCGATGGCGTCGGCCGATCAGCTGCGCGAGCGGATCGCGGCGGGGCCCACGTGGATGTTCTCGGGCGCGGGTCGGCCACCGACGGGCAGAACCGGCGAGGGCGCCGTGCACCCGCCCGTCGGGGGGGGGCCCGGCGCCGTCGCGTCGGTGGTACTCAGACCGTGACGGGCTCGCCCGTGATGCTGGCGCCCTGCGCCTCCAGCTTCGCGCGGTGCTCGCTGAAGTGGTGGCCGCAGAAGAGCAGCTCGAAGCCCGACGGCAGTACGGCCCGGACCTGGGCGGCCGCCGAACAGCGATCGCAGCGGTCGGACGCCGTCAGGGGAGCGAAGGCATCGCCCGTAGGGGCCTCTGAAGTGACTGTGTTGGTCATGACTCCTCCGTTCCTCACGAACCGTTCTTACATTTCTATATACGTCCGAGGGTACCCATTTGTTCCACCACACCGGGGAGGTGGGCGGCATGTTCTCCCAGGGTGAACAACTTTCGGGCGGCGAAACGCGGATGCGGGGCCGGCGCACGGTCCCCTAGGGTGAGGCGCGTGACGCCGCTGATGATCCCCGCGATGTTCGTGATCGGGGCGATCAGCCAGTACGTCGGCGCCTCCCTGGGCGTCGGTCTGTTCGAACAGCTCTCGCCCGTCGCGGTGGCGTGGCTGCGCGGGGCCGGCGCCGGCCTCATCCTGTTGCTCGCCCTGCGGCCGCGGCGCGCCGACTGGACCCCGGCGCGACTGCGCGCCGCCGCCCTGTTCGGCACGGTCACCGTCGCGATGAACATCGCCTTCTACGAGGCCATCGACCACATCGACCTGGGCACCGCCGTCGCGATCGAGTTCCTCGGTCCGATCGCGGTGGCGGTCGCCGGCTCGCGGCGCGCGGTGGATCTGGTCGCCGCGGCGGCGGCCCTCGTCGGCGTGGTGTGCGTCGCGGGCGTCAACCTCGACGGTGCCGGCCTCGGCTCCGGTGGCGCGATCGGCATCGCCTGCGCGCTGCTGGCGGCGGCCCTGTGGGCGGCGTACATCGTGCTGGGAAAGCGGGTCGCCGACGCGGGCGGCGGCATCGAGGGGCTTGGCGTCGGCCTGGCCGCGGGCGCGCTGGTCCTCGCCCTCCCGGGCCTCGGCCCCGACCTCGTGAGCCGCCCCGAGGCCTTCCTCAGCTGGGAGGTGTGGGTCCTCGGCCTGGGCCTCGGGCTGCTCAGCTCGGTGGTCCCGTACGCGCTCGATCAGGTGGTTCTGAAGCGGGTCGGGCGGGAGCGGTTCGCGCTGCTGCTGGCGCTGCTCCCGGTGACCGCCACCGGCGTGGGCGCCGTGATGCTGGGCCAGCGGCCGGGATGGCTCGAGGCCGTCGGCATCGCACTCGTCGTGGTCGCCATCGCGCTGACCTCGCGGCGGACTCCGGCGCCCGACTCGGGTGGTTAGCGTGTCGCACCATCTCGGCGGCCGATCGGGTTAGATTCGGTTCATGCAGACCGGTGACCCCCATTCGTCCGCCCACCCGCCCCGCCCCGATCGCGACCCGTTCGGCGCACCGTCGGGCGGGCTCGATCGCCGGCGGTTCCTCGCCGGCTTCGGCGTGCTCGCGGGCACCGCGGTCCTCGCGGCCTGCGGCGTATCGGGGCCCGGCGGCGGATCGCCGTCCTCCTCCGCGAAGCCGGCGCGGCCGCTGACGGGGCCCGACCTGAGCGGCGCGGCGCCCGGCGTGCGCGTGCAGGACGACCTGTTCCGCCACGTCAACGGCGCCTGGGCCGACGGCTACCGGATCCCCGCGGACAAGGCCTCGTTCAACACCTTCACCGAGCTGTCGGATCGTGCGCTGGACCAGCTCAAGGCCATCATCGAGGGCATCAAGGATCCGCGAACCCGGAGCAATGAGGCGAAGATCCGCGACGTCTACGACTCCTTCATGGACACCGCCCGCGTCGACCGGGAGGGCGCGGACCCGATCAAGCCCGATCTGGACGCGATCGACACGGCGGCCGACAAAGCGGCGTTGCTCGACGTCATCGGCACCCACCAGAAGCAAGGCGTGAGCGGGCTGGTCGGCTTCTACGTCGACACGGATCAGAAGGACTCGTCGAAGTACGTGCTCAGCCTGCTGCAGTCGGGTATCGGCCTTCCCGACGAGGCCTACTACCGCGATCCGAAGTACGCCGAGGTGCGCGACGAGTACCGCGCGTACCTGGAGAAGACGGCCTCGCTCGCCGGCCTGTCCGACGCGCCCGGCGTCGCCGCCCGCGTGCTCGCCTTCGAAACGTCGGTGGCGAAGGGACATTGGGACCGCGTGCGCTCGCGCGACGCGACGGCGACCTACAACCCGTACCCGTGGGCCGAGCTCGCGAAGCTGGCCCCCGGCTACGACTGGGACCGCTGGCAGAAGGCCGTGGGCATCAAGGCCGACGACGCCAAGAACGTCGTGGTCTCGCAGCCGAGCTTCCTCACCGCGGCGGCGAAGCTGTGGGCGGACACCGACCTGAACACCCTCAAGGATCACGCGCGGATCCAGGTGGTGCGGGCCTACGCCGCGTACCTCTCCGAGCCCTTCGCCACGGCCAACTTCGAGTTCTACTCGAAGACCCTCAGCGGGGTCGAGCAGCAGCGCGATCGCTGGAAGCGCGGCGTGGCCGTGGTCGAGGGCGCCCTCGGGGAGGCGCTCGGGAAGCTGTACGTCGCGAAGCATTTCAAGGCCGACGCCAAGCAGCAGGCCGAGCAGCTCGTGAACAACCTCCGCAGCGCCTACCGCGCCAGCTTCGAGGACCTGGACTGGATGACCCCCGCCACCCGGCGGGCCGCCGCCGCCAAGCTGGAGAAGATCCGCACCAAGATCGGCTACCCCGACCAGTGGCGCGACTACGGCGACCTCAAGACCGACGGGAAGTCGATCGTCGCCAACGTGCGCGCCTCGGGCGAGTTCGAGAACGCCTACCAGCTGGCGAAACTCGCCAAGCCGGTGGACAAGGGCGAGTGGCTGATGACGCCGCAGACGGTGAACGCCTACTACAACCCCGGCATGAACGAGATCGTCTTCCCGGCGGCGATCCTGCAGTCGCCCTTCTTCTCGCCCGACGCGCAGGCCGCGGTCAACTACGGCGGAATCGGCGCCGTGATTGGCCACGAGATCGGCCACGCCTTCGACGATCAGGGCGCGAAGTACGACGGCGACGGCAACCTCAAGGACTGGTGGGAGCCGGCCGACCGGGCCGAGTTCGACAAGCGCACCAAGGCGCTCATCGCGCAGTACGACGCGCTGGTCCCCACCGGGCTGCCGCCGACCAACAAGGTCAACGGCGGTCTCACGGTGGGGGAGAACCTCGCCGACCTCGGCGGCCTGTCCATCGCCATCGCCGCCTACCGGATCGCCGTCACCAACCGCGACGCCGGGACCGAGGGGGCCGTGCAGGCGAGCGGGGCACCGTCGGCCGGGCCGAGCGCGAGCGCCGTGCCGAGCGCGGGGGAGGGGGCCGACCCGGACCTCACGCCGCTGTTCCTGAGCTGGGGCCGGATCTGGCGGAACAAGGCGCGGGAGGCCTCCGCGATCCAGTCGTTGGCGACGGACCCGCACGCGCCGAACGAGTTCCGCGCGAATCAGGTGGTCAAGAACGTGAGCGCCTTCGTCGAGACGTTCGGCGTGAAGCCCGGCGACAAGGAGTGGTTGGAGCCGCGGGACCGCGTCACGGTGTGGTGACGGTCTCCCCGCCGGGCCCGCCGGGCTGGGCGGGGCTACCCGGTGCGGCGGGATGGAACCGCCAGGTCCAGTCCGCGGCGCGGCGGCGGACGGCGGGGATGCGGGTGACCGGCCACAGCAGATAGCCCAGCAGCACGGCGCGCAGGTGGCCGAGCGTCGAGTACATGCCGAAGAAGGGCAGCGTGAGCCGCACCAGGACGGGCAGGGCGAGCATCGCGGCGAGCCGCCATCGCCACGACGGGATGCGGTAGACGAGCAGTCCGAGCACGCACAGGCTGCCGTAGCTGACGCCGACGTCGATCATGCCGCGCAGGTCGAGGTCGTCGGTGATGATCCCGTGCGCCAGTATGCGGTTCGCCGACAGCACCGAGATCAGCGATGCGGTCGCGCTGCCCGCGAAGTAGATCAGGGGCATCCCGATGTGCCCCAGCCAGCGCTCGGCCGGACCGAGGACGAGCACCGTCATCAGCGTCGCGAAGACGATGTCGACGGGCTCGATCCACAGCGCGGAGGTGATGAGCGCCTGCAGTGGGTGGGTGCCGAACCGGTCGAGATTGGTGCTGTGCACCTGCAGGACCTGGTCCGCCAGGCGGTCCGGCAGGCCGAGCAGCATCACGGCGTTGACCGTCACGACGAGCCACAGCACCGCCGCGACCGGGCTCGCCACGACCCACGCCCGCGCGTACCGGGCCCAGCGGAGCATCCACCCCGATCCGGGCCCGGCGCGCCGGACGTTCCCGACGGCCGCCCAGAGGAGCGCGACGGCGATCAGGCCGATCAGCAGGTCCATGTGCTCAGTACAGCACCGTCGCGCGGGGTGAGGGCTACAGGCCCATGTCCTTGGCGATAATGGTCTTCATGACCTCGGACGTGCCGCCGTAGATGCGGTTGACGCGGTTGTCGGCGTAGAGCCGGGCGATCGGGTACTCGTTGATGTATCCGTAGCCGCCGTGCAGCTGCAGGCAGCGGTCGATCACGTCGGAGGCGGCCTCGGTGCAGAACAGCTTGAGCGAGGCGGCGTCGGCGGCGGTCAGCTGGCCCGCGTCGTGCAGCTCGAGACCGCGGTCGACGCTGGACTCCATGGCGTCGACCTTCGCCTTGCACGCGGCGAGCTCGAACTTGGTGTTCTGGAACGAGGCGACGGACTTGCCGAAGATGTTGCGGTCCTGCGTGTACGCCTGCGCGAAGCGCACGGCGGCGGAGGCCTGCGAGTAGGCGCCGACGGCGATCGACAGGCGCTCCTGCGGCAGGTTCTGGCCGAGGTAGGAGAAGCCCTTGTTCTCCTCGCCGAGCAGGTCCGCGACGGGCACCTTGACGTCGGTGAAGGAGAGCTCGGCGGTGTCGGAGGTGCGCAGGCCGATCTTGTCGAGCTTGCGGCCCACGGCGTAGCCCTCGAGCGTGGTGTCCACGACGAACAGCGAGATGCCGTGGCGGCGGTCCTCGGGGGTCGACGGTGCGGTGCGCGCGCAGACGATCACGCGGTCGGCGTTCACGCCGCCGGTGATGAAGGTCTTCGCGCCGTTGAGCACGTAGTGGGTGCCGTCCTCGGAGAGCTTGGCGGTGGTCTTCATGCCCGCGAGGTCGGAGCCGGTGCCGGGCTCGGTCATCGCGATGGCGAACATCAGCTCGCCCGCCGCCATGCCGGGCAGCCAGCGCTGCTTCTGCTCGTCGGTGGCGAGGCCGGTCAGGTAGGGCAGGCACAGCGCGATGTGCACGCTCGAGCCGCCGAAGGAGACGCCGGCGCGGCCGAGTTCCTCGCTGATCACGGCCTGGTACTTGAAGGACTCGATGCCCGCGCCGCCGTACTCCTCGGGCACCTCGATGCCGAAGACGCCCAGCTCGCCGAGCTTGGGGTAGAAGTCCTTCGGCACGATGCCGTTGGCGTACCACTCGTCGTAGTGCGGCACGACCTCCGCCTCGATGAAGGCGCGGAGGGTCTCGCGGAAGGCTTCGTGATCGGCGGTGTAGACGGTGCGACGCATGGTGGGTCTCCTCGGGTTCTCTACTTCGGGATGTCGGTGGTGCTCGCCCCGACGGTGCGCAGGGCGAGGTCGGCGTAGAAGTCGCCGATGCGGTCGGGGGTGATCTCGCCGCCGTCGTGGTACCAGCGGCCGATGTCGATGCCGCTGGAGAGGACGGCGATGGTCGCCATCCGCGGGTCCGGGGTGTCGAAGGAGCCGTCCGCGACGCCGGCGTCGACGATCGCGCGCAGCCGGCGGGTGATCTCGCGGCGGAGGCCGCCGATCTCGGCGCGGTGCTCCTCGGTGAGCGCGTCCAGCTCGTAGTTGACCACGCGGACGCTGGTGTGCGACGACGCGTGATGCGTCGCGAACGCCCGCATCGCGGCGGCGAGCCGCTCGGCGGGGGTGTCCGAGGCGTCGTCGACGGCGTCGATCGCGTCGATGATCCGTTGGTGTCCGACGCGCGAGAGCTGGTGCAGCAGCTGTTCCTTGGACTTGTAGTGCACGTACACGGCGGCGGGGCTCATGCCGGCCGCCGAGGCGATGTCGCGGGTGGTGGTGCCGTGGAAGCCGCGTTCGGCGAAGGCCGCCGCGGCGGCGGACAGCAGCCGCGCACGGGTGGCGTCCGCGCGGGACGGCGCTTCGGGTTCGGTCATCGTTTCCCTCCGGCGGCACCGCGATGCGGCGCGTCGACGCGGTGTCTCTAGTGTGAACGGGACCACAGGGATCGGTCCGTTGACGACCGGCTCTCAGTGGTGCAGAGTAGATGGTACACCGCTAAGCGAGCGCTTAGTTAGTAATGGTTCAACTCGGAGGTCATCCCATGCCCGAAGCCGTCATCGTCTCAACCGCCCGGTCGCCCATCGGGCGTGCAGCGAAGGGCTCGCTCAAGGACGTCCGTCCGGACGACCTCTCGGTCCAGATGGTGCGCGCCGCACTGGACAAGGTGCCCGGGCTCGACCCCCGCGAGATCGACGACCTGATGTTCGGCTGCGGTCAGCCCGCGGGTGAGTCGGGCTTCAACATCGCCCGCGTCGTCGCCGTCGAGGCCGGCCTCGACCACCTGCCCGGCGTCACCGTCAACCGCTACTGCAGCTCGAGCCTGCAGACCACGCGCATGGCCTTCCATGCGATCAAGGCGGGGGAGGGCGACGTCTTCATCTCCGGCGGCGTCGAGACCGTGAGCCGCTACATCAAGGGCAACGCCGACGGCCTGCCCGACACCAAGAACGCCCTCTTCGCCGACGCCGAGGCGCGCACCGCGACCTTCGCCGGCGGCGGCCAGACCTGGGTCGACCCGCGTGAGGCGGGCGTACTGCCGGACGTCTACATCGCGATGGGGCAGACCGCCGAGAACGTCGCGCAGTTCAAGAACGTGAGCCGCCAGGACCAGGACGAGTGGGGCGTGCGCAGCCAGAACCGCGCCGAGGCCGCCATCGCCTCGGGCTTCTGGGCCAAGGACATCACCCCGGTCACGCTCGCCGACGGCACCGTCGTCTCCACGGACGACGGTCCGCGCGCCGGTGTCACCTACGAGGGCATCGCCGGGCTCAAGCCGGTCTTCCGTCCGGACGGCACCGTCACGGCCGGCAACTGCTGTCCGCTCAACGACGGCGCGGCCGCCGTGGTGATCATGTCCGACGAGAAGGCCAAGGCGCTCGGCCTGACGCCGCTCGCGCGCATCGTCTCCACCGGCGTCACGGGCCTGTCGCCCGAGATCATGGGCCTCGGCCCCGTCGAGGCGTCGAAGCAGGCGCTGCAGCGCGCCGGCCTGTCGATCGGCGACATCGACCTCATGGAGGTCAACGAGGCCTTCGCGGCGCAGGTGATCCCGTCGGTGCGCGACCTGGGCATCGACGCCGACAAGGTCAACGTCAACGGTGGCGCCATCGCCGTGGGTCACCCCTTCGGCATGACGGGCGCGCGCATCACCAGCACGCTCATCAACTCGCTGCAGTGGCACGACAAGCAGTTCGGCCTCGAGACCATGTGTGTCGGCGGCGGCCAGGGCATGGCGATGATCATCGAGCGGCTCAGCTGATCCGCGTCTGACGCTTCTCGGAGCGGCCCGTACGTCCTCGACGTACGGGCCGCTCCGTCGTTTCCGGGGGTGTGCGCGTGCAACGGTCCGTACTGTGAGGAGCGTCACAGGGGTTCGGGCGCCCAAGGGGGTCGTCACACGGCGCGGTGTGTCGTAGGCTACAAACTAAGCGAGCGCTTAGTCAGTTTGAACGGAAGGTGTGTGGAGCATGACCCGATTCGCCGGGAAGACCGCGATCGTCACGGGAGCGAGCCGCGGCATCGGCCTGGCCATCGCGCAGCGGCTGGTGGCCGACGGCGCGAAGGTCGTCATCACGGCCCGTAAGCAGGAGGCGCTCGACGCGGCCGTCGCCGAGCTGGGCGGCCCCGAGGTGGCTGTGGCCGTGGCCGGTTCGGGGGATGACGAGGCGCATCAGGACCAGGTGATCGCCACCGCGATCGACACCTTCGGCAGCGCCGACTTCTTCGTCAACAACACCGGCATCAACCCGGTCTACGGCCCGCTCATGGAGATCGACACGGCCGCCGCGCGCAAGATCTTCGAGGTCAACGTGCTCTCCACGCTGTCCTGGACGAAGAAGGTCTATGCGGCCTGGCAGAAGGAGCACGGCGGCGCCATCGTCAACGTCGGCTCCGTCGCCGGCCTGCGCCCCGCGCCCGGCATCGCCTTCTACGGCGTCTCCAAGGCCGCGGTCATCCACCTCACCGAGGAGCTCGCCGTCGAGCTCGGCCCGGACATCCGGGTGAACGCCGTCGCGCCCGCCGTCGTCAAGACCCGCTTCGCCACCGCCCTGTACGAGGGCCGCGAGGAGCAGGTCTCCGCCGCGTACCCGCTCAAGCGGCTCGGCGTGCCCGACGACATCGGCTCGGTCGTCGCCTTCCTGCTCTCCGACGACGCCGCCTGGATGACCGGGCAGACGCTCACCGTCGACGGTGGCGTCCTGCTCACGGGCGGGGTGTAGGCGATGGCCGCCTTCGACCCGAAGGACAAGGGCATCGTCGTCACCGGCGCCGGCAACGGCATCGGCGCGGCGCTCGCCCGCGAACTCGCCGCGCGCGGCGCCCGCGTCGTGGTCGCGGACCTCGACGCCGACGGTGCCGCGCGGACCGTCGCCGAGATCGCCGCCGCCGGCGGCACCGCGTACGCCGCGCCCGGCGACGCCGCTTCCGAGGAGGGCGTCGCCGCCCTCGTCGAGACCGCGCGCCGCGAGCTCGGCGCCGTCGACGCCTGGTACGCCAACGCCGGCATCGACCGCGGGCGCGGCCTCGAGACCCCGGAGTCCGACTGGGCGCTGTCGCTGGACGTCAACGTGATGGCCCACGTGCGCGCCGCCCGGCTGCTCGTGCCCGAGTGGGCCGCGCGTGGCGGCGGCCGGTTCGTGGTCACCGCCTCCGCGGCGGGGCTGCTCACCATGCTCGGCGCCCCCGCGTACTCCGTGACCAAGCACGCCGCCGTCGCCTTCGCCGAGTGGCTCTCGGCGACGTACCGCCACCGCGGCGTCGTCGTCCAGGCGATCTGCCCGCAGGGCGTGAAGACGGGCATGCTCGAGCGCTCCG
Organism: Tsukamurella sp. DT100; assembly: GCF_049844855.1. Taxonomy (NCBI): domain Bacteria; kingdom Bacillati; phylum Actinomycetota; class Actinomycetes; order Mycobacteriales; family Tsukamurellaceae; genus Tsukamurella; species Tsukamurella sp. DT100. The sequence goes on from NZ_JBNCLV010000007.1 coordinate 118,722, forward strand.
GCGAACTGGAGGAGCTGCTCAGCCGCGACTCCGCCCTCACGCCCGAGCAGGTCGCGACGCTCGCCGTCGACGCCCTCGCCGGCGACGAGTTCCTGATCCTCCCGCACCCCGAGGTGGCGGGCTACTACGCCGTCCGTGCGACGGCGACCGACAAGTGGCTGCACGGCATGAACAAACTGCAGCAGCGACTCGAGACGAAGGAGAGCGGCCGATGAGGGCCTGGCAGGTACAGGAACTGGGGGAGCCGCTCGCGGTGCTGCGCGAGGTCGACGCCCCGACGCCCGATCCGGGTCCCGGGCAGCTCACCGTCCGCACGCTCGCGACGGCGGCGAACTTCCCCGACGTGCTCATGTGCCGCGGCCTCTACCAGGTCAAGCCGGACCTGCCCTTCACGCCCGGCGTGGAGCTGTGCGGCGAGGTCGTCGCCGTCGGCGAGGGCGTCGACGGCTTCACCGTGGGGCAGCGCGTCCTCGGCGGCTCGGCGCTCCCGTCCGGAGGGTTCGCCGAGTACGCGGTGCTGAACGCGGCACAGGCGTTCCCGGCGCCCGCTTCACTCGACGACGCGCAGGCCTCGTCGCTGTACATCGGCTACCAGACCGGCTGGTTCGGGCTGCACCGCCGCGCGCACCTGCAAGCGGGCGAGACCCTCCTGGTGCACGCCGCGGCGGGCGGCGTCGGCAGCGCCGCGATCCAGCTCGGCAAGGCCGCGGGCGCCAGGGTCATCGGCGTCGTCGGCGGAGCGGAGAAGGCGGAGGTCGCCCGCGAGCTGGGCGCCGACGTGGTCGTCGACCGGCGCACCCAGGACTTCGTCGAGGTGGTCAAGGCCGAGACCGGTGGCCGCGGCGCCGACGTGATCTACGACCCGGTCGGCGGCGACACCTACAAGCGCTCCACCAAGTGCATCGCCTTCGAGGGCCGGATCCTCGTCGTGGGCTTCGCCGGCGGCACCATTCAGGAGGCCGCCCTGAACCACGCGCTGATCAAGAACTACTCGATCGTCGGACTGCACTGGGGCCTGTACAACGCCTACGACCCGGCCGCGGTGCGGCAGTGCCACGCGGAGCTGACCGCCCTCGCCGACCAGGGCCTGGTGAACCCGCTCGTGAGCGAGCGCCTCGCCTTCGACGCCGTCCCCGACGGCCTGCAGCGCCTCGGCGACGGCACCACGGTGGGCCGCGTGGTCTACCAGGCGGCCCAGTGACCGCCGAGATCGGCGCGGTCCTCTTCGACTACGGCGGCGTCCTCACCGCGCCGATGCGGCACAGCATCGAGGCGTGGATCGCCGACGAGGGGATCGAGCCGGCGAGCTTCACGGCGACCCTCAAGGCCTGGCTGGGCCGGGATGCCGACGCCGGCAGCCCCATCCACCGGCTCGAGACCGGCGAGCTGCCCGAGCCCGAGTTCGACGCCGCCTTCGCCGCGGCGCTGCGCACCGTCTCGGGCGATCGCGTGAACCCCGACGGCGTCCTGCGCCGCATGTTCGCTCGGATCCAGGAGGATCCGGCCATGTGGGCGCTCGCCGAGGACCTGCGCGCCGCGGGCGTGTCGGTGGCGATCGTCTCCAACAGCTGGGGCGGCGGGAACCTCTATCCCCGAGAGCGTCTCGCGGCGCTCTTCGCGCCGGTGATCATCTCGGAGGAGGTGGGGCTGCGCAAGCCCGATCCCGCGATCTTCCGGCTGGCACTCGAGCGCCTCGGCGTGCCGCCCGAGCGCGCCGCTTTCATCGACGACGCGACTCCCAACGTCGCGGGCGCGGCCGCCCTGGGCATCCACGCGATCCACCACACCGACGCCGGCACCACCCGGACGGCGTTGCGGGAACTCGTTCCCGCACTGGCCGGCACATCCATCCACCCCTGAAGGAGAACCCCATGACCCAGCGCATCGCCATCGTGACCGGAGCCGCCCGCGGCATCGGCGCCGAGGTGGCCCGCCGCCTCGCCTCCGACGGGCACGCCGTCGCCGTCCTCGACCTCGACGAGGCCGCCTGCCGGGCGGTCGCCGATCAGATCACCGCCGCCGGCGGCCGCGCCATCGGCGTCGGCGTCGACGTCTCCGACGAGGAGAAGGTCACGGCCGCGGTCACCCGCGTCGCCGACGAGCTCGGCGCCCCCACGATCCTGATCAACAACGCGGGCATCCTGCGCGACAACCTGCTGTTCAAGATGTCCGTCTCGGACTGGGATCAGGTCATGGCCGTCCACCTGCGCGGCGCCTTCCTGATGTCGCGCGAGGTGCAGAAGTACCAGACCAAGGAGGGCTGGGGCCGCATCGTCAACCTGTCCTCGACCTCGGCGCTGGGCAACCGCGGCCAGGCGAACTACTCCGCGGCGAAGGCCGGCATGCAGGGCCTCACCAAGACCCTCGCCATCGAGCTCGGCAAGTTCGGCGTGACCGCGAACGCGATCGCCCCCGGCTTCATCGCGACCGACATGACCGCCGCCACCGCCGAGCGCATCGGCGTGCCCTTCGAGGACTTCAAGGCCTTCTCCGCCAAGGAGATCCCGGTGCAGCGCGTCGGCGAGCCCGCGGACATCGCGCACGCCGCCAGCTTCTTCGCCAGCGAGGGCGCGGGCTTCGTCTCGGGCCAGGTGCTGTACGTGGCCGGCGGGCCCAAGGACTAGGTCCGGACAGGACGAGGAGACGAGAAACATGCGGGTACTCAACGGACTCGAGGAACTGCAGGCGGCCGTGGGGGAGCACCTCGGCTACAGCGACTGGGTCGAGATCGACCAGAAGCGGATCGACCTGTTCGCCGACGCCACCGGGGACCACCAGTGGATCCACGTCGACCCGGAGAAGGCGAAGGCCGGGCCGTTCGGCTCGACCATCGCCCACGGCTACCTGACCCTGTCCCTCATCCCGATGCTGGTGTGGCAGATCTACACCGTCGAGGGCACGAAGATGGGCGTCAACTACGGCAGCAACAAGGTCCGCTTCCCCGCGCCGGTGCCGGTCGGCTCGCGCGTGCGGGCCGGGGTCGAGCTCGTCTCGGTCACCCCGGGCGGCGGCGGCCAGCAGGTCGTCGCGCGCGTGACCATCGAGCGCGAGGGCGGCGACCGTCCCGCGTGCGTCGCCGAGACCGTCTCCGTGGTGGTCTTCTGATGGCCGAGCAGCACCCGGGCCTCGATCTCGACGTCCTCGGCACGTGGCTCCCGCAGCACGTGCAGGGCGCGGGATCGCAGCTCGAGGCCGTCCTCATCGCGGGCGGCAAGTCCAACCTCACGTACCGCATCTCCGACGGTGCCTCGTCCTGGATCCTGCGCCGCCCGCCGGTCGGCAAGCTCCTGCCGTCCGCGCACGACATGGGCCGCGAGTACCGGATGATGTCCGCGCTCGGCGGAACCGCCGTGCCGGTCCCGGTGATGTACGCCTACTGCGACGACCCCGAAGTGCTCGGTGCGCCGTTCTACGTGATGAGCGAGATCGACGGCGTCCCCTACCGCCGGGCGACGGAGCTGGAGGCGCTCGGCGTCGACCGCACCCGCGCCATCTCCGAGCGGCTGGTCGACACCCTCGTCGAGCTGCACCACGTCGATCCCGCGAGCGTCGGGCTCGGCGACTACGGCCGCCCCGAGGGCTTCCTGGGCCGGCAGGTACAGCGCTGGCGCAAGCAGTTCGCCGCGGCGCACACCCGCGACCTGCCCAAGGTCGACGAGCTGTTCACCGCTCTCGAGGGACGGGTGCCCGCCGATGCGGTGCCGGGCATCGTGCACGGCGACTACCGCCTCGACAACGTGCTGGTCTCGCCGCAGGACGAGCCCGCCGCCGTCGTCGACTGGGAGCTCGCGACCATCGGCGACTCGCTCACCGACCTCGCGCTCATGGTGGTCTACGGGCGGCTGGCGAAGATCTCCGCCGGCACCGTCAGCGACGTGAGCGAGGCGCCCGGCTTCCTCGACGAGCAGCAGATCATCGACCGCTACGCCGCCGGATCCTCCCGGGAACTCGGGGATTTCGGCTTCTACATCGCCCTCTCCTGCTTCAAGCTCGCAGGCATCGTCGAGGGCATCCACTACCGCTACGTCAACGGCCAGACCGTGGGCGAGGGCTTCGCCGAGGCCGGGGAGGCAGTGAACCCGCTGCTCGACGCCGGACTCGACGCACTGAAGGAGAACTGACATGGATTTCGCGTACGACGCCAAGACCACGGAGTTGATCGGACAGGTCAACGACTTCATGGACAGCCACGTCTACCCGGCGGAGGAGAGCTTCCACCAGCAGCTCGGCTCGCTGGAGAACCGCTGGGCCTGGGACAGCGCCCCGGTCCTGCACGAGCTGCGCGCCGAGGCCCGCAGCCGCGGCTTCTGGAACTTCTTCCTTCCCGGCGAGAACGGCGCGGGCCTGACCAACCTGCAGTACGCGCCCCTCGCCGAGATCTCCGGCCGCAGCCTGCACCTCGCGCCCGCCGTGTTCAACTGTGCCGCCCCGGACACGGGGAACATGGAGGTGCTCAACGAGTTCGGTACCGCCGCGCAGAAGGAGCAGTGGCTCACCCCGCTCCTGAACGGCGAGATCCGTTCCGCCTTCGCGATGACGGAGCCCGACGTCGCCAGCTCCGACGCCACCAACATCGGCCTGTCGATCGTCCGCGACGGCGACGACTACGTGATCAACGGCCGCAAGTGGTGGATCACGGGCGCCATGAACCCGAACTGCAAGATTTTCATCGTCATGGGCAAGACGGCGCCCGACGCCGAACGCCACCGCCAGCAGTCGCAGATCCTCGTGCCGCGGGACACCCCGGGCCTGGAGGTCCTGCGCGGCATGGAGGTCTTCGGGTACGACGACCACAGCCACGGCGGCCACGCCGAGATGCGGTTCACCGACGTCCGCGTCCCCGCCGCCAACCTGATCGGCGAGGAGGGCGACGGATTCGCCATCGCGCAGGCCCGCCTCGGGCCCGGCCGCATCCACCACTGCATGCGCTCGATCGGCGTGGCGGAGCGGGCCGTCGAGCTGATGTGCGATCGCGTGGCGGGCCGGACCGCGTTCGGCAAGCCGCTGTCGGAGCAGGGCGTGATCCGCGACTGGATCGCCGAGTCGCGCGTGCGGATCGAGCAGCTGCGCCTGCTGGTGCTCAAGACCGCGTGGCTGATGGACACCGTGGGCAACCGCGGCGCCCACACCGAGATCCAGGCGATCAAGATCGCCACCCCGCAGACGGTGCAGTGGATCCTCGACAAGGCCATCCAGGCGCACGGCGCCGGTGGACTGTCGCAGGACTTCCCGCTCGCCGAGTACTACGCCGGCATCCGCACCCTGCGGTTCGCCGACGGCCCCGACGAGGTGCACAAGAACTCGCTGGCCCGGGCGGAGCTCAAGCGCGTCGCCGCCAAGAAGGCGCAGTGACGGCGCCGGGCCCGGAGGACCTCGCCCGGAAGGTCGACGACTTCCTCGCCGCGCACCCGCCGGCCACGACGGATCCGCTCGAGTTCCTCCGCGCCCGGTACGACGCGGGTCTGGCGTGGGTCGCCTACCCCGAGGGGCGCGGCGGCCTGGGGCTCTCGCGATCGCTGCAGCAGGCCGTGGACGCCCGCTTCGCGGCGGCCGGCGCACCCGACAACCGCAGTCATGTCAACGGGATCGGCCTCGGGATGGCCGCGCCGACGATCCTGGCCTTCGGCACGCAGGACCAGATCGACCGCTTCCTGCGGCCGCTGTGGACCGGCGAGGAGATCTGGTGCCAGCTGTTCAGTGAGCCCGGCGCCGGCTCCGACCTCGCGGGCCTCGCGACTCGTGCGGTCCGCGACGGCGACGACTGGATCGTCACCGGGCAGAAGGTCTGGACCTCCGGCGCGCACAACGCGCAGTGGGCGATCCTCGTCGCCCGCACCGACCCGGACCAGCCGAAACACAAGGGGCTCACCTACTTCCTGTGCGACATGTCCGACCCGGGCATCGACGTGCGGCCCCTGCGGCAGATCACCGGCGAGGCGGAGTTCAACGAGGTCTTCCTCGAGGGCGTCCGCATCCCGGACGCGCACCGCCTGGGCGAGGTGGGGCAGGGCTGGCAGGTCGCGAACGCCACGCTCAACAACGAGCGGGTCGCCATCGGCGGCCAGGCGTCGCAGCGCGAGGACGGCATGATCGGCGTGGTCGCCGCCACCTGGCGCGAGCGGCCCGAGCTGCGCACGCCCGACCTGCACGACGACCTGCTCCGCCTGTGGGTGGACAGCGAGGTCGCCCGGGTCACCGCGCTGCGCCTCGGCCAGAAGCTCGCCTCGGGCCAGCCCGGCCCCGAGGGCGCGGCGATGAAACTCTCCTTCGCCCGGCTCAATCAGAAGCTCTCCGGCCTCGAGCTGGAGCTGCTCGGCGAGGACGGCCTGCGGTACGGCGACTGGACCATGGTCCGCCCCGACCGGGTGGACTTCTACGGCCGCGATGCCGGGTACCGCTACCTGCGCGCCAAGGGAAACTCCATCGAGGGCGGCACGTCGGAGATCCTCAAGAACATCGTGGCGGAACGGGTGCTCGGCCTGCCGCCGGAGCACCGGGTCGACAAGGACCTGCCCTGGAAGGACGTCCCCAAGTGAGCTACACACCGCAGCTGCTCAGCAGCGACATCGAGGACGATCTCCGCGCCGCCGTCCGCGATCTGCTCGACCGGCGGGTCGCGCCGGCGGAACTGATCGCCGCCTACGACGGTGCCGCCGCTCCCGGCCTGCAGGCCGAGCTCGCGGAGATGGGCGTCACCGGCCTCCTCGTCCCGGAGGAGCTGGGCGGCGCCGGGGCGGGCGCCGCCGTCGCGGGCGAGGTCGCCGAGGAGCTCGGCTCCGCCTGCGCGGCGGGGGATTTCCTCACGTCGGCGATCGCGGCGTCGGTCGCGGTCGCGGCGGGCGCCCCGGTCCTGGCCGGGCAACTGGCCGAGGGCGCGCGCGTGGCCGCGTTGGTCGTGCCGTTCTCGGTGGACCCGCACGGCAACGCCCCGGCCGTCCCCGTCGCCGACGGCGCCCTCTCCGGCACCGTCCGATCGGTGGCCGGCGCGCTCGGCGCCGAGATCCTGCTCGTGCTCGACTCCGACGGTGCCCTGCAGGCCGTTCCGGCGGCCGACGCGCGGATCGAGCCCGTGTCGTCGCTCGACATGACGCGGCAGGTGGCGGACGTGACCTTCGACGGAACCCGGGGCACGGTCCTCACGGCCGACGGTGCCGCCGCCGTGCGTGCGGGTCTGATCACCGGCGCGGCCCTGCTCGCCGCCGAGCAGGCCGGGGTGGCGCGCTGGTGCGTCGCCACCACCGTCGAATACCTGAAGCAGCGCAAGCAGTTCGGGCGCGTGGTCGGCGGCTTCCAGGCCGTGAAGCACCGCCTGGCGGAGCTCTACGCCGATGCGGAATCCGCCGCCGCGACGGCGCGGTCGGCGACGGTCGCCCTGGCGGAGCTCGGGACCGAGGACCCGGAGGCCGTGATCGCCGTGGCCGTCGCGGCCGCGTACTGCTCGGACCTGGCCGTCCGGGCGGCGGAGGAGGCGGTGCAGCTGCACGGCGGCATCGGCATGACCTGGGAGGCGCCGGTGCACCTGTACCTCAAGCGCGCCAAGGCGGACCAGATCGGCCTCGGTACTCCGGGGCGACACCGCGCCGCGCTCGCGGGCCTGATCGACCTCCCCGCCTGAGAAGAACACACCGTCGGAAAGTAGGAACCATGGGAGCCGTCCACACCGTCACCGGTGACGTCGACGCCGCCGACCTCGGCGTCACGCTCATGCACGAGCACGTCTTCGTGCTCACCCCGGACATCCAACAGAACTATCCGGACGACTTCGGCGACGAGGACGCCCGGGTGGACGACGCCGTCGCACAATTGCAGAAGGCGTACCACGCCGGGGTGCGCACGATCGTCGACTCGACGGTGGTCGGTCTCGGACGGTACATCCCACGGATCCAGCGGATCGCCGAGCGCACGCCCGTGCGGATCGTCGCGGCGACGGGTGTCTACACCTACCGCGACGTGCCGCGCTACTTCATGTACCGCGGTCCCGCCCTGACCGCCATGACGGGGATCGACTTCCCGGATCCGATGGCGGACATGTTCGTCCGCGACATCACGGAGGGCATCGGCGAGACCGGGGTCAAGGCCGGCATGCTCAAGTGCGCGATCGACCACCACGGCCTCACCGAGGGCGTCGAGCGGGTGATGCGGGCGGTCGCGAAGGCGCACACCGCCACCGGCGTGCCGATCACCGTGCACACGCACCCGGGCTCGGAGACCGGTCTGCTGGTGAAACGGGTGATGTGCGACGAGGAGGGCGTCGACCCGAGCCGGATCGTGCTGGGGCACAGCGGCGACTCCACCGACGTCGAGCACCTGTCGGCGCTCGCCGACGCCGGCTTCACGCTGGGGTTCGACCGGTTCGGCATCAACCTGGAGACCACATTCGAGGCCCGCAACGACACCCTCATCGAAATGGTGCGCCGCGGCTACACCGAGAAGATCGTGTTGTCCCAGGACGCCTCCTGCTACATCGACTGGATCGACCCGAACGTCAAGGCGGGCATGCTCCAGTGGCACTACACGCACGTCTTCGACGACGTCTTCCCGTACGTCCTCGAGCGCGGCGTGAGCCAGGACCAGATCGACACCATGCTCGTGGACGTCCCGCGCCGCGTGCTGACCGGAGAGGCGTAGATGTCCTTCAACCTGGCGACGATGCTGCGCGAGTCGGCATCGTCGACGCCCGACGCGCCCCTGCTGTTCTTCGGTGATCGCGAGATCAGCTACTCCCAGCTCGACGAGCAGTCGGGGCGTCTCGCCGCCTCGCTGCTGGCCCGCGGCCTCGTCCCCGGCGACAAGGTCGCCGTCCAACTGCCGAACCTGCCGGAGTTCGTGGTCGCCTACTTCGGCATCCTCAAGGCGGGCCTGACGATGGTGCCGCTCAACCCGCTGTTCACCGCGCCGGAGATCGGCTACCACCTCGGTGACAGCGACGCGAAGCTGCTCGTGGCGTCCGACTTCTCCGCCGAGGCCGCGCTCGCGGGCGCGGCGGAGGCGGGCGTCGGCGACGTGGTCGTGGTCTCGCTCGGCGCGCCGACCCCGTCGGGCGCGACACCGTTCGCCGACCTGTTGGGGGAGCCGGACTCCGGGGAGATCCACCCCACGAGCTCCGACGACACCGCCGTGCTGCTCTACACCTCAGGCACCACCGGCCGGCCGAAGGGCGCTGAGCTCACGCATTTCGAGCTCTACATGAACTGCACGATCGCGCCGCAGCTGTTCGGGATGCGGGACGACGACGTGGCGCTCGGAGCGCTGCCGCTGTTCCACGTCTTCGGACTGTCCAGCGTGCTCAACGCGGCGGTCCGATACGGCGGTTCGGTGGCCCTGGTGCCGAGGTTCGAGGCGGAGGCGGTGGTCGACGTCATCGAGCGGCGCCGCGTCACGGTGCTCTCCGGCGTGCCCACGATGTACGTGGCGCTGCTCGGCGTCGACACGGCCGGCCGCGACGTCTCCAGCCTGCGCGCCGCCGTCTCCGGCGGTGCGTCGATCCCCGGCGGCGTGATCAGCGCCTTCGAGGAGAAGTTCCCGGGCCTGGCGATCCTCGAGGGCTACGGCCTCTCGGAGACCGCCTCGACGGCGACCTTCAACATCAGCGCCGAACAGCGCAAGGTCCTCTCGATCGGCAAGCCCATCTGGGGCGTCCAGATGCGGGCCGTCGACCTCGACGGTGCCGAGCTCCCGCCCGGGGAGGACAACATCGGCGAGATCGTCGTCCGCGGGCACAACGTCATGAAGGGGTACTACAAGCGTCCCGAGGCGACTGCGGAGGCGCTGCGCAACGGCTGGCTGCACACGGGCGACCTCGGCTACCGCGATGAGGACGGTTACTTCTTCATCGTCGACCGGCTCAAGGACCTGGTGATCCGCGGCGGATACAACGTGTATCCCCGCGAGGTCGAGGAGGTGCTCTACGCCCACCCCGAGGTCGTCGAGGCCGCCGTCGTGGGCCGCCCCGACGACAGGCTGGGGGAGGAGGTCGTCGCCTTCGTCGTCCTGCGCCCGGGCGCGAATGCCGACGCCGCGGCCCTCACCGCGTTCAGCCGGGAGCGCCTGGCGGCGTACAAGTACCCGCGCGAGATCCACCTGCTCGCCGAGTTGCCCAAGGGCGGCACCGGCAAGATCCTCAAGCGGGAGCTGCGGGGCTCGCGCTGACGCACAACGGGATCTCGTCGTACCGGGTCCCTAGATCCTGCTGTCCGAATCGGACCAGTAGTCGTCCCGCAGCGCGCGTTTGAGGACCTTGCCCGTGCCGCTGCGGGGCAGGCTGGGGACGAAGTCGACCCGTTTCGGGGTCCGGACGCTCCCCAGCGACGCCTTCACCAGGGAGAGGAGATCCGCCTCGGTCACCGCGCCGCCGGGGGATAGTTCGACGACGGCGATCACCTTCTCGCCCCAGTCAGGGTCTGGGACGCCGATCACGGCGCAATCGCCGACTGCGGGGTGGCCCCAGATCACCTGCTCGATCTCGCTCGGGTAGATGTTGAAGCCGCCCGAGATGATCACGTCCTTCGTCCGGTCGGTGATGTAGAGGTAGCCGTCCTCGTCGAGGTGGCCGACGTCGCCGGTGTGGAGCCAGCCGTCGACGAGCGTCTCGGAGGTCTTGTCGGGCTGCTTGTAGTAGCCCTTCATCACGAGATCGCCGCGGACGCAGATCTCGCCCGTCTCGCCCCGGGGCACCGCGGCGCCGGAACGGTCGCGGATCTCGACCGAGATCAGCGGGTACGGCCGACCGCAGGACCGCAGGCGCGCATCCGACCCCGCTACCTCGTCCGGGCGGGCGTACGCGATCGCCGCGAACGCCTCCGTCTGTCCGTACGCCGCCGTCATGACGGGGCCGAAGGTCTGTATCGCTCGTCTGAGCTTCTCGACCGACATCGGCGCGGCCCCGTGCACGAAGTAGCGCAGTGAGCTGAAGTCGCAGTCGCGCCCCTGGACCCAATCGAGCATCCGGTAGATCACCGTCGGGGGCAGGAACAGGTCCGTCACGCGATACCGCTCGATCGCCGCGACCACCGACGCGGGGTCGGGCCGCTCGACGAGGACGACGGTGCCGCCCCGCGCGGTAGCCGGCAGGCTCACGATCCCCGCGGAGTGCGTGAGCGGCGCCGCGGCCAGATTCACGATGCGCTCGCCGGCGTCGTAGTGGAAGGCCATCATCATGTGCGCGCAGGAGTTCGCCAGGGTCCGGTGCGTGTTCATCACGCCCTTCGGCACGCCCGTGGTCCCGCCGGTGGGGGAGATCATCACGACGTCGTCCATGTCGTACGCGACGGCGGGCCGTGTCGTCGCGCGTGCGGACACCCACTGCTCCAGCGCCACATGGGCGCCGCCGCAGTCCGTGTCGATGCAGACCATGAGAGTCACGTGGGGGAGAGCGGACCGGATCTCCTCCGCCTCGGCGCGCATCGAGCTGTGGAAGAACAGGGCCTCGCAGTCGAAGCGCTGCATGAGTTGCGCCGAGGCGGCGGCGGGCTCACCAGGGTGCAGCGGCACCCAGGTGCGCCCGGCCCGCCAGATGCCGAGCACGCACATCCACGCCACTGGGTCGTTCGGCGCGAGCACCGCCGTGTTGCCCGTCCGGGCGACCTCGGTGTCGAGCAGGCCCCAGGCGATGCGGCAGGTGAGTTCGCCGGCCTCCTGGTAGGTCCAGCGCCGCTCGCCCATCACGAACGCGTCCCCGTCGGCGTTGCCGTCCCAGCCGCGGTCGAAGAAGTCGATGACGGCCATCAGGGCGCCTCGAGGATCGTGACCACGGCGACGGCCTCCTCGCCGGTGCCGAACGGGCTGAAGCCTCCGCCGTTCTCGGCGAGGGCGAGCCGCGCACCGTCGACCTGCCGGGCCCCGGCCTCGCCGCGCAACTGCGTGACGAGCTCGAAGACCTGTCCGAGCCCGGTCGCGGCCAGGGGATGGCCCTTCGACTCGAGCCCGCCGGAGGTGTTGATCGGGATACGGCCGCCGATGGTCGTCTCCCCGGCCTCGGCGGCGCCGCCGCCTCCGCCGAGCTCGACGAAGCCGAGGTGCTCACTGATCGCGATCTCACCGAACGCCGTGGCGTCGTGCACCTCCGCGACGTCCACGTCGCTCGGCGCGATGCCGGCACGCTCGTACGCACGTTCGCCCGCGAGCCGCGTGACGTGCCTGAGGTGGTCGCCGGTCTCGCGCTCGACGCTCGTCCCGGCGACGGATGCGAGGACCCGGACGTTCCGCCGCCCGGCGATCCGCGCGGCGACCTCCGCGGTGCAGACGATCGCGGCAGCCGCGCCGTCGGTCAGCGGCGAGCACATGGGGACGGTCAAGGGGTGGGCGAGCGCCCGCGCCGCCAGGATCTCCTCGACACTCATCGTCTTGCGGTAGTGCGAGAGGGGGTTGCCCACCGAGTGTCGGTGATTCTTCGACGAGACAGCGGCGATCTGCGCCTGCGTAGTGCCGAAGGTCACCATGTGGTTGCGCGCCATCGCGGCGTAGATGTCCATGAAGATGCTGCGCTGCCCGGTGCCGCTGGTGTCGACCTCGCCGCCGAGCGCGGCGAGGGTGCGTTCCAGCGCAGCGGGGTCCGAGAGGTCGTAGGCGCCGTCGAAGACGCCCATCGTCTTCGCCTTGTCGCCGGTGTTCATCTTCTCGGCGCCCACTGCGAGGGCGACGGACGCCTCGCCGGCCCGCACGCTGGTGATCGCGAGATTCAGTGCTGATGATCCGCTGGCGCAGGCATTCTCGACGTTGAAGATCGGGAGCCGCTCGAAACCGATTCCGCGGAGCGCGATCTGACCGGCGATCATCGCCTGCCCCTCCAACGGGCCCTGTGTGGTGTTCGCGAAAAAGGCGCCGTCCACCGCGGACGGCGCGATGCCGGCATCGGCGAGGGCCTCCCGTACGGCGCGGGCCGTCATCGTCGGGACGGTCTCGGCCCCGTGCACACCGAAGGGCGTCATGCCGACACCGATGATGAAGACGTCCTGGCTCATCGAACTCACTCCTGCGTGCTGACGGGGCCGAGTGCGGCCGAGAGCGAATCGGTGGGATGGCGGTGCACGGCCTCGGCCATCCGCTCGGCCCCGACGGTCTGCAGCGTGCTCGCACCGAAGGTGAGCAGGCCGGGCGGGATGTCACCACGCCCCAGGAAGGGCCTTCCCCCGAGAATGCTTGCGATATCGAAGACGCCGCCCTGCTGGACGATCTCATCCGCAGTGAGGCCCGCGCGATCACGTCGGCGCGCGATGTCCAGTGCTTCGAGGAGGGCCGTTCGCCACGTGTGCAGGTCCTCGCGACGCATCGGGTCCATATGGCCCTGCACGTACCAGTCGACGTCCAGCGTCTCGAGCAGTGCGATCGTGGTGAGCCATGCGACGGGGTCGCCCGACTGGATCGCCGGGGTCATGCCGAGGTCCGCGATGAAGGCCACCCGATCGTCGATCGCGTGCACGACCGTCGATCCCATGGTGTGCCCAGGTGCCTCGAACAGTACGAACCGCTTGCCGCCCAGCTCGATCGTCATCCGGCCGCGGTAGGTGAGCGTCGGGTAGGCCATCGTGTACGCGTCGATGACGGCGGCGTCGACGTCCGGGTAGGCACCCCAGGTGCGCATGGCCTCCTGGGCCATCTCATCGGTGTCCATCACCCCGCGTGTCGTCTCGGACGACACGAGGACCTCGGGTCGCAGGTAGGGGGCCGAGATGGTGTGGTCGGAGTGGTGCTCGCAGTACACCTGATACCGCAGCGGGCCTTTCGAGTCGATGAATGCCTTCCAGGGCGCACAGATGGTCGGCGACATCGGGCCGTCGACGGCGATGCATCCCTCGTCTGTCACGACGAGGCCGCTGTAGGGGTAGGTGCCGAAGACGAAGACCTCGTCGGTGAGCCGGATGAGCCGGGGATCATCGAGGAGGGCGGGACGGGTGGTCATGGTGGACCTTTCTCCGTAGCGGACAGATCAGGATTCGGGGACGACGTAGTGGGCGAGCGTGCCGATGCGCTCGACCTCCAGCTCCACGAGGGCCGGACGGGGCAGGCGGCGGCCGAGTTCGAAACTCGAACCGCCGGGAACGGTTCCGGTACCCCAGACCTCGCCGGCCCGAATATCGGCGCCTCGGCTGAGCTCGACCACGGCGTCGTCGAAGCCGTGGACCATCTCCGACGACGAGCCGCGACCCCACACCTGTCCGTTGACGCGGACCGTCATCGCGAGACCACGCGGATCGGGGACCTCGTCCTTGGTGACGACGCAGGGGCCGATCGCGTTGCTGTGCGGGAAGTCCTTCGCGTCGCCGTGGACATCGCCGCTGCCGAGGATGTTGCGGGCCTGGACGTCGCGGAGGGACCAGTCGTTGTAGACGGTGTAGCCGAAGATGTGGGCTTCGGCGTCCTCCGCGGTGACGTCCCGGCCGGACTTGCCGATCACGACGGCCAGTTCGAGCTCGTAGTCGAGGATCTCACTGGCGCTCGGCCACGTGAGAACGCCACCAGGCGCCGCGCCGGTGTCGGGGTCGCGGTCGGCGAAGCCGATCGAGGCGGCGGGGTCGTAGAGCGCCGACATCAGGCGATCGGTCGCAGCCATGGCGGTCGGGAGCGGACGCTCGTCGCCGTGCGTGCCGAGCCACTGCACCGTCCGGACCAGGCTCGGGCGGAGGTGCGCGACGATGAGCGAGCAGTCACGCAGGCGGCGGGGCCGGAACGGCGCGAGCAGGGTCACCACATCCCGCTGAACGATCGAGTCGGCGTCGAGGCGGAGGTAGGCGGCCCAGGCCTTGTCCAGGGCGGGCTGCCCGCCGTCGATCAGGGCGAGCAGGGATGCGAAGTCCGGATCGTCGGGGAAGCGGCCGGTGAGGTCGGTGTAGCTGTACTCATCGCGGTTGTCGAGGCCCAGGCGCGGGCGGGGATCGCCAGGTCGGTGGAAGGTCACGAATTTCATGGGGTCTCCTGTCTCCGTGGGGGTTTTGTCGGTGTTCAGTCGTGCGGGATCGCGAGGACGACCTTCCCGACGGTGCGCCCGGCCTCGATCGCGCTCTCGGCGGCGCCGGCCTCCTCGAGCGGCCACATCGAGACCGCGTCGAGCCTTTCCGTCGAGAGCCACTCGCGCAGGAAGGCCTCGGACGCGGCCCATTCGGGTCGCCCGAACCATGCGACGATCGAGAAGGGCATCACCGTGATGCCGTCGTAGTTGATGGCCTGTAGGTCGAGGAGCGGTGCGCGGTCGGCGCCCTGGCGTCCGAAGATCACCCAGCGGCCGCGCTTGCGGATCACCCGGATGTCCTTCTCGATCGTGGGGCCTGCGACACCGTTGACCGAGACGTCCACGCCCCCGCCGTTCTCGTCGTCCGTGGAGAATCCGGCCGACTTGGGCCCGCAGATCCGGGTGACTTCCTCGACGTAGTCCTGAATGCGCCGGTCGATCACGTGATCGCAGCCGTGCTCGCGAGGGACCCGCGCCTTCTCCTCGCCGCTGCAGATGCCGATCACCCGGACGTCGCGTAAACGCCGCTTGAGGATCTGCAGCACGAGGAGCCCGACGCCGCCCGCGGCGGCGTGCAGGAGCACCGTCTCGCCCTCCTGGATCTTGGCCCAGGGGAAGACGATCATGTATGCGACCCTCAGGTTGAGGACGTACGCCGTGCTCCGGTCGAGTGGGGCGCCGTCGGGCAGCACCGTGGCGGACCCCGCGGGCGCGACCACGTACTCGGCGTACCCGCCCTCGTTGACCATTGCGACGACAACGTCGCCCACTCGGATTCCCGTGACGCCTGAGCCCACCTGATCCACGACGCCGCCGGCCTCGAGGCCGGCGATGAAGGGCGGATCGGGCCGGGTGAGGGTACCTCGTCGCTGCATGACGTCGCCCCAGCGAACCCCGGCGAAGTCGTTCTTGATCCGGATCTCGCCGGGACCCGCTAAGGGCTCGGGTACATCGACGAGCCGGTAGTTCTCGACGGGGCCGTACTGATCCAATCGGATTGCGCGCATGGGGGACTCCAGACCGAAGCGAAGTCGAGCCGCGGAGCCGGGACGCGGTGCTGATGCGCTCGGGCGGTCGATCTGCTTCGACGCTAACGCCGCCCGTCACACAGGTGTTATCGATGCTTATCGATGGAGCATATCGATCAGGATGATGTGTTCAGGGCGGCTGCGGCATCGCTGAGCCGGAGGCGCAACCACTGGTGTGCGGGGCTGCCGTCCTGGCGGGGCAGCCAGTACATCGCCGCGGTGATCGGGTCGAAATCCACGGGGGGATCGAGCAGCTTGAGGCGGGCGGGCTCGGCGAGGCTCCGTCCGAGGCGCTCGTGGACGAGCGTGAACAGGGGAGTGTCACGCAGCATGAGCAGCGCGGCGACGAAGCCGTGGGCCGAGACGTCCACGGGCCGGTCGATCCCCAGCGATCGCAGCCGACCCTGTGCCGTCGATTGCAGGGTCTCGCCGCCGGCGAAGGCGACGTACGGCAGGGATCGGAAGTGCTCCATGGAGAACCGTTCTCCCACCTCGGGATTCTCGGAATCCACAGCGCAGACCAAACGGTCGCCGAACAGGTCCTCGCTGTGCATCGGGACGTCGGAACGCTGCGACTCGCGGGGAACGATGCACAGGTCGAAGAGGCCCCGCCGGAGCACGTCGGCGTAGTCCTCGCCGATCTGGCGCACGTGGATCCGCACGCCCGGCGCCTCGCGCCGGAGGCCGGCGAGCAACGGACGCAGCAGTACTACGAGGAAGTAGTCGGTGGCGAGGATGGTGAAGGTCCGCTCCTCGGTCGACGGGTCGAAGACGCTGCTCTGGCGGAGCGCTCCCGCCATGAGCTCGAGGGACTGCCGGACGGGCACGATGAGCGACTCCGCGACGGGCGTCGGCACCAGCGTCCGGCCCTCGCGGACGAGCAGCGGATCGTCGAAGAGTCGTCGTAGGCGCGCCAGCGAGGCGCTCATGGCGGGTTGCCCGAGGTGCATCCGAGTCGCGGCGCGGGTGACGCTCCGTTCGGCCATGAGGACGTCGAACGCGACGAGCAGGTTCAGGTCGACCCGCTGGAGATCACCGGAAGTCACGTCAGGCGATCACGCGCTCGACGAAGGCGAGGAGTTCGGCGGTCACGTCGTCGCGGGTCTCGGGCTCGTTGTGCACCTCGTGCCGCACACCGGGGTAGACGCGCGTCCGCACGTCGGGGTGTCCGGACGCGACGAGGGCGTTCGCAACGTGGTACGCGCCCTCGCCGTAGTTGGTGACCGGATCCTGATCGCCCGCGAGGATCAGCACGGGGGTCTCGGGACGGAGTGCGGCGTAGAAGGCGTCGCCGTTCGCGGCGTCGTACAACTCGATGAAGCCACGGAGGAACCGGGCCGACAGCGGGGCGCCGAAGTTGTTGAACCGGTCGACCGCGTGGTCCCGCACGACGTCCGCGTCCCGCGCGACCCAGTCGGTTGGGCCCGCGCCCGCGCCGAACCGGGAGACGAAGCCGTCGAACAGCTCTCCGACGTAGTGCGCGGGCGCGGGCCCGGCCTGATCGGGCTCGGCGGCGAGTGCCGCGCGGTCGACGACACCGTCGATCCCGGCGATCTGCGCGGCGATCCCGCACAGCACCAGGCCGTCGATCCCGTCCGGCTGCGCGGTGGCGAGCCCGCGGGCGATCATCGAGCCCATCGAGTGCCCGAAGGCGACGTAGGGCAGGCCCGGGTGGAGTTCCCGGACCTTCGCGCGGAGCGCGGCGGCGTCGGCGACGAGGACGTGCGCCGCGTCCTCGCCCGCGTCGCCCCACACGCCCGAGTCCATCGCCGTCGCGCCGTGTCCCGCGTGGTCCTCGGCGGCCACCACGAAGCCGGCGTCGAGCAGCGCCGTGATCAGGCGCAGGTACCGGCGCGAGTGCTCGCCGAGGCCGTGGATCACCTGCACGATCGCGCGGGGCTCGCGGACCGGCGTGTAGATCCAGGCGTGGACGGTGTCGCGGCCGTTGGCGGACGGGAAATCGGGTTCGAGGAGTGCCATGTGCTCTTTGTACGTGATCGGGGCCGGAGCCGGTGCCGAACCGGTCCGAAGCACTGGAAACGGTCTCCCAGCTGCGTAAGCAAACGCTTAGCAATTTCCGGAATCGGTTGACACGAACGTCAACGTCAAGCATTCTCTGTGTCGGGGATCACAACTTTCACGAAGGGCCATCCATGACACAGACCAGCGAGCCCGGTGCCGTCGCGCCGGTGAAGAAGAAGTCGCACGGCAAGCTGCTCACCGCCGGACTGGTGAGCAGTTCGATCGAGTGGTACGACTTCTTCGTCTACGGCACCGCCGCAGCCCTGGTGTTCGACAAGGTCTTCTTCCCGGACCTCTCGCCGCTGATGGGCACGCTGATGGCCTTCGCGACGTTCTCGGTGGGCTTCATCGCCCGGCCGCTGGGCGGGATCCTGGCCGGGCACTTCGGCGACAAGATCGGCCGCAAGCCGATGCTCATCTGGTGTCTGACCGCGATGGGGGCGGCCACCTTCCTCATCGGCTGCCTGCCCACCGCGAGCGCGATCGGCTCGCTCGCCCCGATCCTGTTGGTGTCCCTGCGCTTCGTCCAGGGCCTCGCATGCGGCGGCCAATGGGGCGGTGTGGTGCTCCTGCTCACCGAGTCCGCAGGACCGAAGAAGCGGGGATTCGCCGGGACCTTCGGGCAGATGGGCGTTCCGCTCGGCCTGCTGCTGGGCAACCTGATGATGATCCTGATGAACGGCGTCCTCGACGACGCCGCGTTCCTCAGCTGGGGCTGGCGCGTGCCCTTCTGGGCCAGCGCGATCCTGGTGCCGGTCGTCATGTACATCCACAAGAAGATCGAGGATTCGCCGGAGTTCCTCGCCCTCCAGCGCGAGGTCGCGGCCAAGAACGCGGGCAAGGAGACGGTCGCCGCGGCGCCGCTGTCCGAGGCGATCCGGGGGCACTGGGGCAAGATCCTGCTCGGCGCCGGGCTGCTGGCCGGCACGAACTCCGCGTTCTACGTCTCCATCGCCGGTTTCGTGAGCTACGGCAGCAAGAAGCCCTCCGCGGGCGGCCTGGGCATGAGCAGCAACTCGATCCTGGCGTGCGTGCTCGCCACCTCGGTGGTCATGCCGCTCGTGATCATGGCCGCGGGTGCGGTGTCCGACCGCGTCGGTCGCCGCCCGCTGATCCTGGTCGGCGGCGCCGTACTCATCGCCTGGGCGTTCCCGTTCTTCTGGCTCGCGGAGACTACGAACATCGGGCTGCTGCTGGTCGCGATGTTCGTCTCCAGCTTCGGGCAGGCGCTCACCTACGGCCCGCTCGCCGCGTTCATGGCGGAGCTTTTCGAGCCCCGGATCCGCTACTCGGGTGCCTCGCTGGCCTACCAGCTGGCGGCGGTCGCCGTCTCGGGCGTCGCCCCGCTGATCATGACCGCCATCATCGCCGAGACGCAGTCCTCCACGTTCGTCTCGGTCTACCTCGCCGCCATGGGCCTGGTGACCCTCGCCAGCGCCTACTTCCTCAAGGAGACGAACGGCCGGGCGGTGCGCGAGGATCCGAACGCGGTGCCCGGGATCCCCGCGTCGGTGTGAGCCGGCACCGGCGTCCTTGAAGGTCCGAGCGGAGCCGAGCAGACTCGTGAGCGTGACGATCAGCGAATCACAGGAGCGGGCCCGCGCGAACCGCAAGGACGCCGGTGGCGCCCGCCGGGAGGAACTCCTCCGGGCGGCGGCCGACTGCTTCGACGACCTCGGCTATGCGGCCACCACGGTGGAGCTCATCGCCGCCCGCGCGCAGACCTCCCGGCCCACCTTCTACGCGTACTTCCGGTCGAAAGACGAGATCCTCCTCGCCCTCGTGGACCGGATCGGCGCGGAGCTGGAGGCGACGCAGATGCTCGACGGCATCGAGACCGAGGTGCCGCGCGAGGTCATCGCGGCCACGATGCGGGCCTACGCCGACGCGGTCTTCGCGAACGGCGGGCTCGTCGCCCTGTTCGACGCGATGGCCCCGGTCCGGGAGGATGTCGCCGCGATCTGGGACCGCACCACCCGGCGCACGCACCGGCGCTACACCGCCTACCTCGAATCCCTCGATCCCTCCACCGTCGACCTGTGCCTGCCGCCCGCGACGCTGGTCACCATCCTCAACGACACCATCCACCACGGCGCGAAGCGCGTGGCGCGCGACAGCCCCGCCGCGCGCGAGCGCTTCATCGCGGATCAGATCCGCGTGGCCGAACGACTGATCGGCTTCTGACGGAGCCGACGCACCGAAGGAGCCCCATGACCGACCGGAACACCGCCGTCGCCGCCGCACTCGACGCCACCGCCGACGAGATCCGCGCACTGCGCCTGCGGAACTGGCCGGCGCAGGTGCCGCGCGCCGTCGAGTACCCCGCGGAAACGCCCGCAATGGTGGAGCACCTCCGGTACTGGGCGCGGCACCGGCCCGACACCGTCGCGATGGCCTTCTACGGCCGCGAGGTCACCTACGCCGAGTACGACGAGCTCTCGGACCGGTTCGCGGGCCTGCTCCTCGACGCGGGGGTCCGCGCGGGCGACGCGGTCGGCGTCTACCTGGGCAACTGCCCGCAGTTCGCGATCGCCATGCTCGGTATCCTCAAGCTGGGCGCCGTCCACGTTCCGGTCAACCCGCTGCTCAAGGGGCGCGAGCTGCAGCACGAGCTGGACGACGCCGGTGTCGGCGTGCTGCTGGCGCAGACCGACCTGCTGGACCTGGTGGAGACGGTGCGCGCGCAGACTCCGGTGCGCACCGTCTTCGCCACGGCCCTGGGCGATCTCCTCGCGGACACCGCGCCGCTCCCGGACGCCCAGGCGCCCTTCGACATCGCGCCGGACCCGCGCAGCGACTGGCACCGTGTGGTCGTCGCAGCGCCCGCGCCGGTCCGGGACTCCGACCCGGATGCGCTCGCCGCGCTCAACTACACCGGCGGCACCACCGGTCTGCCCAAGGGCTGCGAGCACACCCAGCGGCACATGGCCTACACGGCGGCCACCGCCACCGTGGCGGGCGGCACCGCGGTGGGGGAGAGCGCCCCGGTCGGGCTGAACTTCCTGCCCGTGTTCTGGATCGCCGGTGAGGATTTCGGCATCCTCAAGCCGCTGCTCAACGGCCAGACGATCGTGCTCATGACCCGGTGGGACCCGGCCGTCGCCGCCGCGCTCATCGCCCGGTACGGCGTGACGGACACCGTTGCGACGGTGGACAACTACGTCGAGCTCATGGACCTGCCCGGGTTCGACGGTGCCGCTTTCCGCACCGTCGTCAACCCGCTGGCCGTCTCCTTCGTGCTCAAGCTGACCCCGGAGCTGCGGGCCCGCTGGCGCGTCCTGACCGGCGGAGTCCTGCGCGAGGCCTCCTACGGCATGACCGAGACGCACACCGCCGACACGTTCACGCTCGGCTTCCAGGACGGCGACCGGGACCTCACCGCCGACCCCGTCTTCTGCGGGCTTCCCGTGCCCGGCACCGACATCCTCGTCGTCGACCCCGACGGTGCGCCCGTCCCGCTCGGCGAGACCGGCGAGATCGTGGTGCGCAGCGAGTCGATCCTCACCGCCTACCACCGCCGGCCCGACGCGACCGCCGAGGCGATCCGCGACGGCTGGCTGCACACCGGCGACGTGGGGAGGATCGACGACTGGGGCGCGGTGCACTACCTCGCGCGGACGAAGGAGATGATCAAGGTCAACGGCATGTCGGTCTTCCCGTCGGAAGTGGAGGCGCTGCTCAAGGATCACCCGGCGATCGGCTCGGTCTCGGTCGTCCCGCGGCCCGATGCGCGCAAGGGTCAGGTGCCGCTCGCCTTCGTCGTCTCGGCGGGGCCCGTGGACGTCGCCGAGCTCACCGCGTGGGCGCGGGAGAACATGGCGGGCTACAAGGTGCCCGATTTCGTGGTCGTCGACGCGCTGCCGATGACGGCGACGGGCAAGGTGCGCAAGGGCGTGCTGTTCGAGAGGGCGGCGCAGATCGCAGGCGCGGCATCAGAAGGAAGTCCTGCGGTGGCCGCGGAGAACGTGGCGGCCGCGATCCACCAGGGGGAGTCGAAGTGAAGCTGCTCATCGCCAACCGCGGGGAGATCGCGCTGCGGATCATCCGCACCGCACGGGAACTCGGCATCCCGACCGTGGCGGTCTACGCCGCGGACGACGCCGACACCCCGCACGTCGCCGCCGCCGACGACGCCGTCGCACTCGCGGGCTCCGGCCCCTCGGCCTACCTGGACCGCGACGCGATCGTCGCGGCCGCCGCGAGCACGGGCGCCGACGCGGTGCACCCCGGCTACGGCTTCCTCGCGGAGAACGCCGACTTCGCCGCCGCCTGTGCCGCCGCCGGCCTGACCTTCGTGGGCCCCGACCCCGACGTACTCCGCACCTTCGGCGACAAGGCGGCGGCGCGCTCGGCCGCCGTCGCCGCGGGGGTCCCCGTGCCCGCCGCCACCGACGGCGGGGCCGACCTCGAGGCGGTGCGCGTCTTCGCCGCCGGCCGCCCGGCCGGCGTCATGATCAAGGCCGTCGCGGGCGGCGGAGGCCGCGGCATGCGCGCCGTGCTGCCCGGCCTCCGGTACGACGAGGACCTCGAATCCGCCTACCGGGCCTGCGTCTCCGAGGCCGAGCTCGGCTTCGGCGACGGCCGTGTCTTCGCCGAGGAACTGCAGACCGGCGCCCGGCACATCGAGGTCCAGGTCATCGGCGACGGAACCACCGCCGTCGCGCTCGGCGACCGCGACTGCAGCGTGCAGCGCCGCAACCAGAAGCTCGTCGAGGTCGCGCCCGCGCCGGCGCTGGACGCCGGCCTGCGCTCCGCCTTGCACGGCCACGCCGCCCGGCTCTGCGCGGCCGCCGGCTACCGCGGCCTCGCTACCGTCGAGTTCCTGGTCCGTGACGGCGGGGCGGTCTTCCTCGAGGTCAATCCCCGGATCCAGGTGGAGCACACCGTGACCGAGGAGGTGACCGGAGTCGACCTGGTGGCCGCACAGCTCGCCCTCGCCGAGGGCGCACCGCTCGGCGACCTCGGCCTGCCGCCCGCGATCGGATGCCGCGACGGCGCCGTCAGCGGAACGCCCGCCGTCGCCCACGGCACCGCCGTGCAGGCGCGCGTGAACCTGGAGGTGCCGCAGCGCGACGGCACCGTGCTCCCCTCGGCGGGCGTCCTCGCCGGCTACACGCCGCCGACCGGCCCCGGCGTCCGCGTCGACGGCTACGGTCGGCCGGGCCTGGCCACCTCCGCCCGGTACGACTCCCTGCTCGCCAAGGTGATCGTGCGGGCCGCCACGCCGGCGCGCGCCTACGCCAAGGCCGACGCGGCGCTGGGGGAGTTCGTGATCGACGGCCCCGGTACCAACGTCGCCCTGCTGCGCGCCGTCCTCGCCGATCCCGAATTCCGTTCGGGCCCCGTCGACACCGGCTACCTCGCGCGCCGGATCGGTGACCTCGTGCCCGAGACCGCCGCCCCCGCATCGACGCCCGCAGTCGAGCTCGACGGGGACGTACTCACCGCGACGCTGACCGGCACCGTCGTCGCCGTCGCCGAGGCCGGATCGGCCGCCGAACCCGGTACCGCCCTGGTCGTGCTCGAGGCCATGAAGATGGAGCACGAGCAGGCGCTGCCCGTGTCGGTCACCGTCGGCGACGTGCTGGTGCGGCCGGGGGAGACGGTGACCGCGGGTACCCCGCTCCTGACGTACGCCCCCGCCGACGGCGCGGCGGCCGCCGACGACGCGGCCGACGCGCTCGATCTCGACCGGCCCCGCGCGGACCTCGACGAGGTGCGCGAGCGGCACCGCGTCACGCTCGACGAGGGCCGCCCCGAGGCCGTGGCCAAGCGGCGGCGGATCGGTCGGCGCACCGCGCGCGAGAACATCGAGGACCTCGTCGACGCGGGCAGCTTCACCGAGTACGGCGCGCTGCTCCTGCCGGCGCAGCGGGCCCGCCGCTCCGAGGAGGAGCTCATCGCGACCGGCGCCGCGGACGGGCTCATCGGCGGCCTCGCGACGATCGGCGGTGCCGAGGCGATGGTGATCTCGTACGACTACACCGTGCTCGCGGGCACGCAGGGCTGGCGCAACCACGCCAAGACCGACCGGCTCATCGACGTCGCGGACCGCCGGAACGTGCCCATCGTGCTGTTCGCGGAGGGCGGCGGCGGCCGCCCCGGCGACACCGATCTCGACATCGTGGCGGGCCTCGACGTCCCCACGTTCCGGTCGCTCGGCGCGCTGCGCGGGCGGGTGCCGCTGATCGCCGTCGTCTCCGGCCGCTGTTTCGCCGGGAACGCGGCGCTCGCGGGCATCTGCGACGTCGTCATCGCCACGCCCGACGCCAACCTCGGCATGGGCGGGCCGGCGATGATCTCGGGTGGCGGCCTCGGCGAGTTCCCGCCGGAGGCCATCGGCCCCATCGACGTGCAGCGCCGCAACGGCGTCGTGCACGTCGTCGCCGACGACGAGGCCGACGCGGTCGATCGCGCGCGCCGATACCTGGGCTACTTCGCCGGGCCCGTCGACGCCTGGACCGCGCCCGATCCGCGCGCCGCGCGCCACGTGGTCCCGGAGAACCGGCTGCGCGCCTACGACGTCCGCGCCGCGATCGCCGCGATCGTCGACGAGGACGCGACGCTCGAGCTGCGCCGCGACTACGGCGTCGGCATCATCACCGCGCTGGTCCGGGTGGAGGGGAAGCCGTACGCGCTCATCGCGAACAGCACCCGCCATCTGGGCGGCGCGATCGACGGCGAGGCGGCGGACAAGCTCGCGGACTTCCTGGAACTGGCGCAGGCGCACGGGCTCCCGGTGATCTCGCTGTGCGACACCCCCGGGTTCATGGTCGGGCCCGAGGCCGAGGAGCAGGCCACCGTCCGGCGGTTCTCCCGGCTGTTCGTGCTCGGCGCGCGGCTCACGGTGCCGCTCGGGGTGATCGTGCTGCGCAAGGGCTACGGCCTCGGCGCGATGGCCATGACCGGCGGCAGCTTCCACGCCCCGCAGTTCACCGTCGCCTGGCCCACGGGCGAGATCGGCGGGATGGGCCTCGAGGGTGCGGTGCGGCTGGGCTTCAGTAAGGAACTCGCCGCCGCGCCCGACGAGGCCGCCCGCGCCGAGCTCTTCGATCAGCTGCTGGCACTCGCGTACCAACGCGGCCGGGCGCTGCACGCCGCCACCACCTTCGAGCTGGACGACGTGATCGACCCCGCCGCCACCCGGAACTGGATCCGTACCCTCACCCGGTGAGGGAGTGAGGGTACGGATCCTCCGCGGTCGCCGGCCTCGCCGGCGACCGCGGGTCCCGCGGTGATCAGCGCACGCGGCGGAACAGCGCCTCCAGGGCGATGACCAGCACCACGGCGATCACCACGTGCATCAGCGAGAGCATCACCGTGGACGGTCCGTCGAAGTCCGCGGCCAGGGTGCCCGCGATGGTGCCGAGCGATGCCGCGGCGCCGACCACGGCGGCGACCCGCAGGATCGGGGCCCACAGCTTCGAGAGCAGCACGGCCACGGTCATGCCGACGGCCAGCGGTACCACCGTCATGAGGACGACGCCGCCGGGGGCGACCGAGGCGCGGACCCCGGCCTCGTCGGTCATGGTGAAGTCGCCGCCCGCGACGAGGCCGATCAGCCACAGGGCGAGGTTCGTGAGTAGGGACAGGCCGACGGCGCCCAGCACGGCGGTCGTGCGGGTCGGGCGGAAGGTCGACGGGGCTGCGGTGTCGATGGCGGTCATGATGTCTCCTCGGGTCGTTTTCCGGAACGAGTCCATCAAATAACCCGAAGCAATGTTGAGGTCAAGCCCTAATTCAAACCGGATTGTGCGGCGACGACTGCTGCCTGCACCCGTGACTGCACGCCGAGCTTCATTAGCACCCGCGAGACGTGCGTCTTCACGGTGGCCTCGCCGATGTCGAGACGCCGCGCGATCTGCTGGTTCGACAGGCCCTCGCCGAGCCCGGCGAGGACGTCGCGCTCGCGGTCGGTGAGCGCGCTGAGGTCGACGGCCGCGGGCTCGGCGCCGGGACGGGGGATCGCCGCGATCACCGCCCGGGTGACCTTGGGGTCGAGTACGGCGTCGCCGGCCGCGACGGCCAGGACCGCGCGGATCAGCTCGTCGCCGCCCGCCGACTTGAGCAGGAAGCCGCTCGCCCCGGCGCTCAGCGCGCCCAGGACGTACTCATCGAGGTCGAAGGTCGTCAGCACCAGCACGGCGCTGTCGGTCTCGGCCACGACGGAGGCCGTCGCCGCGAGCCCGTCGACCCGCGGCATGCGGACGTCCATCACGACCACGTCCGGCTTGAGGGCCCGCGCCTGCCGCAGGGCGGCGGCACCGTCGGCCGCCTCGCCGATCACCCGCACCTCCCCGGTCGATTCCAGGAGCAGGCGCAGGCCCGCCCGGATCGCCGCGTGATCGTCCGCCAGGACGACGGTGGCCGTCACCGCGCCACCTCCATCGGGATCGTCGCCCGGACCACCCACGCCCCGTCGTCGGGTCCCGCGGTCGCCGACCCGCCGATGGACTCCGCGCGGAAGGCGATGTTGCGCAGGCCGTCTCCGGAGCCGGTCGGGCCGGGTAGCAGGGCGTTCGCGGCGGTCATGGTCAGGTGCTCCTCGGTGACGTCGACGTCGACCTCCAGCGCGGCGCCGGGGGCGTGTTTGGTGGCGTTCGTGATGACCTCACCGAGGATTCGCGTGAGGGTGGCCTCGACGGCGGTGGGCAGCGGACCGTCGGGCAGCCGGAGCCGGACGGACACGCCCGCGGCCCCCGCCGTCTCGATGAGCGGCTCGAGGGATTCGAGGGTGGTGCGGACGGCGGCGTCGTCGGGCGAGGTGAGCAGGTTGATCGTGGCCCGCATCTCCTCGAGCGCGGCGAGGCTGCCGGACCGGATCGACTGCAGCACCGCCGGATTCTCGGGCGTGCGCTGCGCGGCGTCGGCGAGGATCGCGACCGCGGAGAGGTGTCCGGCGACGGTGTCGTGCAGCTCCCGTGCGAGGCGCCGCCGCTCGTCCGCGAGCGCCGTGGCGCGCCGGGACTCACCCTCCTCGCGCTCGAGCTCCGCGAGCCGGCGGTAGGCGAGCACCGCCCGGCCGTAGCCGATCGGCGACCAGATCACGGCGATGAGGATCAGCACGGCGTACATGCCGGCCTTCACCCCGACGAAGGCGGTCGCGCCGACGCCGAGCACGACCGTGAGCACCAGCACCGTCACCGAGACGACGTCCCGCAGCCGTTCGGACCCCGTCGCCACCGCGAGGTAGATCACGTCCGACAGGGCGATCCACAGCACCACGGACGGCCCGAAGGTGAAGTCCCAGGCGACCAGGGCCAGCATGAGGCCGAAGGCCGCGGCCGGGCGGCGCCGGGCGAGCAGCTGGATCGCCAGTGCGCCGCCCAGCAGCCCGAGCTTGACCTGCCACGGGTAGAAGTCCTCGGTCCGCGAGTTGACGGACCACCCGCCGGCGCCCCAGAGCACCGCGCCCACCAGGCAGATGCCGAAGGCCGGCACGGCGGCGTACTCCGACGACCACCCGCTCAGCACCGACCTCATGCGCCCATTGCAGCACATCGCCGCGGCCGGCGGGTCCACCGAAAGGGGGAGGGCCCACGGGCCACCGGGGGGACGACGACGGCGCGCGGGCGCGGCACAGTGGGCGGCATGGGAGAGCTGAACAATCCGGTGCTGTGGACGATCGCCGCGTGCGAGATCGGCTTCTGGGTCCTCGTGGTCGGTGGCCTCGCGATGCGGTACATCCTGCGCTGGCGCCGCCCGGGGATGATCGCGCTGGCGCTGGTGCCGCTGCTCGACGTGGTGCTGATCGCGGCCGTCGCGATCGACCTGTACCGCGGCGGCGAGGTGGGCTTCGCGCACCGGCTCGCGGGCATCTACCTCGGATGCACCGTGATGTTCGGGCACCGCATGATCGCCTGGGCGGACGAACGCTTCGCCCACCGCTTCGCCGGCGGGCCCGCGCCGCGGAAGGTGCCCAAGCTCGGGCCCGAGCGGACCCGCAAGGAGTGGTCGGACTTCTACCGGTGGCTCGGGGCCGTCGCCATCGCCGGCGCCGTCTCGCTGGGGCTGGGCTACACCGTCGCCGACGACACCCAGCGCGAGGCGCTGATGGGCGTCTTCGGGACCCTCGGCGTGATCACCGTCATCTGGTTGGTCACCGGACCGCTGTGGGTGACGGGCCGCGGCGAGACCGCCGAGCGGTGATCACGCGGGCGGATCGCGGGCAGGCGCCTTTCAGGATGCGAAGCGGACGTAAGCGGCGAATACTCCCAGGTGATTCGGATCACCCTCTGATCGGAGATGCCATGACCGTGTCCGCCTTCACCATCGACGTCCCCGACGCGGAGATCGCCCAGCTGCAGGAACGGCTGCGCGCGACCCGCTTCCCGGACGTCGCCCCCAACACCGACTTCGCCCGCGGTACGTCCGGCGAGTACCTGCGCGATCTCGTCGCGTACTGGGCCGACGGGTTCGACTGGCGCGGCGCCGAAGCGGGGCTCAACGCCGTACCGCAGTTCCGGGCCGAGGTGGACGGTCGCCCGCTCCACTTCCTGCATCGCGTCGCCGCCGACTCCCGCGGCGCGATCCTGCTGTTGCACGGATGGCCGGATACGCCCTTCCGGTACCGGCGCGTGCTCGACGACCTCACCGCCCGCGGCTTCGACTGCGTCGTGCCCTCGCTGCCGGGCTTCGCGTTCACCGGCGGGCACGCGCTCTCGAGCACCGCGACCGCGGACCTGTTCCAGCGTCTCATGACCGAGGTACTCGGCTACGAGAAGTTCGTGGTGGCGGGCGGCGACGTCGGCACCGTCGTCGGCTCGCAGCTCGCGCGGCGGCACCCGGACCGGGTCGCCGGCCTGCACCTGACGAACGCGGAGTACCCGACCGGCGCGGAGACGGATCTGGACGAGGAGGAGCGCGCCTACGCCGAGTTCATCCAGTACTGGTGGGCCACCCAGGGCGGCTACGCGGCCGTCCAGTCCACGAAGCCGCAGATCGTCGGCCCCGCGCTCAACGACAGTCCCGCCGGGCTCGCCGCCTGGATGATCGGGCTGATCGACACCGGGTCCCAGGATCATGACGTCGACGGTGCCTTCGGCGGGCGCGACGAGCTCCTCACCAATCTCAGCATCTATTGGTTCACGCAGACCGCCGCCACCGCCGCGGACAGCTACGCCGCGGACGGGTGGGGCGGCGAGGCCACCAGGATCACCGTGCCGACCGCGATGGCCATCTACCCGCGCGAGGCCCAGTCGCCCCGCAGCTGGTGCGAGCGCGCGGCGAACGTGGTCCGGTACACGACGATGCCGCGCGGCGGGCACTTCGCGGCCCTCGAGGTGCCGCAGGACTACGCCGGCGACCTCCTCGCGTTCGTCGAGGAACTCGGCTAGAACGCCGAACGGCCCGGCGGAGACCGCCGGGCCGTTCGGTGGGAGACGTTTAGTCGAGGTAGTCGCGCAGGACCTGCGAGCGCGACGGGTGCCGCAGCTTGCTCATCGTCTTCGACTCGATCTGGCGGATGCGCTCCCGCGTCACGCCGTAAACCTGACCGATCTCGTCTAAAGTGCGCGGCTGACCGTCGGTGAGGCCGAACCGCAGGCGGACCACGCCGGCCTCGCGCTCGGACAGGGTGTCCAGCACGGACTGGAGCTGGTCCTGCAGCAGCGTGAAGGACACCGCGTCGACCGCGACGACGGCCTCCGAGTCCTCGATGAAGTCACCGAGCTGGCTGTCGCCCTCGTCGCCGATGGTCTGGTCCAGCGAGATCGGCTCGCGCGCGTACTGCTGGATCTCCAGCACCTTCTCCGGCGTGATGTCCATCTCCTTCGCCAGCTCCTCCGGGGTGGGCTCGCGGCCCAGGTCCTGGAGCAGCTCGCGCTGGATGCGGCCGAGCTTGTTGATGACCTCCACCATGTGCACCGGGATGCGGATGGTGCGGGCCTGATCGGCCATCGCGCGGGTGATCGCCTGCCGGATCCACCAGGTGGCGTACGTGGAGAACTTGTAGCCCTTGGTGTAGTCGAACTTCTCGACCGCGCGGATCAGGCCGAGGTTGCCCTCCTGGATCAGGTCCAGGAACGCCATGCCGCGGCCGGTGTAGCGCTTGGCCAGCGAGACCACGAGGCGCAGGTTGGCCTCGAGGAGGTGGTTCTTGGCGCGGTTGCCGTCGCGGGCGATCCAGTTCATGTCGCGCCGGATGCCGATCGCGGGCTTCTCGCCGCGCTCGAGCCAGCGGTTGATCTGCTGCTCGGCGAACAGGCCGGCCTCGATCCGCTTGGCGAGCTCGACCTCCTCCTCGGCGTTGAGCAGCGCGACCTTGCCGATCTGCTTGAGGTAGGCGCGCACGGAGTCGGCCGAGGCGGTGAGCTCGGCGTCCTTGCGGGCCTGTCGCAGCGCCTCCGACTCCTCCTCGTCCCAGACGAAGTCGCCCGATGCCTTGTCCTGCTCGGACGGCTCCTCGTCCTCCGCGTCCGCCGGGGCGGGCTTGGTGACGGCGCTCTTCGCCTTCGCATCCGCGGTGTCGTCCGCGGCGTCGTCGGCGTCGAGCGCGACCTCCTCGTCCGCGAGCTCCGTGGGATCGGGATCGCCGTCGAGCTCCGGATCGACCTCGTCCTCGGCGCCGCCCTCGGCGCCGGCCGCCGAGGCGTCCTTCTTGCCCGCGGCCTTCTTCGCCGTGCGCTTCGCCGGACCCGCGGCCGCCTTCTTGGCCGGGGCCTTCTTGGCGGGGGCCTTCTTCGCCACCGCCTTCTTGGCCGGGGCCTTCTTGGCCGCGGCCTTCTTCGCGGGAGCCTTCTTGGCGGTGGTCTTCTTGGCGGGGGTCTCCGCCGAGGTGGCCGAACCGTCCACGCCGTCTGCCGACGGTGCGCTGGAGCTGGTCTGCGTCGCTGCCACGTACGCCCTTTCCTACTGTGCCTGCATGCGCCGGAACCGCTTCCCGGGCGCGACAACAACACCTGTTCCGAGCCGTGCGCGGCGTCGGTGGTGGCTGAGGCGACCGGAGGCGAGGGAGACCGGCGTCTGTTCCGGCGTTTCGACGCCGGCACCCCATTGTAACGATCCGGTCGCTCCGCCCGCATTCACCTGCGGTCAAAGCGCCCGAACCGGACGGATCAGCCGCGCTGCGACGCCATCGCCGCGCCCACGATCCCGGCGGTGTTCAGCAGCTTCGCGGGGATCACCGGAGTCTTCACCTCGAGCAGCGGGACCCACTTGTCGGCCTTGCGGCTGATGCCTCCGCCGACGATGATCAGGTCCGGCCAGAGCAGCTTCTCGTACTCGCGGAAGACGCGGCTGACCTGGCCCGCCCACTTCTCGTAGCTCCATCCGCGGCGGTCCTTGATCGAGCTGGCCGCCCGGTGCTCGGCCTCCTTGCCCTCGACCTCGATGTGGCCGAACTCGGTGTTGGGCACCAGGGTCCCGCGATAGATCAGCGCCGAGCCGATGCCGGTGCCCAGGGTCAGGAGCAGGATCACCCCGTCGAAGTCGCGGCCGGCGCCGTACCGGTCCTCCGCCAGCCCCGCCGCGTCCGCGTCGTTGAGCACAGTGACCGGACGATCGAGAGTGGACGTGAAGAGCTCGCTCGCGTCGGCGCCGATCCAGCCCGGGTCGATGTTCGCCGCGCTGCGGACCGTGCCGTTCGTCACGACCGCGGGGACGGTGATCCCGACGGGGCCGGCCCAGTCGAAGTGCTCGATGACCTCGCGGACCGCGCCGGCGCACGCGCCCGGCGTGGACGGCTGCGGCGTGGGCACCTTGAAGCGCTCGCCGACCAAGTCGCCCGTGTCCATATCTACGATGCCGCCCTTGATGCCGCTGCCGCCGATGTCGACGCCGAACCCCAGATTCTCCGCCATTGCCTACTCCGCATTCCTTGAGGTGCCGGACCGCAGTCCTCCGCCCGGGTGCCCCCGGCGCTGACAAAGTACCGCGGATTGTGGTTCTGTGGTGGGCGTGCAACTTAACCGGTGGGAGTTGTCCGAGATCGCCGTCGCCGTCGTCACGGAGGCCGCGCAACGCGTCGCGGCCCGCCGGGCGGAGGTCTTCGGCGCCAATGCATTCGATGGCGCCGACGGGACGCGTCCGGAGGGTGTGACCACCAAGTCGACGCCCACCGACCCGGTCACCGTCGTCGATACCGAGACCGAGCGCTTCGTGCGGGAGCGGCTCGCGGAGCTGCGGCCCGACGACGCCGTCCTCGGCGAGGAGTTCGGTGGCGAGCAGGGGGAGCCCGGCGCGGTCCGCTGGATCGTCGACCCCATCGACGGCACCGTCAACTTCCTCTACGGGGTGCCCGCCTACGCCGTCTCCCTCGGCGCCCAGGTCGACGGCGTGTCCGTGGCGGGCGCGGTCGCCGACGTGGTGCACGGCACCGTCTACGCCGCCGCCCTGGGCGAGGGTGCGCGCGAGATCGCCCCCGACGGCACGGTCCGCGGGCTCCGGGCGAACCCGATCACCGACCCCGCGCTGGCCCTGGTCGCGACCGGCTTCGGGTACTCCCGCGAGCGCCGCGAGAAGCAGGGCCGGGTTCTCGCGCAGCTGTTGCCCGCGGTCCGCGACGTGCGACGCATCGGCTCCGCCGCCCTCGACCTGTGCATGGTGGCCGCCGGCCGCGCCGACGCGCATTTCGAGCACGGCCTCAGCCCGTGGGACTGGGCCGCAGGCGCCCTCGTCGCGCAGGAGGCCGGCGCGGTTGTGATCGTGCCCGCCGCGGACTCCACGAGCGATGACGGCGCCCTGACCCTCGCGGCCGCGCCGGGCATCGCCGACGGGCTGATCGCACTGCTGCGGGAGGCCGGAGGGCTCGAGGCCCTCTAGGGCTGCGGCACCCGGCCGCGGGGCGGATCAGCTGCGGGCGGACCGCTCAGCGGTTGCAGGACTGGCTGTGCACGGCCGAGACGAGGGCGGGGTTCGCCCCGCCGTCGGCCGCACCCGCGGGAGCCGCCCGCAGGATCCGCAGGATCTCCTGCGCATCGGTGCTGGGCTCGAGATCGGTGAAGAACGTGCCCAGGACCAGGTCGACCGAGTTGTCGCGCCGCCCGTCGTCCACCAGCTCCGCGCACGGGGCGATGATCCAGGCCGCTGCGGCCGCTGCCCGGCCCGAATCGCCGAACCGCAGCTGCGCCTGGCAGGCCATCTCGGGGTAGACCGGGTCGTTGCCGTAGGCGCCGGTGGTGGGTGCGCCGAACCCGTAGTCGGCGAGTTTGTTCAGGGTGGTCTCCGCGCGGCCCGCCTGGCCCGAGGCGTTGAGCACGCGCACCGTCGACGCGGCGAGCGGTGCGGGCCGGACCGAGACCAGGTCATCGGGGGAGACGACGTCGAACTTCCCCGACGCGGGCGCGGGCGCCGGCGCGGTGGCGCCCGCGCGCGCCGCGGCGCCCGTCGTCGGCGCCGCCGAGGCCGACGGGGCCGGCGGCGGCGGGCAGGACACGGGCGCTGCGGTCTCCT
The DNA here is from genome assembly GCF_049844855.1 of Tsukamurella sp. DT100. NCBI lineage: Bacteria > Bacillati > Actinomycetota > Actinomycetes > Mycobacteriales > Tsukamurellaceae > Tsukamurella > Tsukamurella sp. DT100. Next base: position 152,106 of record NZ_JBNCLV010000007.1, read on the forward strand.
CCTGGGAGGACATGGCGCGGGCCCAGGTCGCGATGGCCACGACGGCGAGGACGGCGATCACGATGAGGATCGGGAGCGTGTTGCGCCGCCGGAACGGTTCACCGTTCCGGTCGAATCGCCGGCCCGTGCCGGTGAGCTGGGAAACCACGGCCCCGACTGTACGGGAGGGCGTCGCCCGGGCAGGGGAGGCGGCGCGGGAGTCGCGCGGGAATCATCCGGGCCCATCGTGCGTTGGAGGGGCAACGAGCGGTGGAATCCGGACCGTCACGGAAAGTCCGTGACATCCGATTTCGAGTGCGCTACACTCTGGCCGCTCGCGCGGGAAACAACGCGCCCGGCGGTCTCGGAAACCCTGAGGCCCAGGGGTACGAGCAAGGATGGGGATGACACGGCATGGCAACTGATTACGATGCTCCACGGCGGTCCGAGGCGGATGAGATCTCGGAGGATTCGCTCGAGGAGTTGAAGGCCCGTCGCAACGAGGGCCAGTCCGGCACGGTGGACGTGGACGAAGGCGAGACCGCCGAGTCCTTCGAGCTCCCCGGTGCCGACCTGTCGGGCGAGGAGCTGAGCGTCCGGGTGGTGCCGAAGCAGGCTGACGAGTTCACCTGTACCAGCTGCTTCCTGGTGTACCACCGCAGCCGGCTCGCCGATCCGGACGGCACCGAGCTGATCTGCATCGACTGCGCCTGACGGCTACTTTCTCCGCGGCGGCCCGCTCGCTATCCGAGCGTGGTCGCGGCGGGGATGAGCGCGAGCATCTTCTCCGGATGCCGCGTGGAGACCATCCAGTACGGCGTCGGATCGTCGGGGTCGTCGAGGACCACGACGATCATGGTCTTGATCCAGCCGCGGTGGTACACGAACGCCGCGGGATCGAGCTGGCGGCCGAGCGCCGCGCTCTTCGCCTCCGCCGGCACGGCCGCGGCGCGGGAGATCAGGTCCAGCGGGAGGTGGGCGTTGCCCGCCCACAGCTCACCGTCGCGCACGCCGACGCTGCCGCGGCCCATCGACCAGAGCAGCACCGCGATCACGGCGACGATCAGCACGAACGCGCCGATCATCCAGTCCCCCCACTTCGCAGCGAGAGTCACCTCGAAACACAGCAGACCCGCCACGACCGCTCCCGCGAGCCACCAGTACCACGGCACCGTCGGCCTCTCGGTGTAGCCGTTCTCCGGCTTCGAGGTCTTCACTGTTCGATCGTCCGACACGGCTTCAGCGTAGTCTGCATCCCATGGTGAGCCAGATACCCCTACTGCGGCTCGACGAGGGCCTCCCACTCCCCAAGCGCGCACATCCCGGCGACGCGGGCGTGGACCTGTACTCGACGACCGACGTGCGGATCGAACCCGGCGCCCGCACGCTCGTCGCCACCGGCGTGGCGATCGCGCTGCCGCACGGCACCGTCGGCCTGATCCACCCCCGGTCCGGCCTGGCTGCGAAACACGGTCTCACCGTGGTCAATACGCCCGGCACCATCGACGCCGGCTATCGCGGCGAGATCAAGGTGTGCCTCCTGAACACCGACCGCGAGACGGCCGTCGACATCAAGCGCGGCGACCGCATCGCCCAGTTGCTGGTGCAGCGCGTCGAGTTGCCCGACTTCAAGGAGGTCTCGTTCCTCGACGAGACGGTCCGCGGCGCCGGCGGCTACGGCTCGTCGGGCGGCCACGCCAGCCTCGAGTCCTCCCACTGATTCACCACCGAACCCCCGAAGACCCAAGGAGCACCGTTCATGGCCCTCGGCCGCCGCAAGTCCAAGCAGCGCAGCACCGCGAGTGTCGACCCGTACGCCACGATCGGGCAGCCGGAGCACCACACGGCGCCGGTCCCCGCGGACGACGACGAGGCGCAGGAGCTCGGCACCGGCGCCGGCCCGTACGACCTCAACTCCCTGGAGAGCACCGAGGGCCTCGACGACGGCCGGCTCGATCTCGGCTCGATCATCCTCGCCATGCCGCCGGAGTCGCAGCTGCAGGTCGAGATGAGCCCCGAGGGCGTTCCCGTCGGCGTGCACCTCGACACCCCCGTCGGCCGGATCACGCCGGGCGTCTTCGCGGCGCCCAAGTCGGGCGGGCAGTGGCGCGAGGTGGTCACCGAGCTGGCCGATTCACTCCGCGAGAACGGCGCCCAGGTCGCGATCGAGGACGGCCACTGGGGCCGCGAGGTCGTCGGCACCCAGCCCGACGGCGTGCTCCGCTTCATCGGCGTCGACGGCCCGCGGTGGATGGTCCGCATCGTCGTCGCCGCGCCGCTCGAGAACGCCGATCAGGCCGCTCAGCTCGCGCGCGCCATGCTCGCGGAGACAGTGATCCGCCGCGGCATCGACCCGCGCCCCGCCCGCGACCACCTGGAGATCGAGCTCCCCGCCGAGCTGGTGCAGCAGCTGCAGGAGGCCATGGCGGCCCAGCAGGCGCAGCAGGAGCAGGCCGCTGCGGCGATCGCCGCGCAGGTCGCGCAGCGCGCCGCCGCCGAGGGCCCCGCAGCCCTGCGGCAGAGCAATCAGGACCGGCTCACCCAGGGATCCGCGCTGACCCGGCTCAACAACCAGCAGTAAGGCCGTCGAGCCCCGCCCGGCCCAGGACGGCCGGGTCGGGGCCGAGGTCCGCGAGGTCGACCACGACCGCGGAGGCGTTGGGGATCGCCGCCGCCCACGTGCGCGCCGTGGCGACGGGGTGGATCAGGTCGCCCTCCGCGCCGACCACGACGGTGCGCGCGACCAGTCCGCCGAGCGCGGACTCCGTCGGCGCGGCGAACCCGGCCGCCTCCCGCAGGGCGGGCGCGAGGAAGTCGCCGTGCGCGGCCCAGGAGCGGCTCAGCTCCCGCGCCAGCCACGGCGGGCTGCCCGCCCGCATCCGGGCGATCGCCTCGGCCGCGTCCACCTCGTCGACGACGTCCGCGGTCACCCGCGCCGACATCGCCGCGGGTACCTCCGGCCCGGCCGCGCCGCACCACGGCGGCAGGGTGAGGACGAGCGTCGCATCGGCGTCGGGGTGCTCGAGCGCCCAGCCCGCGGCGACGGCCGAGCCCAGAGAGACCCCGCAGACCAGCAGCGGTCCGTCGGCGGCGGCCGCGTCCAGCGCCGCGCGGTATCCGGCCACCACCGACGGCGGCGTCGCGTCGACCGCCATGGTGCGCGCGCACAGCGCGGTGAGCGGCGCGAACGCGCGGAGCGCGAAGTCGGCGTCCGAGCCCGAGCCCGGCAACAGGACGGCGGTGGTGTGCGCGGGGAACTGCATGCGCCGAGCATGCCAGGATGTCGCCGCGCCGCGGCGGGGGCACCGACGGCGGACGGCCGCCGGCCCGCCGCCGCGTAGTGTGATCGTGTGAAAGATGGTGCAGAGCAGGAGCCGGACACGGCGGCGGACGACGCCCCCGAGCCCTCGATCAAGGATCAGGTGCTCGACCAGATGGGCGGCTGGCAGGGCATGGTGTACTCCGCGCTGCCGGTGATGGCCTTCGTGCCCGCGAACGCGGTCTGGGGACTCAAGGGCGGTGCCATTGCGGCCCTCGCCGTCGCGGCGCTCGTGGCCGTGGTCCGCGTCGCCACCCGCACCTCCATCCAACCGGCGATCTCGGGATTCTTCGGCGTCGCGGTCTGCGTGGTGATCGCGATGATCGTCGGCGGCAACGGCAAGGGCTACTTCCTGTACGGCATCGTGATGCAGGCCGTCTTCGCGGTCGTCTTCGCGGTCTCGCTGGTCGTCCGGTGGCCGCTCGTCGGGGTGCTCTGGCACCTCTTCGACGAGCGGAAGAAGGATGCGCCCGGCGCGGAGGGTGCGGGCGCCGGCCACGACTGGCGCGCCGACCGGCGGCAGTACCGCGCCTTCGCGTGGCTGACGGTGCTGTGGTTCGCCATGTTCGTCGTGCGGTTCGCCGTCCAGTTCGCGCTGTACCAGAACGACGACGTCGGCGGGCTCGGCGTCGCACGTATCGCCATGGGCTGGCCCATGTTCGCCGTCGGCCTGCTTATCACCTTCCTCGTGGCCAGGAGGACGACGCATGCTCGCGCCGAATGATCTGCTCGAGCTGACCTGCGGCGCACCGGGGCACGGCGGCTTCGTCGTCGCGCGGTACGACGGCCGCGCCGTCTTCGTGCGCGGAGCGCTCCCCGGGGAGACCGTCCGCGCCCGGGTCACCGAGGTCAAGAAGTCCTACGCCCGCGCGAGCACCGTCGAGGTGCTCGAGGCCTCGCCGCACCGCGTACCCGAGGCGTGCGCCGCGGCGGCCGCCGGCGCCGGCTGCTGCGACCTGACTTTCGCCGCCCCGGCCTACCAGCGCGAGCTCACGGCGGCCGTGTTGCAGGACCTCCTCGTGCGCTTCGGAGGCTTCGAGCCCGATGCGCTCGAGCCGACCGTCGAGCCCCTGTCCGACGGGCTCGTCACCGGCTGGCGGCACCGCGCCCGCCTCGTCGCGGACGCCGACGGCCGCCTCGGGCAGCACGCCCACCGCAGCACCGCGGTGATCGTCGCGCCGTGTGCGCAGCTGCCCGACGCGCTGACCGACCTCGCGGCGGGGCTGCGCGCCGAGCCCGGAACCGAGGTCGCCCTCGTCCTCGACGACGCGGGCGCCGCGCACGCCGCGGTGCCCGCGCGCCGCGGCCGCCCAGCGAAGGTCCTCGCCGGCGCGCCCTTGGCCGAGTACCGGGTGGGCGCGCGGTCCTGGCGGATCCCCGTCGGGGGCTTCTGGCAGGCGCACCGCGATGCGGCGTCCCGGTACGCCCAATGGGTCGCCGCCTACACGGGACGGTACGGGGGAGAGCCCGGCCGCGCCTGGGACCTGTACGGCGGCGCGGGCGTCCTCGCCGGCGCGCTGGTCGACGAGGGTTTCGCGGTCGACGTGGTCGAGACCTCCGGCGGTGCGATCGCGGCCGGCAGGCAGTCCCTCGCGGACGAGCCCGTGGCGTTCCACCGCGGCGACGTCTCGTCCCGCCTCAAGGGCCTCCCGTCGCCCTCCGTCGTGGTCCTCGACCCGCCCCGCGCAGGCGCCGGCGCAACGGTCGTGACGGCGATCGCGGCGGCCGGTCCGCGGGCGATCGTGCACGTCGGTTGCGATCCGGCGGCGTTCGCACGCGACGTCGGCGCCGCGTGCGAGAACGGCTATCGCGTCGCTGAGCTGGACGCATACGACGCCTTCCCGGGAACGCATCACCTCGAGGCGTTCGCGGTGCTGGTGCCGGGGCGCGAAAACCGTCGCGGCCGGTAAAGTGGCAAAGGCACCTCTCACGGGAGTAGACACGAGGGATATGAACCTGCTGCGCACCATCGAGTCCCCACGCGACCTGCGTCGGCTGGACCAGGATCAGCTCACCGAGCTGGCCGGGGAGATCCGTGACTTCCTCGTGGAGAAGGTCTCGGCGACCGGTGGGCACCTCGGCCCGAACCTGGGCGTCGTCGAGCTGACGATGGCGATCCACCGCGTGTTCGATTCGCCGACCGACCCTGTGCTCTTCGACACGGGTCATCAGGCGTACGTGCACAAGATCCTCACGGGCCGGCGCGACGGTTTCGACACCCTGCGTCAGGCCGGCGGCCTGTCCGGGTACCCGTGTCGCGCGGAGTCCGAGCACGACTGGGTCGAGTCCTCGCACGCTTCGGCGGCCCTGAGCTACGCCGACGGCCTGGCGAAGGCCTTCGCTCTCAAGGGCGAGCAGCGCACCGTCGTGGCCGTGGTCGGCGACGGCGCTCTGACCGGCGGTATGTGCTGGGAGGCGCTCAACAACATCGCGGCGTCGGACCGCCCCGTCGTCATCGTGGTCAACGACAACGGCCGCTCCTACGCGCCCACGATCGGCGGCCTCGCGACGCACCTGTCGGGCCTGCGCACGCAGCCGGAGTACGAGCGACTGCTCGGCGAGGCGCGGGCGCGACTGCGGAAGATGCCCGTGGTCGGCGAGCCCGCGTACTCGTTCCTGCACGGCATGAAGGCCGGCATCAAGGACATGGTGAGCCCGCAGGCGCTGTTCGCGGACCTGGGCCTCAAGTACGTCGGCCCCATCGACGGGCACGACGAGCTGGCCCTCGAGGCGGCCCTGCGCCGCGCCAAGGATTTCGGCGGCCCCGTCGTCGTGCACGCGCTCACCCGCAAGGGGAACGGCTACGAGCACGCCGAGAACCACGAGGCCGACCAGATGCACGGTATCGGCGTGATCGACCCCGCCACCGGCCTGCCGGTCGGGGGTGCCGCCGGCGCCCGCGACTGGACCTCGGTCTTCGCGGAGGAGCTGGTCGCGCACGGCGAGCGCCGCGACGACGTGGTCGCCATCACCGGCGCCATGGCGGAGCCGACGGGCGTCGCGGACTTCGGCCGCAAGTTCCCCGACCGCATGTACGACGTGGGCATCGCCGAGCAGCACGCCCTGACCTCCGCCGCCGGCCTCGCGCTGGGCGGCATGCACCCCGTGGTCGCCCTGTACGCCACGTTCCTCAACCGTGCCTTCGACCAGCTGCTCATGGACGTCGCCCTGCTCGGCCAGGGCGTCACCGTCGTCCTGGACCGCTCCGGCGTCACCGGACCGGACGGCGCGAGCCACCACGGCATGTGGGACCTCTCGCTCGCCGCGATCGTCCCCGGCCTGCGCGCCGCGGTGCCCCGCGACGCGGCCCGTCTCCGCGAGGAGTTCGCCGAGGCCCTCGCCGTCGACGATGCTCCGACCCTGATCCGCTACGGCAAGGGTGCGGTGCCCGCCGACCTGGAGGCCGTGCGCCGCCTGCCCGACGGTGCCGACGTGCTCGTCGAGGACGGCGACGGCGCCGCGGACGTGCTGATCGTGGCGGTCGGTGCCTTCGCCCACGTCGCGGTCGACGTGGCGACGCGCCTGCGCGATCAGGGCATCTCGGCGACCGTCGTCGATCCGCGGTGGGTGCTGCCGGTGCCGGGGTCGATCGTCGACCTGGCCCGTGCGCACCAGCTGGTCGTCACGCTCGAGGACAACGGCGTCGCGGGCGGTATCGGTGCGTCCGTGACCGCCGCGCTGCAGCGCGCCGAGGTCGACGTGCCGACGCGCGTCCTCGGCATCGAGCAGAGCTTCCTCGATCACGCCTCCCGCGGCGAGATCCTCACCGACCTGGGGCTCACCCCGTCGGAGATCGCCTTCCGGATCACCGGCTGGGCCACCGCGTGCGCGCACGTGACGGTGCCCGCCGAGAAGGCGCAGGCAACGCCGGAACAGGTGCGCTGACGCGGGTCCGGATCGGTCAGGCGGAGGCGAGCGCGGCCGCGACGGCGGCGACCGTCAGCCGCCGCTGCCAGTTCCGCGCGCCCGAGGCGGCGAGGGCGTCCTCGACGGCGTCGGAGCCGCGAGCCGTGCCGTCCCAACACAACTGACGGACGGCGTCGGTCGGAAGCAGGTTCTCCACCGGCACCGCCACCTCGTCGGAGATCTCGGCCAACGCGGCGCGGACCTTGGCGAGGCGCTCGGCGGCCTCGGGGTTCGACTTCGCCCACCGGTTGTTCGCGGGCACCCCGTTGCGGGGGCCGTGCAGCGGGGGGAGTGAGGCATCGGGGAGCGCGTTGGCCCGGTGGATCGCCCCGAGCCAGCGCTTCGCCGACCGTCGCATCCGCGGTCCGCCGAAGACCGGCAGCGCGGTCAGCTCGGCCTCGGTGGTGGGATTCTTCGCGGCGGCGTTGACGATCGCGGCGTCCGGGAGGGTGCGCCCCGGAGCGACGTTGCGCTGCTCGGCCATCTCGTCGCGGGCCATCCAGAGCTCCCGCGCGCGGGCCAACTGGCGCCGGTTGCGCAGCGTGCTCAACCCCGAGAGGCGACGCCACGGATCGGGCTTGGGCGCCGGGTCCGGGCGGGTGCGCTCGTACTCGAACTCCTCGAGCGCCCACTCCAGCTTCCCGGCGTCCTCGAGCCGCTCGTAGGCCTCGTCGCGCAGGTCGACCAGCACCTCGACGTCGAGCGCCGCGTAGTTGAGCCAGTCGTGCGGCAGCGGACGGGTGCTCCAGTCGGCGGCGCCGTGCCCCTTCGCCAGCGCGTAGCCGGTGTACTCGGAGGTCATCGCCGCGAGGTTCACCCGCGGCGCGCCCAGCAGGCGGCCGGCGAGCTCCGTGTCGAACAGCTCGTCGCACTCGAAGCCGTCGTCCCGCAGGCACGGCAGGTCCTGGTCGGCGGCGTGCAGCACCCACTCGACGCCGCGCATCGCCTCGATCACCGGCGCGAGGCCCTCGGGCTCGTGGATCGGGTCGAGCAGGAACAGCCCGGAGCCGGACCGCTTGATCTGGATCAGGTAGGCGCGGGAGGAGTACGTGAAGCCCGACGCCCGCTCGGTGTCGACTGCGACGGGGCCCGTCCCCCGGCGCAGTGCGGCAGCGCACTCCGCGAACTCCTCGACGGTGGTGAGGGGCTCGGGGACGCCCTCGGCGGGTTCGGTGAGCGGAATGCCGGGGACCGGTTCCGACGAGGCCTTGCCCACGGCGGCGCCTACGCCGAGCCGAGCCGGGTGATGCCGGCCGGGGGGAGCCCGGCGGCGGTCTCGAGCACCGCGCAGAAGGCCTCGACGTGGCCCGACAGGTCGTCGCCCAGCGGCGTCCACGAGGCCCGCAGCTCGAGCTGGTGGGCGCGCGGGGGGCCGGCGATGTCGCCGTAGCGCACGGACGCGGTCGCGGTGACGGTGCCGCCCAGCGCGGTCACCTCCTGGCCGCGCTCGGCGAGCGCGTCGGTCAGCCAGCTCCAGGCGACCTCGGGGAGCAGCGGATCCGACGCCAGGGACTCGTCGACCTCGGACTGCACGTACGCGACCAGCCGCATCAGGCCGTTCCACGCCTCGTGGCCGTGCGGGTCGTGGAGCAGGATCAGGCGCCCGAAGGTCTCGCCGTCGGAGTGCTCGGGCACCACATCGGTCTCGGGCGCGCGGACCTCGGCGCCGAGCGCGTAGCTGTACGGGGCGAGTCTCTGCGGGGGCCGGATGCTGCCGATCTCGATCTCGGGGCGGATCGTCGCCGTGTGCAGGGACTCGACGGCGACGCGGAACGACTCCGGCTCGGCGCCGCGCGTTCTCGCACCGCCCGCCGCTTCGTCACCCGTTCCTGGTTGGCTCACAAACCGTGACCGTAGCCGCTCGGAAGGCCTCACAGGCGGAGGCGCGCCGCGGGCCTCGGCCTGCGGGCGCGGAGGTCATGACATGATCGTTGACGATGAGTAACGAGGATCGATCGACGACGGCCGCGGCGACGGCGTACCCGCTGCTCGACGCGGCGGCGGGGCGCACTCCGGAGCACCGCCCGGTGTGGTTCATGCGGCAGGCCGGGCGCTCGCTGCCCGAGTACCGGAAGGTGCGCGAGGGGGTCGGCATGCTCGAGTCGTGCTTCCGCCCCGACCTGGTGTGCGAGATCACGCTGCAGCCGGTGCGCCGGCACCGCACCGATGCGGCGATCCTGTTCTCCGACATCGTGGTCCCGCTCAAGGCGGCCGGCATCGATCTCGACATCGTGAGCGGGATCGGCCCCGTCATCGAGCAGCCGATCCGGGACGCCGCGGCCGTCGCGGCCATGCCGAAGCTCGACGCGGCGCAGGTCGAGCCGATCGCCGAGGCCGTGCGGATGCTGCGCGGCGAGCTGCCCGCGGGCGTCGCGCTCATCGGCTTCTCGGGCGCGCCGTTCACGCTGGCCTCGTACCTCGTGGAGGGCGGGCCCAGCCGCAACCACGAGCGCACCAAGTCGCTGATGTACACCCAGCCGGAGACGTGGCACGCATTGCTCGACGCGCTCGCCGACATCGCGATCACCTTCCTGCGGGTCCAGGCCGACGCCGGCGCGCAAGCCTTCCAGCTCTTCGACTCCTGGGCCGGCGCGCTCTCGCTCGCCGACTACCGGCAGTACGTTCAGCCGCACTCCGCCCGCGTCTTCGCGGCGCTCCGCGAGAGCGCTCCGACGCTGCCCGCCTTCCACTTCGGGGTCGGCACGGGCGAGCTGCTCGGCGCCATGGGCGAGGCCGGCGCCGACGTCGTGGGCGTCGACTGGCGGGTCCCGCTCGACGTGGCCGCCGGCCGGGTCGGCCCCGGGAAGGCGTTGCAGGGCAACCTGGACCCCGCCACCCTGATGGCCGACCGCGACACCATCGACGCGCAGGTCCGGCGCGTGGTCGCCGACGCCGACGCGGCCCTCGCTGCGGGCGCCACCGGGCACGTCTTCAACCTCGGTCACGGAGTGCTCCCGTCGACCGACCCGGACGCTCTCACCCGCGTCGTGGAACTGGTGCACGCGCTATGAGCAATGTCGCCGTCGTCGGGGCGGGCATCTCGGGACTCGTCGCCGCCCTGCGCCTGCAGGAGGCGGGCGCGCGCGTCACCGTCTTCGAATCGGGCAACCGCGTGGGTGGCAAGCTGCGCTCGGAGACCATCGGCGGGGAGCGCCTCGACGTGGGCGCCGAGGCCTTCGTGCGCCGCCGCCCGGAGGTGATCGACCTCGCGACCGAGCTCGGTCTCGCCGACCAGCTCGTCGAGCCCGCCGGGCGCCGCCCGGCCCTGTTCGCCGACGGTGCCCTCCGCGGCGGCTTCGGCCGCACGGTGATGGGCATCCCGGGCGACGCCGACGAAGTGCGGATCCCGTTGCGCTGGAACCCCGGCGCCGACGCGTCGATCGGCGCGCTGGTCCGCTCCCGCCTCGGCGACGAGGTCGTCGAGCGCAGCGTCGACCCGATGGTGGCGGGCGTCTTCGCCGCCCACGCCGACGATGTCTCGGTGCGCGCCGCGCTGCCCGCGCTGGCCGCCCGCCTCGACGAGGGCGCCGCATCGCTCGGCGAGGCCGTGCGCGACGTCCTCGGCGAGCCCGACGACAGCCCCGTCTTCGGCGCCTTCCGCGGCGGTTATCAGCAGCTGCTGGATGCGCTCGCCGAGCGGCTCGGCGACCGGATCATGCTCGGCGCGCCCGTGCCCGAGGTGCGGCCCGGCTGGAGCCTGCGCGGCTCGATGTTCGACGCGGTCGTGCTCGCGGTGCCCGCGCCGCAGGTGGGTCGCCTCGTCGGGCTGAGCCTGCCGGAGCTCGGCGCGGCCGTGGGGTCGATCCCGGCGGCCAGCTCGGCGCTGGTGACGATGCGGCTGCCCGAGGACGTCGAGCTGCCGGACCTCTCCGGCGTGCTGGTGGCGAGCCGCGAGCAGGTCAGCGCCAAGGCGCTGACGCTGTCGGGCCGCAAGTGGGATCACCTCCCCGGCGGCACGGTGCGGCTGTCCTTCGGGCGGCTCGGCGTCAGCCGGATCGTCGACGACGTCGACGCGGGCCTGGTCGCCGCGGCGCGGGACGACCTCGCGAACGTGCTGGGGATCGCCGCAGAGCCGACCGCCACGCACGTGCAGCGCTGGTACGAGGGCATCCCCGTCTACCTTCCCGGCCACCGCGACACCCTCGCGGCGATCGAGGCGGCCACGCCGAAGGGACTCGCCCTCGCGGGCGCGTACTTCGACGGTGTCGGGGTGCCCGCGTGCATCGCCCGCGCGGAGGCCGCGGCCCAGCGGGTGCTGGCCGACCTGTCCTGAGTCGGTCCCGCGCGCGGGACTACGATCGACGGCATGGCCAAACTGGATTACGCGGAGCTCAATTCGACCGTCCGTTACCTCATGTTCTCGGTGTTCTCGATCTCGCCGGGGGAGTTGGGCGACGACGAGCAGCGGGCCGCGGCGGCCACCGAGGCCGAGGCCTTCCTCGCGAAGATCCAGGAGGGCGACCTGGTGGTCCGCGGCGTGTACAACATCGCCGGGATGCGCGCCGACGCCGACTTCATGATCTGGTGGCACGCCGAGAAGCTCGAGGACCTGCAGGCCGCGTACAACGACTTCCGGCGCAGCACCGCGCTGGGACGCGCGAGCGACCCGGTGTGGTCGAACACCGCGCTGCACCGTCCCGCGGAGTTCAACAAGAGCCACATCCCCGCGTTCTTGGCGGGGGAGGACCCCGGCGCGTACATCTGCGTCTACCCGTTCGTGCGCAGCCTCGAGTGGTACCTGCTGCCCGACGAGGAGCGCCGCAAAATGCTCGCCGATCACGGCCGCGCCGCGCGCGGCTACCCGGACGTGCGCGCGAACACCGTGCCCGCGTTCGCCCTCGGCGACTACGAGTGGCTGCTCGCCTTCGAGGCCCCCGAGATGCACCGCATCGTCGACCTCATGCGCGACCTGCGCGCCACGGATGCCCGCCGGCACACCCGCGAGGAGACGCCGTTCTTCTCCGGGCCGCGAACGGACGTCCGCGCGCTCCTCACCGCTCTGCCGTGACGGTGGGCCGGGCGGGGCTCACGCCTCGTCCGGCTCCAGGCGCATGGAGATCGAGTTGATGCAATAGCGGAGGTCGGTGGGGGTGTCGTAGCCCTCGCCCTCGAAGACGTGGCCGAGGTGGCTGCCGCAGTTGGCGCACAGCACCTCGACGCGCCGCATGCCGAGCGAGGTGTCCACCCGCTCGATGACCTTGTCGCCCGCGAGCGGCGAGAAGAACGACGGCCAGCCGCAGTGCGACTCGAACTTCGCGTCGGAGCGGAACAGCTCCTCGCCGCACGCGCGGCAGCGGTAGACGCCGGACGTCTTGGTGTCGGTGTACTCGCCGGTGAACGGCGCTTCGGTGCCCGCCTGCCGCAACACGCGGAACTCGGGCGCCGAGAGGCGCTGCCGCCACTCCGAATCGCTCAGCTGCAGTTTGGGCTTGGGAGTACTGGCCTCACTCATGCCTCCACGCTAACCGCGCGCGGCGGATGGTGCCAGCTCGTGCTTGCCGGGCTCCTCGTCGGGCGGGAGCGGCCGGTCGATGCCCTCGTCGAGGCGGTTCTCCGCCTTCGCGTCGAGGTAGCGGAAGAGCAGCACGCAGAACGGCACGATGATGAGCAGCGACCAGCCGAGGGTGCACTTGAGATACGCCAGCGACCGCCCGAACGCCGGCCATTTGCCGGAGAGCCAGTTGTCGTAACTGAGGAAGCCGTAGACCGCGACCCAGGACACCCAGTTGCCCATCACCGAGCTGCGGTAGACCACCGTCATCAGCATCGGGAACAGCAGCATCGAGTAGTAGCCCTGGCCCAGCGACAGCACCAGCCACGACGTCGTCAGCAGGGTGCCGGTGGAGGTCGCCAGCCACAACAGCTCGTTGCTCGTGCGGTAGTACTTCCAGAGCAGCCACAGCGTGACGGCGGCCATCACGACCACCGCGATGCGCAGGAACAGCGACAACCAGTCCGGCAGACCGAAGTACTGGGCGTTGCCCTGGATCGAGCTGTTGTAGTAGTCGCGCGCCTCGCTGAGGTAGGGGAGCGTCTTGTGGAAGAACTCCATCCGGTCCGCGGAGAGCAGCATGCCGGCGCCCATCAGCACGACGGGTATGCCGACGGCGGCGATGAGCGCTTTCCACTGCCGGTTCGCCACGATCAGCAACAGCATCACGAAGAGCAGCGGCTTCACCGCGAAGGACAGCCCGAGCGGGACGCCGGCCCACAGGTCCTTCCGCTTGAGCAGCAGCGCCATCGCGGCCACCTCGGCGAGCAGGACGAAGCAGTTGAAGTTCGTGTAGACCAGCGTGCTGGTCACGGCCTCGGTGGTCACCGCGAAGAACAGCACCACCGGCGCGACCACGGAGTTCAGGCCGTAGCCGAACATCCGCAGCAGGATGTACAGGGCGAGCAGCAGCGCGATCGCACTCAGCCCCACGAAGATGTAGCGCGCGGTCTCCGGGTCGAAGTACCCGAACGGCGCCATGAGCAGCGTGCCCGACGGCGGGTACAGGTAGTGCGGATCGACCGTGTCGTAGTTCTCGGTGTACACCGCCTCGTGGCGCAGGAAGCGCACCGCGGCCGCGTAGACCGTGGTGAAATCGTCGGTCTTGTTCCCGTTCGGGACCAGGACGATCAGCCGCTGCAGCAGCGTGAGCAGGGCGAGGGGCCACAGGATGGCCTTGACCACGAGGCCGGGATCGGACTTCATCCGGGCGAGGGCGACTGACGACACCGCTAAACCGTACCCAACGCCGACGCGGCCGCCGGGAGGCCCGCCCGCCTCACGCGCGGCGCAGGGGCGCCGATCACGCGGGACAGGCGCGCGTCGACGGGGCGTCGAGCCGGTCCAGGTACCCGATCACCGACTTCTGCACGCACGACGACCGGACCACGGCACCGTCGCCGATCCCGGCCCAGGTGACGGCCGAGGGCTGCGCGCCGACGACGGTGAGCTGCCCCGTCAGGGTGTCGAGCGCGGTGCGCGCGGTGAGCGGGTTGGCCGCGGAGGTGGCGACCACGGCCTTCACCCCGAGGTCGGTGAGCTTCGGCGGGGCCGTCATTGTCGGCCACGCCGCGCAGGTGCCGAGGTCGAGCGCGGTGGCGGCGCCGAGCCGGAACTCGGGGCCCCACTTCCGCGCGGACGCGATGATCTGGTCGGGGGAGGCCTTGGTCACGGCGTCCGAGCACCGTCCGACGAACTGGCCGTCGGTGCCGAGGGCCTCGTCGGCCGTGCGGAGCAGGGCGCGCAGCGGCCCGGCGTCGCCGGACCGGGCGCCCTGGAGCGCGGTGGCGAGGCGGGTGATGCGCGCGTCGCGGTCGCCAGGGCCGATGCCGAGGGTGACCACCACGGCCCGTCGGACATCGGAGTCGGTGAAGGAGCCCAACCGGCCCGCCGCCGCGTCGTCGATGATCCCGCGCACCGCGCCGGCCGGATCCGCGCCGAGGGCGCACGCCGGTCCGCACTGCTCAGCGAAGGCGTCGACGGTGGCGGAGGTGCCGCGTGCGGCGTCCTCGGCGCGCTGCAGCTCGGTGCCGCCGTACCGGACGGGGGAGTCGAGGATCAGGCGCGCGACCTGCTTGGGGTGCTCGGCCGCGTAGGCGAGGGCGGTGGTGGAGCCGTCGCCGACGGCGAGCAGCCCGAGCGCCGGGACGTTCCACGCGGTGCGCAGCTTCTCGAGATCCTCGGCCGCGGCGGGCGCGGTGAAGTCGGAGATCGTGTCGGCGTACGCATCGCCGCACGTCGTCGACGCCTTCTGCGCGGACTCACCGATCTCCGCCACCCGTGCCTCGAGGCTCTGGCCCGCGGTGCCGCCGGTACGGAGCACGGCCTGATCGCCGGCGGTACGGCAGGTGAGCGCCCCCGACGTCCCGATGCCGCGGCGTTCGACGGCGACCACCGGGCGGTTCGCCAGCACGGGGCTGTCGCCGGAGGCGAGGGTCGCCAGGGCGCGCTGGCCGGTGAACTCCGTCCCGCCCACCAGGACGAGCGGGGCCGCGGTGTCGGGGGTGCCGGGCACGCTGGCCCGCGTCACCGAGAGCTTGAGGGGCGCCTCGGCCTGGCCGACGCCGACGGTGAGCGTCGCGCACTCCAGGGTGGCGTTCGCCGCGGGCGGGGTGCCGTACCGGGTGGCGATCCGGCTCGTGCAGTCCTGCCAGGCGAGCGGATCCTTCGCGGAGGCCTTCCACTCCGGGCCCTGGGGCGTGGTGTTCGCCGAGGCCGACGGTGCGCCGCCGCCCTTCCCGAAGTCGGTGACGTAGTCCGGGGTGGGCGCCGGGACCGGGGCGCAGGCGGACACGGCGACGATCGCGCCGACGGCGATCCCGGCGGCGGCGAGGGCTCGGGTGCGCGCGGAGGGCATGCCGTTCACAGTAACCAGATCACGGGGCGCGGGCCGTCAGCGCGCCCACCGCGTGTAGAGGAAGCCCTCGTCGTCGCCGAGGACCGGGCCGCGTTGCCAGTGGCCGAGCGGCAGGTCGGGTCCACGGACGATCCGCGCGCCGTCGCCGCCTACGAGCACGGGTGCGACGGTCAGGCACAGCTCGTCGACGAGGCCCGCGGCGAGAAGCGCGCCCAGGACGCCCGGACCGCCCTCCGCGAGGATCCGGCGGTGGCCGCGGGCGTACAGATCATTGAGCACCGAGCACAGGTCGACGGATCGGCCGTGCCCCGCGTAGACGATCGGTGCCGCGCCGCCCGCCGGGTACAGGCGCTCGGTGCGCGGGATGCTCCCGCGCGTCACGATGGCCAGCGCGGGGTGCGCGGGTGTGCCGTAGTCCTCGTCGCGCACCGTCGCCGCGCCCACGAGGACCACGTCGGCGGCGGCGCGGAGGGCCCCGAACACCCGACGGTCGCCGTCCCCGCCCAGGCCGCCCGACCTGCCCGCCGCGGTGGACGACCCGTCGAGCGAGCTGATCATGTTGGCGCGCACGTACGGTCGGCCCTCCGCGAGCGGGTGCGCGTAGGCCAGGGCGAGGGCGGCGTCGTCCGCGGGCAGTGAGTCGATCACGTCACGACCGTAGCGCGGGATTTTTCGACCGCGACGACCAGCGGATATGATCACGACTCATGACGCTGCATCTCGTGGATCGCAACCCGACGGTGACGCCGGAGCAGATGGTGGAGCAGCTCGTTCCGCCGGAGATGTTCAGCGAGGTCAGCTTCGACAGCTACATCCCGGACCCGAACGAGCCCACCCAGGCCGCCGCGGTCCAGACGGGCCGGGCCTTCGTCGCGGACGTGGTCAAGCTCTCCAAGCAGCGGAACAAGAAGGGCCTGTTCGGGCGCAAGAGCACGCCGCCGCACGGCGTGGGCCTCTATCTCGACGGCGGGTTCGGCGTCGGCAAGACCCACCTCCTGGCGTCGATCTTCCACAGCGTCCCGTCGCCGAAGTCCTTCGGCACCTTCGTCGAGTACACCCACCTGGTCGGCGCGCTCGGCTTCAACCAGTGCGTCGAGTACTTGGCGAACCACAGCGTCATCTGCATCGACGAGTTCGAGCTCGACGATCCGGGCGACACGATGGTGATGTCGCGGCTGCTGACCGAGCTGGCCGCGCGCGGCGTGTCGATCGTCGCCACGTCGAACACCCTGCCGGGGCAGCTGGGCGAGGGCCGGTTCGCCGCGCAGGACTTCCTCCGCGAGATCAACAAGCTCAGCTCGGTGTTCCAGTCGGTGCGTGTCGACGGTCCCGACTACCGGCACCGCGACCTGCCGCCCGCGCCCGACCCGCTCACCGACGAGGAGCTCGTCGCGGTCGCCGAGGCCGATCCGACCGCCACGCTCGACGACTTCGACGCGCTGTCGGACCACCTGTCCAAGCTGCACCCGTCGCGGTACAAGCAGCTGGTGGAGGGGATCTCCAAGGTCTGCATCCGCGGGGTGCATCCGGCCGACAACCAGACCGTCGCGCTGCGCATCGTGGTGCTCGCGGACCGGCTCTACGACGCCGGGATCCCGGTGCTCGTCTCGGGCGCGAAGCTCGACGAGATCTTCACCCCGGAGATGCTCGCCGGCGGTTACCGGAAGAAGTACCTGCGCGCGACGTCGCGCCTGCTCGCGCTGTCGCGCTTCGCCTCCGCCGACGCGCGATAGCCCCAAGCAGACGGGCTCCAGCCCGAAGCGACGGGCTATAGCCCCGAACACACCAACACCCGCCCGGTGATGTGTGGGCCGGGCGGGTGCATGGGTGAGGGTGTCGGAGTGTGAGACGCGTCTCACTTCGCTGACAACAGTCACTGTACGGGAACGCTTTGCTGCGGGGAAGAAGGTTCGCGCATTCCGACGGGCGGAACTGTGACTCCGCAACGTGCGCGAGTGGTTCAGCGCGTGAACCGGGCGATCGCGTCCGTCGCCTCCTTGAGCTTGGCCGCGGTCTCCGCCTCGTCGCCCGAGCGGGCCGCGTCGACGACGCAGTGGCTCATGTGGTCCTCCAGGAGGCCGAGCCCGACGGCCTGGAGCGCCTTGGTCATGGCGGAGACCTGCGTGAGGATGTCGATGCAGTACTTCTCCTCCTCGACCATCCGTTGCAGGCCCCGGGCCTGTCCCTCGATGCGGCGCAGCCGCTTGAGGTACTCGTCCTTGTCGGACATGTAGCCGTGGTGCGCGTGGCCGGCGTCGGTGGTCATGGGGATCAGTATCCCTTCTGGGGTCGGAAACTCCGCAGCCGCAGGCTGTTGCTGACCACGAAGACGGAGGACAGGGCCATTGCGGCGCCGGCGAGCATGGGGTTGAGCAGCCCGGCCGCGGCCAGGGGGAGCGCCGCCACGTTGTAGGCGAAGGCCCAGAACAGGTTGGCCTTGATCGTGCTCAGCGTGCGGCGCGAGAGCCGGATCGCGTCGACGACGGTGCTCAGGTCGCCGCTGACCAGGGTGAGGTCGGCCGCCTCGATCGCGGCGTCGGTGCCCGTGCCCATGGCGATGCCCAGGTCGGCGGTCGCGAGGGCCGCCGCGTCGTTGACGCCGTCGCCGACCATCGCCACGGCCCGGCCCTGCGCCTGGAGCCGACGCACCGCGTCCACCTTCTGCGCCGGCAGCACGTCGGCGATCACCTCGTCGACCCCGACCTGCGCCGCGACGAACCGCGCCGCGGGCTCGTTGTCGCCCGTGAGCATGATCGGGCGCAGCCCCAGGCCGCGGAGCCGCGCGATCGCCTCGCGGGACGTGGCCTTGACCTCGTCGGAGACCACGAGCACGCCGCGGGCGGCCCCGTCCCAGCCGACCGCGATCGGGGTCTGCCCCCGGAGCTGGGCCTCGTCGAACGCGGCGCGCAGGTCGTCGGGCAGGGGCATCGCTGCCTCGTCGAGCAGGCTCGGTCGCCCGACGGTGACGGCGCGCCCGCCGACGACCCCGCGCACGCCGAGCCCGGGCACGGCGACGAAGTCGTCCACGGCGCCGACGGGTGCGGGGGCGGCCCCGACGACGGCGCGGGCGATCGGGTGTTCGGAGGCCGCCTCGAGCGCGGCGGCGACGGCGAGCACGTCGTCGTCGGTCTCGCCGGGGGAGACGTGCACGGCCTGCAGGGTCATGACGCCGGTGGTGACGGTCCCGGTCTTGTCGAGCACGACGGTATCGACGGCGTGGGTGTGCTCCAGCGCCTCGGGGCCCTTGATGAGGATCCCGAGCTGGGCGCCGCGGCCCGTGCCGACGAGCAGGGCCGTCGGAGTGGCCAGGCCGAGGGCGCAGGGACAGGCGATGATGAGCACCGAGACGGCGGCCGTGAGTGCCATCGACGCGGGCTGTCCGGTGCCGAGCCAGAAGCCCAGGGAGCCGACGGCTATCGCGAGGACGATCGGCACGAAGACACCGGAGATCCGGTCGGCGAGCCGCTGCGCCTTCGCCTTCCCCGCCTGCGCGTCCTCCACGAGGCGGCCCATCTGCGCGAGCTGGGTATCGGCGCCGACGCGGGTGGCGCGCACCACGAGGCGGCCACCGGCGTTGACCGTCGCGCCGGTCACCGGATCGCCCGCGCGCACCTCGACGGGCGTCGCCTCACCCGTGAGCATCGAGGCGTCGACGGCGGACCGGCCGGCGGCGACGACCCCGTCGGTCGCGACCTTCTCGCCCGGCCGCACGACGAACTCGTCGCCCACCGCGAGCGCGCCGATGGGGACGAGAGTCTCGACGCCGTCCCGGAGCACCGTCGCGTCCTTGGCGCCGAGCTCGAGCAGGGCGCGCAGCGCCGCCCCGGCCTGCCGCTTGCTCCTCGCCTCGAAGTACCGCCCGGCCAGGATGAACGTGGTGACGCCGGCTGCCGCCTCCAGGTAGATGTTCGCGGTGCCGTCCATCCGCTCGATGGTGAACGTGAAGGGGTGCGTCATGCCGGTGACGCCGGCGGCGCCCCAGAACAGCGCGTAGACCGACCACCCGAACGCGGCCAGGACGCCGATCGACACGAGGGTGTCCATGGTGGCGGCGCCGTGCTTGAGGTTGGCCCACGCGGCCCGGTGGAAGGGGAGCGCGCCCCACACGACGACCGGTGAGGCCAATGTCAGCGAGAGCCACTGCCAGTAGTCGAACTGCAGCGCGGGGATCATCGCCATGGCGATCACGGGGACGGTGAGCGCGGCGCTGATCAGCAGGCGGCGGCGCAGTGCGTCGGTGGGCTCATGGGTGCGTCCGGCGGGCTCGTCCTCGGCGTCGCCGCCCGGCGGCGCGGGAACGTGCGCGGCGTACCCCGCCTGCTCGACGGTGTCGATGAGGACGGCGGCATCGGTGCCCGCCGGGGCGATGACGTGCGCCTTCTCCGTGGCGAAGTTGACCGTGGCGGTGACCCCGTCGAGCTTGTTCAGCTTGCGCTCGATGCGGTTCGCGCACGACGCGCAGGTCATGCCCTCGATCGCGAGGTCGACCGCGGTCTCGGACGACCGGGCCTCAGTGGCCACCGTGACCTCCCTCCGCCGTCGACGGTGCGCCGGCGTGCGGCCCGGGTCCCTCGGCCGACGGCCCGACGGCGGCTCCCACGGCGAACGCGGCGCCGAAGACGACGGCCAGGCCCGCCGCGAACGCGCCTATCGTCACCAGGGGATTCATCGCCTCGCCCGCCTTTCGCATCGGTACACCCTACTATACCCCCCTAGGGTACGAGCGACGTGGTCGCGCGGACGCTCGCGATGTAATGGTTGAAACGTCGAATGAGCCGGTCGCACGCTGAACGGCATGAACGAGAACGAGACGCGGATCCACGCCTGGGAGACCGAATCCCACCACCCGACCAGCGAGGGGGTCGTGATGTACCAGCGCTGCGCCTGCGGCGCGTGGCGGATCAAACTCGTCGGTCGAACCGCCGAGGTGCCCGTGTCGCAGCCCGAGATCACCGCCCGAGCGGGATGATCGACGCGTGCAGTTCGACCACGACAACATGACCGGAGTACGGCTCTCCGTCGACCTGGTGAATCTTCGGGCCGACGGCGAGTGGACCCAGGACGCTGTCGCCGCAGTGCTGCGCGACCACGAGATCCGCCGGATCGAGCTGGACGACGACGCGGTGAGCGGTCTCCATGACTGGGCCGAGCTGCTGCGCCCGCCCTTCCTCACGACGAACATCGAGGACCGGTGCGCCGCGGTGAACCGGCTCCTCGCGGACGGGACCGCCGGGATCTACCTCACGGCCCACGACGACTGGCGGCCGCACCTGCACTTCACCCCGGAGACCGAGTCCCTGCTGAGCCGGGTCAAGGCGGTCACCGCGGGCGGGCTCGCCGTCTTCACCACCGAGGCCGAGGGGGCGCGGCTGGGCGCCTGCGCCCGCGAGGGCTGCCCGAAGGTGTTCGCCGACACCAGCCGTGGCGGTCGGCAGTCGTACTGCTCGCCGCGCTGCGCCAACACCGACGCGGTGCGCCGGCATCGTCGGGCCTGACCGAATCCCGGACCCGGCACTAGATCGGGGAGATCGACCGCCGCTTCTGCGGCACCCGGGGCGGCCGGCGGCGCACGCGCCCCAGCGCCTCCGCGAGCATCGGCCGCGTGGCCGACGGGAGCACCACGTCGTCGATGCCGAAGCCGTCGGCCGCGAGCAGCGGGTCGACGTTCGCCTGGAACAGGGTGATGAGGTCGCCGCGCGCCTTCGCCGGGTCCGGCGCCGCCTCGTACTGCGAGCGGAAGGCGAGGTCGACGGCGCTCTCGATGGGGATCGCGCAGATCTCCGCGGTGGGCCAGGCGAGCGAGAGATCGGCCTCGATGCTGCGCCCGCCGCCCATCGCGATGTACGCGGCGCCGTAGGCCTTGCGGGTCACGATCACGAAGCGCGGCACCGTCGCCGCGGCCAGCTCGTAGCCGAGCCGTGCGCTGCGCCGCACCAGGTTCGTCTCCTCGGCGCCCGCGCCGACGAGGAAGCCGGGCAGGTCGATCAGGATCAGCAGCGGCAGCCCGAAGGTGTCGCAGACCGCGATGAAGTGCGCCGCCTTCTCGCAGGCGTTGGCGTCGAGCGCGCCCGCGTGGAAGCGCGGCTGGTTCGCGACCACGCCCACCGGGCGGCCGTCGATCCGCGCGAAGGCGGTCACGATGTTCGGGGCGTGCAGCCGCTTGAGCTCGAAGACGGTGTCGATGTCGGCGAGCGCCTCGATCACGTCCACCACGTCGTAGGCCTGGCGCATCGATGACGGGACCAGCGTGTCCAGTCCGTCGGCCGTGTCGCCGGGCTCGTACGGGCCGGGCGCGACCAGTGGCTCGTCGGCCGCGGACGCGGGGAGGTAGCTGAGGAAGGCGCGGATCGCGTCGACCGACTCCTGTTCGGTGTCGGTGACCACGTCGACGACGCCGCGCTCGGCCTGCAGATCGGCGCCGCCGATCTCGTCGTTGGAGAGGTTCTCTCCCGTCGCCGCCTGCACGAGCGGCGCCGAGGAGATGCCGATGGTGCCCATGCCCCGGACGATCGTGACGAAGTCGCAGCACGCCGAGATGTTCGCCGGCGCACCGAATCCGGGGCCCATCATCGCTGCCACCAGCGGCACGTGGCCGGACAGGTCGGCCAGGCGCAGCAGCAGCCGCGATCCCGGGGCGGCGAGGCGGGAGTCCAGCGCCTCCTGCATCCGGTGGCCGCCGCCGTCCATGAGCATGATCAGCGGGATCCCGTCGAGCAGCGCGCGCTCGGCGCAGCGGTCGAGCTTCGCCATGCCGGTGGCGCCGTTGCTACCGCCGAGCACGGTGAAGTCGAACGCCGCGATCGCCGCCGGCCGGCCGTCGATGTACCCGACGCCGGTCACGACGCCGTCGCCCGGCGCGACGAGGGGAGCGGCGCCCTGTTGCGCGGGGCCAGGGCCGGCCAGCGCGCCGAACTCGTGGAATCCGCCGTTCGCGAGCAGTGCCACCCGCTCGCGGGCGGTCATCTTGCCGCGGGCGTGCTGCTTGGCGACCTTCTCGGCGCGTGCCTCGTCGGAGACCGCCCGGTAGGCGGCGCGAACGCGGTCGTTCAGGGCCTGTTCCGGCGTGGGTTCACTCACAGTCGGAAGCTAGCAGGTGACCACGGCACGGTGGACAGCTGGCCGTGTTCCGTCCATTCCCGCCGGTCCGGGAGTCGCGATCGTCAACCCGGCAGGGAGTCCCCGGGGAAGCTCATGCACGGGTACACCTCGCTGAGCATCATCTCCGCCCGCACGCACGGGTCCTCGGCGATGATCTCCTCGGCCCGCTCGGTGGGCACGGTCATGACCGCCATGCCGGCCATGGCGTCGTCGAGGATCGGGCAGAGGATCGCGATCACGCCGTCGGCACGCAGCGACACCATGCGCCGCTGGTGTTCGAGCTCGATCGCGCCGGCCCCGGCCTGATCGCGCCGCAAACCCCAGCGGAGGATCAGCAGGCTGAACGGCTGCGCGGTCCTCACCAGGTCCTGAATCTGTTCGTCCGTCACCGTCGTGCCCACGGGCCGCTCCTGCGCTGGTCGGATTCCCCCGCCCTCACGCTACTGCGCGCGCCGCGCGCGACTCGTCCCTTTCCAACACGCGATGCGTCAGATGCTGCTGGCCGTAGGTCCACAGGTTGTTGGACACCCAGTACAGCAGGATCGCGACCGGCAGCACCGGCCCGGCGACGATGCTGCCCACCGGCATCACCCACAGCATGAGCTTGCGCATGACGTCGGCCTGCAGCGCGTTCCCCGGATCGGTGATCTGGTGGCTCAGTGAGAAGCGCGCGTTGACGTGCGTCGCGAGGCACGCGATGAGCATCAGCGGGATCGCGACGGCCGCGATCGAGGCGATGCTCGGCACGCCGCCGAACTGCGCGAACGAGGCGAGCACGGTGTCGGAACTCGACATGGACACCGAGATGGGCGCCCCGAACAGGCGGGCGCTGAGGAACGACTGGACGTCGTGCGCGGAGAAGAGGTAGTTCGCGGTGGTCGCGTTCTGCTCCGGCGTGAGACCGAGCTGGCCGAGCCCGGTTCCGGTGCGGTTGAACGAGCGAAGCACGTGGTACAGGCCGAAGAAGACGGGGATCTGCACGAGCGCGGGTAGGCAGCCGAGCAGGGGGCGTACGCCGTGCTCGCGCTGGAGCTTCTGCGTCTCCAGGGCCAGTTTCTGGTTGTCCTTCCCGTGTT
Organism: Tsukamurella sp. DT100; assembly: GCF_049844855.1. Classification (NCBI taxonomy): domain Bacteria; kingdom Bacillati; phylum Actinomycetota; class Actinomycetes; order Mycobacteriales; family Tsukamurellaceae; genus Tsukamurella; species Tsukamurella sp. DT100. The sequence goes on from NZ_JBNCLV010000007.1 coordinate 175,832, forward strand.
TGCGGCGCAGCGCATCGAGCTGCGGGCGCAGCTTCTGCAGGCGGCGCCCGGTCCGCGCGGAGACGATGCCGGGCCACAGCAGCAGCGCGCGGACGGTGAAGACCAGGAAGATCACGGACAGGGCCCAGGCGACGCCGTTGTCGGCGCCGAGGACCGCGCCGAAGACGCGGTGCCAGGCCCAGAGGACGGCGGAGATCGGGTAGTAGACGACATCGAGCATGACGGAGGCACCTCACAGGCAGGGGCGCGCGCGAGGGACCGCGACGCGCAGGGGAAGGGTCTGCGTGTGCGGCGTGTGCCGGGAGGGAAGGGGCTACGCCGCGGAGGCGGCGAAGCCGGGTGCTCGAGGTCGACGGGGCCGCCCGGCCCCGTTGGGCATGGAGCTGCGGCGATAGGCGCCGCGCAGTCGCTGGTCCGGTTCGCGTCCGGTCCTCGGACCAGACGGGGCGTGCTCGTCCCGGTCCGTGGCCGCACGACACAGCGCGGCGACGGCGATCGCAAGGGCGATGCCGACGAGGGCGGCGGCACCGTCGGACAGGGCGACGCCGGCGACGAACAGCGCGACCACCGCGATCCACGGCGCGGAGAGGTCGCCCCAGCGGGGGAGTCTCCTCAGCAGGTCGGCGGTCATGCCAGCCACAGTACGGGAGAAATGGCTGAAGCCCCGGCCGCGTACGCGGCCGGGGCTCCTTGAGCGGATGACGGGATTCGAACCCGCGACCCTCACCTTGGCAAGGTGATGCGCTACCAACTGCGCTACATCCGCGTGCCCATCGGGCGAGCAACAAGTTACACGAAGGTTGCGCCCGGGCGCGAATCGGCTGGTGGCGTCAGGCTTCCCGCGGCAGGAGCAGGACCTTGCCGACGGAGTCCTTCGATTCGAGGAGGGCCTGTCCCTGCGCGGCATCGGCGAGGGGCAGGCGCGCGGAGATCACCGGCGCGATGAGGCCGCGCTCGACGAGCGGCCACTCGTCCGCCGCCACCGCGGCGACGATCTCCGCCTTGGATCCGGGCCCGGTCAGCGGCCGGTTCCGCACGTTCAGCCCGATGATGCGGGCCCGCTTCCCGATGAGCGCGCCGACGTTCACCTCGCCGGTGAACCCGCCCTGCATCCCGATGATCACGAGGCGCCCACCGACGCCCAGCGCGTCGATGTTCCGCGGGAGGTAGCTGCCGCCCATGATGTCCAGGATCACATCGACCTGGCCGGCGAGCTCGGCTGCGAAGTCCTGCTCGCGGTAGTTGATCACGATGTCGGCGCCGAGCTCGCGGCAGCGTTGCGCCTTGCCCTCCGAGCCGACCGTGACGGCCACCCGTGCACCGAGCGCCTTCGCCACCTGGATCGCGTGGGTGCCGATGCCGCTGCCGCCGCCGTGCACGAGCAGGAGATCGCCTTCCTTGAGGCCGGCGTCCATGACGATCGTGGACCACACGGTGCTCGCGACCTCCGGCAGTGCGGCCGCGTCGATGAGCGAGATGCCGGCGGGGACGGGCAGCAGCTGCGCGGCCGGCACGACGGCGTACTCGGCGTAGCCGCCGCCGGCCATCAGTGCGCACACCTCGTCGCCCACGGCGGGGCCGCCGACCTCGGGGCCCAGGGCGACGACGGTGCCCGAGATCTCCATGCCCATGACGTCGGTGATGCCGGGCGGCGGCGGGTAGAGGCCCTGGCGCTGCATCAGGTCGGCGCGGTTGATCCCGGCCGCCTCGATGCGGACGAGGACCTCGCCGGCGGCCGGGACGGGGGTGGGGATCTCGTCGACGACGAGGTTCTTCTGGTCGTCGACGACGATCGCGCGCATGGTGGTGGGGGTGGAGGTCATGGCGGGAGCCTTTCGGTCGGGTACGACGGTCAGCGGACGGAGAACGGGACGGGCATGTGCAGGGCCGCTTGTGCTCCAGTGTTCACGTCCAGCGCGATGGCGCGGAGCGGCTTGAGCGAACGCAGGTCGTCGGACATGCGGCCCTCGCCGAGCGTGAGGTCGAAACCGCGCGGGAACAGCGAGGTCCCGGTCGCGAGCAGGTTGGTCTGGTTCAGCGTCGAGAACCAGGCGCCCCCGCGCCGCGTGTAGGACGTGAGGGTCGAGACCTTCGCGCCGCTCGGGTGTCGCTTCTGTCGCGGGGTGCGGGCCGCGAAGGCGACGTCGACGCCACCGTCGGCGTTGGCGACCCGGGCTGAGGCGTTCTCGGCCGTGATGTCGACGTCGAGCTCGGTGACCCACTTGGGGAAGCCGTAGCCGTCGTGCCCGCGAACCTGCGCGATCTCGGTGTTGACGGGGAGCGAGAGGACGTAGGAGTGCAGGTGGTCGCCGCCGAGCGCGGAGGTGAGGTCCGCAACGCCCGGGCCGCCGTGGCGTGCCGGGCGGACCGCGACCCCGACGGCGGCCTCGGTGTAGAAGTCGATGTCGCAGACGTCGTAACGGAAGAACATGACCGAGGCGAGGCCCAGTCCTGGTGCGACCTCCAGCGGGGAGAGTTCCTCGGGGAGGCGCCGGCGGATCGCGCGGGTGGGGGCGAGCATGGTGAGTCGCGCGGAGGACATCGCGTAGTAGAAGTTCGGTGTGCGGGTGGCGCCGATGGGGGAGTCGACCCGCGTCTTGGGGAGCGTGCGGAAGAAGTCGACGCCGGGGACGCGCGGGTCGGCGGCGACCTCGTCGAGCGGGGTGTCCATCCGATACCGGTCGTAGAGGCCGTCCTTGGGGACGGTGACGGTACGCCCGCCCAGGTCGACCTGGACGCCGTCGGTTGCTGCGGTCATGTGAGCGATCCTCGCCTCGTTGATGTGTGCGGTGCTTACATGCGAGGGTATGACGCGATGTAAGCAGTGTCAACAAGGCGGGTGGGTCCGGCTACTTCCTGGGGTGTCCGAGATTGCGTCGGGCGTCGGCGAGGGCGCTCGAATGGAGGAACCGCTGGACGACGTCGGCGGACAGCAGGACTCGGTACGGCACCCCGAGTCGGGTGGCGAGGAGCCGGATCGGGTCGGATCCGCCGACCGACTGGCGGGCCGCCCAGATCAGTGCCGCCTGGATGCTCGGGAAGCCGGCGGGGCGGGCCCACGTATCCCACTTGGGTGCCGCCACGGCGCCCGTGCGCGCGCGGCGGGGATTGCGGGGGCGTCGGGGTGTTTCGTCGCTTTGGTCCGGTGTTCGCATTTGCATTCTCCCTCAACCTCTTTCGCGACCCGACGGGCCGCCGCTGCTGAATATCCACTCGCGCGAGGGGTGGCAGGCCGTTTTCCCGGGGTTGCGCGGGGTTGCATCCCGCAGTAGAGCAGCGCGTCGTGCGGTGGTCACGTGAGGTTGCGGCGCAAGGCGTTTCGTGGCGATGATCGTGTGATCGCAAATGTATGCTGCGCCCGGTCCGGTGGCGGAACCATCGATAGTGCTGCGGCGCAGGCTGGTTCGCGCTCAGGGGGTGCAAGCTCGGGTGTCATGGTGGGGCTGACCGGCTAGGATGGCGGTGCGCATCATGTCCGGCTGGAGATGGTGTCGATCAGATCGAACGTCGTTCCAGGGGCTGCAGCAGCTCGGCCCGTCGTGCACTGAGTGACCGGTGGGAGTGCCCGTGTCGACTCGAGTCCCCTCGCGTGCCCCTGACCGAGCCCTGCCCTGGAACGGGGCGTGCATAGCGCTGATCGCCGCCGCCGTCGCCACCGGGTTCATCGACGCGATCCCGGTCGAGGTGACGATCGGGCTGTGCGCCCTCGGCGTGGTGGCGGGTCTGGTCGGGGTGCTGTTGTACATCGCCCACCTCCTCGCGGGGTGGCGCACCTCGAGCTCGTCGAAGAGGGTGGATCCGACTGCCGCCCGGGATGCCGTGCCGGCGGACGCGAGCGCCGCAGAGCCTGCCCCGTCGACTGTCGCGGAGCCTGTCGCGGTGCAGGCTCGTCCCGAGCCCGAGCCCGAGCCCGAGCCCGAGCCCGAGCCCGAGCCCGAGCCCGAGCCCGAGCCCGAGCCCGAGCCCGTGGACGGTGCTGCAGGATCCGAAGAATCTGCTGACTCGACAGCGGCGCCGACTGCTCGGTGCTCGTGCCACGGGCTGCCCGTCACGGGCTGACTCGGTGTCAGGTGGTGGCGAGAGGTCCGGATAACGCAAGAAACCCCCTGCGAACAGGGGGTTTCTTGATGGTGCGCGATACTGGGATTGAACCAGTGACCTCTTCCGTGTCAGGGAAGCGCTCTCCCACTGAGCTAATCGCGCTTACATGAAGTGGCGCTCAGCCGCTCCGTTGCGGAGTGGCTGAGCGTGTTGGAGGCGGCGACGGGAATCGAACCCGTGTGCACGGCTTTGCAGGCCGTTGCCTCACCACTCGGCCACACCGCCACGGTAAGCCCACTTCGAGCGGATGACGGGATTCGAACCCGCGACCCTCACCTTGGCAAGGTGATGCGCTACCAACTGCGCTACATCCGCATTCGTCCGGACCGGCGCTCGAAAGCGCCTTTCCGGTGCGAGAGAGAACACTACGTGAACATCGCGCGCTCTGCCAAATCGCCTGGTCACCCTGTGTTTCGTGCGCAGTCGGCGTGGTGGGGCGCACCCTGGAACAGCGTCGACTTACGCGTTCGGACAGTAGTCGCAGGTGGGATACCCGATTACCCTTTCGCTCACCCGTCGTGTTAGTGTTCTCTCTCGTTCGCCTCCCTGGTAACACGGAGACGCGCACGAGTTCGGTCCTATGGCTCAGTGGGAGAGCGTCCCCTTCACACGGGGAAGGTCGCTGGTTCGATCCCAGCTAGGACCACCGAGAAACCGCCTGGTGACAGGCGGTTTTCTTCGTTTCTGGAGCGGTTCGCGCACGAAGTGCGCACAATCCTCGGCAGGCAATCTAGGCCGCTGTTGGCCACGCCTGGCAGAATGTGGACATGCCGCGATCCACGCGCGGCGTACGAAGCGGCCTCGCCGCCGCGTATCGGCTCGTGCGGGCTCCCAACGCCGGTCCGCCTGACCCCCGCCGTGGATGGGGCTGCAGGGGGTGCCACCGGCGGTTCTAGGAGACTGCCGTGCCCACCCCAACCCCTAAGCGCCGCCCCGCCGGCGCCCATCGCATGAGCTGGCGAATGCCCGCCGCGCTGATCCCGCCCACCATCGCTGGTATCCCCGCGCAGGCCGTGAGCGTCCCGGTGGCCGCCGCCATGCTCGGCGTCAGCGACCGCAGCGTCCGTCGGATGATCGACTCCGGTGATCTGCCCGCCCGCAAGCTGCCGACCGGCAGCCTCTCGATCCGGGTGGCGGACCTCGACGCGGTCGGTGTGCCGGTCGAGCCACGCCGCGCCTGAGCCGAACAGCCAACGCACCCCGCCACCAGGAACGGTGGCGGGGTGCTTGCGTCGGGTCAGGCGGTGGCTTCGATTGCGGCCATCGCTTCAATCACCGCGACGCGCTCCATGATCTCCGCCCAGTGGTTTCCCACGCTGAGCGCGATGCTCGCGCGGGTCGATTCATCCAGGTGCTCCCGCGCCATGCCCGCGACCGGATCCTCCTCGAGGACGCTGCTGACGAAGCCGCCTGCTGCGGGATCCGATCGTGCGGAGTTCCAGCGGACGAACGCGACGGCGAGGGTGGCGGCGAAGGCGAGCGTGGCGGTCGACGTGTCGGGCTCGGCCTCTGTGAGCAGCTCGATCGTCGCGCGGCGGTACATGCGCTCAGCGTTGGTGAGGGTGGGCGGAACGGCCTCCGCGGCGAGCTCCTCGATGCGCTCCCACATCTCGCAGACCCACGTTTCCAGTGCCAGGCAGCCGACCGGGCCGATCTCCACGGCGGCCCGGTGGGCGACGCGATCGCCGCTCAGTTCGTCGAGCAGCATCGGCGACAGCTGCGCGCTGACTGCGGCGGATCGCGGCGGCGACGGCGCCCGAGTAGATCGCGACCGCGGCGGGCGCGGCGTGGTCTCGGGTGATGGTGTGCGCGGCGTGGCGGAAAGCTTCCTCGGTCATGTTTTTCCTTGTTTCAGCTCAGGTTCGGCGGACAAGGCCCGGCCACCCGCGGTGGCGGATGCCGCACCCTGGCGGCCGGCTCAGCGACGGTTCGGGTCGGGGTCGACTCGGCAGCCGGTGAGGCCGAGCTGATCGCGATCGACTCGACGGAGCTTGCTCTCGCCGATCGGGGCGGCCCAGGTGGTGGTGCTGTCGAACGAGGTGACCACTTGGGAACAAACCCCGTCGACGCTGCGCTGCTCGACGGTGGCCGGCGGGGCCACCCCGGCCGATCGCTGCGAGGTGAAGGCGAGCGCGAGCAGCACGCCGATGACGAGCGCCAGCGCGGCGATGAGGCCCGAGCGCGTGGCCGGGCGAGCGAGGATGTTCGTGACTGTTCTCCTTGGTTCAGTTGGGGATGGTGGTGGGCGTCGGGATCGGGGCGCCGTTGACGCCGGGCACGGTCTCGCCGAGCGTCGGCGCCGGCCCATGGCTCACCGCGTCGCGCAGAGCCGTGCCGGTCTCGGGGATGTTCACGGGTACCGAGTACACGGCGGCGTTCCACCGCAGCAGCAATGCGCCGCGCTCGTTGGTCCACAGGTAAGGGCCGGGCGAGCTGAGGTCATCTGCGGCGGGCACGTTGACCGCGGGCGAGCAGGGGTGGCTCTCACTCGCACCCGCGCCGGGCCAGGAACCGAAGCGCTGCTCGGCTGCGGTGTCCCGGGTGAGCGGGCCGCCCGCCGCGTGCAGGGGCCAGAGCGTTCCGTCGGGGAGCCGGACCCACGAGCAGCCCGGGCCGTAGCCGAACGCGAACGGGGTGCCATCCGTCGAGGCGGCCTCCGCGTACAGGCGATCGACCGCCTCGGGAATACCAGCCGCGACGTGTCGCCTCATCTCGCGCTTGGCCTCCTCGGCCTGCGCCTTGCGGTATGTGCGGACGGCGCTGTCGCTGGGCGAGGCGGTGACCGAGGAGGTCGACGGCGTCGAGGCAGTCTCGGTGGTGGTGTCGCACGCGGTGAGGATGGTCGCCGCGGCGACTGCCGCGGCGAGGGCGGGGTACTTCTTCTTGTTCATGTTGTCCCTTTCGTGGACGAGGTGAGGGGGATGCACCCTGGGTGTCGGTGGGGTGGGTCGCGGAGGTCTATGCGAAGGCCGGCTCGGGCTCCTCGGAGGCGGCCTCCAGCTCGCGGGCGGCCGTGACGATGCGCTGCACAGCGGACTCCGAGAGACCCGTCTCGTCGGCCAGATCGCGGTTCGACATGCCGTTCGCCTTCCCGCGAAGCACGCGCACCACGACCTCGACCGGCGCCTTCGTGCGGCCCGCGTCGACCAGCTGCTGCGCGCGAAGCAAGTACTCCGCGTCGTCTGCGTCGCGATCGGTCGCGGTCCGCGTCGAGGGCGAAGCGGCGGCGTGCGCCGCGGCGGGTCGAGGAGTCGGCACCGCGGCGAGCCGCCGCGACGTGGGTGCTTCGTCGCCGTGCTTCGCGGCTGCGTCGCGCGAATCAGCGCTGGTCACGGACAGTTCCTCGGTGTCTGCGTCGCGAAGTGCGTCGGGCCGCGTCGCGGGTTCCTCGGGCGTCGCGTCGCGGTTCGCGTTGGCGCACGTCGCGGTGTGCGTCGCGAGCTCCGCATCGCGAACGGAGGCGTTCTGCGTCGCGGTGCGTCGCGCGTCGCGCGTCGCCGGGGCTTCGACCGGCTGCGTCACGGGTGTCTCGTCGCGAAGCAACGGGGTGTCGACGTGGCGGCCCGCCGTGGGCTGCGTCGCGCCGGTGGGGGTGCTCCGCCACCAGGCGTGCACCCGCTGCGGCAGGGTTACGGAACCGGCCTGCTGCGCGCCGGCAGCGAGGTGAGGAGTCGATGCTGCGCCGCGGCCTGCATCGCGATGCGGTGCAGACTCGCGCGGGTGTCGAGATCGCTGCTCGTCGCCTCGTACCCCTCCTGCGCTGCGGCGGCGCAGGCGGAGCAGAGCCGGCGCACGCTGCCCTCGCACGACTGATTTAGCGATCCGGCTGCACCACACTCCTCGCACAGGTGGGCCGCCGGCTGCGCGGCGTCCCGAACCAGTGCGCGCATCTGCTGGTAGCGCTCGCCGTGGACGGTGTCGAAGCGGACGTCGAGCTCACCCGCCTCCTCTTTCACCTGCTTGAGCACGTAGTCCGGATCGATTGCGGCGAGCTGCCGGTCGAGGTCGACGAGTACCGGATACCAGCCGGGGCCGATGTCGATGTTCCGGCCCCACTCCTCGGGGATCCTGCGCAGGATCGGCTGCAGCGCGGGGTACTGGTCCTCGTCGTCCATGCCCCGATCATCGCGCGGAGAACTGACAGTGTCGACAGCGTTTCCGATGCCGCCGACGGTTGCACTTGCATCGGAACCTGCAGCCGCTCAAGCTCATTCGGTACTCGTCAGCGCCTGGAGAGATACTGCCGGCATGACCGACGATGCCCCCGATGTGATCGCCCAGCTCCGCCAGATGCTCACCGACGCCGAGGAACGTGAGGATCCGGTCGACGCCGCCTGGGCCCGTCACGCCCTCGCCGTCGCCACGAAGGTCGTGGCGCAGATGGACGCCGTCGAGGCCCTGATCCTCTCCTTGATCCCGACGCGGGAGCGGGGTGCGATCACCGCGCTGGTGATGGCAGATGCCATGCTCCGGCTGACGGCCGCGGTGGACGCCGCGTTCGCGCAGGCGAAGCGCACCTCGGACGAGATGGCCGATCGTGGCTGAGTCGGAGGGCTACCGTCGACGCGTCGAGCTGCTCGACGCCGTCGACGCGGAGATGATGGCGGTCCATGAGCAGGTGATGGCTCTGATGCGGAAGGGGTTGCCCGAGGACGAGTTCACCGTGCGGATGCAGGTCTCGATGCACCTGGAGCAGCTCGTCGAGGCCGTCGACACCGCGCTCGGATATTTCGAGCTGCATCCCGCCGAGCTCGCCGAGCGAGCAGACCGCGTCGTCCTCGTCGAGCGCAGCGGGCCCACGCCGATCGAGACCACCTACCCGCTCGACGACTGGCGCCGGGAGGGGCCGAAGATCCTGACCGCGGCGTTGAAGCTGTGGGGCGTAGCAGGAGGACAAGTCCGCCTCTCTGGCAGCGCACTACGCGGCCGCGGCACCGTCTACACGCAGAGCGGCAGCTACACCGCCGCGGCGTGGTACGCCGCGAATGAGCACGGAGCCATCTGGCCCGCCGACACCGACGAGAAGTCGTGACCGAGAGCCGCACCCTGACCGATCTGATCCCCGGCGGCGGCACGGTCGCGCTGACCGTCACCGCGAGTACCTCGAACCTCGACATCGAGACGATGGTCCTCGACGCGCAGCGCGAGCAGGCCAACGCAGTACATGCCCTCCTGGCCGAGCAGTTCGCGTTCTGGAGGCGCGCCCTCTACGAGATGCGGGAACAGCTCGGCGGAGACCCCGCACCGGCTGCTCACCCGAGCAGCCTTGCACCCAATCCTATGCCCGGGCGGATGCGAACTTGGGACACGGACGATGCCGTGTGGCTGCAGTTCATTGCGCCCGGACGGGCGATGGACCTCGACAACGCGGAGGCAGTGCGCGTACCGGTGGAGCGCGACCGACACCGACGCCGACCTGGCGGCGGCCGCGGGGAAGTGGCTGACCGGCGGTGGTGCACCGCCCTACTGGCGGAGGGCGGTATTTTAGTAGGGCGCTATTCGGTGGGTCACGCCTGGACAGGCGCCGAAGCTGTCGTTGGAGGCGTACACCTATGTCCGGCCCCGTTTGTGACCGGCATGGCTAGCGCGCATAGTCATGCTCGCTCACCAGGGGCGGCTTCACGCACCTACGCGACCCTGTCTGCCGGCGGGAAGGTCCGGAGCGCGCTATGGGGAGGTGTCCGTCGCGGCGACGCGTTCGGCCTCCGCTCGGGCTTGGATGCGGGCGAGGGTTTTGGTGACGGCTTGTGGGCTGGTGCCGGCGTAGGGGGCGATGTGGGTCGGGCGCATCTGGCGGCGGTGTGCGTGGGCGATCGCGGCGCGGTAGTCCTGTTCGGCGGCACGTTTGCGCTGGGCGGCTGCCCGGATCGGCTCAAGGAGTTCGCGGATCTCGTCTTCGCTCGGTGCAGGGACGTACGGCATACCGCTCATTGTGACGCGGCGGCGGCGTGATTGTTCTGGCGGATCTGCGGCCGGGCCGGGTTGTCGCCTCCTGCGGTTTCGGTTGATGTCAGGGTCGCGGTCGGTACTGTCTGCTGCATGTCGCCTCAGCAGCCGTTGTTCGCATCGGCGCGTAAGCGTGGCCGGGATGTGGTTGTGGGTGAGCATGCGTGGTACCGCGGTGAGTACTGGCTGGTGAATTCGATCACGCTTCTCGACACCGCTGATTCGAGTCAGGCAACAGTGCAGCTCGACCTGCGTAACACCGTCGGGCATGGCCGCCGCTGGGTGTTGCCGGCCGATGTCGATGTCGCAGTCCGCGGGCCCACGTACCCCTGCAACTGCTCCAGGTTCGCCTCCAACGCGGCGACGATCGACGCCAGATCATCACCGGCGGTTTCCGCGCCACCCTCGTCGTACGCATACATCTCAGACATGATCATCTCCTCATAGGAAGGCTCAGACGCAGCTCACGGGAGTCCGTGGCTGCAGATAAGAAGTCGGCTCGAAAACCCCGGAGTCAGCGGAACTTCGCCTGATCCCAGGCCATGCCCCGAGCCGCCTGCTCAAGGTTCGCGGCCTGCTGCTGCTCACCGGAGGTGTACAGCTGCCCGGCCTGACCCACCGACTCGCGGATCGTCGTCAACGCCGCGTTGAGCTCCTTGAACGAAGCATCCCACCGCGTCGTCAACTGATCCCACGCGATGAACGACTGCCCCTTCCACGACGCCGGCAACGCCTCCACCGCGGAGACGAACCGCTTGCCCTGAGCATTCAACGCCCCGGACACCTGCTCGATGTTGGTCGCGTGCGTGGTCACCGCATGATTGGCGACTGAGAAACGAGTACCCATGGCCGTCGTGCCCCTCCAGGAGTGTCCCCGGCAGCTGGTGCGACGGGGGTTGGATTTGGGCAAACCTTATAGGCGGTTAAGTGTGGCCGCAATAGTTACCGCAACGAACGTACGCTTCGTCACATCAACTAGCGAACACGGCTGTCCTGCGCTTATCTTCCCGCTCATCTTCCGGCCTCAGCCTCCCAGGGCGGAACCGCCACAAGATCGTTGAAGCTCCTAGTTGCGGTGTTGCTGCTGGCGGCGCTGGCGTCGGTGGAGTCGCAGTGGAACGCGGATGAGCAGGTGCTCTACCGCGGTGTGCAGACCAAGTGGAACAACGCCGCGGCGTCGGTGAGCGAGATCCTGGGGCAGATGAAGACCGCGCTCGGTACGAACACTGAGCAGGTGCGTGACATGCGGTCGCAGGTCCGCTCCGCCCTGTCGCGCAACTGAATCCCTCAACGACCTCGCCGCTGTCCCTGCGGTGGCGGCATGCCGCGCCCGCCGGAGCGCTTCCCACACTTGCATGGAACGGACCCACCGATGAACTCCATCGTCGTCACCTTGATCGAGCGGCTATCGGTCGCGGCCCTCACCGGTGTCGCGATCGCGGCGTCCGCCGTGACCTCCTCGCCCACCGACGATGCTTCTCCCGCAACGGGGGACCCGTGTTCGGAACGACAGCGATCAGATTCCCTTGAGTTGTCTCAGCTGTCTTGCTGATCCACTGCCCACCAGTTCCCGCCGAGCCAACGACCCCTGCCTAGAGAGGCCTTCGCGATGAGTTTCGACATCACTCCTGGTGACGGCATCGTCGGGGAGCTGGAGCTGCTCGGTGACCTGATCGTCGGCGGGTTCCCGGAGGCCGTGTTCACGCTGCCGGGGGTGAGCGTTGATGAGGTGCTCGATCATGCGCGCCTGTATCTGGGATTCGCGGAGGCCGCGCAGGCGGCGCACTCGCGGGTTCGTGGACTCGAGATCCCTGAATTCGTGGGTGTGGAGGGTGAGTTCTTCCGCGGCCGAGTCCCCGGCGAGCTGGCGATGCAACTCGGCGCGGCGGTGGAGTCGTACTCCCGAGTCGGTTCGGGGATCAAGGAACTCGCCCGCGAACTCGACGCCTCCCAAGCAGCTTTGAAGCCCCTCGAGGCGCGGGCGCGGGCGGTGTTCGAGCACATGCAGAAGGTGTGGATCAAGGTCAACGTCCCGTTCACCGAGTACAGCGGGTTGCGCAGCGAGTGGGATGAGCTCGTCCGGGCCGCCGGTGTGGTGCACGAGCGGGTCGCGGTGGCAGGGCAGCAGGCGGCCGCGGCGATCACCGCGGGCACCGAGGCGATGGTGCCGGTCAATGACTACTTCTCCACGCTGCCTGGTGGAGCGGTGGCGGGTGGTGTTGTGGCGCAGGGTGTGCGGTCGACCGCCTCGCGTGCGGTTACGGCTGCCGGCGGTGTGACCGGTGCTCCGGGGCGCGCGGTGAAGGCGATCGCCGACGGGCTGGGTGTCGCAGCCGGCGCGGTCACCTCGGTTCCGCAGCAGATCACCGTCCGCGGGCAGCAGCTCGCCTACCACGCGGCGGAGCTCACCTCCTACGGGCCTCGGGTGGGCGATCAGCTGATCACCGATCCGCGTAGCGAGGCCGCGCAGCGCCTGGTCCGGGAGGGTCGCGCGACCAACATCCTGGGCCTCGACCCCACGGGTGTTCCGACGGCGATGCTGATGCTCGCCTCACCGAACACCCTCATCCGCGAACAGGAACCGAAGAAGCGTAACGCGGGCCGGCGGTGGACCACCGCGTCCGGGGCCGGGCAATCCCGGATCGCCGACACCACTGCCGTTCCCGCCGCCTCGTCTGTTGTGGTCGCGGAGCGGAGGCGGTCGGCACTGTCCACCGTGTTCACCGGTGCCGCTGGTGCGGCGGGGTCGGTGCGGGACCGTGCAGGCGCGGTCCGCGAGGGCTCGGCGGGTGTCGCCCGTAACAGCCGGGGTGTGTGGATCGTCGGGGAACAGATCGCCCAAGCCGCACAACGCGTCACGCAAGTGGCCGGCAACGTCGAGCAGCTCGCCGCCCTCACCTCGTGGGCGGCAACCCAGACAGCGGCGGGGCAGCTCCCGCACGCTGCAGCCAAAGTTGCCGACGCTACGGTCGGGCAGCTGGTTTCGGTGCCGGGCCGGTTCATCAGCGGGTACGCCTCCATCGTCACCGACGGGATTTCGGGCACCGCCGCCCTGCTCGGCGTCGGGGGCGACCCGGTGCGAGCCTGGTCGGGCCTCGCGTGGAATGTGCTCAACCCGGTCAAGGGGGCGTCCCGGTTCGCGGTGGCGGCGTCACCATTGGAAGCCGCCGCTGATCCGGTGTACGCAGCCGGTGCGGCAGCGTTGTGGGGGACGAACGCCGCGATCGCGGCGGTCCCGTTCGCGTGGGTGGTCACCCTGCCGTTGACGTTCACCCTCGGTACCGCCCAAACCCTCCTGCGCCCCGGCCTCCTGTCGCGGATCGAAGCGAAGAAGACCCTCGATCAATCCCTCGACGCGACCACCGAGCAGCACCTGCAGGACACCGCCGCCCGCGCCACGGCAAACACGAGTCAGGTGCAGGTCACCACCTCCGATGTGGACGTTCACGCCCTCGATCATGGTGGGTACGTCACCTTCACCCTCCCCGACCTCGAAGGCGGGGAGCCCAAGGCCTGGTACATCCTCGCCACCCCCGACAGCCCCGGAAACTTCACCACCAACGTTCCCACCGCCCCGGACCAAGAACTCGTCGAACGCGCCGACGGCTCCGTCGTCCTGGTCAACACCGCCACCGGGCAGATCGTCCGCACCATCAAAACGCCTTGGGCGAAAGACGCACTCGGTCGGGATCAACCCACCTGGTACTCCATCGACAAGGTCGACGATGTGACGTCGACGATCACCCAGCACATCGCCCCGAACAAGAACGCCTTGTATCCGTTGGTGGCGGACCCTGTCTCCGTCACTAGTGGCGGCGAGATGACCAGCGGGAATACCCCACCGGTGGACTCGAAGGACAATCAAACACCCTCGAATCTCCCAGCTGCGAGCGCTGGCCCGAGCAGCGGCTCCGCTTCAGGTTCCGGTCCCAGTCGTGGCTCGAGCAGCAACCCACCTCCGGCTCGCACCGCACCCGTCGCACCTCCTCCGCCGCCGCCACCGCCGCCGCCTGCGGATCCGAGTTCCCCCGGCGATGACCGCAGCCAAGGCGACATCGGCGTGCGAGAGGACCCCGGAACAGGCACCGACAGCGGCACTGGCGCCGGTGGAGGGTTCGGTGGCGCTCGCATCGACAACGGCTCCGGTGTCTTCGACGGCGGCGCACACATCGACGACGGCTCCGGGCCGATCACACCACCGTCCGGCGGGTATGGAATCGGCGGGAGCGGCGGCGGCGTTGGGACCGGCAGCGGGTCCTTCCTTCCCGACCAGGACAAGAACAAGCCTGGCTGGGGATTCATCGACGGCGTCTACCGGGGCCAGGACCCGCAATACGCGGACGGCGTGTACCGCCCCGGTGAAGGCCGGCCGGACATGCAGCAAGTGGTTTTCCCGTTAATCGCCGCCGCAATCGCCGCAGTGACCGTCGTCGATGTTGTCATCGTCGGGTCGGTCGTGGTCGTGGCGACCAGTCTGCTCGTCCTGGCCCAGAACCCCGAAGCCCGCCACAGCTTCGCAGCGTTCGAAAAGGACGTCAGAGATCGCATCGGCGCAGCCTGGGACACTTCCAGCAGCGCGTTCCGCGGATGGTACGAACGCAACGTCGCCACCAAGGTCATCGAAGGTCAAGCTGTCCCCGCCCCAGGCGCCGGCACCCCGAAGCCACCGACGGCACCAGCACCCGCGGCGCCGGCACAACCCGGAGGCCAACCCCCAGCGACCGCGCCCGCACCACCGGTCCCGCCCGCAGCGTCCGCGCCGTTCGTCACCGCACCCGCACGCCCCAACACACCCGCCCCGCCCCAGATCGGCACCCCCACCCGCCCCGGCGTCGGCGCACCCACAGCACCTGCCACACCGGCGCGACCGTCGACACCCGCGCCCGCGGCTCCCGACACCCCCGACCGCGACACCCCGGATTCTCCGGACCGCGTCACCCCCGACGAACCAGACGACACCCCCACCAAGCCCGGAGGACTCCCCGCCGGCATTCCCGCAGGGATCCCCGGAGCCATCCCAGACACCAGCCCCGGCGGCACCCCGAACGGGGACCGCGCAGGTCCCCCTGGAAACGACCCCAACCAAGTCCCCGGAGGCGTTCCCGGCGGACACCCCGCCGGAACGCCCACCCCCGACGAACAAACCCCACCCCCCGACAAGGACAAGGACAAGGGCACACCAGTCCGACCCATCCCCGCACCCTCCACCAACCCCAATACCGTCCCCAACCCTGACCAACCCGGCGAGAGCATCCGAATCCCCGGACACAACAACCCCCTCGAAACCGGATCCACACCACCCAGCGAAACCACCAGCCCCACCGAACCCCAGCCCAGCGAAACCTACAAACCCTTCACCACCACACCCGGCAAACCCGGCCTCGACATCACCGCCAGCACCGGAGACGGCGGGGACGGCACCCCAGGAGACAGTGGCGGCGGCAACGCAGACGTTGACGTCGCGGGAGACGGTGACGGAGAGGATGATCGGTCTGGCGCACCCGGACCTTTGAACGGCTACCCCCTGCCGAAAACTCTCGTCGGAGATCCGAAATACCCGAACGTTGTGAGTGACATCGTTGACGCACACGGAAACCGAACAGTCACCTGGGCCGACGGCGGGTACGTCACGTACAAGGCCCTCAACGGACGAGCTGCGACCGGCATCGAGGCGCTCGTAACCAAGGATATGGTGAAACAAGGGACCGCGGCGAAGCGTACGGTACTTCCCCCTGGTTGGGACCCAGCCAAAGCATGGACCAAGGGCGAACTGCAGCGAGGCCACGCACACGCGGCGCAACTTGGAGGTATGGGTGACGACGGACGTAACATATTCACGATCACCGAAACAGCGAACAAGAGGATGCGGCAGCACGAGGACGATGTCCGTGAGATAGTTGATTTTGAGATTCCAGTAAAGTATTCAGTTACCCCGATCTATGGCAATGGCGAGGACTCGGCGCCAACCAGCATCGAAGTTACAGCCCGCGGCGGTGGTCTTGACATCGATGACCCGATCGAGAACATCCCCTAGGAGAATCAATGGATATCACTCAACTGACACGGCTAGTCCCTCCCCCGATTGAGCCGGCTGAGATTGTCCGCTGGGACGAGGTCGAAGCTCGAATCGGAAAGCTTCCAGACGACTACAAGGAATTGATTAGCACCTACGGGCCCGGAACATTCTGGGGTGACCTGACAGTCAACGGACCTGAGTGG
Source organism: Tsukamurella sp. DT100 (assembly GCF_049844855.1). Classification (NCBI taxonomy): domain Bacteria; kingdom Bacillati; phylum Actinomycetota; class Actinomycetes; order Mycobacteriales; family Tsukamurellaceae; genus Tsukamurella; species Tsukamurella sp. DT100. Next base: position 192,098 of record NZ_JBNCLV010000007.1, read on the forward strand.
ATTGAAGAGTCTGGGACGCAGCATGATCTGGTGGAAATCCTCCATCGGATTGCAAATCGCGGACCTGAATCGGTAAATCTCTCAGGCGCTCCCGATGGACGTGCTGCCGTCGGCACGGAATCCGACCAGTATCTGTCCTGGGGTGGCGCGAGCGGTACTCAAACAGGGTTTTGGCGGGTGACCGACGCCGACCCGAACAAGTGGCCGGTGGTGTTCACGGAATTGTCTGCGATCGACTATGAACCCGCGGGGTTGGTGGCATACCTCGTGTCACTCTTCGGCGGCGCCTTCGATTCGGTTGCTCTACCCGAAGACTGGCTTGAAGACTCAAGAGATCTGGGTGCGCCGCCGTTCGAGCGGGGGTGAATGCAGCGAGATCGTGTCTGTCGACGACGGCTGAATACTGGGTAGCGGACTCATAAGTGCACTACGCACCCTCCCGAATGAGTTCGCAACCACTCAGATTATCCCTTGATGATGCAGGCCAAGTATCGACGCGAGCTCTTGCGAACTCTGGACGGTTTGCAAGAATAGTCTCAGGTGTGTCTCGTCGCGAGTACACACGGCTGAGCGCTAGTCCTACGACGGGCTTCACGCCCTGTATTCCGAGGGGCTTCCGGGCCGCTGAACGACTCTCCGGCCCCTCGGCGGCCCGCGCTGATGGCGATGAGGATCAGAGGGTCATTCCGTTCGTAGCTAACCTCAAAGCGAGCGTTAACGAGATGCACGTCGGACAGCCAATGCCACCTAGAGCGAACAAGAGCCAGCGCCCACAGTGCTGGCGTTACGAGGATAATGAGGTCGGTTCGGCATGAAGCGGTGTGGGTCGGTTCTTTCGTGACGCGGTAGTAGCTGTTGCGGCTGTGTCGGTGCCTGTCTGGTGCCGGGGTGTGCCGAGGTAGGTCACGCTGCGGGGACGGAGGTGGTGTCGTCGTCTGCAGTTGCGGATCCGGGGTATCCGGATCCGCCGGTGTCCGCGTGCAGCGACACAAGTACCTGTCTGGACTTGGGGGCTGTGGACGTGGACGGTGATCGCCGTCCTGATCCGGTAGGTTGGGTCCGCGGAACTTCTATGCAGGAGTTGGTGATACGACTGGCGACCGGCCGGCAGATCCGCGTCGCCGCGGATTACAACCGCTCCTCCCCGCTCATCGCGGCGATGACGGCGTGGTTCATCGAACTCAACGGTAGGCCCGGCGCTGAGATCGTCGTCCCAGTCGACGCAAACGCGGGCCTGAAATGGTTCGATGTCTTCACCTGGAGTGGCGGCAACCTGTCAATACCTGACCATCGGGTTGCCGGGGAGAACGCCGCAAATATGCAGTTAGACCGCCTACTCGCCCTGGTCGGGTCGATGTGCCCGCGACCTGTACTGTACGTTTCGATCCCAGCTAGGACCACCGAGAAACCGCCTGGTGACAGGCGGTTTTTTCGTTTTCGGGCGGAGCGTGACCCGCTTGTGACCCCACCGACGAGAGTTGTGTGCCTAATCCCGTCGTGAAGTCGTGGTCGAATTCCTTGCCCGCACGGGGCGGTAGTGCCGGGTCGTCGCGCCGGTGATCACTCCGGACTGCACGTGTCCATCCGCGAACCCGGGCCGTGCGAGCTCCTTCTTCAACGTCGAGCTGCAGGGCGCCCGGATGGATGTGGACGGCTACGACGGCGACGAGCCCGGGCAGCCGTGGGGCCGGATCACTCGGGAGCTACTTCCGCCCAGAGCCCGGCCTTCTCGAGCATCGCGATCACGTGGTCGGCGCTGTCCACGAGGTGCGCCTCCATGACCTTGCGCGCGCTCTTGGCATCCCGTGCCTCTAAAGCGTCGAGTAGTTCAAGGTGTTGCGCACGAGCAGCCTCGACGTGCGCCTCGATGGAGGCGTAGAACTGGTTGGGCAGGTGATTGACCACCCCGGCGAGGACTCGTGCGAGCCGGTCGGAGTCCGCTGCCACGTTGATCTCCCGGTGGAAGGAGTGGCCCAGATCGGCCACCCGCTCAGTGTCACCGGCGGCCGCGGCTTCCATTGTCGCGGCGTTGATCTCCCTGAGTCTGTCCACGAGCTCGGGGGTCGCCTTCTTCGCGGTGCGGGCGGCGAGTTCTCCCGCCAGGCGGCTCTGTGCCCAGAACAGGTCCCGAACGTCCTGCCGGGTGAACTTCGCCACCTGGAAGCCTCGGCGCGGAACCAGGGTGACGAATCCCTCGCTGCGCAGTGTCAGCAACCCCTCGCGCACCGGCGTGATGGAGACCCCGACGGCCTCCGCGATCGGTTCCATCCGGAGGAAGTCGCCAGGGCGCATGATGCCGGACATTATCTGCTCGCGTACGTAGCTGGCCACCTCGTCGGGCAGCTGGCGCCGCTTAGGACGCCCACGCGTGGGGATGTTGTTCATCGGGGCCACACCCGCCTCCTACTGTCGCCATTGGCCGTGAAACTTTAAAGAGAATATATCGTGACCCCGGGCCATGGTGGCTGGAGCGGACGGGCTTCGGGGCGATATTGCTGCCGCACCGCCCCGGGATTGATCATTGCCGGGAGCAATGATGTCGTACCGTCGTGAGACGGTGACCGCATGACATTCGACCGACAGGGCATTCTCTGGGACGCGATCAACGGAAAGACCCCGCCGTCACCGGCGGCGGCGCTCATGGGGTGGACGTTCCGGGCGGTCGATCCGGACGAGGGGACATTGGAGATCGGGTTCGCGCTCGACGAGCGCTTCACCAACCCGGTGGGGTCGATCCAGGGAGGCTTCGTCGCCGCGATGCTCGACGACACCCTGGGGCCGGCCCTGGTCGCGACGCTGGAGCCGGATCAGTTCGCGCCGACGGTGTCCCTGACGGTGCAGTACCTGGCGCCGGCACTGCCCGGCACGTTCGTCGGCCACGGGCGGGTCGTGAAGAGGGGACGGGAGATCGCTTTCCTCGAAGGACATCTCGTCGACGCCAAGGGAACGACGGTGGCGACGGCCACCGCGACGAGCGTCATCCGCACCCTGCGGTGAACCGCACTACGAGGTGAAGCGGATCCGCTCGGCGGGGACGACGACGATCGAGCGGCCGGGGTAGTCGAGACGGGCGAAGGTCGCGTTGTAGTGCGCGATCACATCCGGTGCCTCTACCGGATCCATTCCACGGTCGATCGTCGTCGTGTGGCAGTCCGATACGAGGACAACGTCGAGGCCCCTGGACAGCGCGCTCCTCGTAGTCGAGTCGACGCACGCCTCTGTCGCGAACCCGGCGATCACGACGCACGTGATGTCCGCAGCCGCAAGAATCTCGGGCAGGCCCGTCCCGCCGAAGGCGTCCGGCGAATCCTTGGTGATGACCACCTCGCCGTCGGTGGGGGCGACTGCCGGGACGATGTCCGGGATGCGGTCGCCGAACCGCTGGCGCGTGAAGACGACGTGTGCACCGCCCGCGCGGGCCCTCGCGAGTACGGAAGCAAGGCGAGTGAGGACGCCGTCCGCGGCGTAGGCGATCCGAGGGAAAGCGCCCTGGACGTCGACGATGACGAGCGCAGTCCGCGACCCGCTGAGTCGGTGCTCGACATCCATCCTGGTGAGCTTGCCATGTCACCTGCGGTGGGCGCCGACGATCGATAGCCTCGGAACCATGGCCATCAAACTCGAGAACGTCGCGATCGCGGTGCGCGACTTGGAAGCGACGATCGCGTTCTTCACCGATCTGGGACTCACGGTGATCGGCAGGCAGACGGTCAGCGGAGAGTGGACGGACACCGCCGTAGGCCTCGACGGGAACCACGCCAAGATCGCGATGCTGCAGACCCCGGACGGCCAGGGGCGGATCGAGCTGTTCGAGTACATCCACCCCGACGCGATCGAGACGGAGCCGACGCTGCCCAACGAGATCGGCATGCACCGTGTCGCGTTCTCCGTCGACGATCTGGAAGAGGCCCTGGCGATCGCGGCCAAGCACGGCTGTCACCCGCTGCGCGGCGTCGGCGTCTACGAAGACATCTACAAGCTCACGTACGTCCGCGGACCGAGCGGCATCATTGTCATGCTCGCCGAGGAGATCCAGAAGTCGTAGCGGCGCACCGGCCCGCGGGTCAGGGTCGGTTCAGCGCCGCCGCGCGGGTGACGAGGTCGCGGAAGGCTGTCTCGTCGAGCACGTCGGACTCCGTGATGTCGATGGCTCGGCGGGTGCCGGCCGTGAGGCTCGCGTTGAACAGCCGGTCGGGATCGTCGATCGAGGCGCCCTTGGCGAAGGTCACCTTGACCTTGTCCTTGTAGGTCTCCGCCGTGCAGAGCAGGCCGCCGAGCGAGAACGTCGGCACGCCATCGGGATTGGACGGCTTGCGCCACTTCACTTCCTCGACGGCGTCCGGCTCGGCCTCCAGGATCAGGCCGCGGATCTGCTCGACGGTGCGCTCTCGCCAGTCGGTGCTCATGGTCGAAAGGTACGCCGACGGGGGGGGGGGGGGGGGGCGCCCCCCCGCCCCCCCCGGCCCGGCACGACAAGATCGTCGGCAACAGCGCAACGCACTTCTACGGCAAGCTCAACGCGCCGGTGCAGATCC
>NZ_JBNCLV010000007.1:196641-291629 GCF_049844855.1 Tsukamurella sp. DT100
TGGCGCTGTGTCTCCGCGCGTGGGTCCTCGCACCTGGCGGGCCTCTTGTCCTCCTCGCCCCCGCGCGGCGGCGGGGGGAGCCCCGCCCCGGCCGCCGTGCGGTCGTCATGCCGGTATCAGTGCACGTCCACCGAGGGGGTGTCGGTGACGCTGACGCCGCTGGAGCTGGCGGTAGCCGAGCCGGTGTCGGCCTCGACGCCGTGGGTGCCCGCGGCCGTGGTCGTCTCGACACCGCCCGACGGGCCGGTCACCGAAGCCGACCCGGTGCTCGGGCTCACCGACGCGCTGCCGGTCTCGACGTGGCCGCTCGCGCTGCCGACCGGCGTGGTGACCTCGGCCTCGGCCTTCGGGCCGGTCACCGTGGTGTTGCCGTTGGGCGCAACGGTTGCCGACCCCGTCGAGACCGAGGCCTCGCCGCTGGCGACGGGGGTCGTGACCGAGCCGCTCGCGGCGGGGCCGGTCACCGAGACGCCGTTCGCGCCTGCGGAGGCGCTGCCCGTACTGGCCGTGACGGTGCCGCCGCCGACCGGCGTCGAGACGGTGCCGGTTCCCGACGGACCGGTCACCGAGACGCCGGCCGGGGTGATGCTGCCGCCGCCACCGTTGACGTTGAGCCCTGCCGTGACGACGTTGCCGACGTTCACGCCGGCCGTCACGTCCGGAGCGTCGACGGTGAGGCCGCCGGTTCCGACGGTGATCGTGCCGGGCGTCACGCCGACGGTGCCGCCGCCGAGCGGCGTGGTGATCGCGCCCGAGAGGCTCGGGGTCACGAGAACGAGCTGGCCGTTCTGGAAACCGATGCTGCCGAGGTTCAGGACGAGGTTGCCGCCGCCCAGAGGGGTGGTCAGGCCGAGGTTGATCGCCGGGAGGCCCACGATGAACGTGTTGGCACCGTAGGTCACCTTCACCGGCACGATCGTCGCGCTCGCCGCACCGAGGCCCAGGGGCGCGGTGGCGTTGAGCCCGAGCGACGGGGTCCACGTGGTGAGACCGCCCGCGGTGATCGCGCTGAGCGAGGTGTTCAGGCCCAGCGAGCTGCCCAGCGGGCCGTTGATGTTGGTGATGTTGCCGCCGACGCTGCCGACTCCGAGCCCGGGGCCGAGACCGACGAGGCCGTAGGTGGTGCTGGACAGGCCTCCGAGGCCCAGCGGAGCACCGACGGTGAAGGTGTCCTGCTGGCCGAGGCCGACCCAACCGGCCGGCGCGCCCGGCACCTGAGCGGTCGAGACGATCGGGCCCGACGTGTTGCTCACCGGAATCAGGCCGCTGAGAACGGGGATCTGGTTCCAGGCGGCGACGCCCTGGTTGATCTGCGGCGCGACGATCGGGATCGTCACCAGCGGAATGCCGCCGGGGAGGAGGGGGGCGGCGCCGAGGATCGCGTCGACCTGCGGGATGCCGGTCGGTGCCGCGTTCGCAGTCGCCGGGGTGGCGACGGTCAGTGTTGCGGCGGCCGCGACGGCGGTGGCGGCAACGGCGCTGCGGCGCACCGTCTTCCGGGCGTGCTTGGGTGAGGTAGGGGACATGGGAGGACCTCCGGTTCATGAAGGTTCGGCACGCTCGATCGAGCGCGCCGGTCGGTAGGGATGTGGACCCAGCAGAAAATAGAGGCGTCTGCGCTCGGTGCGAGTGCCTGAAGCGGCGCCTGTGCATCTCCTGGGAGTTCTGAAGTTATCAGTATTTCCACGGTTTCCCAATAGCTTTCGAAGCTATTCGTTCAAAGCGATTCTGGCTACTACGCAGTAGCGAAATCCAATGAGTTCTAACAGAACCCGTTCCACTCCTTTGCGATCAAAGGCCGCTGCTCAATCGATGTATTCGTAACCGATTGGGGTCGCCGTGAATGACGAGCGCAAGCGCGATGAATGGCAATCTAGGCACGCTAAAGATCCGATCCGCACAAGTGGATGTGCGAGCTGTCCTCCACTGTTTCGCGACGTTCCGATCGACCCGTTATCGTGAACGTCATGTTCACTGCGATGCAACGACAGGATGTCGGCAACCGCCTCATCGCCGCCGCCGAGGCGACGGAGGGCGTTCATGCCGGGGCCGTGGTCGGCGCCGCGGCGGCAGGAGCACTCGACGCGTTCACCGGCATCGACCTGATGTTCGCCGCCGCAGCGGATGTCGCGATAGCCGACCTCCGCGAACGATGGACCGAGCTGATGTACCGCGACTTCGGCGCGATCCACCACACCGCGGATCCGGGCGGCACCGTCTATTTGCTTCCCGACCTTCTGACGGCGCGGATCGCGGTCGTGCCGGCTGCGCGGTTCGGCCCCCGGCCGGGCGAGCCCTTCCATCAGGTCTTCGGGCCCGCCGGGCCGCAGGCGACGGCACCGTCGGGCCACCCGGACCTGGTCGGACCCGCCTGGCTCGCCGCACTGCGCACCCGCGCGGCGCTGCTCCGCGGCGACGGACCGGCAGCCGCGCTCGCCCTCGACGGCCTGCGCGACGCACTGATCGCGCTCGCGGGCGCCCGCACCGGCGCTCCGCCCGGATACCTCGAGCCCGCGGACCGTGATCGGATCCGCGTCACCGAGACCGGATCCCGCGACGTCGGCGCCGTCGCCAAGGCCTTCGGCGTCGCGGTGCAGATCCTCGACGCCGAGCTGCAGGCCGTCGCGCCCGCGATCGCGGACGCCGTCGCGCTCCCGCTGCTCGAGGAGGTCGCCGGCTGACGCCGGTACCGTGGAACCATGCATGACCAGCAGAAGGAGTTGTCGCAGAGCGGTCCGCGCGCGTGGCGCGCACGGATCAAGGCGTCCCGGCACGGCACGCTCGCCTGGCGCATCTGCGTCGGCGTCATCGGCGGCATCGTGCTCATCGCGGGCATCATCGCGATCCCGTACCCGGGGCCGGGTTGGCTGATCGTCTTCGCCGGGCTCGGCATCCTCGCCACGGAATTCGAGTGGGCGCACCGGCTTCTGCGCTTCGCCCGTGAACGCTACGACCGTTTCGCCGCGTGGCTCTCCCGGCAGAACATCGTCGTCAAGGGGGCCTTCGGGATCGGCACCTGCCTCATCGTGCTGGCCACCGTGTGGCTGCTGGGCGCGGCCGCGATGATCGGCGGCTGGTTCGGCATCCACTGGCCCTGGCTCGCCAGCCCGATCTTCGGGTGATCGCGGAACTCCGGCGTTCGGTCGCCGCCCCCGACGACCGCGTCGCCGGAGTCCTGTACTGGTACGCCCTGTCGGGAGCGCTCGCCCGCGTGGCCGTCGCGGGGCGGGACGCCGGGTCGGCGGTCGTCCGTTCCGGGGCCGGAGGCTGGCCCGAGGTGGGGGAGACGGCACCGTCGGACGATCCCGGCGGCGGCCTCGCTCGCGCCTGCCGCCGCCTGATCCCGGCGATCGCGACCGAGTCGGGTGCCTCGCAGCGGTCCCTCTGGGCGATCGCGACCGACTCGATCGCGTCCGCGGCGCTGGATACGACGGACCCGCGGACCGTCGCCGACGGGCTGCTGCGCGCGTGCGGTCCCGAGGCCCCACCGGCGCGGTTCGAAGAGGTGCCCGGGCGCGGCACCGTCGTCCGACGGGGCTCGTGCTGCCTGCTCTACCTGTGCCCCGGCATGGCGAAGTGCCTCAGCTGCCCCCGACAGACGCCGGACGAGCGGCGGACGCGGCTCGCCTGAGCGTCGCCTCCGGCGAGCGGCACGCGCGATGACCGATAGGATCGGATCCACTGACAACCGCGTGCGGCCAGGTATGCCGCCCGCTACATGACTAGGAGCACTGTGAGCACCACCTTCGTCGTCCCGGCAGGAATCGCCGCCGGGGCAGCCATGCGCGATCTGGACCTGCCGAACAAGGGCCCCGAGGCCGTCGTCGTCGTCAAGACCACGGACGGCACCCTCAAGGACCTGAGCTGGATCCCCGAGACCGACACCGAGGTCGAGGCCGTCGCGGCGAACACGGAGGACGGGCGCAGCGTGATCCGCCACTCGGCGGCGCACGTCCTCGCGCAGGCCGTGCAGGACGGCTTCCCCGGCACCAAGCTGGGCATCGGCCCGCCGATCAAGGACGGCTTCTACTACGACTTCGACGTCGCCGAGCCCTTCACGCCCGAGGACCTCAAGAGCCTCGAGAAGAAGATGAAGCAGATCATCAAGGCGGGGCAGAAGTTCAGCCGCCGCGTCTACGCGAGCAAGGACGAGGCCCGCGCCGAGCTGGCGAACGAGCCCTACAAGCTCGAGCTCATCGACGACAAGGGCGCGGCCGACGACAGCGAGGTCATGGAGGTCGGCGGCGCCGAGCTCACCGCCTACGACAACCTCAATCCCCGCACCGGCGAGCTGATCTGGGGCGACCTGTGCCGCGGCCCGCACGTGCCCACCACCAAGTACATCCCCGCGGTGAAGCTGACCCGCAGCTCCGCGGCGTACTGGCGCGGCGACCAGAACAACGCGGACCTGCAGCGCGTCTACGGCACCGCGTGGGAGTCGCCCGAGGCGATGGACGAGTACCTCGAGCTGCTCGCCGAGGCGGAGAAGCGCGATCACCGCAAGCTCGGCGCCGAGCTGGACCTGTTCAGCTTCCCGGACGAGCTGGGCTCCGGTCTGCCGGTCTTCCACCCCAAGGGCGGCATCATCCGCAAGGAGCTGGAGGAGTACTCGCGGCAGCGGCACATCGACGCCGGCTACGACTTCGTCAACACCCCGCACCTGACCAAGAGCACGCTCTACGAGGTCTCGGGCCACCTGGATTGGTACAAGGACGGGATGTTCCCGGCCATGCACCTCGACGCCGAGTACGACGACGAGGGCAACGTCACCAAGCCCGGCCAGGACTACTACGTCAAGCCGATGAACTGCCCGATGCACAACCTGATCTTCGACGCCCGCGGCCGCTCGTACCGCGAGCTTCCGCTGCGGCTCTTCGAGTTCGGCTCCGTGTACCGGTACGAGAAGTCCGGCGTGATCCACGGCCTGACCCGCGTGCGCGGCATGACGCAGGACGACGCCCACATCTACTGCACCAAGGAGCAGATGCACGAGGAGCTGACCACGACCCTCGAGTTCGTGCTCTCGCTGCTCAAGGACTACGGCCTCGACGACTTCTACCTCGAGCTGTCCACGAAGGACCCGCAGAAGTACGTCGGCTCCGACGACGTGTGGGAGGAGGCCACCAAGACGCTCCAGCAGGTCGCCGAGGCCTCGGGCCTCGACCTGGTGCCGGACCCGGGCGGCGCCGCCTTCTACGGCCCGAAGATCTCCGTCCAGGCGAAGGACGCGCTCGGCCGTACCTGGCAGATGTCCACCATCCAGCTGGACTTCAACCTGCCCGAGCGGTTCGAGCTCGAGTACACCGCGCCCGACGGCACCAAGCAGCGCCCCGTGATGATCCACCGCGCGCTGTTCGGTTCGATCGAGCGTTTCTTCGGTGTGCTCACCGAGCACTACGCCGGTGCCTTCCCCGCGTGGCTGGCGCCCCAGCAGGTGGTGGGCATCCCCGTCGCCGAGCAGTTCGGGGACCACCTCGAGACGGTGATCCGCGAACTGAAGAAGCACGGGATCCGCGCCGAAGTCGACCACAGCGACGACCGGATGCAGAAGAAGATCCGCAACCACACCACGCAGAAGGTGCCCTTCATGCTGCTCGCGGGCGAGACCGACCGCGACGCCGGCGCGGTCAGCTTCCGGTTCCGCGACGGAACCCAGGTCAACCAGGTGCCCGTCGACGACGCCGTGCAGCGGATCGTCCACTGGGTCCACTCGCGCCGCAACGAGTCCCCGACCGCCGAGCTGCTGGGCCCGGCGGAGGCCACCGTCGGCATCGCCTGACCGGGACCGCAGGGACGACAGGGGAGAGGAATCGATGACGGACGCCACGGACGGCGACGCGCGCGGCGCGCACACCGACTTCGGGGTCGGCGACGGTGACGAGAGCATCGAGCGGCTCTGGACGCCGTACCGGATGCGCTACCTCGTCGATTCCCCTCCCGTCCCGGAGGGCAGCACAGCCTTCCTCGAGATCCCCAAGCTGGCCGACGAGGACGGGCTGATCGTGGCCCGGGGCGAGCACTGCTACGTGGTGCTCAACCTGTTCCCCTACAACCCGGGCCACTGCATGGTGGTGCCGTACCGGCAGGTCGCGGAGCTGGAGGACCTCACCGACGACGAGGCCTTCGAGCTGATCAAGCTCACCCAGAAGACCATCCGCGTGATCAAGCGGATCTCGCGGCCGGCGGCGTTCAACGTGGGCTTCAACCTGGGCCGGTCGGGCGGCGGTTCGATCGCCGAGCACCTGCACCAGCACATCGTGCCGCGGTGGCCCGGCGATGCGAACTACATCACGGTGCTCTCGGGCACTAAGGTGATGCCGCAGCTCCTCGGACAGACCCGGGCGCTGATGGCGAAGGCCTGGGAGGAGGTCTAGCAGTGTCGTCGATCTTCAGTCGTGAGGCGGTCTCCAAGGTCACCCACCCGATCGCGAAAGTGCTGATCCGGACCGGGTTGACGCCGGACGCCGTGACGCTCTTCGGCACCGCCTGCTCGGTGACCGCCGCGCTGTGGCTCTTCCCGACGGACCACCTGTTCGTCGGCACGTTGATCATCTGGTTCTTCGTGATGTTCGACATGCTCGACGGTGCCATGGCCCGGGTGCGGGGCGGCGGCACCCGGTTCGGGGCCTGGCTCGACGCCACCTGCGACCGGGTGGCCGACGGTGCCATCTTCGCCGGCCTGGCCTGGTGGGCCGTGTTCACCGAGGACAACCGCTACAACCTGTTGATCGCCACCCTGATCTGCCTGGTCACCTCGCAGGTGATCAGCTACGCCAAGGCGCGGGCCGAGGCCTCGGGTCTCAAGGGCGACGGTGGCTGGATCGAGCGCCCGGAGCGCCTCATCATCGTGCTCGTGGGCGCCGGCATCACGGGCCTGGGTGTCTGGTGGGCGATCCACGTCGCGATGTGGGTGCTCGCCGTGACCAGCGTCGTCACCGTTCTCCAGCGGGCCCTGACCGTGCGCCGCTCGCCCGGCGCCACCGACTTGCTGCCGCTGCCGCAGGCGGCCGCGCAGCACGAGGAGGACCAGGCGTGATCGATCCGCGCGAGGAGGTCGCCGACCTCGCCTACCGCACCGGCTGGGCCGTCACCAAGCGGATGCCGGAGTTCGCCGCCAAGTTCCTCATCGACGACGTGGGCGGGCGGATCGGCGCGCGTGGCGACAACACACAGCTCCGCAAGAACCTCGCGCGCGTGCTCGGGACCACCCCGGACCTGGTGCCGCAGAGCCTGATCGAGGAGTCCTCACGCTCCTACGCGCGCTACTGGCGCGAGTCCTTCCGGCTGCCGTCCATGGACCTGGTCGAGCTCGGTGCGCGGCTCGACGAGTACGTCGACACGCCCAGCCTGCACGACGCGATGGCCGCCGGTACCGGCGCGGTGCTTGCCCTGCCGCACAGCGGGAACTGGGACATGGCCGGAGTGTGGCTGGCGCAGAAGTACGGCCGGTTCGCGACCGTCGCCGAGCGGCTCAAGCCGGAATCGCTGTTCCGGCGGTTCGTGGAGTACCGCGAGTCCCTCGGCTTCGAGATCTTCCCCCTCTCCGGCGGCGAGCAGCCGCCCATGCCCGCGCTCGCGCAGCGGCTGCGCGAGGGCCGCCCGATCTGCCTGCTGGCCGAGCGCGACCTCACGCGGCACGGCGTCCCCGTCACGTTCTTCGGCGAGCGCACCCGGATGCCCGCGGGCCCCGCGAAGCTCGCGATCGACACCGGCGCGCCGCTGTTGCCGGTGCACTGCTGGTTCGAGGGCGACGCCTGGGGTTTCCGGTCCGAGGCTCCGATCGACGTCTCCGGCGGCATCGAGGACGCGACGCAGCAGCTCGCGCAGGCCTTCGAGCGCAACATCGCCGAGCATCCCGCGGACTGGCACATGCTGCAGCCCCTGTGGGAGTCCGACTGGTCGCAGGCACGGCGCGACCGGATCCTCGGCGAGGGTCCCGAGGTGCGCTGATGCGGATCGGGATGATCTGCCCGTACTCCTTCGACGTCGCGGGCGGGGTGCAGGCTCACGTCGTGGACCTGGCCCGCGTGCTTATCGAGCGCGGCCACGAGGTCTCGGTGCTCACCCCGTCGTCGAAGGAGACGGTGCTGCCCGACTTCGCCGTCTCCTCGGGCAAGGCCGTCGCGATCCCGTACAACGGCTCCGTCTCCCGGCTCTCCTTCGGGCCCAAGGCGTTCGGCCGGTTGCGGAAGTGGATCCGCAAGGGCGAGTTCGAGGTGCTCCACGTGCACGAGCCGAACGCGCCGAGCCTCGGCATGCTCGCGCTGGCGATCGCCGACGGTCCCATCGTCGCCACCTTCCACACGTCGACCGAGAAGTCGCTGGTGCTCTCCGTCTTCCAGAGCGTGCTGCGCCCGTCGCACGAGAAGATCCGCGGCAAGATCGCCGTCTCCGAGCTGGCCCGTCGCTGGCAGATGGAATCGCTCGGCTCCGACGCCATCGAGATCCCCAACGGCGTCGACGTGCGCGCCTTCGCCGACGGCGATCCGCTGCCCGGCTACCCGCGACCGGGTAAGACGGTGCTCTTCCTCGGCCGGTACGACGAGTCGCGCAAGGGCATGGCCGTCTTCCTCGAGGCGCTACCCGCGATCGTCGCGGCCCAGCCCGACATCGAGGTGCTCGTCATCGGCCGGGGCGACTCGGAGAAGCTCCTGCGCGACGCCGGCCCGTACGCGAAGCACCTGCGGCTCATGGGCGCCGTCACCGACGAGGAGAAGGCCGCCGCGCTGCGTTCCGCCGACGTCTACGTCGCGCCCAACCTCGGCGGCGAGAGCTTCGGCATCGTCCTCGTCGAGGCGATGGCCGCCGGCACCGCCGTCGTCGCGAGCGACCTCAACGCCTTCGAGCGCGTCCTCGACGGGGGCGAGGCCGGCCGCCTGTTCCCGGTCGGCGACGGTGCCGCCCTCGGCCGCGCGATCGTCGAGCTGCTCGACGACGACTTCCGCCGCGCCGAGCTGGTCACCCACGCCTCCGAGGTGGTCTGGCGCTACGACTGGTCCGTCGTCGCCGAGCAGGTCATCCGCGTGTACGAGACCGTCGCCGTGCCCGGCGTGGTCGTGTCGATCGACGACTGAAGGGGGCCGCAGTGCTGAATCTCACCGCCACCACCGTGCTCGTCATCGGCCTGATCGTGATGGCCGTGCTGATCGTCGCGGCCCTGGCCTACCAGACGGCGCACCGTCTGGACCGGCTGCACGTGCGGGTCGACCTCTCGCTCGCCGCGCTCGACGCCGCCCTCGCCCGACGGTCCGCCGTCGCTCGCGCGGTCGCCGCCACGCTGCCGCCCGAGCAGGGGCAGATGCTCCGCGCCGCCGCCGACCGCGCCGAGAACGCCGCCCCCGAGGACCGGATGCCGATGGAGAACCGGCTCTCCGGAGCCATCGGTGCGATCGACATCGAGACCCTGCCGCGCTCGCTCGTCGCGGAGATCGCCGACGCCGACACCCGCGTGACGATGGCGCGCCGGTTCCACAACGACGCCGTCCGCGACACCCGCGCCCTGCGCGGCCGCCGGTTCGTGCGCTGGCTGTACCTGGGCGGCACCGCGCCGATGCCGCAGTACTTCGACATCGTCGACCGGGGCGGCATCCTCCCGGCGGCGCTGCTCGCCGTGAACGACGAGCGGCGCGTCTCGGCGCGGGTCATCGTCGTGGACCCCGACGGTGCCGTGCTCGTCGTCCGTGGCCACGAGCCCGTCCCGGAGGGGACGCGGCCCGCGGGCCACTGGTGGTTCACCGTCGGCGGGGGAGTCGAGCGCGGTGAGGACCTGCGCGCCGCGGCCGCCCGCGAACTGCGGGAGGAGACGGGCCGCGTGCTCGCGCCGTCGGCGTTCGTCGGCCCGCTCTACCGCCGGGAGGCGGTCTTCTCCTTCGACGGCGAGGTGATCGACTCCGTCGAGTACTTCTTCGCCGTCGAGTGCGAGCGGTTCGACCCGGCACCGTCGGGCTGGACGGACCTGGAACGCCGGACGCTCGACGAGATGCGCTGGTGCACCCCCGACGAGATCCGGGTGTTCGCGGACCCCGTCTACCCCGCGGCGCTCGCCGACCTGATTCCCGATGTGCGGAGCGCGTTCGTGTCCGGGAAGGCGCCGGCCGAGCCGGCCGTGATCGAGTAGGGAAGCGCGATGCAACCGAAGGAGATCTCCGGATACCGGGTGGTGCGCCGCCTCGGCGCGGGCGGCATGGGCGAGGTCTTCCTCGTCGAGCACCCGCGGCTGCCGCGGCAGGACGCGCTGAAGCTGCTCGGACCGCAACTGGGCGACGACCCGAGCTTCGCGACGCGCTTCCTCCGCGAGGCCGACATCCTGGCCGGCCTGCGGCACCCGAACATCGTCACGATCCACGACCGCGGCGAGTACGAGGGTCGGCTGTGGCTCGCGATGGAGTACGTCGAGGGCGAGGACGCGGCCCAGTACCTGCGGACGCGGGGCCCGCTGCCGCCCGCGATGGTGGCCGACGTAATCGAGCAGGTCGGGAGCGCGCTGGACTGGGCGTGGAGCGAACGCCGCCTGACGCACCGCGACGTCAAGCCCGGCAACATCCTGCTCGCGCCCGTGCGGCCCGGACGGCCCGTCGGGGTGAAGCTGGTGGACTTCGGGATCGCCAAGGCCAGCGACGAGGCCAGCTCGCTCACGGCGACCGGCGTGGCCGTCGGGACCATGGCCTACCTCGCGCCCGAGGTGATCGAGGGCAATCCCCTGGACAACCGGGCCGACGAGTACTCGCTGGCCTGCGCGGCGTTCGAGCTGCTCACCGGCACACCGCCGTACGGCCCCGGCTCGCCCAGTTCGGTCCTGATGGCGCACCTGCAGGCGCCCGTGCCGGACCCGGCTGCGCGGGTGGCCGGCATCCCGCCCGGGCTGGCCCGCGTCTTCGAGCGGGCGCTGGCGAAGCAGCCGCGCGACCGGTTCCCCGACAACGCCGCCTTCGCTCGGGCATTCCGGGCTGCGCTGACCGCCCCGTCTTCGGCGCCGGCGCCGACACCGCACGTGGGGGCCGGGCCCACCGTGATCCGGCCGACCCCGCCGCCGACTCCGCCCCCGGCGTACACGCACGCCGCGCCTCCCGTGCCGGCCCAGGGGCTCGCGGGGACGCCGGTGCCTGCGTCGACGGCCGTCGGGGGCGTGGGCGCCGGGACGGCTCCGGCGCGCAACGGCCGCGTGTGGGCCTTAGCGGCGCTGGTGGCGGTGCTGGTGATCGCGCTCCTGGCCGTCGGCTACCTGGCGTTCGGCCGGGGTGGGGAATCCGCGTCGGCCGATCCGACGGGCGCGCCTGTCCCGTCGGGCACTACCGCGCCAGCGGAGACGTCTGCGCAAGCCACGTCGGCAGCGCCGACGGGCGCCTCGGAAACCGCCTCGGCGCCGACGGTCCCGGGCACGGACGCCTACGGCTTCGTCGGGAGCCCGGCGCGGTGCGCCGGAGGTGAGACGCTGCAGCTGGCGCTGCTCACGTCGAAGGCGAACGGCGGCGGCTCCCGGGTCGTGATCTGCGGTTCCGCCGGTGAGTTCACCTACCGCGGCGCGCAGGTCTCCGCGGATAACAGAGGCATCACGCTCACCGCGACCCGGAACGGCGCCGGCGGCTTCCGCGCGATCAATCGCGACGCCAAGGGCAAGGACAAGGACGACACGATCTACACCGTCAGCTCCGGCGGCCTCGTGATCACCCGCGGCGACGGCCGCGCCGTCTCGTCGGAGCCCGCCCGCTCCGTCTGGACCCGCTGACCCCCGGTCAGTGGTGAGGCCGATGGTGTTGGACGCGATGTTCGACTGTTGAGCGGTTGACCGCCTATGAAACCCTGTCCGCGGTGGACACGGATTCATAGTCGGCAGCGGCTTTCGCCAGCCCGCGGACCCGGCGACCGGGGCATCCGCCTAGGCTACGTGCAGCGGCGTGGGGGCCGCAGTTCGATCACATCGGGGGATGCGACGTTGCTGAGAAGGCAATTCACTACCGGTTGGAACTGGGCGTTCGGTCCGATGGCGCCGCGCTACGGGCCGACGCCGAGTCGGTTGAGGACGACGGCGGCGGTGGTTGGGAGCCTCGCGGCCGCCCTCTCGTCGTGGTACTGGAACTCTTCGTCGATCGGAGTCGACAGGCTCTTCCAGGCCGCAGTGATGGGCGTCGTCAAGGTCGCGCTTATCGCTGCTTGCATCGTCCTGCTGTGCAGCTGTGCGTCGTTCTTCCTTCCGCGCGGGCGCGCGTCGGTCGATCCCTTCTGGTTGATGCGCAATCTCGGGGGACCACTGATCGCCTTCGCGGCACTGGTGGCACTCGTAACGGTGCCTGTCGTCGCCTCCGCCCTCGGCCCCGTGTCACTACTTCTGCTGCTGGGGCTGCCACTCTGGTTGGGGGCCGTGATCAACGCAGCCAGATTGGGCGCGGCGTACCAGTTCCGTCTCGGCGAGGCCCATCCGTCGCTGGCATCGGTGTGCATCCTTGCGACGGGCGCGTTCGGACTCGTGGAGGCGCTCACCAAGACGGCGGTGACCGGGCATGAGTTCGACCCGTTGGTCGTCTGGCTGCTAGTGACCTTCGTGGGTCCGGTCGCCACGATCGGGCTCGCGCTGTGGGACTTGCGAATCCACACGCCGCGTGTCGACCGCCTGACGATGGTGGCGCTGGCGGCAGTGATGGCCATGCTTGCGGGAGTCGTCGGCCATCTTGCCGGATGGCACGAAGGCGGGCGCCCCGATGTCGCCGACAAAGCAAGCGGAACGTCATCGAGCACCCCAACGCCCGAATCGATCGCTTCGACGCTGACACGGTCCGGATTCGTCGACGGCCCGAACTGCGAATCGCGTGGCACCGTCGTCTACCGCGCAGTCACGGATCCGGACCCGGAGAAGGGAGGGAACGGCTCTCGATTCGTCATCTGCGACGCGGGAGAGTCCCTGTGGTACCAGGGGCAGCGGCTGAGCAGGAGTGTCGGTGGGTACATGCCGGCCGACCGCACGCCGCGGGGATACCGCGCGACGCTCCGTTCGGAGGGTGCTACCGCGACCTACGAGTGCTTCTTCGATGCGAACCCGCTTTTCGTCGTGACGACGATGAACTCTCGCCTCGAGGAGCGCGTGATCTGGTCGAGTACAGGCCCGGCATAGAAGCCTGATGCGCTCACGCGAAACGGGAGATCCCGACGACGTCCTATTCCGATCGGACGACCGGGCCGCCTGCCCCGGCTTCGACGGTGACGACACGGCCGTCGCGGTGCGCGGCCGTGAGCACACCGTCGGTGTCGCGCACCGCCCAGTTCTCCGCCCAATAGGTGTAGCCGGGCGCCACATCACGGACCGGGATTCCCCAGAAGGCGTGGTCCGGCACCGTCTGCACCTCGATCTCGTGGTCGTGGAGCATCACGCGCCATCCGTTCCAACTGACCTCGGGAGACCAGTCAGACACCGGCCGGCGCACGATCACAGGCACCGTCTCCCAGCCGTCCCGGATGTCCCAGATCTCCGGAGGGCAGTCAGGAGCGGCGAAGGCGTCACGTGCGGTTGCCGCGTCTGCGACGACGAACAGCTCGAAGGCGTGCGGGTCCTCGAGTTCCAGCCACCCAGCATCGATCGAGATGAATCGGCCGGAGTGGTCGATGAAGGTGCCCCCGACGGTGAACATCCAATCGATCGCCATGTCGACTTCGTCAGCGACCGGACCGTGGATCACGAACTCCTCGGTTGATGCGCTGATCCGAGGGAGCGCCCCGTGCGCGATGTCGTCCGCAGTGAGGTACTCGTCCTCGCCGTCCGGCGACGGCGCCAGGGACCAGCGGTTCACGAAGTCCTCGACGGCCTCGGGCGCGAAGCCCGGTCCGACTTGAAGATCCGTGTCGATGAGGAATGGAAGTACGCCGACGGTGATGCTCATGGACGCGGCGTAGCCCTGCGTGGATGCCTACACATGCCGCCACTGTATCGACGATGTCGTGAAGTGCATGTCGTCTGCACTGTCCGGGTGAGCGCGCCCCGGCGACCCGGGCTGGGAAGCGCGCACCGTCATCGGGAATACTGGAGCCCCACATGTCCCAGCTACGAGGAGACCCATCAGTGACCACTGATCCCCAGACCGCACCCGTCACCGGCACCGCACGCGTCAAGCGCGGCATGGCCGAGATGCTCAAGGGCGGCGTGATCATGGACGTGGTGACCCCCGAGCAGGCGAAGATCGCCGAGGACGCCGGTGCGGTCGCGGTCATGGCGCTCGAGCGCGTGCCCGCCGACATCCGCGCGCAGGGCGGTGTCAGCCGCATGTCCGATCCGGACATGATCGACGGCATCATCGAGGCCGTCAGCATCCCGGTCATGGCGAAGGCCCGCATCGGCCACTTCGTCGAGGCGCAGATCCTGCAGGCCCTCGGCGTGGACTACATCGACGAGTCCGAGGTCCTGACCCCGGCCGACTACGCCAACCACATCGACAAGTTCGCCTTCACGGTGCCCTTCGTCTGCGGCGCGACCAACCTGGGTGAGGCGCTGCGCCGCATCACCGAGGGCGCGGCGATGATCCGCAGCAAGGGCGAGGCCGGCACCGGCGACGTCTCGAACGCGACCACGCACATGCGCAAGATCCGCGACGAGATCCGCCGCCTGACCTCGCTGCCCGAGGACGAGCTGTACGTCGCGGCCAAGGAGCTGCAGGCCCCGTACGACCTGGTCGTCGAGGTCGCCAAGAACGGCAAGCTGCCCGTCACCCTGTTCACCGCGGGCGGTATCGCCACCCCGGCGGACGCGGCGATGATGATGCAGCTGGGCGCCGAGGGCGTCTTCGTCGGCTCCGGCATCTTCAAGTCGGGCAACCCGGAGCAGCGCGCCAAGGCGATCGTCGCCGCCACGACCTTCTACGACGACCCCGGCAAGCTCGCCGAGGTCTCCCGTGGGCTGGGCGAGGCGATGGTCGGGATCAACGTCGACGACATCCCGCAGCCGCATCGCCTGGCGGAACGCGGCTGGTAACGGCATGTCGCCCGCCGGTGTCCGACGATTCGCGCTAGCGTCGAGATGCGCGTGTCGGGCAGACGCGGGATCGAAGTGGAAGCAGTGAGGCGGAGGATGTCAGACCAAGCAACGGCCAGGGCCACCCGGGGGTACGGGGCCCAGACGTCCCTGGGCGGGTCGCAGGTGGAGGCCGCGCCCAACGTGTTGCGCGTGCTCGCGTACATCGCGGACCTGTGTCTCGCATCGGCGGTGGTCGCCATCGCCCTGATCGTCAACGTCGTGGCCGGGCTCGAGCTCGGCTGGGTGTTCCTCGGCGTCGGGGCCGCGGTCGCGATCATCGCGTCGATCGTGCTGCACGGCGTCTACGGCGCCAGCCCCGGCAAGCTGCTCGCGGGCCTCAAGGTGGTCGACGCGAACTCCCACCGCCCGATCGGCTTCCCGTCGTCCGCGATCCGCTCGGTCGTCTTCAACGTCCTGGCGCCGCTCGTCTACCTCCCGGCCTGGTCGATCCTCGCCGACGGTGGCCGCCGCGGCGTGCACGAGAAGGCCTCCACGTCGACCGTCGTCGACGATGCCGACGTCGCGAACCCGGCCCGCGCGCAGGCGCCCGCACCGTCGGGCCCGCTCGGCGGCCTCGTGACCGGCGATTCCGACAACACACTGCAGCGCATCCCGACCCCGCTGCCGGAGGAGACCCGCGTCGACGCGGTCGCCGCCGGCGCGGCCACCGAGGTCGTCGAGACCGGGGAGCCGCGCGAGCGGCTGCAGCCGCCGTCGCTCCCGCCGCTCCCGGACGACGTGCCGGGCCTGCGCCCGATCCCGCCGCGCTTCGGCCCGCCGCCCACCGGGGGCGACGAGCCCACGACCGGCTTGCCGCCCGCCGCGGCCTTCGCGCCCCCGCCGGCGCAGGCCTCGCAGCCGCAGCCGCCCCAGCAGTTCGCCCCGCGCCCCAGCGGGCCCACCGGTCCCAGCGGTCAGCCGCGCGGGCCGGTGCAGGGCCAGCCGCCCGTCGGCCCGCCCGCCGGCCGGCCGGTCGCGCCCCAGGGCGGTCAGCCGCTCCAGGGGCAGCCGCAGCAGGGCCAGCCCCAGCAGCCGCGCCCGGCGGCGCCCGCCCCCGCGGGCGGGGCGCCGATCGTCCTGCGCTTCGACGACGGTCACTCGGTCGACGTCCGCGGCGACGGCATCATCGGCCGCGAGCCGGTCGTCCCGCCCAGCGCGGACCCGGCGAAGGTCACCAAGCACGTGCTGGTCGACGACACCGCCTCGGTGTCGAAGACCCACTTGCTGTTCGGCATCACCCGCGGTGAACTGTGGGTGGAGGACGTGGGCTCGACCAACGGATCCGCGATCGCCCTCGGCGACTCGTGGACCGAGCTCACCAAGGGAGTCAGGTACGCCGTGGAGAAGGGCAGCGTCGTGCACATGGGTCAGCGCAGTTTCAAGGTGTTCGGCGGATGACGGCAGAAGCGGGGGAGGCGCGCTCCGAGATCGTCTACGGGGTGCAGGGCGGCGTGTCCATGAAGTGGGTCGCCATCAGTAATCCCGGTCGGGTGCGCCTGACCAACGAGGACGGTGCGCTCACCGGCCCCGGCATGTTCCTGCTCGCCGACGGCATGGGCGGCCACGACGCCGGCGAGGTGGCCTCTGCGGCCGCGCTCGAGGCGCTGGCCGAGGTCTTCGGCCCCGAGCCGGCCGACGCTCAGGTCGTGATGGAGCAGGTCGTCGACCGCTTGCGCGATGCGCACGCCGCGATCGAGGCCATCGACTCGGAGACCGGCAAGCGTGCGGGCACCACGGTGACCGGCGTCCTGCTCACCACCTACGAGGGCGTGCCGCACTGGCTGGTGGTCAACATCGGCGACTCGCGCACCTACCGGCTCGCGGAGGGCTACTTCGAGCAGCTCACGGTCGACCACTCGCAGGTCCAGGAGCTCATCAGCGGCGGCTTCCTCAGCCCCGAGCAGGCCCGCGTCGACCCGCGCCGCAACGTCATCACCCGCGCACTGGGTGCCGGCATGGAGCCCGACGCGGACTTCTGGATCGTGCCGGCCCAGCCGCACGAGAAGCTGCTCGTGTGCTCCGACGGCCTCAACGGCGAGCTCACGGACGACGAGATCCGGCAGATCCTCGAGAGCGACGTGCCGATCGACGAGTGCGCCGACCAGCTCGTCGCCGCGGCGCTCAACGCCGGCGGCCGCGACAACGTCACGGTGATCGTGGTGGACGCCACCACGGAACCGACCGATCCGGACTGGTGACCTGAGTAGAGTCATCCCTCGTGGCTGACATCGAAGCGCTGCTGAGTCTCGAGCAGATCGACCGCGACATCTTCCGCGGCATTCACGCACCGTCGGTGCTGGTCCGGACGTTCGGCGGCCAGGTGGCCGGCCAAGCCCTGCGGTCGGCGATCGAGACCGTCCCGGACGCCATGCAGGTGCACTCGCTGCACGGCTACTTCCTGCGCCCCGGCAACCCGGACGCCGACACGGTGTTCCTCGTGGATCGCATCCGCGACGGCCGGTCCTTCTGCACGCGCCGCGTCAACGGCGTCCAGAACGGCGAGGCGATCTTCTCCATGTCGGCCTCCTTCCAGCTGCCGGGGCAGGAGGGCATCGAGCACGCCGACGAGATGCCGCCGACGCAGGACCCCGAGTCGGTGCTCAGCCCGCGGGAGGACCCCAACGCCACCCGCGAGAGCCTCGGGCTGTTCGAGGAGTGGAGCGACTGGGACATCCGGATCGTGCCGCAGGACGAGACGGTCCCGTACGTCGGCCGGGCGGTGCACCAGCAGGTCTGGTTCCGACATATCAAGCGCCTGCCCGACGATCTGAACATCCACGTCAGCGCCCTGGCGTACATGAGCGACATGACGTTGCTCGGCTCCGCGCGGGTTGCGCACCCGGGTGTCGACACCCAGGTCGCCTCCCTCGACCACGCCATGTGGTTCCTGCGCCCCTTCCGCGCCGACGAGTGGCTGCTCTACGACCAGACATCCCCGTCCGCGGGCGGTGGGCGCGCCCTCACGGCGGGCCGGATCTTCGCCCAGGACGGCACGCTCGTCGCCGTCGTCATCCAGGAGGGCCTGCACCGCTTCCGGGCGTGACCGCGCCGCCGTTTAGGCTGGCTCCCCGTGACCGTACGGATCGGAGTCCTCGCTCTCCAGGGTGACGTGCGCGAGCACCGCCACGCGCTCGAGGCGGCGGGAGCCGCCACGACGGCGGTGCGGACGGCGGCGGACCTCGCCGCCGTCGACGGCATCGTCATCCCCGGTGGGGAGTCGACCACCATCAGCCGGCTGCTCGGCGTCTTCGACCTGTTCGACCCGCTCCGCGAGGCGCTCGCCGGCGGGCTCCCGGCTTATGGCTCGTGCGCGGGGATGATCCTGCTGGCCTCGGAGGTGCTCGACACCCGTCCCGACGCCCGGTGCCTCGGCGCCATCGACATGACGGTGCGTCGGAACGCCTTCGGCAGGCAGGTCGACTCCTTCGAGACCGACCTCGCGGTCGAGGGCGTCGACGGCGATCCCGTGCGCGCGGTCTTCATCCGCGCGCCGTGGGTGGAGCGGGTCGGCGAGGGCGTCGAGGTGCTGGCGAGGGTGCCTGCGGAGGCCGGCTCGACGGCGGGTACGGTTGTCGCTGTTCGACAGGGTGTGACGATGGCCACATCCTTCCATCCCGAGGTCACGGGCGATCTGCGGATCCACCGTCGCTTCGTGGACATCGTCCGGCGGGGATGACACCGCCGCCGCAGAGGGGAGTGGCGTCGTGAGCTACATGCCGGTGACCGATTCGATGTTCCTGATGGCGGAGTCCCGCGAGCATCCGATGCACGTCGGCGGTCTGCAGTTGTTCACGCCGCCCGAGGGCGCGGGACCCGATTTCGTGCGCTCCGTGGTCGAGACGATGCGCTCGCACGTCGCCGTGAGCGAGAAGTTCGGTCGCCGGCCAGCCGACCCCGTCGGGATCCTCGGCAACACCTGGTGGTCCGAGGTCGACTCCATCGACCTCGAATACCACGTCCGGCACTCCGCTCTGCCCCAGCCGGGCCGCATCCGCGAGCTCTTCCAGCAGGTCTCGCTGTGGCACGAGACCCTGCTCGACCGGCACCGTCCGATGTGGGAGGTGCACGTCATCGAGGGCCTCGAGGACGGGCGCTTCGCGGTCTACTCCAAGGTCCACCACTCGCTGGTCGACGGGGTCTCCGCGCTGCGGTACATGACCCTGGCGCTCTCGCCCGATCCCGACGACCGCGAGGGCCGCGTCGTCTGGCAGCCCGGTCTCGGGCGCCGCCGGAAGCCGGAGACGGCGGCGGCACCGTCGAAGGGGGGCCTGCCGTTCAACCCGCTCAGCGCGGCGAAGCAGATCGGCGGCCTCACCGGCGAGGTGCTGGGCATGCTGCCCGCCTCGATGAAGGTCGCGGGCACGTCGATCCGCGACCACGACTACAAGGCGCCCTTCCAGGCCCCGCACACCATCTTCAACGTGCCGATCGGCGGCGCGCGGCGGTTCGTCGCGCAGTCGTACTCCCTGGACCGGATCGACGCGGTCCGGAAGAAGGCCGGCGCCACGGTCAACGACATCGTCCTCGCCATGTGCGGTGCCGCACTCCGGGCCTACCTGCTGGAGCTGAACGAGCTGCCGGACCGGTCGCTGACGGCGATGGTGCCGGTCTCGCTGCACAAGGAGGGCGCCGAGTCGTCGTCGAACGCCGTCGGCGCGGTGATCTCGACGCTGGCGACCGATCTGACCGACCCGGCGGCCCGCGTCACCGCGATCCAGGACTCGGTGCGCGCTGCGCGCAAGGTGATGGGGGAGTTGTCCCCGCTGCAGGTGCTGGCGTTGAGTGCGGCCAACATCGCGGGCCTCGCGCCGGGCATGCTGCCCGGGTACCGGGGCGTCGCGCGTCCGCCGTTCAACCTGGTCATCTCGAACGTCCCGGGGCCGCGCGAGGCGATGTACTGGAACGGCGCGCACCTCGACGGCGTGTACCCGGCGTCGATCCCGTGGGAGGGCCAGGCGGTGAACATCACCATCTGCACGAACAACCGGAATCTCGAGTTCGGGATCACCGCGTGCCGGACGTCGGTCCCGCACGTGCAGCGCCTCATCCACCACCTCGAGGACGCGTTGACGGAGCTGGAGAAGGCTTTCACGTAAACTCGCAGGGTTGATGCAGCGCACCCGAACGGAATCGAGGGATCGATGAGCGGCCATTCCAAATGGGCCACCACCAAGCACAAGAAGGCGGCGATCGACGCCAAGCGCGGCAAGCTGTTCGCCAAGCTGATCAAGAACATCGAGGTCGCGGCGCGCACGGGTGGCAGTGACCCCGACGGCAACCCCACGCTCTACGACGCCATTCAGAAGGCGAAGAAGACCTCGGTCCCGAACGACAACATCGAGCGGGCCCGCAAGCGCGGCGGTGGCGAAGAGGCCGGCGGCGCCGACTGGCAGACCATCATGTACGAGGGCTACGGCCCCAACGGCGTGGCGGTGCTGATCGAGTGCCTCACCGACAACCGCAACCGCGCCGCCGGCGAGGTCCGCGTGGCGATGACCCGCAACGGCGGCAACATGGCCGACCCGGGCTCGGTCTCGTACCTGTTCACCCGCAAGGGCATCGTCACCCTGGACAAGAACGACCAGGCCGAGGACGACGTGCTCATGGCCGTGCTCGACGCGGGCGCCGAGGAGATCAGCGACCTGGGCGACCAGTTCGAGATCATCTCCGAGCCCACCGACCTCGTCGCGGTCCGCAGCGCCCTGCAGGAGGCCGGCATCGACTACGAGTCGGCGGAGTCCGGCTTCCGCGCGTCGGTCGAGGTCCCCGTCGACGCCGACGGTGCACGCAAGGTGTTCAAGCTGGTCGACGCGCTGGAGGACAGCGACGACGTGCAGAACGTGTACACCAACGTCGACATCTCCGACGAGGTCCTCGCGGAGCTCGACGAGGACTGAGTGCCCTGAGATTGCCGTATCGCATCGCCCCTACTGTGCGGTAATAATGCGTCAGGATATTCTCAGGTTGTGACTTCCACCCGAACAGCGCTGCGGCGCGCCCCGGCCCTGGCTCTGGTGGCGGCCCTGCTGCTCGGGGCCGGCGGTGCCGCCGTCTGGGAGTCGGGGCGCGCCGAGACCGTCCACGGGGCCACCGCGGTGGGCGTGGAGTTCGGGGCGCTGGGACGCGACGATGCGACCCACCGCCTCGACGGCGCCGCCAAGCGGGTGGACGCGGAGCCGATCACGCTCCGCACCGCCAAGGGCGAGGTCCGGCTCCAGCCCGCACAGCTGGGGCTGACCATGGACGTGCCGGGCACCGTGCAGCGCGCGATCGACGAGCGCTCGCCGCTGCGCGACCTGATCGGCCTGGTCAGCGACCGGCACGTGCACCCCGCGTCCACGCTGAACCGGCAGGTCTTCGACGCCGCGATCACGAAGGCCGCCGGCGCCCTGACCTCGGAGGCCGGCGACGGCGCCGTGATCTACCGGGGCGGCAAGCCGGTGGCCGTCGAGCCCAAGGCCGGCGACAGGATCGACCTGGGCAAGGCGGCCGAAGCCGTCGCCGCCGCCTGGCCCGACTCCACCGACATCACCGTCCCCACGCAGGCCGTGACGCCCACCGTCTCCGCGGACGTGGTGCGCTCCGTCGCCACCGGGGCCGCCGCACAGGCGGTCGCCTCCGACGTCGTCCTGCGGCGCGACGCCGCGGGACAGGTGGCCGCTGGCACCGTCGGCCGCGTCTCCGGGGCCGACATCGGCACGTTCCTGTCCTTCCAGCCCGACGGTGCCGGCAACCTCGCGCCCAAGGTCGACCGGGAGGCCGCGAAGAAAGTCCTCGGCACGCGGCTCGAATCCGCCGTCGCCAAGCCCAAGGACGCGAGCTTCGACCTCTCGGGCGGCACCCCGACGGTGACCGAGGCCGTCCCGGGCCGCGAGGTCGTGTGGGACCCGACGATCGACGCCGTCACCAACGCCGTCACCGAGCAGTCCACCCAGGGCCGCACCGCGACCGCGCAGTTCAAGGCCGTCGAGCCCAAGGTCTCGACCGCGAAGGCCAAGGAACTCGGCGTGCGCGAGGTGGTCAGCGAGTTCTCCACCGGCGGCTTCAGCGACGCCTCGGGAGTGAACATCCGCCGCGTCGCGCAGCAGGTGAACGGCGCCGTGGTGCTGCCCGGCGAGACCTTCTCCCTCAACGGCTACACCGGTCCCCGCGGCACCGCGCAGGGCTACGTCGAGTCCGGCATCATCAACAACGGCCGCCCCGACAAGGCCGTCGGCGGCGGCATCTCGCAGTTCGCGACCACGCTGTACAACGCGGCCTACTTCGCCGGCCTCGAGGACGCGGGCCACACCGAGCACAGCTACTACATCTCGCGGTACCCCGAGGCACGCGAGGCCACCGTCTTCGAGGGCGCGATCGACCTGCAGTTCCGCAACGACACCCCCTACGGCATCGTGATCGAATCCAGCGCGGGCTCGTCGTCGGTGTCGGTGCGGATGTGGAGCACCAAGACCCGCGAGGTGTCGTCGAGCACCGGCTCCCGCAGCCTGCCGACGCAGCCGTCGACCATCCGGCTCGCGAAGGGGCCGCACTGCGTCGCCAGTACCGGGCAGCCCGGCTTCACCACCAGCAACACCCGCACGATCACCGACGCCCGGAGCGGCAACGTCATCTCCCGGCACACCCGCACCGTCAAGTACGACCCGGTGCCCACCGTCATCTGCGAGTAGCGGGCGCGTCGCTGCCTCCCGGCATCGGGCGGGCGGGTATGCTCTCGAACAAAGGTTTGACTGTTCGACGGTGCGCGGAGGTACGGCGATGCGGGTGATGGGGGTGGACCCCGGGCTCACGCGCTGCGGCCTGTCGGTGGTCGAGACGGGCGCGGGCCGCAAGGTCACGGCGCTCGATGTCGACGTCGTCCGCACGCCCGCGACGATGCCGCTCGCGGAGCGGCTGCTGGCGGTGTGGACCGCGGCGGAGTTCTGGATGGACACCCACGAACCCGACGTGATCGCGGTCGAGCGGGTCTTCGCGCAGCACAACGTCTCCACGGCGATGGGCACCGCGCAGGCGGGCGGCGTCGTCGCGCTCGCCGCCGCGCGCCGCGGCATCGACGTGCACTTCCACACCCCGTCGGAGGTGAAGGCGGCCGTCACGGGCAACGGCAACGCGGGCAAGGCGCAGGTGACGGCGATGATCACCCGGATCCTCGGGCTGCAGAAGGCGCCGGAGCCGGCGGACGCCGCGGACGCCCTCGCCCTCGCCGTCTGCCACAGTTGGCGGGCGCCGATGATCGCGCGGATGGCGGAGGCGGAACGTCGTGCGGCGGAACAGAAGAAGGTCTTCGAGCAACGGCTCGCGGCGCAGCGCCGCGCGGCGAAGAAGGTGACGGGGGGAGTGCGATGATCGCGTCGCTGCGCGGCGAGGTACGGCACATCGGTCTGGATCACGTGGTGATCGAGTGCGGCGGCGTGGGATACAAGGTCCTCGTCGCGCCGAACACCGCGGGTGCGCTCACCCGGGGCAGCGAGGGCTTCCTGCTCACGTCGATGGTCGTGCGCGAGGACTCGCAGACCCTCTACGGCTTCACCGATGGACCTCAGCAGGAGCTGTTCCACCTGGTGCAGACGGTGCAGGGCGTGGGGCCCCGGCTCGCCATGGCGGCCATCGCGGTCCTCGATCCCGCGCAGATGCAGACCGCGATCGCGGCGGGCGACCTCAAGACGCTGTGCCTGATCCCCGGGATCGGCAAGCGGGTCGCCGAGCGCATCCACGTCGAGCTCAAGGACAAGGTCTCGGCCGCGCCGTCCGACGGCGGCGGCGCCACCGGGGCGACGGTGCCGGCGGGCGGCGTCTCCCAGCAGCTCCTCGACGCCCTGGAGGGCCTGGGGTTCACTGCGAAGCAAGCCGAACCGGCGGTCGCCGCGGCCGTGGAGGCCGGGCCCGATAAGTCCGTCTCCGAACTGCTGCGCGACGCCCTGAAGTCCCTGGGACGCGGGTAGATGCACTACGACGACGAGGTGGGCAGCGAGTTCGACGAGGCCGAGGGCATCATGGGCCCGGCGGCGCTCACGGGCGACGACACCGAGTCGCTGCGCCCGAAGTCGCTCGACGAGTTCATCGGGCAGCCCAAGGTCCGCGAGCAGCTGCAGCTGGTCCTGCACGGCGCGAAGCTCCGCGGCGGCACCCCCGACCACATCCTGCTCTCCGGCCCGCCCGGCCTGGGCAAGACCAGCCTCGCGATGATCATCGCGGGCGAGCTGGGTACGGCACTGCGGGTCACGTCCGGCCCCGCGCTCGAGCGCGCCGGCGACCTCGCGGCGATGCTGTCGAACCTCGTCGAGGGCGACGTGCTGTTCATCGACGAGATCCACCGCATGGCCCGCCCGGCCGAGGAGATGCTCTACCTCGCGATGGAGGACTTCCGGGTCGACGTGGTGGTCGGCAAGGGCCCCGGCGCCACCTCCATTCCGCTCGACGTGGCGCCGTTCACGCTGGTCGGGGCCACCACCCGGTCCGGCGCGCTCACGGGCCCGCTGCGCGACCGGTTCGGCTTCACCGCCCACATGGACTTCTACGAGACGGCCGATCTGGTCCAGGTCATCGAGCGCAGCGCGAAGATCCTCGGTATCACCATCGACCGGGAGGCCGCCGCGGAGATCGGCAGCCGCAGCCGCGGTACGCCCCGCATCGCCAACCGTCTGCTCCGCCGCGTCCGCGACTTCGCCGACGTCCGTGCCGACGGGACGGTCACCGTCGACGTCGCACGCGGGGCGCTCAAGGTCTACGACGTCGACGAGCTCGGCCTCGACCGCCTCGACCGCGCCGTGCTCGGCGCACTGATCCGCAGCTTCGGGGGTGGGCCCGTGGGTGTCTCGACGCTGGCCGTGGCCGTCGGCGAGGAGCCCGGCACCGTCGAGGAGGTGTGCGAGCCCTTCCTCGTGCGCGCCGGCATGCTGGCCCGCACCCCGCGCGGCCGCGTCGCGACGATGGCCGCCTGGCACCATCTCGGCCTGGAGCCTCCGGCGGGGGCACTCGCCACGGGCATCGAGGTCCGCGCCGACGTCGACCCGGACGAACGCCTCTTCTGACGCCTGTTCCCGGCCTGCGGCGCGGTCGAGCGGGTAGACAGGGGAGGTGGACCCGGTCGGGAAGGACCTGCGAGGCCGCGTGGCGGTCGTCGCCGGGGCGACGCGCGGCGCCGGCCGCGGCATCGCCGCAGGCCTCGCGGAACGGGGCGCGACCGTCGTGTGCACCGGCCGCAGCAGCCGCGACGGCGACCCGTCGATCACCTCCGACTACCCGCGGCGGGAGACGATCGAGGAGACGGCCGAGCTCGTGGACGCGCTCGGCGGCACCGGCGTCGCGGTGCAGGTCGACCATCTCGATCACGAGCAGGTCTCCCGCCTCGCGGACCGCCTGCGTGCCGAGTACGGGCGGATCGACGTGCTGGTCAACGACATCTGGGGCGGCGAGCTGCTCAAGGGGCCGCCGCCGACGTGGAACACGCCGCTGTGGCGACAGGACCTCGATGCCGGGCTGCGCCTGCTCCGCCTCGCCGTCGAGACGCACATCGTGACCGCCCACTTCCTGACACCGCTCCTCATCGAGCGCCCCGGCGGATCGCTCGTGGAGATCACCGACGGGACCGCTGATTTCAACGCCGACACGTACCGGATCTCGGTCTTCTACGACCTCGCCAAGGCGTCGGTGAACAGGCTCGCCTTCTCCCAGGGGCACGAGCTCGCCGAGTACGGCGCGGCCGCGGTCGCAGTGACCCCGGGATGGCTGCGCTCCGAGATGATGCTCGACGCCTACGGGGTCACCGAGGAGGACTGGCGGACCGCCCTCGCGGAGCGTCCGGGCCGACCCACCGCGCCGCCGGCCTTCGGATTCTCCGAGTCGCCCCGCTTCGTCGGCCGCGGGATCGCCGCGCTCGCGGCGGATCCCGGCCGGGATCGATGGAACCAGCGGTCCGTCAGCTCCGCGGAGCTCGCCGCCGCCTACGGGATCACCGACGTCGACGGCACCCGGCCCGACAGCTGGGCCGGGCGCCGCGACTGATCACGCCTTCGGCGCGGTGAGGTCGTAGACCGTGACCCCGTCGACGGTCCGCGACGGATAAGTCGCCTCCACCCACGACCGGATCTCGGCCGCCGTCCCGGATCCGCCGAAGCCGCCGAAGCCGCCACCGGACTCGGCCAGGAAGTAGTGGATCCTGCCGTCCCGCACGTAGTCCTGGAACTGCGCGAGCGTGGGGGAGGGATCGGTGCCGTTGAAGCCGCCGATGGGCATCACCGGCTTCTCCGTGGCGAGCTGGTAGCCCGCCGCGGCGTTCGCGCCGATCGTCGCCGCGACCCACGTGTAGCGGTCCGCGTCGGCGAGCAGGAGCGCGGTCACCTCGGGGCCGGCCGTACTGCCCATCAGGAACGACGGTCCGCCGCCCCGCTCGTCCCCGCCCGGCCCACCGGTGCGGGCACCGTCGGGCCGCGTGCCGCCGGCCGTACCGCCGACACCGATGGGCCGCTCCATCCGGCCCTTGGCCCCGCCCGGTCCGAAGCCGTGCCCGCTCGAGGGGCCCGCCGAGACGATGGCGCCCTGCCGCGGCGTCGCGATGGTCTCGACGGTGAAGGCCACCTGACCGGCGAGCGCGGTGAACAGGGCCGTCGCGGCGATCGCCCCGGCGAGGCGCCGGGTGCGCGCGACCGCGGGGAGCAGGGTCGCGAGGATCGCCACCGTCGAGGCGACCGCCGCCACGGCGATCGCCCAGCGCAGCCACGGATTCCATTCCGGTGTCTGGTCCAGGATGTACCAGGCCGTCGCGCCCGTCGCGGCGACGGCGAGGGCCGCGACCGTGCGGACCCAGGCCCGGTCACGCTCCCGCCAGCCCACGGCCACTCCGATCGCGACCAGCGCCGCGATCGCGGGCGCCAGGGCCACGGTGTAGTAGGCGTGGAAGATGCCCGCCATGAAGCTGAACGTGATCCCTGTGACGAGCAGCCATCCGCCCCAGGCGATCACGGCGGCGCGATCACCGTCCGTGCGCGGGGAACGACCGCGCAGGACGAGCACCAGGACGATCGCGATCAACGCCGCGGGGAGCAGCCAGGCGATCTGTCCGGCCTGCTCGGGCTGGAACATGCGCAGGACGCCGGCGTCGCCGAACATCCCGCCTCCGCGGTGCCCGGGCATCTCCATGCCGGCGGGGAGCTCGAAGCCCGCGGGCATCTCCATGCCGCCACGGCCCGGCCCGACGCTGCCCTTCTCGTTCCCGTTGAGCCGGCCGAGGCCGTTGTAGCCGAGCGTGAGCTCGAGGATCGAGTTGTTCTGCGAGCCGCCGATCCACGGCCGGGACGAGGCGGGCCACAGCTCGACGGTCAGCAGCCACCACCCGGCGGCGACGACCATCGCGGCGCCCGCGGCGAACAGCTGCGCGACGCGCTTGCCGAGTTTCGGTGGCCCGGCGACCAGGTAGGTCAGCGCCAGCCCTGGCACGATGAGCATCACGGCGAGCTGCTTGGTGAGGAAGCCCAGGCCCACGAAGGCGCCGCACGCGATGAGCCACCGCCACCGGCCGTCCTCGACAGCGCGCAGCATCGCCGAGGTCGCGGCGATCATGAGCAGCACGAGCAGGGCGTCCGGGTTGTTGAACCGGAACATCATGGCCGCCACCGGCGTGACGGCGAGCAGGAGGCCGGCGAGGAGGCCGGCGCCGGGGCCGAAGCGGCGGCGCACCGTCGCGTAGAGGAGCGCGACGGACGCGACGCCGAGCAGCGCCTGCGGAACCAGCATCGCCCAGGAGTTCACGCCGAACAGGCGGGTGGAGAGTTCCATCACCCACAGCGAGGCGGGCGGCTTGTCGACGGTGATGGAGTTCGCGCCGTCCGAGCTGCCGAAGAACATGGCCTTCCAGCTGACGGTGCCCGCCTGCACGGCGGCCGAGTAGAAGGCGTTGGCCCACCCCGCCCGGCCGAGCGACCACAGGTAGGCGATCGCCGTCCCCACCAGGAGGACGGCGACCGCGATGCGCTCGCGGCTCTTGGTCACTGGAGCCCGGCCTTCGCCGAGGTCGCCGACCGGAAGATCAGGCGCAGGCCCAGGAACCTCGTCACGGTCGCGACCAGGTTCGCCACCACGAGCACGGCGAGCTGCACGCCGCGCCCGGCATCGGGGGCGACATGAGCGAGGACCGTGAGGCTGCCGGAGGTGAGCGCCCACGTGAGCAGGAAGACCGCCAGGCCCTGCAGGTGGTGCCGCGCCGCGCCCTCCCGGCCCCGCACACCGAAGGTGAAGGAGCGGTTGGCCGCGATGTTGCCGACCGCCGTGATCAGCAGGGCCGCGAAGTTCGCGCCCTGCGCCCCGATCAGCGGGTGCAGCATCAGGTAGAGGATCGCGTACGCGACGGTGCTCGCCACGCCGACCGCGGCGAACCGGGCCAGCTGACCCACCATGTTGCGCGGCACGCCCGCCAGCTGCGGTTCCTCGCGGCCGAGGGCGCGGCGCACGTCGTCGAGGGGGAGAGCGCCCCGGCCCAGTGCCCGCCCGACCCGGATCACGCCCTTGAGGTCCTTCTTCACGGTGTCGACGATGTCCACCCGGCTGTCGGGGTCGTCGGTCCAGTCGACCGGGACCTCGTGGATCCGCAGGCCCGCGCGCTCGGCGAGCACCAGCAGCTCGGTGTCGAAGAACCACTCGCCGTCCTCGACCAGGGGCAGCAGCGCGCCGGCGACGTCGGTGCGGATGGCCTTGAAGCCGCACTGCGCGTCGGAGAACCGCACGCGCAGGGTGGTGTGCAGCAGCAGGTTGTAGCCGCGGGAGATGAGCTCGCGCTTCGGCCCGCGCACGACGTTCGCGCCCCGCCCGAGGCGGGTGCCGATCGCGAGATCGCTGTGGCCGGAGAGCAGGGGCGCGACCAAGGGGTGCAGCGCCCTGAGGTCGGTCGAGAGGTCCACGTCCATGTACACCAGGACGCGCGCATCGGACTCCGCCCAGACGCGGCGCAGGGCGCGGCCGCGCCCCTTGGCGTCGAGGTGCACCACCCGCACGCCGTCGATGGCCGCGGCCAGCGAGTGCGCCACGCGCAGGGTGTCGTCCGTGCTGGCGTTGTCGGCGATGGTGATCCGCGCCGGGATGTCGAGCTCGGCGTCGAGGTAGTCGCGGAGCGTCTCCACGCAGTGCGCGATCGTGTGGGCCTCGTTGTAGACGGGGATCACGATGTCGAGGACGGGGGTGGTCCCGGAGCGACCGGGCAGCGCGGCTCCGGTCTCGACCGTGCGGTCGGGTGCGGTCTCGGTTGTCATGGCAGCAACCCTCGGTCGCCGCGCTGGAGCTACCCTGCGGGCGGTCTGTGCACCTGCTGGGAGACGTCGTTCATCGGTCGCCGCCCGCCGCGGCGGCGCGCCATTGCCGGGGCGTGGTGTCGAACCGGCCGCGGAACCAGCGGGAGAAGTTCGACGGGCTGGAGAAGGCCAGGATGCCGGCGATCTCGGCGAACGAGTAGGTGCGTCCGGCGACCAGGTGCCGGGCCAGCGCGGCGCGGGCGTCGTCGACGACCTCGGTGAAGGTCGTGTCCTCGGCCGCGAGCCGCCGGTGGACGGTGCGCCGGTCCACCCCGAGGCTGCGCGCGACCTGCTCGGCGGAACACCGCCCGGTGGGGAGCAGCAGGTCGACGAGCTCGCGGATGCGGGCCGTCGCGTCCCGTCCGCGGGCGTCGCCGCCGTCGAGGAGCCTGCGGGTGTACTCGCGCAGCTGCGGGTCCGAGGTCGCGGTCGCGCGGTCGAGATCGCCCGCGGGAAGCCGGATCCCGTTGTGGTCGGCGTCGAAGTGCAGGGCGCCGCCGAACATCCGCCGCGCGGTCTCGACCCGCACCGGCGGGGGATGGCCGAAGGACACCGACAGGGGAGTCCAGTCCCGGCCGAGCAGCTCGCGCAGCACGCCGTACACCACGCCGACGGCGAGGTCGACGGCCTGCCGGTCGGGTGCGGGGCGCTCGAGGTCGAGTTCGACGCGCACGGTGGCGATCCCGTCAGCGACGGACAACCGGGTGTGCAGAGCCTCGTTGTACATCCGTTCGTGCCGGATCAGGACCTGCAGCGCGCTGCGGACGTCCGGCTCCTCCCGCAGCACCAGGCTGAGCGGGCCGAGGTGCGACAGCCGCCGAAGCTCCGCGAGGCGCAGCCCCAGGTCGTCCCGCCCGGTGACCGCCGCGGTGCGTTCGAGCAGGTCGTTCACCGCGTCCGCCGGGATCCACCGGTCCTGGACCGTGACGCCGCTCGGGTCCAGCCCGCTCGCGCGGAGCAGCAGGCGCGGGTCGGCGCCCAGGGTGCGCGTGAGCTCGGAGAAGTTGGCCAGTGACGCGTAGCGCGCCAGGGGTCGCTTGACTGTGACCACCATCACCTCCGTGTCCCGATGTGAATAGTCATCCGTCCCGTAGCGAACAGTTTACGCCGAACTCCGCTCGTACTGTCATCTGCATCACATCCCGAGAACCGCTCCGGCGAGAGGAATCCACGACATGGCGAACGCGATCCGCTTCCACGAGACCGGCGGACCCGACGTGCTGCGGCTCGAAGACATCGAGGTGGGCGCACCCGGTGCCGGCGAGGTGCGCGTGCGGCACCACGCCATCGGCCTGAACTTCGCGGACATCTACTACCGCACCGGCCTGTACCCGGTGCCCCTGCCGAACGGCATGGGTGTCGAGGCGTCGGGCGTCGTGGAGGAGGTGGGGCCGGGCGTCGAGGGTTTCGCTCCCGGTGACCGCGTGACCTACACCTACACCGGCACCCCCCTCGGCGCGTACAGCACCGAGTTCGTGCTCCCGGCCCGGCACCTGATCCACCTGCCCGACGGCGTGGACTTCACCACCGCCGCCGCCTGCACGATGCGCGGCCTCACCGCGGCGTACCTGATGCGGCGCATCCACCCGTACCGCGAGGGCGACACGATCCTGCTGCACGCGGCCGCCGGCGGCGTCGGGCTGATCGTCGCGCAGTGGGCGAAGCTGCTGGGCCTGACCGTGATCGGCACCGTCTCCACCGAGGAGAAGGCCGAGGTCGCCCGCGCGAACGGCGTGGACCACATCATCTACTACCGCCGTGAGGACACCGCGCAGCGCGTCCGCGAGCTGACCGGCGGGGCGGGCGTCCCCGTCGTGCTGGACAGCATCGGCGCGGCCACCGTCGAGGCATCCCTGAACAGCCTCGCCAAGCGCGGCCTGCTCGTCTGCTTCGGTACGTCGTCCGGGCCGATCCCGCCGATCGACCCTATGCAGCTCGCCATCAAGGGCTCGCTGTTCGTCACGCGGCCGGGGCTCGCCGACTACATCGCCGATCCCGCCGAGCGGGCCGACCTCGCGGGCGAGCTCTTCGGCCACATCGCGGCCGGCCGCATCACGATCCAGGTGGGGCAGACCTACCCGCTGGCCGACGCCGCCCGCGCGCACAAGGAGCTCGAGTCCGGAGCTCTCACCGGATCGTCGATCCTCCTCCCCTGAACCCGAACTCCGAGAACGAGAAACCAGGCAGCACCATGACCGTCACCTCCGCCCCCCGGACCACCGGAACCATGCGCGCCCAGCGCCTCACCGCCCACATCGGTGCCGAAGTCACCGACGTGGACCTCGCCGAGGTGGCGCACGACGAAGCCCGGTTCGCCGAGCTGCGCGCCCTCCTCGTCGAGCACAAGGTCCTGTTCTTCCGCGATCAGCCGATCAGCCGCGCCGATCACGTCGCCCTCGCCCGCCGCTTCGGCGACCTCGAGGACCACCCCGTACTGGGCAGCGACCCCGACCACCCCGGCCTGGTCCGCATCTACAAGGACCTCGACAGCGACCGCGAGGCGTACGAGAACTCCTTCCACTGCGACGCCACCTGGCGCGAGTGCCCGCCCTTCGGGTCCGTCCTGCGCTGCGTCGAGGGCCCCGACGTGGGCGGCGACACCATCTGGGTCGACATGGTGGCCGCCTACAACGCCCTCCCCGCGGAGGTCAAGGAGCGGATCGACGGCCTGCGCGCACGGCATTCCCTCGAATCCAGCTTCGGGGCGCGCATGCCGATCGAGCAGCGACACGCCCTGCACGCGAAGTTCCCGGACGCCGAGCACCCCGTCGTGCGCACGCACCCGGAGACCGGCGAGAAGATCCTGTTCGTCAACTCCTTCGCGACCCACTTCACGAACTTCCACAACGACGCGAACGTCCGCTTCGGCTTCGACTACGCGCCCGGCGCCGGCGAGCTCCTGCAGTACCTGCAGCGCCAGGCCGCCGTGCCCGAGTTCCAGGTGCGCTGGCGCTGGACCCGGGACAGCTTCGCGATCTGGGACAACCGCTGCACCCAGCACTACGCCGTCCAGGACTACTGGCCGGCCGTGCGCCGGATGGAGCGCGCCGGCATCGTCGGCGACCGCCCGTACTGACCCCCACACACCGAGACACCCAGCCCCACAACCACGCACGAGGAGAACCATCATGCATTTCCACGACGACGCCCTGTTCCCCGAGGTTCAGGAGAAGCAGGTCATCACCGTCGCGCCGTACGGCCCCGAGTGGGAGCTCGACGACTTCCGCGAGGACCTGCCGCTCACCATGGAGCAGCACGTCCAGCAGGCCGTCGACTGCTACGAGGCCGGCGCCACCGTCCTGCACATCCACGTCCGCGAGGAGGACGGCCACGGCTCCAAGCGGCTGTCCAAGTTCAACGAGCTGCTCTCCGGCCTGCGCGAGGCCGTGCCGGACATGATCCTGCAGGTCGGTGGCTCGATCTCCTTCGCCCCCGAGGGCGAGGGCGCCGACGCCAAGTGGCTCTCCGACGACACCCGGCACATGCTGGCCGAGCTCGACCCCAAGCCCGACCAGGTCACCATCGCCATCAACACCAGCCAGATGAACATCATGGAGCTGATGACCGAGGGCGACATCGAGGGCACGTCCATGCAGCGCCCCGAGCTGTACGACACGTACCGCGAGATGACGGTGCCCGCCGGACCCGAGTGGGTCGAGGAGCACCTGCGCCGCCTGACCGCCAACGGCATCCAGCCGCACTTCCAGCTCAGCTCGATCCCGCAGCTGGAGACCGTGGAGCGCCTGATCCGCCGCGGCAAGTACATGGGCCCGCTCAACCTCACCTGGGTCGGCATCGGCGGCGGTTTCGACGGCCCGAACCCGTACAACATCATGAACTTCATCAGCCGCGTCCCCGACGGCGCGATCCTCACCCTCGAGACCCTGATGCGCTCGGTGCTCCCCGTGAACACCATGGCCATCGCGATGGGTCTGCACACCCGGTGCGGCAACGAGGACACCATCTGGGGCCGTCCCGGCGAGAAGATCACGTCCGTCGACCAGGTCAAGCAGCTGGTGCGGATCAGCCATGAGCTCGGTCGCGACGTCGCCACCGGCAAGGAGGCCCGGGACATCTACCACATCGGCGAGCAGTACGGCTCCGTCGACGAGACCCTCGCCAAGCTGGGCTACGCGCCGAACCGGCAGCTCGGTCAGCTCGGATTCACACAGCACGCCTGAACGGATGAATGACAATGGCCCTCATGACCACCCGCTCGGGTGACATCGAGGACGCCGACGGTACGCCGACGGGACCCGCGCGGTCCCGTCGGCGGATCTACCCGTGGGTGGTCTTCGCGCTCGCATTCGCACTGCTCCTGTCCGACTACATGTCCCGCCAGGTGCTCGCCGCGGTCTTCGTCCCGCTGG
Organism: Tsukamurella sp. DT100; assembly: GCF_049844855.1. Classification (NCBI taxonomy): domain Bacteria; kingdom Bacillati; phylum Actinomycetota; class Actinomycetes; order Mycobacteriales; family Tsukamurellaceae; genus Tsukamurella; species Tsukamurella sp. DT100. Next base: position 230,286 of record NZ_JBNCLV010000007.1, read on the forward strand.
GGCAGGAACTGCACCTCGACAAGGCCCAGCAGGGCTCGCTCATCTCCGTGGTGGCGCTCATGGTCGGCGTGCTCACGCTGCCGGTGTCGATCCTGGCCGACCGCTGGGGCCGCGTCCGCAGCCTCGTCCTCATGGCCGTGATCTGGTCCGTCGCCACGCTCGCGTGCGCGTTCGCGCAGAACTACGAGCAGCTCCTCGCCGCCCGCTTCATGGTGGGGGTCGGCGAGGCCGCGTACGGCAGCGTCGGTATCGCGTTGGTGCTCAGCCTGTTCGCGCCCCGCGTGCACGCCGCGCTCTCCGCGTCCTTCATGGCCGGTGGCTCCTTCGGCACCATGGTCGGCACCGGACTCGGCGGCCTCATCGCCGTCCACTTCGGCTGGCGCTGGTCCCTCGGCGCGATGGCCGTGCTCGGCCTGCTGCTCGTCGCCGTGTTCAAGGTCGTGGTCACCGAGGCCCGCGTCAAGCGGAACCAGGTCGACGAGGCCGGCGCGGCACCGTCGTGGGAGAACGCGGAACCCATCCGCGTGGCCCGCGCCCCCCTGTCGAGCCTGTTCACGAACTCGCCCGTCGTGTGCGCCTACATCGGCAGCGGCCTGCAGATGTTCATGGCCGCGGTCATGCTGACCTGGCTGCCCACGTACTTCAAGGAGGCCTATCACCTCTCCGTCGACAAGGCGGGTGGTGCGGCGGCGATGTTCGTTCTGCTGGTGGGCTCCGGAATGATCGTGTGCGGCTTCCTCGCCGACCGGTACAGCCTGAGCGACGGTACGCGGAAGTGGACGGCGGGCATCGCCTACTGCACCATCGCCTTCGTTGCGCTCATGATCGCCTTCCGGATGCCCACGGGCACCGCGCAACTCGTGCTCCTCGGCATCGGTGCGTTCTTCGCCGCGGGCAGCTCCGGCACGGCGGCCGCCATGGTCGCCTCGTTGACGCACCGCTCGGTGCAGGCCTCCGCCATGGGTACGCTCACGCTGGCGAACAACCTGCTCGGGCTCGCGCTCGCGCCCATCCTCATCGGCGCGCTCGCCGACCGGATGGGGCTTCTGGGCGCGCTGCAGCTGGCCCCGCTCGTCTACGTCCCCGCGGTGCTGTTCATGGTCTTCGGCAAACGGCTGCACCCGCGCGGGCTCGCGAAGCTGCAGGCCCTGAACGCGGAGCCGGCGCGGTGATCGGGCCCGTGCCCGTGATCGTTCCGGGCCTGCGGGGGAGCGCACCGTCGCACTGGCAGGAGCTGTACGCCGCCCGGACCGACGGCGCCGTCACGGTGCCCTTCCCGGCCGAGGCGGACTGGCACTCGATCGACGAGCGGACCCGGCTGCTGGGGGAGACCGTCGCGGCCGTCGACGGCCCGGTCGTCCTGGTGGCGCACAGCGCCGGCGTGCTCGCCGCGGTGCGGTGGATCCGCTCCCTGCCCGACGGTGCGCCCGAGCTCGGCCGGGTGGTGGGCGCGGTGCTCGCGACGCCCCCCGACTTCGGGGTCGACTGGCCGGAACCGCACCCGCGGCCCGCGGAGCTGTCCGCGGCCGGCTGGGAGCCGATCCCGCGGCGGCGCTTGCCCTTCCCGTCGGTCGTCGCCGCGAGCCGCACCGATCCGCTGGCGCGGTACCGGGTGACCGCCGGGCTGGCCGAGGCGTGGGGGAGCAGGCTCGTCGACCTCGGCGACGCCGGACACCTCAACCCGGCGTCGGGCTACGGCGAGTGGCCGCTGATCGACGAGCTTGTCGCGCAGCTCGTCGCCGCCGGGAGCCGGTCGTGACGGAGTCGGTGGTCGGCGCCATGCGCGACGCCGGTCACTGGAATCCGATGTGGGACGGCGTCGCCGAGCTCGACCCGGAGTGGACGGAGTCCTTCATGCGGACCACGATGAGCACCTACCGGGGCGGGGTCCTCACCCCGCAGGTGGTGGAGCTGTTGTGCATCGCGGTCGACGCGGCCTGCACGCATCTCTACGCGCCGGGCGTCCGCCGGCACATGCGGGCGGCGCTCGACCTGGGCGTCGAGCCGCGCGAGATCCTCGAGGTGCTCAAGCTCGCGACCACGGTGGGCGTGCACTCGATCAACGTCGGCGCGCCGATCCTCATGGAGGAGCTGGAGGCACGGGAGCGCGCCTCCGGCGACCGCGGAGCGGCCCCGGAGGGCGAATAGGCCGATCGCGTCGCTGCGGGACCGCCGCGGCGGCGCGTGTCGGTGGGTCGGTCTAGCCTCGGGGTGCAACCGATCAGGGGAGTCGCGGCGATGACGGAACGAATGCTCACGGGAGAGCGGGCCGAGCGCGCCCGGCGGGTGATCGAGGCCCTCGCCGGGCCCGGCGCCGCGCTGCGGGACGACCAGGAGACAGCGGTCGCCGCGCTGCTCGAGCCCGCGGCGCGCGTGCTCGTGGTGCAGGCCACGGGCTGGGGGAAGTCCGCCGTGTACTGGGTGGCCACCGCGTTGCGCCGGGCCGAGGGGGCGGGCCCCGCGCTGATCGTCTCGCCGCTGCTCTCGCTCATGCGCGACCAGGTCGCCGCCGCCGAACGCGCCGGCCTGCGCGCAGCCACCCTGAACTCGTCCAACTTCGAGGAGTGGAACACGATCGAGGCGGCGCTCGCCGCCGGCGAGATCGACGTGCTGCTCGTCTCGCCGGAACGACTCGCGAACCCGTCCTTCGGGCGGCGCGTGCTCGACGCACTCGAGGGCTCGCTCGGCCTGCTCGTGATCGACGAGGCGCACGCGGTCTCGGACTGGGGCCACGACTTCCGGCCCGACTACCGCCGCGTCTCCGACGTGCTCACCCGGCTGCACCCGCAGACCCCGGTGCTGGCAACCACCGCCACCGCCAACGCCCGCGTCACCGAGGACGTGGCCGCCCAGCTCGGCGACGCCACCCTGGTGCTCCGCGGGCCGCTCGCGCGCCGGTCGCTGCAGCTCAACGTCCTGCCGGCGCTGGCGCCGATCACCCGGTACGCGTGGGTCGCCCGGCACCTGCCGGACCTGCCCGGCTCGGGCATCGTCTACGCGCTGACGGTGGCCGACGCGGAACGGCTCGTCGACGGCATCCGCGCGGTGCACGGCCCCGGGTACCCCGTGGCCGCGTACACCGGCAAGCTCGATCCGGACACCCGCGCCCGCCTCGAGGACGCCCTGCGCGCGAACGAGATCAAGGCGCTCGTCGCCACCTCGGCGCTCGGCATGGGCTTCGACAAGCCGGACCTGGGCTTCGTCGTGCACGTCGGCTCGCCGCCCTCGCCGGTCTCGTACTACCAGCAGGTCGGCCGTGCCGGCCGCGCCATCGACCACGCCGTCGTCGCGCTGCTCCCGTCGGAGTCCGACGCGGGCGTCTGGGACTACTTCGCCACCGCGACCATTCCCGATCCGCAGCAGATGGACCGCGTGCTCGCGGCCCTCGCCGACGACGAGACGGGGGGCGGGCAGTCCGCCATCGCGCTCGAGGCCTCGACCGGCATCCGGCGCACCCGGATCGACCTCATGCTCAAGCAGCTCGCGGTCGACGGCGCTGTGGAGCGGGTGGAGGGCGGCTACCGCGCCACCGGCGCGCCCTGGCACTACGACGGCGCCCACTACGACGGGATCGTCGCCACCCGCCGCCGAGAGGCGGACATCATGCGGGCCTACACGCGCGGCGAGCGCTGCCTGATGCAGCTGCTCACCGAATCGCTCGACGATCCCGAGGCCGCGCCCTGCGGCCGCTGCTCGGTCTGCCTCGGGCACGTCCCCGACGGTCTGGGCGAGCCCGTCCCGCCGGACACCGCGCGGGCGGTCGCGGGGGCGCTGCGCTCCCAGAGTCAGGTGCTCGAGCCGCGCAAGATGTGGCCGGGCGGCGTCGCGGGCCGCAAGGGCCGGATCCAGCCCGACTTCGCGGCCGAGCCCGGCCGGGTGCTGGTCTTCGCGGACGCCCCGGAGTGGACGGGCACCGTCGGGGCGGCGCGCTCCGGCGATTCCCAGGCGATCGCCGACCTCGCCGACGCCGCCGTCGCGGCGCTCTCGCGGTGGCGCGACCAGTGGCGCGCCCGGCCCGAGGTCGTCGCCTCCCTGCAGCTGACCGACCGCCCGGCCCCCGTCGAGCCGGTCGCCGACCGCATCGCCGAGGTGGGCCGGCTGGACCGCGTGAGCCTGCCGGTGCCGCGCGGCCCGGCGCCCGGGCGCGACGCCTCCGGGGCACAGGAGGCCGCGCACTGGCTGGACGCGATCGACGCCGCTCCCGCCGCGGAGGCGGTCCGCGGCAGATCGGTGCTCCTCGTGGTCGACGAGTCCGGCACGGGCTGGGCCGTGACCGTCGCGGCGGCCCGGCTCCGGGAGGCCGGAGCGGCCGTGGTGTTGCCGCTGGTGGTGCACCGTCCCGCCTGACCCGCGCGAGATGTGGAACACTGGAACACCGAGTGCCGCTCAACACTGGGTGGCCGCATATGCGGGCCTACCGCGACCCGACCACGGAGGATTAACCAATCATGGGCAATTTGCTGCTGCCCCTTCTGCTCGTCCTGATGCTCGTCTTCATGTTCTTCCAGTTCCGGAAGCAGAAGAAGCAGATGAACGAGACCATGGAGATGCAGGCCGCCCTCACCGTGGGTACCAAGGTCATGACCAGCACGGGCCTGTACGGCACCGTCGTCGGCCTCGGCGAGGACACGATCGACCTGGAGATCGCCCCCGGCATCAGCACCACCTGGGTGCGGCGCGCCGTCGCCAAGGTCCTGAGCCCGGAGGAGCTCGACGCTCCGTCGATCGAGACCATCACCGAGGACGAGGGCCAGATCGACCTGGACAAGCGCTCCGAGGACCGCTGACCCGCATCACCGTCACCACCGACGAACTTCTCCGGCGGACCTCCGCCGGGGAAGTTCTCCACGCCGAGGAGTCGTAACCGCCCGTGGCCAGGAAAACATCGAGCAGCGACCGCACCGAGTCGCGGCTCCTCATCGCCTTCGGGCTGATCTTGATCGCGGTCTTCGGGCTGGTGTTCTTCACCGGTGACCGCGAGCCGACGCCCAAACTCGGCATCGACCTGCAGGGCGGCACCTCCGTCGTGCTGCAGGCCGTCACGCCCGACGGGAAGGCGCCCGAGGCGGAGAAGATGGAGCAGGCGCGCGACATCATCAACAAGCGCGTCAACGGTCTCGGCGTCTCCGGCTCGGAGGTCAAGATCAGCGGGCGGAACCTGATCATCACCGTGCCCGGCTCCGACGGCGACCAGGCCCGCACCCTCGGCCAGACGGCCCAGCTCAAGGTGCGCCCCGTGCTGGCGACGCAGGCGGCTCCCGCGGTCAACACGCCCGCGCCCGACCTGACCGATCCGGCGGCCGCGAAGAAGGCGATCGACGAGGCGCGCGCCACGCGCCAGTCGACCGACCCCGCGGTGCAGAAGAAGGCGATCGAGACCCTCAACTGCAACGCCCCGTCGGACCCGCTGGCCGGCAACGACGACCCGTCGAAGCCCCTCATCACCTGCGACCGGCCCGACGAGCGCAAGGCGGGTCAGCCGAGCTCGGTCTACACGCTGGGCCCCGCGATCATCGACGGGCAGTCGATCAAGAACGCGTCCTCGGGCATCCCGCAGAACCAGGTCCAGTACGTCGTGACCCTCGAGTTCACCGGCGAGGCCTCCCGGGTGTGGGCGGACTTCACCTCGAAGAACGTCGGTAAGCAGGCCGCCTTCGTCCTCGACTCGCAGGTCATCACCGCGCCGAACATCAACGGCCCGATCACCGGCGGCCAGACCCAGATCACGGGCGACTTCAACCAGCAGACGGCCGGCGACCTGGCGGGCGTGCTCAAGTACGGCTCGCTGCCGCTCTCGTTCAAGCCCGGCACCGCGCAGACCGTGAGCGCGACGCTCGGCTTCGAGTCGCTCAAGGCGGGCCTCATCGCCGGCGCGATCGGCCTGGTCCTCGTCCTGATCTACGCGCTCGCGTACTACCGCGCGCTCGGCGTGCTCGTCGCGCTGTCGCTGGCACTGTCGATCGCGCTGCTCTACGGCCTCCTCGTGCTGCTGGGCCGGTGGATCGGCTACTCGCTCGACCTCGCGGGCATCGCCGGCATCATCATCGGCATCGGCATGACCGCCGACTCCTTCGTCGTCTACTTCGAGCGCATCAAGGACGAGATCAGAGAGGGCCGGAGTTTCCGGTCCGCGGTCCCACGCGGCTGGGCGAGCGCCCGCCGCACCATCTGGACGGGCAACGCGGTCTCGCTGCTCTCCGCCGTCGTGCTCTACGTGCTGGCCGTGGGCGACGTGCAGGGCTTCGCCTTCACGCTCGGCCTGTCGACCATCCTCGACGTCGTCATCGTCTTCCTCGTGACGCACCCGCTCGTGTACTTCGCATCGAAGACCGAGTTCTTCGCCAAGCCGTCGATGAACGGCCTCGGCGCCGTGGCCGCGATCGGCCGTGAGCGCAAGCGCGCCGCAGCTACCACCGGGGAGGCGTCCGCATGACCGACACCAGCATCGAGAGCGAGAAGAAGGCATCCTTCTTCACCAAGCTCTACACCGGTACCGGCGCCTTCGACATCGTCGGCAAGCGCAACCGGTACTACCTCGCGACCGGCGTCATCATCGTGATCGCCATCCTGGGCATCCTGATCCCCGGCTTCAAGTTCAGTATCGACTTCGAGGGCGGCACGCAGATCTCGTTCCCCGTGGGGAACGCCCAGGTCGACACGGCCAAGGTGCGCGAGACCGTGCGCGAGGCGACGGGCGTCGAGCCCTCGGCGGTGCAGACCGCCGGCACCGGCGCGGCGCAGACCTACCAGGTGGCGCTGTCCGAGCTCAGCAACAACCAGATCACCCAGGCGCGGGACGCTCTCTTCACCACCTTCCACCCGCCCGCGCAGGACGGGAAGCCTGCGGAGAACACGATCAGTTTCTCGGGCGTGAGCTCGACCTGGGGCGATCAGATCACCCAGCGCGGTCTCCTGGCGCTCGCGGTCTTCCTCGTGCTGGTCACGGTGTACATCGCGGTCCGCTTCCGCGAGTGGGACATGGCGCTCGCCGCGCTCGCGTCGCTGTTCTTCGACGTGGTGGTCACGGCCGGCGTGTACGCCTGGTCCGGTTTCGAGGTCAGCCCGGCGACGGTGATCGGCCTGCTCACGATCCTCGGCTTCTCGCTGTACGACACGGTCGTCGTCTTCGACAAGGTCGAGGAGAACGTGCGCGGCGTGCTCAACACCAGTAGGCGCACGTACGCCGAACAGGCGAACCTCGCGATCAACCAGACGCTCATGCGCTCGATCAACACCACGGTGATCTCGGCGCTGCCGATCATCGCGCTGATGGTCGTCGCCGCCGGCATGCTCGGCGTCGGCACGCTCATGGACCTGGGCCTGATCCAGCTGGTCGGCGTCGTGGTCGGCACCTACTCGTCGGTCTTCTTCGCGGCGCCGCTGCTGGTCACGCTCAAGGAGCGCCGCCCGCAGTACAAGGCGCACAACGAGAAGGTGCTGGCCCGCCGGGCGCGCGCCGAGGCGGGGGAGACCGCCGACGCGGTGGCCGCGACGGATTCAGGCGCGGTGCAGCTCGACAAAGCGCCCGCCCGCCCGCAGACCAAGCGCAGCCGTCGTCGTGACTGACGCGGCCCGCGCGGCCGTCGCCGCGCACACGCGGCACGTCGCCGGCTTCCCGGAGCCGGGGGTGGTCTTCGCGGACCTCACGCCGGTCTTCGCCGACGGTGCCGCACTCGCCGCCGTCATCGACGGACTCGCGGCGGCAGGTCGCGGGCCGGACGGCGACGCCACCGTCGACCTGGTGGCCGGGCTGGACGCGCGGGGCTTCCTCCTGGGCTCCGGCGTGGCCCTGCGCCTGGGCGTGGGCACCCTCGCGGTGCGGAAGGCCGGCAAGCTGCCGCCGCCCGTGCTGCGTGAGGAGTACCAGCTCGAATACGGTTCCGCGGCACTGGAGATCCCCGCGGAGGGCATCGCGCTGGAGGGCAAGCGGATCCTCATCGTCGACGACGTGCTCGCCACCGGCGGCACCGTCTCGGCGGCGGTCGCGCTGCTGCGGCGCGCGGGCGCGATCGTGGAGCGCGTCTCGGTCGTCCTCGAGCTCGAGGCGCTCGGCGGACGCGCCCGACTGCAGGAATTGCCCGGCGGTGCCATCGCGGTGTCGGCTATCTCGGTAGGCTGAATCCCTAGTCCAGTCACGTCGTCCGGGCGGGGAGGCACCATGTCGCTGCAGTCTCAGGGTTCCGACTCCGCGGGTACGCCTGTCGCCTCGTCGCAGCCGGCCCCGCCCAACCTCGAGACGACGGGCTCGACCACCCGCCGGGTCCGGGCGCGCCTCGCCCGCCGGATGACGGGCACGCGCAACCACGTCCGGCCGGTCCTGGAACCGCTGGTGGCCCTGCACCGGGAGGTGTACCCGAAGGCGGACGTCGCGCTGATCGAGCGCGCCTACGACGTCGCGGAGCAGCGGCACGCCAGCCAGATGCGCAAGTCGGGCGACCCGTACATCACCCATCCGCTGGCCGTGGCGACGATCCTCGCCGAGCTGGGCATGGACACCACGACGCTGGTCGCGGCGCTGCTGCACGACACCGTCGAGGACACCGGGTACACGCTCGAGCAGCTCACCGCCGAGTTCGGCTCCGAGGTGGCGCACCTCGTGGACGGCGTCACCAAGCTCGACAAGGTGGCGCTCGGCAACGCCGCCGAGGCCGAGACGATCCGCAAGATGATCATCGCCATGGCCCGCGACCCGCGGGTGCTGGTGATCAAGGTCGCGGACCGGCTGCACAACATGCGCACGATGCGCTTCCTGCCGCCGGAGAAGCAGGCCCGCAAGGCCCGCGAGACCCTCGAGGTGATCGCGCCGCTCGCGCATCGCCTGGGTATGGCGACGGTGAAGTGGGAGCTGGAGGACCTGGCCTTCGCCATCCTCCACCCGAAGAAGTACGACGAGATCGTGCGGCTCGTCGCCGACCGCGCACCGTCGCGCGACACCTACCTGGCGGCCGTGCGTGCCGAGATCAACGGCGCGCTGTCGGCCCAGCGGATCGTCGCCGACGTGCAGGGACGGCCCAAGCACTACTGGTCGATCTACCAGAAGATGATCGTCAAGGGCCGCGACTTCGACGACATCCACGACCTGGTCGGCGTGCGGATCCTGTGCGACGAGGTGCGCGACTGCTACGCCGCGGTCGGCGTGGTCCACTCGCTGTGGCAGCCGATGGCCGGCCGGTTCAAGGACTACATCGCGCAGCCGCGCTACGGCGTCTACCAGTCGCTGCACACCACGGTGATCGGCCCGGAGGGCAAGCCGCTCGAGGTGCAGATCCGCACCCGGGAGATGCACCGCACCGCCGAGTTCGGCATCGCCGCGCACTGGCGGTACAAGGAGACCAAGGGGCGCTCCGGCGGCGGCGCCAAGGGCTCGGACCTGACCGAGGTCGACGACATGGCGTGGATGCGCCAGCTGCTCGACTGGCAGCGGGAGGCCGCGGACCCGGGGGAGTTCCTCGAATCGCTCCGCTACGACCTCGCGGTCAAGGAGATCTTCGTCTTCACCCCCAAGGGCGACGTGATCACGCTGCCCGCGGGTAGCACCCCCGTGGACTTCGCCTACGCCGTGCACACCGAGGTGGGTCATCGGTGCATCGGCGCCCGCGTCAACGGCCGGCTCGTGGCGCTCGAGCGCAAGCTCGAGAACGGCGAGGTCGTCGAGGTCTTCACCAGCAAGGCCGAGAGCGCGGGCCCGTCGCGCGACTGGCAGACGTTCGTCGTCTCCCCGCGGGCCAAGGCCAAGATCCGGCAGTGGTTCGCCAAGGAGCGCCGCGAGGAGGCGCTGGAGAACGGCCGCGACGCCATCGCCAAGGAGGTGCGCCGTTCGGGCCTCCCACTGCAGCGCCTGACGAACGCGGAGTCGATGGCGGGGATCGCCAAGGAACTGCGCTACGCGGACGTCTCCGCGCTGTACACGGCCGTGGGCGAGCACCAGGTGTCCGCGCACACCGTCGTGCAGCGGATGCTCGAGCAGCTGGGCGGCATCGAGGAGGCGACGGAGGAGCTGGCCGAGCGCAGCACCCCGTCGACGATCTCGGGTCCGACCGCGACGACCGACGTGGGCGTGCTCGTCACCGGGCAGCCGGGCGTGCTCGCGAAGCTCGCCAAGTGCTGCACGCCCGTGCCGGGCGACGAGATCGTCGGCTTCGTGACCCGCGGCGGCGGCGTCAGCGTGCACCGCACCGACTGCACCAACGTCGCCGAGCTCCGCAAGGAGCCCGAGCGCTTCCTGGACGTGAAGTGGGCGCCGTCCGCGTCGTCGGTGTTCCTGGTCGCGATCCAGGTCGAGGCGCTCGACCGGCACCGCCTGCTCTCGGACGTGACGAAGGTGCTCGCCGACGAGAAGGTCAACATCCTCTCCGCCTCGGTGACCACGTCGCGCGACCGGGTCGCCGTGTCGCGCTTCACCTTCGAGATGGGGGACCCGAAGCACCTCGGGCACGTGCTCAACGTCGTGCGCAACGTGGAGGGCGTCTACGACGTCTACCGTGTGACCTCGGCGCAGTAGCGTTCCGCCGGCACCGCACGGTCGCGGCGCGCCCCGAACGACGAAGGCCCCCGCCGGAGCGGGGGCCTTCCTCGTACGTCGGACTACTGGCCGGCGAGGGCCATGGTGGTGATGTTCACCGGGTCCTTGGGCTTACCGTCGGTGACGGGGGTGCCCGGCTTCGGGGCCGGGTCGCCCGGCTTCGGGACGATGCCCTTCTTCGCGATCATCTGCAGCACGGTCAGGCCGGCGTCATCCGTCTTGCCGATCACCGAGTAGTTCGCGGGCAGCGTGGTGTCCTTGTAGACGAGGAAGAACTGGCTCGAGCCCGTGTTGTACGTGCCCTCCTGGCCCGTCTGCGGGTTCGACTGCTGGTTCGCGTTCGCGACGGCGATCGTCCCGGCCGGGTAGATCACGTTCTGCGAGGCCGCCATCGGGTTGGCCTCCGCGGTCGCCGGCTTGAGGAACTTCGGCGCCTCGTCGGGCGAGGTCCAGCTCGGGCCGCCGAGGCCGGTGGCCGACGGGTCGCCGCACTGCAGCACGTAGAGGCCGCTCTTCTTGTCGGCGGCTTCGCTGGCCGTCTCGCGGTGGCAGGTCGTGGCGTCGAAGAACTTGGCCTGCATCAGTGCGACGAAGGTCTCCACGTTGCACGGCGCCTTCGAGCGATCGAGCTCGAAGCCGATGGGGCCCGCGTTGGTGGTAATGGTGCCCGTCATCGTGCCGGTGTTCGGGACGTCCTTGCCCTCGGGCTTGGTGAGCGACTTGTTGCGCTCGGCGAGCTTGTCCAGCTGCGGCAGCTGCTTCTCCGCCTCCGCGATCGTCTTCTCCGAGGCGTCGGTCTGCTCGATCGCCGCGTCGATCTGCTGCTTGAAGGAGGCCTGCTGATCCGCGGGCATCGTCGGCAGGCGCTTCTGCGCGTCGGCGATCTGGGTACGCATCGTCGCGATCTGCTTCTTCTGCGCGTCGAGGTTCTTCCGCGCATCGGCCGCGGGGTCGCGGTCGCCGAAGTCACAGGTCACGTGGAGCGACTTGTACTTGTTCTCCGCGGCCACGCGCAGGGGAGCGCGGGGACCCGCCGGGACCCAGATGTAGGCGGCCACGACGGCGGCCACCGCCACCACGGCGACACCTGCTCCGATGGCCTTCACCTTGCGCTTGCGCGCGTCGGACTCACGCCGCTCGTTCTGCTTGGCCAGCTTCTCGCGGGCTGCCTGGCGGCGCTCTTCATTGCTCGGCACGGTGTGACGACCTCCTCATTACCGACATCCGGCGGGCACAACTGATCGCCAAGTCTGCCAGCTAAACCTGATAGACGCCGTCACCGGGTCTGGTGCCACAATGGTCGGATGCTGATCACCGGATTCCCCGCGGGGGTGTTCCAGACCAATTGCTACGTCGTCGCGGCCGGTCCGGACTCCGACGCCGTCGTCATCGACCCCGGTCAGGACGCCGTCGCGCCGCTCAAGCAGTTGCTGGCCGAGCATCGCCTGAACCCGGTCGCGGTCCTGCTCACGCACGGTCACCTCGACCACACGTGGACCGCGCAGCCCTTCGCCGACGAGTACGGCATCCCCGTCCACATCCACGACGGCGACCGGGCGATGCTCGCGGATCCCGCCGTCGGCATCGGCGCCGCGCTCGGCGCGATGATCGGCGACCAGGTCTTCGTCGAGCCGCAGAAGGTCATCGACCTCGTCGACGGCGAGCCCGTCACCCTCGCCGGGATCACGTTCGGCGTGGACCATGCGCCGGGCCACTCCGCGGGCTCGATCGTCTTCACCGTCGAGGCCCCCGCCGTCGACGGTGCCGGAACCCCCGTCGAGGGCGAGACCGTCACCGTCGCCTTCGACGGCGACGTACTGTTCCAGGGTTCGATCGGCCGGACGGACCTGCCGGGCGGCAGCCACGAGCGGCTCCTCGAATCCATCGCGGCGAAGCTGCTGCCCCTGCGCGACGACACCGTCGTCCTGCCCGGGCACGGCCCCGCCACCACCATCGGACGGGAGCGGGCGTCGAACCCGTTCCTGCAGGGCCTCACCGGCACGCAGACGCCGGGTGAGCGGAAAGGACGATACGGACTGTGAGCGCCGGTAGCTTCCAGGCTCCCAAGGGCATTCCCGACTACATCCCGGTGCCGTCGGGGGAGAAGAACAGCTCCGCCGACTTCCTCGCCGTGCGCACCGCGCTGCTGCGGGCGACCGCCGAGGCGGGATACGGCTACATTGAGCTGCCGATCTTCGAGGACACCACGCTGTTCGCGCGGGGCGTCGGCGAGTCGACGGACGTGGTCGCGAAGGAGATGTACACCTTCGCCGACCGCGGCGACCGCTCGGTGACGCTGCGCCCCGAGGGCACCGCGGGCGTGGTCCGCGCGGTGCTGCAGCACGGCCTCGATCGCGGCCAGCTGCCGGTGAAGGCGGCCTACGCGGGCCCGTTCTTCCGCTACGAGCGTCCCCAGGAGGGGCGTTACCGGCAGCTGCAGCAGGTGGGCATGGAGGCCATCGGCGTGGACGACCCGGCGCTGGACGCCGAGGTGATCGCCGTGGCGGACCGGGCCTACCGCAGCGTCGGGCTCGACGGCTTCCGGCTGGAGGTCTCGAGCCTCGGCGACGCGACGTGCCGCCCGCAGTACCGCGAGAAGCTGCAGGAGTTCCTCTTCGCGCTCGACCTCGACGAGGAGACCCGGCGTCGCGCCGAGATCAACCCGCTGCGGGTGCTCGACGACAAGCGGCCCGAGGTCAAGGCGATGACCGCCGATGCGCCGCTCATGATCGACAACCTCACGGCGGAGCCGAAGGAGCACTTCGAGAAGGTGCTCGGCTACCTCGACGCGCTGGGCGTGCCCTACGTGGTCAACCCGCGGCTGGTCCGCGGGCTCGACTACTACACCAAGACCTGCTTCGAGTTCGTCCACGACGGCCTCGGCGCGCAGTCGGGCATCGGCGGCGGCGGCCGGTACGACGGCCTCGTCGAGCAGCTCGGCGGCCGCGAGGGCGTCACCGGCGTCGGCTTCGGGCTCGGCGTCGACCGCACGCTCCTGGCGCTCACGGCGGAGGGGAAGCGCGCACCGGCGGCGCCCCGCGTGGTGGCCTTCGGCGTGCCGCTCGGGGATGCCGCGCGCGACGCCATGGTGCCGCTGCTCGGCCGCCTGCGTCTGGCCGGCGTCGCGGCCGACATGGCCTACGGGAACCGCGCCATGAAGGGCGCGATGAAGGCCGCGGACCGTTCGGGCGCCCGCTTCGCGCTGATCCTGGGTGATGCGGAGCTCGAGCAGGGCGTCGTCATGGTCAAGGATCTGGCGAAGGGGGAGCAGCGCGCGCTCCCGATCGATACCGTCGTGGACGTGATCGTGACCGAGAGCGCCGAGAGCGCAGGGTAGCCCGCGTGTCGTCCAGTCCCGCCGAGCCCGGCGCCCGCGATCCGCGGGAGCTGAGCGCGGAGGACGCCGTCGATGTGGATCTGATCCCGCCCCGCGTGGTGCTGCCGAAGGTGCGCCGCGCGGTGGCGGTGGGGCTTCTCGTCACCGTCGTGGTCGCCGTCGTCGTGACCGTTGTGGCGGGCCCGGTGTGGGGCACCGCGGTGCTGCTCGCCGGTGCCGCGCCGGGCCTGGGCGGGTACCTCGGCGTCGCGCGGCGGCGCGTGGTGCTCGATCACCGCGTGCTCACCCGGCGGACGCTGCGCACGCAGCGGGTCAACCTCATGGACGCCGACGAGGTCGACCTCGTCGCCGAGGTGGCGCGGTTCGCCCAGGTGTCGTTGCGCATCCGGCACGGGAGGACGACGGTGCGCCTCCCGGTCGCCCTGTACGAGGGGCCCGGCCGGGGCCGGGTGCGCGGCCGCGAGCTGCCGATGCTGGGCACCCGCCGGCTCGCGGAGGCGCTGGACCGCAACCGTCGCGCGGAGGTGCGCGATATCGGGCGGGTGCTCGCGGAACAGTCCAGGTCGCAGGCCTCGTCGACGCCGATGCGCGACCGCCCGCTGTTCCGCGCGGCCGGGATCGCGCGGGAGGTCGGCGGCGCCGAGGAGCTGGTCTTCACGGCCGACGAGGTGGACGAGATCGCCCGGCCGCCGTGGTAGACGCGCGGTGTTCGAACGCTTGACTGCGCTCGAACAAAATGTTCGACTAGCGGTGTGCGATGGGACGGTCAGCTGCTGAGTGATGCCGGTTCGGGCGTGCGTGCGCTGCCCGGCCTCGAGGGCGTGGGGCGCACGGTCACGACGCCGGAGTTCGAGGGCATCACCTTTCACGAGGTGCTCTGCAAGAGTGCGCTGAACAAGCTGCCGGAGTCCTCGGCGATGCCCTTCTCCTGGACCGTCAATCCGTACCGCGGGTGCACCCATGCGTGCACGTACTGCTTCGCCCGGTCGAGCCACGAGTACCTCGAGTTCGATGCCGGCGGCGATTTCGACTCGCAGATCGTGGTGAAGACGAATCTCGTCTCGGTGCTCAAGAAGGAGCTGCGCCGCGCGTCGTGGAAGGGCGAGCCGGTGGCGCTCGGCACGAACACCGATCCGTACCAGCGCGCCGAGGGGCGGTACCGGCTCATGCCCGGCGTCATCGGGGCGCTGGCCGGCGCGGGCTCGCCGATCTCGATCCTCACCAAGGGCACGCTGCTGCGGCGCGACCTGCCGCTGCTCACCACGGCCGCGACGCGCGTGCCGGTGCAACTGTCGGTGTCGCTGGCGCTGCTCGACCCGGAGCTGCAGCGCTCGCTCGAGCCCGGGACGCCGAAGCCCGAGGCCCGGTTGGAGCTCATCCGGGCCATTGCGGACGCGGGCTTCGACTGCCACGTCATGGTCGCCCCCGTCGTGCCGTATCTCACCGACGACGCCGCCTCGCTGCGGGCGCTGATCTCCGCGCTCGCGGACGCGGGGGCGGCCAGCGCCTCGGTCATGGCGCTGAATCTCACGGGGCGGTACCGGGACTGGTTCCTCGGGTGGCTGTCGGAGAATCATCCGATGCTGGTGCGGCGCTACCGCCAGCTGTACGGCTCCACCGGCCGGGTCTCGGCCGACTACCGCACGCACCTGCGCGCCCGCGTCACGCCGATGCTCGAGGAGTTCGGGCTGCTGCGCCTGGAGGATCCGTACGCGAGCCCGCCGCAGCGTGCGCCGCGCACCCCGCGGGTCCACGGCTCCGCCGCGCCGGACCTGCAGGAGTCGCTCTTCTAGACAGGTGCGTAACCAATGCGTTACGCTTCTGGGGTGAGCGTCTTCGCGGCCATCGCCGACCCGGTGCGACGTCGGATCGTGCTGCTGCTGAGCGCGGCACCGATGACCGCGGGGCAGATCGCCGCCGAGTTCGACATCAGCCGGCCGGCTGTCAGCCGGCATCTGCGCGTGCTCCGCGACGCGGGCGTCGTCGAGGGCGGACCGTCGGGCGAGGACGGGCGCGAGCGCTCGTACGCGCTGCGGCTCGCCGCTCTCGAGGAAGTCGACGGCTGGCTGGCGCGGGTCCGCGGCCCCGCCCGGCTCGCGGGCCTGCTCGCCTCGCCCGCGCTGGACACCGAGGTGCGCCGCACCCGGCGCGACAACGCCCGCGCCGCGGGCGGGACCACTGAGATCGACGGAACACGAGAACGGGGAACGGCATGACCAAGCAGGCGACGGGGCGCGTGGAGCCGACGGACGGCGGACGCGACCTGATTCTCGAGCGGTACTTCGACGCGGGCGTCGACGACGTCTGGGCCTCGATCACGGAGCCGGTGCGGACGGCGCGGTGGTTCGGCTCCTGGGCGGGTGAGCCCGGCGTCGGATCCGTGGTGCAGGTGACGATGGGCTTCGAGGAGGGCGCCCCCGTCATGCCGATGACCATCACGGCGTGCGAGCCGCCCCGCAGGCTCGGCGTGCACTCCAAGGACGAGTACGGCGAGTGGAACCTCGAGGCGCTCGTCGAGCGGGACGGGGATCGGACTCGGCTCACCTTCGTCCATCACCTCGACGCCGCGGCCAATGCGGCCGAGGTCGGACCGGGGTGGGAGTACTACCTCGACGCCCTCGTCGCCGCCGAGACCGGCGGTGCGACACCGGATTTCGAGGACTATTTCCCGGCGATGTCGGCGCACTACGGCGGCGAGTGACGGGGCTGCCCTCGCGCCGCTAATGAAAACGATTACTATTAGTGGCATGACCGACTCAGCCCCACTGCCCGTCACCGTCCTCTCCGGCTTCCTCGGCGCCGGCAAGACCACGCTGCTCAACCACCTGCTCACCAATCGCGACGGCCTGCGCGTGGCGGTGATCGTCAACGACATGAGCGAGGTCAACGTCGACGCCGCGCTGGTCGATCTCGGCGGCTTCGATCGCACCGAGGAGAAGCTCGTCGAGCTCAGCAACGGGTGCATCTGCTGCACCCTGCGCGAGGATCTCGTCGACGCCGTCGGGGCGATCGCGCGGCAGCGCACCCCCGAGGGGGAGCCCCGGTTCGATCACCTCGTCATCGAGTCGACCGGTATCTCCGAGCCGATGCCCGTGGCCGCGACCTTCGATTGGACCTTCGACGACGGCAGCCGCCTCGGCGACCTCGCCGCCCTCGACACGATGGTCACGGTCGTCGATGCGAGTACCTTCCTCGGCGAGATCGCGCGCGGTTCCAGCCTCGCGCAGCGCGGCCTCGGCGCCGCCGCGGGCGACGAGCGGTCCATCGCCGACCTGCTCATCGATCAGGTCGAATTCGCCGACGTCGTGCTCATCAGCAAGCTGGATCTCGTCTCCGCGGCGGCCGGCGGCGCGGTCGAGGCCACCGTCCGCAGGCTCAACCCCCGGGCGCGCGTGCGGCCGCTCCCGCGCGGCGAGATCGCGGTTGCCGAAGTGATCGGCACCGGCCTGTTCGACCACGAGGCCGCGTCCTCGGTCGCGGGGTGGGACGACGAGGTGATCGGCGGCCACACGCCCGAGACGGAGGAGTACGGGATCTCCTCGACCGCCTACCGGGCCGACAGGCCTTTCCATCCGCAGCGGCTGCTCGAGTCGCTGGCGGAGGTGCGGGCGGTGCTCCGGAGCAAGGGCTTCTGCTGGATCGCGAGCCGCCCCGACCTGGTCGGCGTCTGGTCCCAGGCCGGCCCCAACCTCACCATCGAGCCAGCCGCCTACTGGTCCCAGGTCGACGGTGCGCCGCAGCAGGAGTTGGTCTTCATCGGCGTGCGCCTCGACGCCGAGCGGATGCGGGCCCTGCTCGACCGCGCGCTGCTCACCGACGACGAGGTGGCCGAGGGGCCGGCAGCGTGGGTGGAGTACCCGGACCGGCTACCGGCGTGGAACGTTCCGGCACACCGTCACTGAGCGGTGAGGGCGCGCCTGGCGGCACCCGTCGCCGCCGCGGCGACCTCCGGGATGAGCGCTAGACGCGTGCGGCGCTCGAGCAGATCCTCGGCCGTGATCGCGCCCTCGACGAGCGCGCCGAAGGCCAGCTCCGCGCCGGTGATCTCGGTGCCGTCGGCGACCGGCGCGGCGAGCGCCGGGTCGGCCGCGCCGAGCGCGACGACGACGGGAGCCTCGGTGCCGTAGGCGCGGACCAGCCGCTCCGGGGCGTCGACGCGCCGCAGGGCGTCCCGCGTCGCGGCGCCGACCAGGGGCAGGGTCCGGGTGACGCAGGGGCCGGCGGTCAGGCCCGATGCCGCGAGGGCGGCGTCGACGGCGTCCTCCGCCATCCGGCGGTACGTCGTGAGCTTGCCGCCGACCACGGTCACGAGGCCGTCGCCGCGGGTGAGCACCGCGTGCTTGCGGGAGACGTCGGCCGTCCGCCCTTCGCCGGAATCGAGCAGCGGGCGCAGACCGGCGAAGGTGCCGACGACGTCGTCGCGGGTCAGCGGCGTGCCGAGGGCCAGGTTCACCGTCGCGAGCAGGAAGTCGATCTCGGTGTCGGACGGCGTCGGCACGTCGGGCAGCGGACCGTCGGCCTCCTCGTCCGTGAGGCCCACGTAGACGCGCCCGTCCGGTTGCGGCAGCGCGAAGACGTACCGACCGAAGGCGCCGGGCACGGGCACCGTCAGGCCCGCGGTGAGCCCGCCGAACGTCTCCTGCCGGAACACGAGATGCGTGCCGCGGCTGGGCCGCAACGCGATCGCCGGGTCGACGGTGCCCGACCACACTCCGGTCGCGTTGACCACGGCCTTCGCGCGGACGGTCACCGAATGGCCGGTCAGCTCGTCGGTGATCGTGGCGGCGGTGCCGGTGACCTGCGAGGCGGAACAGTGGGTGAGGACCGTCGCACCGTGGCCCGCGGCGGTGCGGGCGATGCCCACGGTGAGCCGGGCGTCGTCGGTGAGCTGGCCGTCCCAGTTGAGGAGGCCACCGCGCAGGCCCGCGCGACGCACGGTGGGGGCCATCGCGATGACCTCTCCCGCGGAGATGCGGCCCGACCGGGCCAGCTCGGACGACGGGGTGCGGGCAGCCAGGCGCAGCGCGTCCCCGGCGAGGAAGCCGACCCGGGTGAGCGCGGCGTCGCGGCGCCGGACGTCGCCGAGGAGTGGAACCACCTGGGGGAGAGGCCGGGTGAGGTGCGGAGCGATCACCCGGATCAGGGCGTCGCGTTCCACGGCACTCTCGTAGGCGATCCCGACTGCGCCGGAGGCGAGGTAGCGCAGGCCGCCGTGCACGAGCTTCGAGGACCAGCGGCTCGTGCCGAACGCGAGGTCGTGCTTCTCGACCAGCGCGACGCGCAGGCCGCGGCTCGCGGCGTCGAGCGCGACGCCGGTGCCGGTGACCCCGCCGCCGATGACCAGCAGGTCGACGGAGGGGTCGGCCGTCAGTGCGGCGAGGTCGGCGGAGCGGCGGGCGGTGGAGAGCCGGGAGGCGGGATCGATCGACTCGACGGTGGCGGTCACGGCGCGAGGTACCGGTCGATGAGGTCGAAGAGCTGGGCGTCGAGCAGGTCGGCGGACTCGGTGAACACGGGCCCGGTGAGCGCGGACGACCACGCGAGCTGCAGCACGACGGCCGCGTGCTCGGCGGGCTCGCCGGCGCGGATGCTGCCGTCGGCCTGGCCGGCGGCGATCCCGCCGGTGATGGCCTCCAGCTGGGCGCGGGACGTCCGGCCGGTGCGGTGCAGCAGGTAGGGCATGAGGAACTCGGGATCGAGCTCGATGATGCGGCGCAGCAGCGGGTGCGAGCGGGCAGCCGCGGTCACGTGCACGACGGTGCGCGCGACGGTCTCGCGGCCGGTGGCGCCGTCGAACAGGCCGACGCCGGTGAGCGCGGCGACGAACTCGCGCGTGGTCACGGCGGCGGCCAGGGCCTGGACGTTCGGGTAGCGGCGGTACAGCGTGGCGCGGGAGACCTGCGCGGAGCGGGCGACGTCGGCCATCGTGGTGCGGCGGATGCCGATGGTGGCCATCAGGTCGCGCGCGGCGTCGAGGATCAGCTCGTCGTCGACGGCGTTGGCGGGGCCGCGCGTGGACGTTCCCCGAGGATTGAGATCCTGCGACATCATGTGTACAAATGTATCATGACTTCGTCCGAGGTGGATCTGCCCGTCGTCGCTTTCGAGCCCGGCCGCTGGGGTGATCCCGCGAACCCCATGCACCTGTCCGAGTCGGTGCTCGGCGCCCTCACGATGCTCGGCATCGAGGGCGGCCCCGGGGAGCCCGAGCAGCCCTTCCTCATGCCGTCGCGCGTCTCCGGCCGGGCCCTCGCGGCCCTGCAGAAGACAGGTGTGACGGTCGCCACCGACGACGCTACCCGGCTCGCGCACCTGCGCGGCTACTCCACGCCGGACCTGCTGAAGTTCCGTGCCGGCGACACCTCCGACACGCCCGACGCGGTCGTCGTTCCGGCGACCGCGGAGCAGGTCGCCGAGGTACTCGCCGTGTGTGCGGCCAAGGACCTCACGCTCAGCCCGTTCGCCGGCGGCACGTCCGTCACCGGCGGCCTCGCGCCCGAGCGCACCCGCCCCGTCGTCGCGCTGGACCTGCGGGGCCTGTCCGGCCTGATCGGCCTCGACGCGGTCTCCCAGATCGCGACCCTGGCGGCCGGGACCCGCCTGCCCGAGGCCGAGCGCCTGCTCGCCGAGCACGGCTACGAGCTCGGCCACTTCCCGCAGTCCTACGAGGGCGCCACCGTCGGCGGCTGCGCCGTGACCCGCTCCGCCGGGCAGTCCTCGATCGGCTACGGCCGGTTCGACGAGATGGTCGTCGGGCTCACCGTCGCCACGCCGCAGGGCGTCGCCGAGATCGGCACCGCCCCCAAGTCCGCCGCCGGCCCCGACCTGCGGCAGCTCTTCCTCGGCTCCGAGGGCGCCTTCGGCGTCGTCACCGCCGTCCGCGTCCGGGTGCACCCCGTCCCGACGGTCCGCCGCTTCTACGGCTGGCGCTTCCCCGACTTCGCGGCAGGCGCGAACGCCATGCGCGTGCTGGCCCAGAGCTCCGTCCGCCCGACGGTGCTGCGCCTGTCCGACGAGGCGGAGACCGGCCTCAACCTCGCGAACCCCGGGGCCGCCGGTCAGGCGGCCGTCGGCGGGTGCCTGATGGTGGTGGGCTTCGAGGGCGACGAGCCCGATGTCGACTGCCGCGACGGCTACGTCTCCGCGCGCCTGATCGAGCTGGGCGGCGAGTTCCTCGGCGAGGAGCCGGGGGAGGCCTGGCGCGCCGGGCGGTTCCGCGGCCCGTACCTGCGCGACCCGCTGCTCGACGCGGGCGCGCTCGTCGAGACGCTGGAGACCGTGACCTTCTGGTCGAACGTCGACCGGCTCAAGGCCGACGTCACCGCCGCGCTCACCGGCGCCCTCGGCGCGCAGGGCACGCCCGCCGTCGTCATGTGCCACATCTCGCACGTCTACCCGACCGGCGCCTCGCTGTACTTCACCGTGATCGCGAAGGCACTGGAAGATCCGCTGGCACAGTGGGGTGCCGCGAAGGCCGCCGCCAACGCCGCGATCCGCGCCGCGGGAGCGTCGATCACGCACCACCACGCCGTCGGCACGGACCACCGCGCCACCTACCTGGAGGAGATCGGCGACGTGCAGGTGACCGCGCTGCGTGCGGTCAAGGAGGCCCTCGACCCGCAGGGCGTGCTCAACCCCGGGATCCTGCTCCCGTGACCGCCACGGATGTCATCGCCGTCCTCAACCCGATCTCGGGCGGCGGGATCGCGCGCACCCGGTGGGCCGCCGTCGCCGAGGAGTTGGCCCGCCGGGACGTCTCCACGGACGTCGTCGAGTCGACGTCGAGCACCGACGCGCGGCGGCTCGCCGAGGAGGCCGCCGCGTCGGGCGCGCTGACCGTCGCGGTCGGCGGCGACGGCCAGATCCGCGAGGTCGCCACCGGCGTCCTCCGCGTGCCGGGCGCACCCATGGGCATCGTCACCGCGGGCCGCGGCAACGACATGGCCCGCCACCTGCGCATTCCCGACGAGCCGTCGGCCATCGCCGACGTGCTCACCGACGGCCGCCGCAAGGACCTCGACGTGCTCACCGTCGGCGGCGAGATCGCCGTCGGCAACGTCTACGTCGGCCTGGACTCGGTGGCCACCGAGCTGATCAACAAGCTGCGCTGGATGGGGCCGCTCGCGTACCGCCTCGCCCCGGCGATCGCCGCGCTCCGCTGGAAGCCCGCCGCCTTCCGGATCGAGGTCGACGGTGCCGTCCACGAGGGCCCGGTGCACATGGTGGTGATCGCCAACTCCGGCTGGTACGGCAGCGGCCTGCACATGGTCCCCGCCGCGGCGTCCGACAACGGCCGCATCGAGGTGCTCGCCGTCGACGGTGCCGGGAACAAGCTCAAGCTCATCAGCGCGATGGGGGAGGCGAAGACCGGCGCCCACGTCGCGCGGGCCGAGGTCCTGACGTTCAGCGGCCAGGAGGTCGTCGTCAGCGCCGACCGTCCGATCCCCGTCCACGCCGACGGCGACTACCTGCAGGAGCTGCCCGTCACCGTCGGGATCCGCACCGCCGTCCTCCCGGTCCTCGTGCCCCGCTGACGCTCAGACGATCGCGGCGCGCAGGGTGTCCAGGCCCATGCCGCCGAGCGCCAGGGCGTCGCGGTGGAAGTCCTTGACCGTCGATCCGGGGTGCGCGGCGAGGTAGGCGTCGCGGGTCTGCTGCCACACGCGCTGGCCCACCGAGTACGACGGTGCTTGCCCGGGCCAGCCGAGGTAGCGGTGGTACTCGAAGCGCAGTTGCTCGTCCGACATGGCGACGTGCGAGCGGAGGAAGGCCCAGCCCTTGTCGTAGGTCCAAGCCCCGCCGCCGACCTCGGCGGGCGCCTCGAAACCGCAATGCACGCCGATGTCGAGAACGACCCGCGCCGCGCGGAGGCGCTGGGAGTCGAGCATGCCCATGAGGTCGCCGTCGTCGTCGAGGAATCCCAGGCCGCGCATCAGGCGTTCGGCGTACAGCGCCCACCCCTCGCCGTGGCCGGAGGTGAACGAGTAGAGCTTGCGCCACCGGTTGAGCGGCGCGATCACGGCCTGCCCGATCTGCAGATGATGGCCGGGCACGCCCTCGTGATAGACGGTCGTCTTCTCCTGCCAGGTATGGAACTCGGTGACACCGGGCGGCACGGACCACCACATCGAGCCCGGCCGGGTGAGGTCCGCGGACGGACCGGTGTAGTAGATCCCGCCGTTGCTGCTCGGCGCGATCCGGCAGTCCAGGTGATGCAGCTCGGCGGGGATGTCGAAGTGCACGCCCGCGAGCGCGGCCACCGACTCGTCCGACGTGCGCTGCATCCACTCGCGCAGAGCGTCGGTGCCCTGCAGCGCGTACCGCGGCTCGGTGTCGAGCCTCGCCAGGGCGTCCGCGACGGTCGCGCCCGGGTACAGGCGGGCCGCCACCTCGTTCTGTTCGGCGACGATCGAGGCGAGGAGTTGCCGGCCCCAGGCGTAGGTCTCCTCCAGATCGACGGCCGTGCCCAGGAACACTCGTGAGTGGAGCGGGTACGCCTCCCGCCCGACACCGAGGCCGCCGGGCTGGTCCACGGCGATCGCCGAGGGGGCGATCTCGGTCTCGAGCACCTCCGCGAATCGGCTGAAGGACGCGCGGATCTCATCGGTGAGGCCCGGCGCGACGTCGGCCGCCCGAGCGGCGTTGGCCGCGACCTGCTCGCCTGCCTCGCGGGCCTGCGCTAGTACCTCGCGGACCTGTAGCGCGGGGAAGGGCCAGGCCCCGTCGGCGAGGCGGGCCCGCAGGCCCGAGACGGCCGACTCGACCGCCTGCGGCACGGCCGCGAGGCGCGGCGCAAGGCGCGGGTCCCCGTCGGGCATGAGGTCGAAGACGTCGCGGATCGCCTGCAGTGGGGAGGCGATGACGTTGAGGTCGCCGACGATCCGCCCCGCGTCCGCGAGCTCGATCTCGACGCCGAGCCGCTCGCGTAGCGCGTCCGCGGTGACCCGGTCGGCGTCCGACTCCGGCGTCAGTGTTGCGAGCTCGGCGAGCGTCTCGCGCGCGACGACGATCCTGGCGGCGACGCCGGCGGGGGAGAAGTCGGTGAGCCGGTCGTCGAAGTCGGTGATCCCCACCGCGGTGGCCTCGATCGGATCGACCTCGGCGAGCCGCAGGGCCAGACGGTCCGCCAGGGCGTCGATCGGCGTGGAGGGGGGAGTGGTGTCAGCCATGCCCCGAGGTTAGGGGAATCGTGGCCGGAAGGGGATCGGGTTGTTCGCGCGCCGCTCAGTGCCTGCGGTCGCGGCGATCGGAGTACGCCGATGCGGCGCCGTTCAGCGCAGCGCTGCAGAGCAGGGCCACGGCCGTGAGCGCCCAGAATCCGGGCGTACCCCAATGCATGTGGTGCGCGAGCTCGAAGGTCTCCTTGAGCGCGATGAGCGCGGCACCCGCGGCCACGATCATCCACGCGCGCGCGACCGCGAAGTAGCGGGCCAGGTTCGCCGACTGCGCCGGAGTCAGCACCGTCGTGAGGGTCCTAGATCGCCTGCAGCGGGATCACGTTGAGATCCCGACGGTCCGTCTACCTCGGCCAGGTCGATCTCCACGCCCAGCCGCTGGCGAAGCGCGTCCGCGGTCACCCGGTCGGCGTCTGATTCGGGGCGAGGACCGCGGTGGTCTCGATCGGATCGGCTGGACGGTGCACAAACTGGTTGTCCAGCGCATCGATCGGGGTGAGAGTGGGCGGCGTGGCGGTCACTCGACGCTTGAATGCCAGGTTTGCGGCTGCACTTGGGGGTGATTCTCAACGCATTGGACCGAGTGCTCCCTCCAACTCAGTTTCCGCCAGCGCTGACGTCTGACGGTCCGTAGACGGCCTCAAGCGGGGTGTCGCCGGGCACCCAATATGGGATCTGGAAGTTGCCATCGCAAGGCGTCCCACCGCATGGTACGTATTTCTCAGTGTCGGCAAAGGATGTGGCTGAACTGATTGTGCCCATGGAGATGGCAACCACAGCCCCGATCAGAACACTGCGAGCCGAAATCATCTTCATGATTCTAACCTTCCCTCGTGTCTAGTTGATTTCCCAAACAAACGTACCAAAGGTTGTCGGCCATTGAGCGCCGGTTCGGCTATCCGTGATCGTCAGATGTTGCCGCTGAAGGTGTCGCACTGCGCCGGGGTGCCGGTGCGGTAGCCCTGCGAGAACCACCGCACGCGCTGCTCGGACGTACCGTGCGAGAAGGACTCGGGGTTGACGTTGCGGCCCGCGTTGCGCTGGATCGTGTCGTCGCCGATGGCCTGCGCCGTGGTGATCGCTTCGGAGATCTCCTCCTGCGTCAGCGGCTTGAGGATCGCGTCGTCGCCCTTGTCGGCGTGGGCTGCCCAGACGCCGGCGTAGCAGTCGGCCTGCAGCTCGACGCGGACTGAGCCGCCCTGCGCGCCGCGGCCCTGCTGGGCCTTGTTGATGTCGCCGAGGAGGGTCTGCACGTGGTGGCCGAACTCGTGGGCCACGATGTACTCCTGCGAGAACGGCGCGTTGGTGCCGCCCATCTTCTTGATCACGCGATCCATGAAGTCGAGCTGGAACACGGCGACCTGGTCGCTCGGGCAGTAGAACGGACCCGTGTCGGCGCTCGCCACGCCGCAGGCGGTGTTGATGGACTGTGCGTCCGAGGGCATGATCTTGGTCCCGCCGCGCGGGGGCTGGTAGCCGCGCAGGACGGTCGGCCACACCTTGTCGAGTGAGATGGTGGTCGCCTTGATGCGGCAGGTGGTGTTCTTATTCGCGTCGGCGCCCGTCTTGCAGGCCGCGAGGTCGCGATCGACCTGCTCCTGCCCGGCGCTGATGCCTTGACCGGAACCTTGGCCCTGCTGGGACTGCTGCGGGACACCACCGGTGCTCCCGGTGAGGAAGTAGATGATCAGGCCGATCACGACCGTGCCGATGCTGCCGCCGCCGATCACCATGCCGCGGCCGAGGCCGCCACCTCCGCCCGCGCTGACGTTGCCGCCGCTGAGGTCGCTGTCATCCCGAAAGGTCATGCGCACAGCATTCCATGACAGGGGTGAGATCGTGAACCGGTTCGCCCCGTAGCATGACAGGCGCTCGAAGATTCCCCGTCGAAAGGACACCCCGAAAGTGCTGCGCACTCACCTGGCCGGATCGTTGCGTGCAGAGGATGCCGGCACCGTCGTCACCCTCGCGGGCTGGGTGGCGCGTCGGCGTGACCACGGCGGAGTGATCTTCATCGACCTGCGCGACAGCTCCGGCGTCGCCCAGGTCGTCTTCCGCGAGTCGGACGTCGCCGAGCAGGCGCACCGGCTGCGCTCCGAGTACTGCGTCCTGGTGACCGGCACCGTCGAGAAGCGGCCCGAGGGCAGCGAGAACCCGAACCTGCCGTCCGGTGCCATCGAGGTCAACGTCGCCGAGCTGACGGTGCTCAACGAGTCGGCGCCGCTGCCCTTCCAGCTCGACGAGGAGCCGGGCGAGGAGGCGCGCCTGAAGTACCGCTACCTGGACCTGCGACGCGAGGGCCCCGCCGCCGCGATCAAGCTGCGCAGCCAGGCGAACGCCGTGGCGCGCAACATCCTGGCGCTCAACGACTTCACCGAGATCGAGACGCCGACGCTGACCCGCTCCACCCCGGAGGGCGCCCGCGACTTCCTGGTGCCTGCGCGTCTGCGCCCCGGCACCTTCTACGCGCTGCCGCAGAGCCCGCAGCTGTTCAAGCAGCTGCTCATGGTCGCCGGCATGGAGCGGTACTACCAGATCGCGCGCTGCTACCGCGACGAGGACTTCCGCGCCGACCGACAGCCCGAGTTCACCCAGCTCGACATCGAGATGAGCTTCGTGGACCAGGAGGACGTGATCGCCCTCGGCGAGCAGATCGTCAAGGCCCTGTGGTCGCTCATCGGCCACGAGATCCCCACCCCGATCCCGCGCCTGACCTACGCCGAGGCCATGCGCCGCTTCGGCTCGGACAAGCCGGACCTGCGCTTCGGCCTCGAGCTCGTCGAGTGCACCGAGTACTTCAAGGACACGCCGTTCCGCGTCTTCCAGGCGCCGTACGTCGGCGCCGTCGTCATGCCGGGCGGCGCGAGCCAGCCCCGTCGCCAGCTCGACGCGTGGCAGGAGTGGGCCAAGCAGCGCGGCGCCCGCGGCCTCGCGTACGTGCTGATCGGCGAGGACGGCGAGCTGACCGGCCCCGTCGCCAAGAACCTCTCGGACGACGAGCGCGCCGGCCTGGCCGCGCACGTGCACGCCCAGCCGGGCGACTGCGTGTTCTTCGCCGCCGGCCCCACCAAGACGATGCGCGCCCTGCTGGGCGCGGCCCGCGGCGAGATCGCCGACAAGCTGGGCCTGATCAAGGAGGGCGACTGGGCCTTCACCTGGGTCGTCGACGCCCCGCTGTTCGAGCCGGCCGACGATGCGACCGCCTCCGGCGACGTTGCCGTGGGCGACGGCGCCTGGACGGCGGTGCACCACGCCTTCACCAGCCCCAAGCCGGAGTCGGTCGACACCTTCGACACCGACCCGGGCAGCGCCCTGGCCTACGCCTACGACATCGTCTGCAACGGCAACGAGATCGGCGGCGGCTCGATCCGTATCCACCGCAAGGACGTTCAGGAGCGCGTGTTCGCGATCATGGGCATCGACGAGGAGCAGGCCCGCGAGAAGTTCGGCTTCCTGCTCGACGCCTTCTCGTACGGCGCCCCGCCGCACGGCGGCATCGCCTTCGGCTGGGACCGCGTCGTCTCGCTGCTGGCCGGCGCGCCGTCGATCCGCGAGGTCATCGCGTTCCCGAAGTCGGGCGGCGGCGTCGACCCGCTGACCGACGCGCCCGCGGCCATCACGGTGCAGCAGCGCCGCGAGTCGGGCATGGACGCCAAGCCGAAGAAGCCGGAGCAGGCCGCGGCGGACCAGGGCGCCGAGCAGAAGTAGCCGCGTGCGCCACATCCGGGTGATCAGCCCGCCCGATCGGACCGAAGCGGTGCTCGCGCTGCTGCGGTCGCGGCCGGGCGTCACCCACATCACGCTGGCGCCCGGCACGTCGCTCGTCCCCGCGGGCGACGTGCTCAGCGCGGAGGTCACCCGGGAGGCCGCGCACCGCGTGCTGCAGGGCCTCGAGGAGCTCGGCATCCCCGCCGACGGCGCCGTCACCGTCTCGACGCTGGACACGGTGCTCTCCGATGCCGCTGAGGCCGCGGAGAAGGCTGTGCCCGGCGACCCGTCGGACGCCGTGGTCTGGGAGGAGCTGACCGCCCGGACCCGCGAGGAGTCGACGCTCAACTCGACCTTCCTGGCCTTCCTGGTGCTCGCGGTCCTGCTGGCCGCCGTCGGCGTGGTGACCAACTCGCCGGTCACCGTGGTCGGCGCGATGGTCGTGGGGCCGGAGTTCGGGCCGCTCGCCGCGATCGCGGTGGCGCTCGCGACCCGTCGCCTGCACTTCGCGGTACGCCCCGTGATCGCGCTGTCCGTCGGTTTCCCCGTGGCGATGCTGTGCACCTGGCTGGGCGCGGAGGCCGCGCTCGCCGCCGACCTGTTCACCGTGGACGTCCTCGACTCCGCGGGCCAGGTCGACTTCATCTACCGCGTCGGGCCGTTCTCGCTCATCGTCGCGCTGCTCGCCGGCGCCGCCGGCATGATCTCGATGGTCACCGCGAAGTCGGCCGCCCTCGTGGGCGTCTTCATCTCCGTCACGACGGTGCCCGCCGCCGGCTACGCCGTGGTCGCCGCGACGGTCGGGGAGTGGCAGCGCGCCCTCGAATCGACGGGGCAGCTCGCGATCAACCTGGTCGGCATCGTCGTCGCGGGGGTCCTCGTGCTGGTCCTGCGGCCCGCCGCGTGGCGCGACATGCGGGAGCAGGTGGGCCTGTGAGCATCGACGCGCTCCGCGACCTCGACGCGGCCGGCCTGCGCCGACTCTCCGCGCGGGTCCGCGGCCTCATCGACGACGAGGGCATCACGTACAATGCCCTCGACGCGCTGCCCCCGGCCCACGACCCGGCCGTCCCCGGGGCGGCGACCGAGCCCGGGCCGTGGCGGCTCGACCCGCTGCCGGTGCTGCTCGGCGCGGAGGAGTGGGACGCCCTCGCCCGCGGCGTCGCGCAACGCTCGCTGTTGCTCGACGCGGTCCTCAAAGACTTCTACGGCGAGCAGCGCACCCTGCGCAGCGGCACCGTGCCGCCGGAGGTGCTCTTCGCGCACCCCGGCTTCATCCGGCGCGCCGTCGGCGTCCCGTCGCCGGGCCCGCGCTCGCTGTTCCTGCACGGCGTCGACCTCGGGGAGGCCGCCGGCGACGAGGTGACCGGCTACGTCGCGGTCGCGGACCGCACCCAGGCCCCGTCGGGCGTGGGTTACGCGCTCGCCGACCGCCGCGTGACCTCCCGAGCGCTGCCGCGCGAGCTCCGGGCCGAGACGCCGCGTCCCGTTGCGTCCTTCGCGGCGGCCCTGCGCGTCCAGCTCGTCGAGGCGGCGCCGCCCGGGGTCGACGATCCGACCGTCGTCGTGCTCAGCCCTGGCTCGTTCTCCGAGACCGCGTTCGATCAGGCCTACCTCGCGTCGGTGCTGGGCTTCCCGCTGGTCGAGGCGTCCGACCTGACGGTGCGCGACGGGGGCGTGTTCATGCGCTCGCTCGGCCGGATGAAGCGCGTCCACGTGATCCTGCGGCGCGTCGATTCCGAGTTCTCCGACCCCCTCGACCTGCGTACGGACTCGCAGCTCGGCGTCGTCGGGCTGGTGGAGATGATGACGCGCGGGGCGGTCACCGTCGTCAACACGCTCGGCTCGGGCGTCCTCGAGAACCCCGCCCTGCACGCCTACCTTCCGCAGCTGTGCCGCGACCTGCTCGACGAGGACCTGCTGCTCCCGTCGACGCCGACGCTCCACGCCGCGACCCCGGCAGGACGCGCCGCGGTCGACGGTCCGCTCGACGACCGGCTCGTGCTGAACTTCGCCACCGGCGAGCGGTTCGCAGGCGCGGCGCTCTCCGAGGACCGGGCCACCGACCTGCGACGACGGATCGCCGCCGACCCGACGGTGTGGTGCGTCAAGACGCTCGTGCGCTTCACCGGCCGGCCCGCCGTCGAGCGCGGCGCCGTCACCGAGCGCGGCTTCGCCCTGCGCGCCTTCGCCCTCGCCCAGGAGTCCGGATACACCGTGCTGCCGGGCGGCCTCGGCCAGGTGCTGGTCGACGGTGCCGACGGCGCCCTGCTGCACTCGTCGGCCGCCCGCGACGTATGGGTGCCCTCGTCGGAGGAGCTGCGCGCCCCCGCCCGGGTGGCGACCGCGCCCCGCTCGGGCCGGATCGGCGCCGCCGCGAGCGGCCCCGTCGCGACGCCGCGCGTGCTCTCGGACCAGTTCTGGATCGGGCGGTACGCCGAGCGCGCCGAGGCCACCGTGCGGATGCTGTCGATGGCGCACGACCGGAGCCGCGAGTTCCGGCACCGGCCGTGGCAGGCGGGCGCCGACGTGCTGCAGCCGCTGCTCGACGCGGTCGTCGAGGCCACCGTGACCGATCAGCTCGGCCCGATCGTCGTGGAGGGCACGGAGCAGACGGACGTGCTCGCGCGCCTGCGCCGTCTCACCCTCGACGTCGACGTGCCGGGCAGCGTCGCGCACTCGGGCGTGCGGCTGCGGTCCTGCCTGCGGGCCGTGCGCGACCAGATGTCGACCGACACGTGGCTGGTGCTCAGCGGCGCCGAGCGCTCGCTCGGGCGGCTCGCGGCCGACCGCGACGACGCGGGGGAGCAGCTCGACCAGACGCTCGGCGAGGTCCTGGTCTCGCTGCTGGCCTTCGCCGGCCTCGGCCGGGAATCGCTGGTGCAGGACCCGGCCTGGCTCATGATGGACGCCGGCCGCCGCATCGAGCGCGCGCTGCAACTCACCGCCGTCACGCGGGCGATGGTGGTCCCCGAGAATCCCGCCGAGATCGAGGCGGGCCTGCTCGACGCGTACCTCGTGACGTGCGAGTCCGCCGTCACCTACCGTCGCCGGCACCGCGCCGTCCTCCGCGCGGGCGCCGCCGTCGACCTGATGTTCCTCGACGCGACCAACCCGCGCTCGCTCGTCGCCGCGCTCACCGCCCTGTCCGCCGACCTGGCGCAGCTGTCCGACGAGCTGCGCAGCGCGACGTGCGAGCGCACCGTCGGCGAGGTCCTGGCGCAGCTGGGGCGGTTCGACCTCGACGACGCCGAGACGATCGTCGACGGGCGGCGGTCGGAGGTCGAGGCACTGCTGGACGCCGTCGACGAGGGCGTGCGGGAGGTCTCCGACGTCCTCGAGCGGACGCGGTTCGCCCCGCCCGCCGCCGCACGGCCGCTCTGGGTGGGGGTGCAGTCATGGGCCTGAGCTTCTCCCGGCGCACCGAGGATTCCCGGACGCGCCGGTACCGCGTCGTGCACGAGACCACCTACACCTACGACGCGGAGGTCACCTCCAGTTTCGGCCGCTGCTACCTCTCGCCGCGGGAACTGTCCGACCAGCGGGTCGACGAGCACGCGATCATCGTCGGTCCCGAGCCCTCGGACCGCTCCGAGGGCGTCGACGCCTACGGCAACACCGACACCTACTTCCACGTGACCACGCCGCACACCCGGCTCCTCGTCCGCGGCGAGTCCCTCGTCGAGGTGGACCCGCTGGACCGCGCGATCACCGACGAGGGACCGGCGCTCGCGCCGTGGGAGTTGGCCCGGCCCGTCGGCGAGGCGGGAGCGCTCGCCGCGCAGTACCGGCTCGACCAGCGGCCGCCCGAGATCGACGACGCCGTGCGCGCGTACGCCGACGCGATCTTCACCCCCGGGAAACCGCTGGTGGAGGCCGTCGAGGAGCTGACCACGCGGATCTACACGGACTTCGCCTACAAGTCGGGCGCGACGAACGTCTCGACCCGCGTCGGCACCGTGATGGAACGCCGCGAGGGCGTCTGCCAGGACTTCGCGCGCGTCGCGATCGCCTGCCTGCGGTCTAAGGGCCTCGCCGCGCGGTACGTCTCCGGTTACCTCGCGACCGAGCCGCCGCCCGGCCAGGACCGGGTCGTCGGCGCCGGCGCCACCCACGCGTGGGCCGCCGTATGGCTGCCCGGCGACGCGTGGTTGCCGTTCGACCCGACCAACAACAAGTTCGTCGACGAGCGGCACGTGACCGTCGCCTGGGGCCGCGATTACGAGGACGTTC
Organism: Tsukamurella sp. DT100; assembly: GCF_049844855.1. NCBI lineage: Bacteria > Bacillati > Actinomycetota > Actinomycetes > Mycobacteriales > Tsukamurellaceae > Tsukamurella > Tsukamurella sp. DT100. Next base: position 262,261 of record NZ_JBNCLV010000007.1, read on the forward strand.
CGCCCCTGCGCGGCGTCATCTACACCGAATCGAAGGGATCGAAGATCCATGTCTCCGTGGACGTCGCGCCCCTGCCCGACTGAGGTAGGTTGGAAGTGATGGTCACCGCGCTGGGGTACGAGACGACGAGGGCGGCCCTTTCCGCGGTGGAGGGCCTGCTGGGTCGCCGGGTCGGCGCCTCCGTCGACCTGGGGGAACCCGAGGATCTGGGCGGATCCGGCCGCACGCTGGTCATGCGCGTGCGGGTGCTGCACAACAACCCGCTGCTGCCGCGGTCCGTCGTGATCAAGCAGTTGCGCGCCGCCGACCACACCGACAAGGACCACTCGGAGGCCTTCGCCCGTGAGGGCGCCGCCTACAAGTTCGCGACCGCGCTGCCGGTCGACGCGCGGCCCGGTCCGCAGCTCCTGGCGTCCGATGCGGAGCAGCGCATCCTCGTGCTCCAGGACCTCGGCGAGGGCGAGACGATGGGGGACCTGCTGCGGCGCACGCCGTCGTCGGGCGCCGCCACGGTGCTCTCCGCCTGGGCGCAGGCCCTCGGCCGCATGCACGCCGGCACCTACGGCCGCGAGCGCGACCTGTCGGTGCTCGCCCGCCGCGAGCACACGGACTCGCGCCACGACCCGGTCGCCGGCGAGGCCGCCCGCGCCGCCGAGGCCGTTCCGGCCGCTGTCGGCGGGGTCGATGATGCCGCGCGCGCCGTGCTCGACGCCGCGGTCGCCCTCTTCACCGAGGGGCCGTTCCGAGCGTTCAGCCCGTCCGACGTCGGTCCCGACAACACCCACGTCGTGGGCGGCGCCGTGCGCTTCCTGGACTACGAGTGGGCCGGCTTCCGCGACGGCGCGCTGGACGTGGCCTACGCGCTGCTGACCTACCCGGACTGCACCGAGGACGGCCACGACCCCGACCTCGACGTCGCGATCGTGGAGGCCTGGCGCTCGGAGGTCGTGCGGCTGTGGCCGCGCCTCGCCGACGACGTCTCGCTCCGCCGCCACGTGACCACGGCCAAGCTGGCCTGGCTCACCCTCGCCACCTACTGGGCGCTCGGCCTGGATTCCGCCAGCCGGATCGACGCCGGCCACCTCGACAGCCTGCCGGCGTGGTCGTACGACGACCTCGCGGCGCGCTGGGACCGGCTGGCCGCGGCGGATCCGCGGGTCCGCGACTTCGCCGTCGCGGCCGCCGCGAAGGTCCGGGCGCTGTGACCCGCCCCGCGGAGGTCCGCACCCGGTGACCGGCTCCCTGTTCGGCGACGACGGGGACCTCGGAGCGCCACCCGAAGCACCCCCGTCCCGGGGGCCGGTCGAGTTCGTCCCCACCCACGCGGGCACGCCGCTCGCGGTCCGCATGCGGCCCCGCGACCTCGACGAGGTGCTCGGGCAGGAGCACCTGCTCGGCCCCGGGACGCCGCTGCGCCGGCTCATCGACGGTGCGGGCGCGGCCAGCGTGATCCTGTACGGCCCGCCCGGCACCGGCAAGACGACGATCGCCTCGCTCATCTCCGGCGCGACGGGCCGCCGGTTCGAGGCGCTGTCCGCCCTCTCGGCGGGCGTCAAGGACGTGCGCGCCGTCATCGAGCTGGCCCGCCGCCGCCTCCTCGTCGACGAGCAGACGGTGCTCTTCATCGACGAGGTGCACCGGTTCTCGAAGGCGCAGCAGGACGCGCTGCTCGCGGCAGTGGAGAACCGCGTCGTGCTGCTCGTCGCGGCCACCACGGAGAACCCCAGCTTCTCGGTGGTCTCGCCGCTGCTCTCGCGCTCCCTCATCCTGCAACTGCGCCCGCTCGAGCCCTCACACATCTCGGAGCTCATCGACCGCGCGCTGTCGGACCCGCGGGGCTACGACGGTGCGCTGACCATCGCCGACGAGGCCCGCGAGCACCTCGTGCGCCTGGCCGGCGGCGACGCCCGGCGCTCGCTCACCGCGCTCGAGGCGGCCGCGGACGTGACGCTGGGGGAGGGCGGCGACGAGATCACCCTGGAGGCCGTCGAGTCGTCGATCGACACCGCCGCCGTGCGGTACGACCGGGCGGGCGACCAGCACTACGACGTGATCAGTGCCTTCATCAAGTCGATCCGCGGCTCCGACGTCGACGCGGCGCTGCACTACCTCGCCCGGATGATCTCAGCGGGCGAGGACCCGCGGTTCATCGCCCGCCGCCTCGTCGTGCACGCCTCCGAGGACATCGGCATGGCCGACCCGCAGGCGCTGCTCGTCGCGACTGCCGCGGCGCAGGCGGTCCAGCTCATCGGCATGCCCGAGGCGCGGCTCGCGCTGGCGCAGGCCACGATCCATCTGGCCTCGGCGCCCAAGTCCGACGGGGTCGTCGCGGCGATCGGCGCCGCGATGGGCGACGTGGCGGCCGGCAAGGCCGGGCCGGTGCCGCCGCACCTGCGCGACGGCCACTACGCCGGCGCGGAGAAGCTGGGCAACGCCCAGGGCTACGTCTACCCGCACGGGGTGCCGGGCGGCGTCGCCGCGCAGCAGTACCCGCCCGACGACCTGGTCGGTGTCGACTACTACGCCCCCACCGATCACGGTTTCGAGCGGGAGATCGGCCCGCGGGTGACCCGGCTGCGCGGGATCCTCCGGCGTCGGTGACGCGACGGCCGGACCGGGCCGAGGAACGCACGTGCGCCGGGTGTCGGCGCGTCGGTAAGGTGGTTGGGTCGCTGTAACGCTCGAAGACACTCAGAACGCGAAGGATCGCTGTGCAGACCCATGAGATTCGGAAGCGGTTCACGGACCACTTCGTCAAGGCCGGACACACCCAGGTGCCGAGTGCATCGCTGGTGCTGAACGACCCGAATCAGCTGTTCGTGATCGCGGGCATGGTGCCCTTCGTGCCGTTCTTCCTGGGCCAGCAGACCCCGCCGTACGACCGCGCCACGTCGATCCAGAAGTGCGTCCGCACCCTGGACATCGAAGAGGTGGGCATCACCACGCGGCACAACACCTTCTTCCAGATGGCCGGCAACTTCAGCTTCGGCGACTACTTCAAGCGCGACGCCATCCGGTTCGCCTGGTCGCTGCTGACGAACCCCGTCGAGGACGGCGGCTTCGGGATGGATCCCGAGCGCCTGTGGTCGACGGTCTACCTGGACGACGACGAGGCCCGCGACCTGTGGCTCGAGGTCGGCCAGGTGCCCGAGCGCATCCAGCGCCGCGGCATGAAGGACAACTACTGGTCGATGGGCATCCCCGGCCCCGCCGGCCCGTGCTCGGAGATCTTCTACGACCGCGGCCCCGAGTACGGCGCCCCGGGTGGCCCCGAGGCCGACGAGGACCGCTACATCGAGATCTGGAACCTCGTCTTCATGCAGAACGAGCGGGGCCAGGGCGGCGGCAAGGAGAACTTCGAGATCCTCGGCGAGCTGCCGAAGAAGAACATCGACACCGGCATGGGCGTCGAGCGCGTCGCCTTCCTGCTGCAGGGCGTCGACAACGTCTACGACACCGACCTGCTGCGCCCCGTGATCGATCGCGCGCAGGAGCTCACCGGCCAGCGCTACAACGCCGGCGACGCCGAGCACGACCGCCTGTTCCGCGTCATCGCCGACCACACCCGCACCGCCGTCATGCTCATCCAGGACGGCGTGAACCCCGGCAACGACGGCCGCGGCTACGTGCTGCGCCGCCTGCTGCGCCGCGTCGTCCGCTCGGCCCGCCTCCTCGGCGCCACCGGCGAGACCATGGGCGACTTCGTCGACACCGTCATCTCGACGATGACGCCGTCGTACCCCGAGCTCGCCGACGACGCGCAGCGGATCCGCACCGTCGCCACCGGCGAGGAGCAGGCCTTCCTCAAGACTCTGGAGCAGGGCACCACCCTGTTCGGCAACGCCGTCGACGCCACCAAGTCCTCCGGGAAGACGGTGCTCTCCGGCGACGACGCCTTCACCCTGCACGACACCTACGGCTTCCCGATCGACCTCACGCTGGAGATGGCCGCCGAGGCCGGCCTGCAGGTCGACGAGGAGGGCTTCCGAGGCCTCATGGCCGAGCAGCGCCAGCGCGCCAAGGACGACGCGAACTCCCGCAAGTCGGCGCTCGCCGACCTCTCGGTGTTCCGCGAGTTCCTCGATCGTGGTCCCACCGAGTTCACCGGCTTCGACGAACTGGTCTCCGACGCCCAGGTCCTCGGCCTGGTCAAGGACGGCGTCCGCGTGCCCGTCGTGCACCAGGGCGACGACGTGGAGATCGTGCTCGATCGCAGCCCGCTGTACGCCGAGGCCGGCGGCCAGCTCTCCGACATCGGCACCATCACCACGGCCGCCGGCGCGCAGATCGTCGTCACCGACGTGCAGCGCGTCGCCAAGACGCTGTGGCGCCACCAGGGCACCGTCGCCTCCGGCGAGGTCTCCGAGGGCGACACCGTCACCGTCGCCGCCGACGCGGGCCACCGCCACGGCAGCACCCAGGGGCACTCCGGCACGCACCTCGTGCACGCCGCGCTGCGCCAGGTGCTCGGCCCCAACGCCGTCCAGGCGGGCTCGCTCAACAAGCCCGGCTACCTGCGGTTCGACTTCCGCTGGTCGGGCGGCCTGAACGACGACCAGCGCGCCGACATCGAGCGCGTCACCAACGAGGCCGTGCAGGCCGACTACGCGGTGCACACCGACGTCACCGACCTGGAGACCGCCAAGCGGCGCGGCGCGATGGCGCTGTTCGGCGAGAACTACGGCGATCAGGTGCGCGTCGTGGAGATCGGCGGCCCGTTCTCGATGGAGCTGTGCGGCGGCACGCACGTCGCCAGCTCGGGCCTCGTCGGCCCCGTCACCGTGCTCGGCGAGAGCTCCGTGGGCTCCGGCGTGCGGCGCGTCGAGGCGTACGTGGGCCTCGACTCGCAGAAGTACCTCGCCAAGGAGCACGCGCTCGTCTCGGCGCTGTCCAGCTCGCTCAAGGTGCCCTCCGAGGAGGTGCCCGCTCGCGTCGAGTCGCTGGTCACCCGCCTCAAGGACGCCGAGAAGGAGCTCGAGAAGCTCCGCGCGCAGGCCGCCCTCTCGGCGCTGGCCGAGCTGGCCTCGTCGCCGGAGCGCGTCGGTGCGGTCCGACTCGTGGCCGCGAAGGCCCCCCAGGGCGTCACCGCGGGCGAGCTCCGCGGCCTGGTCACCCAGCTCAAGGGCCGGCTCGGCGCCGAGCCCGCCGTCATCGCGCTGTTCGCGGTCGACGGCGACAAGGTCCCGTTCGTGGTGGCCGCCAACGACGCCGCCCAGGACTTGGGCGTCAAGGCCGGCGACGTGGTCAAGGCCGCGGCGCCGTCCGTGGGCGGCCGTGGCGGCGGCAAGGCCGACATGGCGCAGGGCGCCGGCTCGGATGCCTCCGGGGTCGACGGTGCCCTCACCGCGGTCCGGGCCGAGGTCGCGCGGACGGTCGGCGCCTGACGGTGAGCGGCGCGGAACCCGCCTGGGAGCGGGGCCGGCGGCTGGCCCTCGACGTGGGCAAGGCCCGCATCGGAGTGGCCGTCTGCGACCCCGACGGGATCCTCGCGACGCCGGTCGAGACCGTGCGCGCCGCGAAGGACGGGTCGGACCTCCGCCGGATCGCGCAGCTCGTGGTCGACTACGAGCCGGTCGAGATCGTGATCGGCATGCCGCGCACCCTCCGCGGGGAGCACGGCGCGTCGGCGAAGATGGCCGAGGGCTTCGCGCGGCGGCTCGCCGGGGTTCTCGGTGCCGCGAGCACGACGCCGCCCCGGGTATGTTTTTTCGATGAGCGCTTCACCACCGTCACGGCGCAGCGGGCGCTGCGCGAGAACGGGGTGCGGGCGAAGGAGCAGCGAGCGGTGATCGATCAGGCCGCCGCGGTGGCCATCCTCCAGGGATGGCTCGACGAGCGGAGGCCGGTGTCCGGTCCCGAGGAGGTCGACGAGTGAGCGACGGCTGGAACAACGAGCGCGCCGATCCGGTGGCGGTCGGCGAACAGCGGTCCACCCGCTCGGAGCGGCGCCGTGCGGCGCAACGCGAGCGGATCAAGCGCCGTCGCCGCGTCGCGCTGCTGTCGCTGATCGTCGTCTTCCTGGTCGTCATCGGCGGCGTGCTGTGGACGGTGCGCGGCTCCCTGTTCGGCGGCGGCTCCACGCCCGAGGATTACGCCTCCGGGCAGGCGGGTCCCGAGGTCGTGGTCCACATCGAGGGCCAGAACAACTCCGACTTCGCGCAGAACCTCGTGGACGCGGGCGTGGTGAAGTCCGTGGGCGCGTTCAACCAGGCGGCGGGCGACAAGCCGATCTCCGCGGGCTACTACGAGCTGCGCAAGTCGCTGCCGGCGTCGGAGGTCGTCACCATGCTGGTCGACCCGGCGCGGTCGCACCGCGTGGGCATGCTCAACGTCTCCGCCGGCGCCGTCCTCGACGACAAGCGCAGCAAGGACAACAAGGTCGCGCAGGGCATCTTCAGCCAGCTCTCCGCCGCCACCGCGCACACCGTCGACGGCGTGAAGAAGCAGACTCCGAAGGCCGAGTTCGTCAAGGTCGCTTCCGCCGCGTCGGTCGCCGACCTGGGCGTCCCGGAGTGGGCCGCCGCCACCGTCACCCGGCTCAAGGGCGATCACCGCCGCATCGAGGGCCTCATCGCGCCCGGCGTCTGGGACCAGATCGATCCCGCGGGGACGCCGACCGCCATCCTCAAGCAGCTCATCACCGCATCGGCCAAGCAGTACGAGGCGCAGGGCCTGCTCACCGCGAGCCGGACGTCCCCCGCGAAGCTGGCGCCGTACCAGGTGCTGGTCTCGGCGTCGATCGTCGAGCGCGAGGTCAACCAGGCCGACGACTACCCGAAGGTCGCGCGGGTGATCCTCAACCGTCTCGCGAAGAACCAGAAGCTCGAGATGGACTCGACGGTCAACTACGGCGAGGCCGTCACCGGCATCGACGTCGCGGGCGAGAAACTGCTCAAGAAGACCGAGTGGAACACCTACGCCAAGACCGGCCTGCCGGCCACGCCGATCGGCGCCGTCGGCACCGACGCGCTGGTCGCGACGGAGAACCCCGCGCCCGGGCCGTGGCTGTACTTCGTCACCGTCGACAGCAAGGGCACCACGCTGTTCACCGACGACTTCGCCCAGCACGAGCGCAATCGGCAGAAGGCGTGCGACACCAAGTTCCTCACCGTCGGCTGCGGTCCGTGACGCGGCGCGCCGCCGTCCTCGGCAAGCCGATCACCCACTCGCTCTCGCCCGTCCTGCACGGCGCGGCCTTCGCCGCGCTCGGCCTGGACTGGACCTACGAGCGGATCGAGTGCGACGCGGAGGCGCTGCCCGGCCTCGTCGGAGGGCTCGGCCCCGAGTGGGTCGGCCTGTCGGTCACCATGCCGGGCAAGTTCGCGGCGCTGGAATTCGCCGACGAGCGCACCGACCGCGCCGTCACCGTGGGCTCCGCCAACACCCTGGTCCGTACGGAGTCGGGCTGGCTCGCCGACTGCACCGACGTCGACGGTGCCGACGGCCTCCTCGCCGAGTGCGGCGCCGCGGGGGAGTCCGCGGTCGTCGTCGGCGCGGGCGGCACGGCCCGCCCGGTGTTCGCCGCGCTCGCCGAGCGGGGCTTCACCCGCACGACGGTGCTCGCCCGCTCGGAGGAGAGGGCGCAGGGCGCGCTCGCGTGCGCCGAGACCTTCGGGCTGACGGCCGCCTGGGCGCCGCTCACCGCGGCGGCGGTGCCGCGGGCCGACGTGGTCGTCTCGACCCTGCCCGGCGCCGCCCAGCCCGACGACTTCCCGCTGATGGACGCGCTGTCGTCGGCGGCGCCCGCCGTCGCGGACGTGGCCTACGACCCGTGGCCGACACTGCTCGTCGCCGCCGCGGAGTCGAAGGGCGCGCGCACCGCCGGCGGCCTGACGATGCTGCTGCACCAGGCCTTCCGGCAGGCCGAGTGGTTCACCGGCAGGCCCGCGCCGCGGGAGGCGATGGCGGCGGCGCTGGCCGCCGCGAGGGAGGCATCATGAGCACGGACTTCCGCTACCGCTTCCGGCCGCGGTACTACGAGATCGACCGCCAGGGCGTCATGTTCAACATGTGGTACCTCGGCTACGTCGACACGGCGATCGGCGAGTTCTACGCCGATCGCGGCACGCCGTACGAGGCCATGATCGCCGCGGGTTACGACTCGCAGGTGGTCCACGTCGAGCTCGACTACGCCGCGGGGCTGACCGACGAGGGCGACACCGAGCTCGTCATGCGGACCGGGCGGATCGGCACGAAGAGCTTCACGATCGAGTTCGTCTTCGTCACCGATCTCGACGCCGGCGAGCCGACCGAGGCCGTCGCCGGGCGGATCGTCTACGCCGTGATCGCCGCCGACGGCTCGGGCTCCATCCCGATTCCCGATGCGCTGCGCGAGGCCCTGCAGGCCTGACACACTGGCCCCGTGGAGTGGGGGCTCTTCGGGGGTGTCTTCCTGGCGTGGTGCGCCGTGCTGTGCTGGTTCGACGTGCGGGAACGGAGGCTCCCGAACGTCCTGACCCTGCCCGCCGCGAGCGTCGCTCTCGCCGGCTCGCTCTGGGCCGTGTTCGAGGGTGACTCCGCCCCGCTGGCCGGAGCCGCCGTCTGGACCGCGGTGAACGGCGCCGCCTTCCTCGCGCGCGGCATGGGTGCGGGCGATGTGAAGCTGGCGCCGGCCCTCGGTGCCGCCGTCGCCTGGTCGGGTGGCGTCCCCGCGGTACTCCTGGTGATCCTCGGCGCGCAGCTGCTCACGCTCGCCTGGGCGCTCACCACCCGCGACCGCACGGTGCCGCACGGCCCGCCGATGATCGCCGCCGCGCTGTTCGCGGGGTTCGCGACCTAGGGCCAGCCCGGTGCGGCCGGGACCGTTCCGGCGGCGACGGCGTCCGCCAACTGGGCGTGGTCGCGACTGTTCTGCTCGGCGTACGCGAACGCGAAGTCGGTGAAGGCGTCGGCCACGCGCGGCGCGGCGCCGAGGTAGCCGTCGATCTGCGCGGCGTCGCCGCTGCGGGCGTGGGCGCGGGCGAGGACGTGGCCACAGGCCTCGGCGAACGCCGGGAGCCGGGGCGCGATGACGGCGCCGTCGGGGATCACCTTGCCGTCCCGGAACTGCCGGACGTAGTAGTCCATCCCGTCGATCGAGGTCCAGCCGACGAACATGTCCGTGGAGGCCTGGATGAGGCGCTGCCCCTGCACCACCCGCGCCCCGTGGGTCGAGTACCGGCTAGGCCCCAGGAACTGCTCGTAGACGGAGGGGCCGGCCTGTTTGACCTGGAGGAACAGCGCGTCGCCCGTGCGGCGTTCCTCGCTCAGCGTGAGGAACACCCGCATGCCGACGCTGCCGACGCCGACCACCTGCTGGACGGCGTCGACGAGGTCGTAGCGCGACCACAGGTGCGCGATGTGGTCGGCGATGCTCTCGCGGTACTGCGTGACGATCGTGTCGAGCTGTTCCGCGTACTCGCTGAGGGCGTGCGTGCGGTACGGCGGATCCTCGATGATCTGGCGGGTCCCGTCGACCAGCTGTGTGAACTTCTTGAGGGCCCCGCGCTGGGAACGCTTGTCGGCGCGCTTCTCGATCTGCTCCTCCACCCGATGCTCGTCGTCGGGCGCGAGATACTCGGCGAGCTGCGTGACGTCGACGTTGTCGTACCAGATGTCCAGCTCCGGCCACGAGGCGTACGTCGAGATCCACTCGCGATAGCCCTGGTATCCGCGGCGCACCGCCTCGCGGGCGACCTCCGAGGTGAGCCCGTTGCTCTCGGCGAGGATGACCAGGCTGGTGAGGAACCGCTTGACGTCCCATTCGAAGGGCCCGGGCAGGGTCTCGTCGAAGTCGCGGAGATCGAACAGGAGGTTGCGCTCGGGGCTGCGCCACATGCCGAAGTTGAGGACGTGCGCGTCGCCGCAGAGCTGCACCTGCAGGTCCGTGTGCGGTGCGGACGCGAGGTCCGCCGCCATGACCGCGGCGGCGCCGCGGTAGTAGGTCCAGGGTGACGCCGCCATGCGGCCGTGCCGGATGGGCAGGAGGGCGGTGTCGCGGATCGCGTTCTGCGCGAGGATCGTCTCCAGTGCATCGTGGCCCCGGGTCTCGGGATTCCACACCCCGATGGCGCTGCGGGGCGCCTGCTTCCTGGCTGCCTTGCCCGCTGCTGCGGGTGCCATCGCGTCTCCGGCGCCGGTGATCGGAGTGTTCATGATCGCAGTGTGCGTCCTCACGGGCCGCGTGCGGTGGCGAATGGCAGGGAATCTTCGTGCGATCTTCATATTCGGCGAACGCCGCCGCGCGATTCCCTTGGATCCACGGTGAGCGCAAGGGGTCACAGACGAAACCGCGCGGCATACCGTCGAATCCGTGACCGCACCGACCTCACGCCCTGTCCTCGGGATAGCCCTGGAGCCGTTCGGCTGGCATCCCGCAGCGTTCGCGGAGGTCGGCGCGGATCCACTGGAGGCCACCTCCGCGGAGCACTGGGTTGGGCTGGCCCGCTCCGCGGAGGTGGCCGCCGCCGACCTCGTGACCTTCGAGGACTCCTTCTCGCTCACCGCCCGCGACCGCCTCACCGGCCGGTTCGATGCCACCCTGCTCGCCGCTCGCGTGGCGCCCTCGGTCCCGCGGATCGGCCTGGTCCCCACGGTGACCGCCACCCATACCGAGCCCTTCCACGCCTCGAAGGCGATCGCGACTCTCGACTACGTCAGCGGCGGTCGCGCCGGGGTGCTCCCCGCCACCACGGGCGACGCGGCCGACGCGGCCCTCTTCGGCCGGAAGGCGCCGCAGGACGCGGCGTCGCGTGCCGCCGAGGCCCGCGAGTACATCGAGGTGCTGCAGGACCTCTGGGACAGCTGGGAGGACGAGGCCATCGTCAAGGACCTCGCCACGGGCCGGTTCGTCGACCGGGACCGGCTGCACTACATCGACTTCCAGGGCGAGAACTTCTCCGTCAAGGGACCGTCGATCACGCCGCGGCCCCCGCAGGGGCAGCCGCCCGTGGTCGCGCGGGTCACCGACGCCGCCTCCGAGTCCGTGGCCGCGGGCGTCGACGTCGCGATCGTCCCCGCGGCACCCGACGATCAGCTCGTCGAGACCGCCCGGCGGCTCCGCGCCTCCGGGGTGCCGCTGCTCCTCGTCGACGTCACCGTCCATCTCGCCGACTCCGAGCGCACCGCGCTGCGCCGCATCGAGAAGCTGGACCGGCGCGAGCCCGCGGACGACGACACGCACGTCTTCGCCGGCACGGGGGAGTCCCTGGTGCGCACCGTCTCCGAATGGCAGTCCCTCGGCTTCGACGGTGCCCGCCTGCGCCCCGGCGTCAACGCCGTCGACCTGCCCCGCCTGCGCTCCGCGTTCGCGCCGCTCCTCCCCGGAGCCCCGCGGACAGGAACTTTCCGCGAGATCCTCGGCCTCGCACCCGCGGTCAACCGTTTCGCCGCTGTGAAGGGAGCCTGATGACCGGGCTGAACGTCCTCGACCTCGCGCCCATCCCGGACGGCGGCACACCGTCGGACGCGCTGCGCAACACCCTGGACCTCGCGCGCCGCGCCGAGGACTGGGGCTACGGCCGGTACTGGGTCGCCGAGCACCACTTCGCGCACGTCGCGAGCGCCGCCCCGGCCGTGCTGATCGGCGAGATCCTGGCCCGCACGAGCCGGATCCGCGTCGGCTCCGCGGCGGTGCTCATCGGCTTCACCACCGCGCCCGCCGTCGCCGACGCCTTCGGGGTGCTGGCCGCGCTGCATCCCGGCCGGGTGGACATCGGCCTCGGGCGGACGGGGCAGCGCCTGCGGACGCCCCCGCCGGGAGCGCCCGCGCCGAACCCTGCGATCGTCGCCGGCTACGAGCAGCTCTACCACCCGAAGGCGGAGCCCCCGAGTTACACCCAGCAGGTCGAGGACGTGCTCGACCTGGTCGGCGGCACGTTCAGCGCCGACGGGCACGCGCTGCGCTCCCCGGTCGCGGAGGCGGCCCGGGACGCGCCCGTGTGGATCTTCGGCAGCAGCGCGGGGGAGAGCGCGCAGCTCGCCGGTGCCCGTGGCCTGCCCTTCGTCGCGAACTACCACGTCAGCCCCGCGAGCACGTTGGAGGCGGCGCGGGCCTACCGCGAGGCCTTCCGGCCCTCCGACCGCCTCGCGGCGCCGCACCTCGTGGTGAGCGCCGACGTGGTGGTCGGCGACACCGACGCCCAGGCGCGGGAGCTCGCCGCCGGCTTCCCCGCGTGGGTGCACTCGATCCGCTACGGCACCGGTGCGATCGCCTACCCGCGCGACAGCGCCGGCCTCACGGACGAGGAGCGCGCGCAGGTCGCCGACCGGACCGACACCCAGTTCGTCGGCGAGCCCGGCCGCGTCGCCGACGGGCTGCGTGCCCTCGTCGAGCGCACCGGTGCCGACGAGCTGGTGATCACCTCGGTCACCCACGATCACGCCGCGCGGCTGCGCAGCCACGAACTCCTGGCCAAGGAATGGGGCCTCCTGTGACCGCCGACCGCGCCGACGTCCCCGTCCGGGAGGGCGTGCACCGCAAGCCGATCCACCTCGCCGCGCATTTCCCCGGCGTCAATCACAACACCGTGTGGTCGGATCCCGCGGCCCGTAGCCAGGTGGAGTTCGACTCCTTCGTCCACCTCGCGCGCGCGGCCGAGCGCGCCAAGTTCGACTTCTTCTTCCTCGCCGAGGGGCTGCGGTTGCGCGAGCACCTCGGGCGCATCCACGACCTCGACGTGGTGGGCCGGCCCGACACGTTCACGGTGCTCGCGGCGCTGGCCGCCGTCACCGACCGGATCGGCCTCGCGGGCACCATCAACACGACCTTCAACGAGCCCTTCGACGTGGCGCGGCAGTTCGGCACGCTCGATCACCTCAGCGGTGGCCGCGCCGCCTGGAACATGGTCACGAGCTCCGACGCCTTCACCGGAGAGAACTTCCGCCGCGGGGGATACCTCGCGCACGCGGACCGGTACCACCGCGCCGACGAGTTCGTGACCGTCGCGCGGAAGTTCTGGGACGGGTGGGGCGACGGCGACGTCGTGCACCACGGGACGCAGTTCGACGTGCGCGGTTCGGCGCCGCTCCCGCCGTCGCCGCAGGGGCACCCCGTCCTGCTGCAGGCGGGGGACTCCGGCGAGGGACGCGACTTCGCCGCGGCGCAGGCCGACGCGATCTTCACCCGGCACGGCTCGCTCGAGAGCGGCCGCACCTTCTACGCCGACGTCAAGCGTCGCGCCGCCGACCGCGGCCGGAATCCTGACCACCTCAAGGTATTCCCAGGTGCCGCCGCCGTCGTCGGTGATACGCCGGACGAGGCGCAGGAGAAGGCGCGCGACATCCGGCGCCGGCAGGTCAGCCCGCAGACCGCGCTGAACTTCCTCGAGCAGGTGTGGGGCCGGGAGCTGCAGTCCTTCGACCCCGACGGCCCGCTGCCCGACGTGGATCCGGTGTACGACGCCCCGGCGGTGCAGGGCCGCGTGCTGCACGCCGATCCCCGCGAGATCGTCGCCACCTACCGCGCCCGGGCCGAGGCCGGCGGCCTCTCCATCCGCGAGCTGGTCATCGAGCTCAACACCCGGCCGCAGTTCGTGGGGACGGCCCAGCAGGTGGCCGACGAGATCGACACCTACATCCAGGCCGACGCCGCCGACGGCTTCATCCTGGTTCCGCATCTCACGCCCACCGGGTTGGACGAGTTCATCGACGGCGTGGTCCCGCTGCTGCAGGAGCGGGGGGCCTTCCGTACCGAGTACGCGGGCAGCACCCTCCGCGATCACCTCGGCCTGCCCGTCCCGGGGACGGCGTCGGAGGCGCAGCGCGCCGGTTAGCGCCTCTTCACTGGATTGCCTCGCGCGCCCGGCTGGAACCGGTTACCGTGCGGCCATGAGCCGTGCGATGCGTCCCGATCTGTCCGGTGTCGACCCCCTCGTGGTCAACCTCACCCACCGCGTGTGCCTGGGCGACCTGCCCACCCGCGCCGCCCGCTCCTTCGGCGATCGCGTCGCGCTCGTCGACGGCGGCACGACGGTGACCTACCGCGAGCTGGAGAGCCGCTCGAACGCCCTCGCCCGGGGCCTGCAGGCGCGCGGGTACGGCCGCGGCGACGCGATCGCCTTGCAGCTGCAGAACCGGTGGGAGTTCGTGGTCTCCCTGTTCGCGTGCGCGAAGCTCGGCGTCGTGGCGATGCCGCTGAACCTGCTGCTCGGCCCGGGCGACGTCGCGTACCAGCTCGGCGACAGCGGCGTCCGCGCCGTCATCACCGAGGACGTCTTCGCGCCCGCACTCACCGCGGCCCTGGACGCCGCCGACCACCGGGTCGAGGCCGTCCACATCGTGGCCAACGGCGGCGGCGTGCTGCCCGCCGAGGTGGGCGGCGTCCCGTCGACCGCCTTCACCGAGGTGGCGGACCCGGACGATTCCGTCGTGGAGACGATCGTCGAGGACCGGGACATCCTGCACTGCCTGTACACCTCGGGGACCACGGCCCGGCCGAAGGGTGTGGTCACCAGCCATGTCGCGGTGCACATCTCGGCGCTGTCCTCCGCGGTCGCGCTCGGCGTGCGGCCCGACGTGCAGCCGGCGGTGCAGCCGATCGCGCTGCCGCTCTTCCACGTCACCGCTCTCGACGCCCTGCTCATGCCGATGCTCGTCACCGGTGGCACCGCGGTCCTCCTGCGCGGCTTCGACCCGGCCGCGCTCGCGGGCGCCTTCGTCGACCACCGGGTCACGCACCTGACGCTGCTGCCGATGATGTGGGCGGCCCTGCTCACCCGCCCCGAACTCACCGACGAGAACACCGCGTCGCTCCTCACCGGCCTGTACGCGATGGCGCCGATGCCGGCCGAGCTGCTGACGGCGTTGCGGGCCCGGTTCCCCGGCGCCGCCATCATCCTCGGTTCCGGGCAGACGGAGACGACCCCGGCGTCCGAGGTGCAGTGGACCGGCCACCAGGGCGTCAAGGACGATTCCTGGGGCCCGGCGACCGTCTCGACCGACGTCGCGATCATGGGCGACGACGGTGCGCTGCTCCCGCCGGGTGATGTCGGCGAGATCGTCTACCGCGCACCGCAGCTCATGGAGGGTTACTGGAACAACGCCGCGGCGAACACGGAGGCCTTCGCGCACGGCTGGTTCCACGGCGGCGACATCGGATACCTGGACGACGAGGGCGTCGTCTACTTCACCGACCGCGCGAAGGACATCATCAAGTCGGGCGGCGAGAACGTCTCCTCGGTGGAGGTCGAGCGCGTCCTGCTCGGCCACGACGCGGTCGCCGAGGTCGCCGTCGTCGGCACCCCGCACGAGCGCTGGGGCGAGGCGGTGACGGCCTTCGTCGTGACGTCTCCGTCGGGCGAGGCCGACGGTGACGCCCTCCTCGACTACGCCCGGCAGAACCTCGCGGGGTTCAAGGCGCCCAAGGAGATCGTCTTCGTCGACGCCCTTCCGAAGACCGCGACCGGCAAGATCCAGAAGAACCTCGTCCGGACCCTTCGGGAGACGCACACGTAGTCCACTTGCGCCAGTCGGACTAGTAGCACTGGTCCGATAAGTGTAAGATGAGCTCATGCGCACCATCACCAGCACTGAGGCGAAGGCCAAGCTGAACGCCGTGCTCGCCGAGGTCGAGCGGACAGGCAGTCCGATCACCGTCACCTCGCACGGCCGCGCGGTGGCGGTCATCTCGCCCGCGAGTCCTCGGACGCGCACGTTCGGACAGTTCCCCGGCCTCACCATCCCTGACGACTTCGATGAGCCCCTTCCCTACGATGAGCTCGACGCCTGGGATTCCGCTTCGTGACCGCCGTCCTGCTCGACACCAACGCTCTTCTGTGGCTGGTCAAGTCGCCTGAGCTGGTCGCCCCACAGGCGCTCGCCGTGGTCGGGGATCCCGGCAACGACCTGTTCGTCTCGGCCGCTTCCGCCTGGGAGATCGCGATCAAGACTCGCCTCGGTCGCCTCGACGGATCGGGAATCCTCTCGAGCTGGAAGGAGACGCTGGAGTCCATGGCGGCGCAGGAGCTGGCGATGGACTCGGCGGACGCAACCCTGGCAGGGCAGCTCAATTGGGAGCATCGCGACCCGTTCGACCGCATGATCGTCGCCCAGGCCACGCGTCGGGGGCTGGCGATCGCGACCAGCGACCGCGTCATCAGGCAAGGTGCCATGACACCGATCATCGCCACCACGTAGCGCCTAGGGCCTGTGACCGATCCGGTCAGGCCGCCGACGACAGGGCGGGCAGCAGGCCGCGTGCGTCGGTGAGGATCTGCTCGTAGTCGCGCACGTCGAACTCGTACGGCAGTTCCAGACGGAACTCGGTGACCGGCCCGGATTCCGGGGAGAACGCGGGGTCGGCGCCGAGCCGCTCGGCGATCTCCGCGATCGGCCCCACGAGATCCTCGGCGAACAGCGTGCGCTTGTCGCCGTGTGGCGTCAGCGTCCGCTCGTAACGCGACCGCGCGTACTCCCGGTACCGCGCGACGGTGGCCCGGTCCGCGCTGTCCGTCGGCACGATCACCCGTCCGACGGCGACCCGCTTGCCGGCCCCGCCGGCGGCGCGGAAGGCGTCGATGAGGGTGGCCTGGACCGTGCCGAAGTCTTCGGAGTCGATGCCCGCGGCCGAGACGATGTTGCCGGTCAGCAGGTGCAGGCCGGCCTCGCCGGTCCACCGCGACGAGCCGAGCGAGGTTCCGCCGTACCAGGAGCGGTCCGCCAGGCCGGGGGTGTGCGGCTGCAGCCGGGGCCGCTGCACGTTGCCGGGGGACTCGATCCGTGCGGTCTCGTCGCCGAGGTACGCGCCGCGCAGGTGCTCGACGGTGCGCGCCACCCGCGCGTGCCCGAACTCGAAGGTGCGCCAGTCGCCCTCGAAGACGACGTCGGCGAGCAGGTCCGCATGCGGCATCCCGGTGGAGAAGCCGGGCTGCAGCCTGCCCCGGGAGAGGGCGTCCGCGAGCGACAGGTCCTCGGCCAAGCGGAACGGGTTCTCGTAGCCGATCGGGATCACCGCGGTGCCCAGCTCGATGGTCGACGTGCGCTGCGAGGCCGCCCCGAGGAACACGGCCGCGGAGGAGATGCCGTGCTCGAGGTGGCGCTGGCGCACCCAGGCGCCGCGGTAGTCCAGGCGCTCGCCGAATTCGATGAGGCGCAGCGTGTCCTCGAGACCGGAGGCGGGATCGTCGTCGACGTAGTTGCCCGGCGTGAGGAAGGCCAGCGACTCGATCGCCATCGGTCAGAACCCCGCGGTCGGGTTGATCTCGGACTTCGGCAGTGCCGAGGTCGGGACCTTCCACTTCTCGAAGAGCCGCTGGTACTCGCCGCGCGCGATGAGCGTGTTGATCGCCTGCGAGATCGCGGGCGCGATGGGGGAGCCCTTGGCCGTCACGAAACCGACCACGGTGGTGGAGTACTCACCGAGGAACTTCGTGCCGGGCACCTTGTCCACCAGGTAGCGCAGCGAGAGCGTCGGCCCGAAGTAGGCGTCCACCTTGTTGTTCTGCAGGCTGAGGATCACGGCGCCCTGGTCGTCGAGGTACTGGACGGTGTACGCGGGCTTGCCCTTCGACGTGCACTGGTCGACGCCCTTCTCCAGGATCTGCTGGAAGGTGGTGCCCGAGCCCGTGACGATCTTCTTGCCGCACAGGTCCTCCAGCGTCTTCACGCTCGTCAGACCGGAGTTCGACGAGCCGACGAAGGACTGGCCGTCGTTGAGGTAGGTCGCGAAGTCGACGACCTCGAGGCGCGGCTTGGTGACGCCGAAGTTGCCCTGGCCCACCTGGTACCGGCCGTTCTGGACGCCCGGGATGATCGTGGAGAAGGTCCCGATCTCCTGCTTCCAGGTCACGCCGAGGGCCTTGGCGACGGCGTTGCGGAGGTCCACGTCCAGGCCCACCGGGTTGCCGTCGGGGACCTCCCCGGCGTGCGGCAGGTTGTTGATGCCGGGCTGCCGGGTGAGCCCCAGCGTCAGCTCCTTCGTGCCGGCCGGCAGCAGCGCCTGGGCGGCGGGGTCCACCGCGACGGACGACACGACGTCCTGCGTCGGGATCGGGTAGCTCGAGCTCTGTGCCGCCGGATCGGACGAGCCGCCGCACGCCGAGAGCAGGGTGGCGGCGGCGATCAGGGGCAGGGCGAGCAGGGCGCGGCTGCGCATGGGGTCTCCTTGGACTCGGATCTAGCGGGGGATCAGCGCACGGCCGCGAGGAATTCGCGGGTGCGGGGGTGTTCGGCGTCGGCGAAGATCGCGTCGGGCCGGCCGGTCTCGACGATGCGGCCGTCGTCCATGAAGATCACGGTGTCGGCGACGTCGCGGGCGAACCCGATCTCGTGCGTCACCACGACGAGGGTCATGCCGGACTCGGCGAGATCCCGGATCACGGCCAGCACCTCGCCGACCAGCTCCGGGTCGAGCGCCGAGGTGGGCTCGTCGAAGAGGACGACGTCGGGCCGCATGGCCAGGGTGCGGGCGATCGCGACGCGTTGCTGCTGGCCGCCCGAGAGCTGCGACGGGTACGCCTTCTCGCGGCCCGCGAGCCCGACGCGGGCGAGGAGCTCGCGTCCGCGCTCGGCGGCCTCGGAGGGGGACACCCCGGTGGCGAGCTGCCCCTCCGTCAGGTTCTCCAGGACGGTGAAGTGCGGGAACAGGTTGAACTGCTGGAAGACCATGCCGATGCGGCGACGCTGGCGCGCCACGTCCCGGGGATGCAGCTCGCGCAGCACGGTGGCATCGCTGCGGTGGCGGGCCTCGCGGTAGCCGATCAGGTCGTCGTTCACCCGGACGTACCCGGCGTCGGGGCGCTCCAGATGGTTGATGCAGCGGAGCAGCGTCGACTTCCCGGACCCGGAGGGCCCGAGGATGATGGCGACCTCGCCCTGCGCGACGTCCAGGTCGACGCCGCGCAGCACCTCGGTGCCGCCGAAGGACTTCCGGAGCCCGCGGACCTCGATCGCGCTCATGCCCGGTCTCCCGCCGCGCGGACAGTGCGGGGCAGCCGGGGGCGCAGGCGGGCCGCGTCGGCGAGGACCTCGCGGAAGGGTCGGGCGTCCCGTCGGCCCCGGTTGAACCGGCGCTCGACGAAGTACTGGCCCACGGCCAGCACCGAGGTGATCACGATGTACCAGATCGTCGCCACCAGCAGCAGCGGCATCACCTTGAAGTTCTGGTTGTAGACCAGCTGCACCGAGTACAGCAGATCGGTCACGGCGATGACGCTGACCAGCGACGTCGACTTGAGCAGCCCGATCAGCAGGTTGCCGGACGCGGGGATGATCGCCGGCATCGCCTGCGGGAGCACGATGCGGCGGAAGATGCGCCGCGGGCTCAGCCCGAGCGACCGGGCGGCCTCCGTCTGCCCCGGATCCACCGAGACGAGGCCGCCTCGCACGATCTCGGCGGCGAACGCCGCGACGTCGATGGTCAGCGCGATGAAGGCCGCGACGAGGCCGCTGATCAGGTGCGTGGTGTTGAAGGTGACGAACTCGGGACCGAACGGGATGCCCAGCGAGAGTTGCGGGTACAGCGAGGCGAGCTGGAACCAGAACAGCAGAAGCACGAGCGGGGGCACTGACCGCACCAGCCAGACGAACACGAAGGACACCGTCTGGAGCACCGGGCCGCCCCACAGCCGCATCGCCGCGAGCCCGATCCCGAGCACGAAGCCGGCAGCGAAGGTGACCGCCGTGAGCCACAGCGTGAGCCACAGGCCCTTGAGCACCGCCTCCTGCGTGAAGTAGTGGGCAACCGTGGGCCATTCGAAACGCTCATTGGTGACGAGCGTGTTCACCAGCATCGCGCCGAGGACGGCCACGACGGCGGCCGCGATCCATCGTCCGGGGCGGCGCCGCGGCACGAGACGCACCGGTGCCGCGGAGGTGTCCGTCGGCGGGCCCTGTGCGGCCCGCGACGGGGAGAGAATCGTTGTCGCCATGATGTCCGACCGTAAGTCGTTGGCGCGCAGAGAAGAAGGTTTTCAATCGCCCTGACCGGATGCGGCGATCCCGGAATCGAACGCGTAGCGGACGGCGTGCGCACGGTCCCGGAGCTGCGCCTTCGCGAACAGATTGTTGATGTGCGTCTTGACCGTCGACTCGCTCACGAACAGCCGCGCGGCGATGTCGCGGTTCGCGAGGCCGTCGGCGATGAGCCGCAGCACCTCCGTCTCGCGGGGCGTCAGGTCGGCGGGCGTGACCGCCGGGGTCGACGGTGCCCGCCCGGCCCCGGAGCCCGCGGTCGCCGACGCCAGCAGGCGCTGCTGCACCTGCGGGTCGAGCACCGACTGTCCTGCGGCGGCCGCGGTGATCGCGGCGGCGATCTCCGCCCGCCCCGCGTTCTTCGTGAGGTAGCCGCGGGCGCCGGCCTGCAGGCCGCGGAGGATCGACTCCTCGTCGTCGAACGTGGTGAGCAGGACGACGGCGGTGTCCGGCGCGTCGGCGAGGACGCGCTCGGTGGCGCCGGCGCCGTCGAGGTTCGGCATCCGCAGGTCGGTGAGCAGCACGTCGGGGCGTTGCTCGCGGACCAGCGCGACCGCCTCGACCCCGTCGGCGGCGGCCCCGACCACCGCGATCCCGGGCATCAGGTCGAGCATCGCGGCGAGCGCCTCGCGCACCGCGGCCTGATCGTCGGCGACCACCACTCGGATGTCGTTCACTCACAGCTCCTTGATCGGATCGGACGGGCGGGGCAGGACCAGGCGGACCGCCCAGCCGCCGTCGCCGGTCGGCGCGGCGTGCAGCGAGCCGCCGGCCTCGGCCGCGCGCTCGCGCATGCCGATCAGCCCCATGCCGGAGCCGTGGACGGCGGTCGCGGTCCCGGCCCCGTTGGTCACGGTGAGCTCGGCACCGTCGGGCACGGGGGAGAGGCGGACGACGACGGGCGCGCCGGCGGCGTACCGTCGGGCGTTCGTGATCGCCTCCTGCGTGACCCGCAGGACCGCCCGGGCCTGCGCGGCCGTCAGCTCGACCGGTTCGGTCTCGACGGTCTCGTCGGGGCCGTCCGCGAGGGCGGCGAGCGTCGCGGGCAGGTCGACGGTGTCCTCCCGCAGCGCGTGGACGGCGCCGCGGGCCTCGGTGACGCCGTCCGCGATCGCGCCGCGGGCACGCTGGACGGCGGCGCGGGCGTCGTCGGGCCGGTTCGCCTCCAGGAGGGCGTCGGCGAGCTCGAGCTGCATACCCGCGCCGGAGAGGGTGTGGGCGAGGACGTCGTGCAGGTCGCGGGCGATGCGGGCGCGTTCGGCGAGCGCGCTGCTGCGCGACTCGGACTCCGCGGTCAGCTTCGTCTGTTCCACGAGCTGTTCGAGCGCCCGGGTGCGTTCGCGGCGGCTGCGACCGGCGATGCCGGCCCACACCGTCGCGGTGACCGAGACGCCGATCCAGATCGCGTTGAAGTCGGTGGGGCCGGTGAGCGATGCGGTCGCGGTGACGCTGGCGCCGGCGAGCACCGCGAGCGGGACGGAGATGCGGGCCGGGAACGCGCCGCCCAGGTGGACCGTCGAGATGTAGAGCAGGACACCGAGCGCGCCGTTCGGCTGGAGTGCGAACAGGACGCCGGCGGCGACCACCGTCGCAGCCTCGGTCGCGACCCGCGCGGGCAGCGGGACCCGGTCCTCCGGAAGGCACCGGACGACGACGCCGGCCGCGGCGATCGCGAAGAGGGCGGCGGTCCACGGGCTGTCGCGGTGGAAGTCGAGGGTCGCGCCGGCGACCACGACGCCGGCCACCGCGATGACGAGCGTGATCCTCGTCCGCAACCCGTCCAGCACCTCGTCATGATGGCACGCGATCGTGCGCCGTGCTTCCGACCCGCCCGTCGTTCGGCGGACCAGGAGATTCGCGATGGCTAACATCAAGTGCATGCGCGTGATCCTGACCCTGGTGGCCCTCGCGGCCGTCGCCGCGGGCGCGTGGTTCGCCTTCCTCGGGTGGGACCAGGAGTACTACGAGGTCGACGGTGTCGCGCAGGGGCCGTACCGGCCGTGGCAGGTGGTCGCCTGCGGCGCCGTGATCGTCCTCGCGTGCACCGCGGCGTTCGCGTATCTGCGGCGCGTCTGGCTGCTGGCGGTGATCCCCGCGGTCGCGGTCATGGGGTTCGCGGTGCCGTGGGCGGCCTGGGCGTCGCAGGACGACACCGGCCTGTGGGTGGTCGGCCTGCTGTTCCTGCTGGTGGGCGGGACGATGGGGCTGACCGCCTGGCTGGCGGTGGGCTACGCCGTCGTGGAGGCCGTCCGCGCGATCCGGTGCCGACGAGCGGGGGCGCGGGCCCCGTCGGGTCCAGGGGTGGAGTGGTGACGATGCGCCCCGGCCTGCGCGCGGTCCTCGTCGTGGTCGGCCTCGTCGCGTCGGTGACGGTGCTCGCGATCGGCGTGGTGGCCTTGCCCGACGGAGCCCTGCGGGTCGCATGCCTGATCGCGATCGTCTGGGCGGCGGCGGGCGCGCAGGTTCTGCTCGGTCGGGCGTGGGGCGTTGCCGTGCTCCCCGTGCTGACGGTGGCCGCGATGCTCGTGCCGATGACGATCGACGCGTCGGGCGAGCCCGCGGCCCACATGTGGCCGGTGGCCGTAATCGGGGCGATCGTCTTCCTGATCCCGGCGCTGATCTGCTTCCTCGCGGCGGTCCACGGGGTCGCCGGGGTGGCGCGCCGGGAGCGCGCGCGACGGGCGGGGTGAGACGCGTTCCGGTCGAGTGGGAAAATGGCCCGCATGTCTACGTCATCGATGTCCAGTGCCGCCGCCGACCTGACGGTGCACTCGATTATCGATGCCCGCGCGCGGCTCGCCGGGGTGGTGTCGGTGAGCCCGCTGCAGCACTGCGAGCGGCTCTCCGCGCTGACCGGCGCCAAGGTCTACCTCAAGCGCGAGGACCTGCAAGTCGTGCGGTCGTACAAGATCCGCGGCGCGTACAACCTGATGGCGCAGCTCACCGAGGCGGAGAAGGCGGCCGGCGTGGTCGCGGCCTCCGCCGGTAACCACGCGCAGGGCGTCGCCTTCGCGTGCCGGGCGATGGAAGTGCACGGCCGGATCTACGTGCCGACCACCACGCCGAAGCAGAAGCGGGACCGCATCCGCGCGCACGGCGGCCGGTACGTCGAGCTGATCGCCACCGGCGAGACCTACGACGCCGCGGCAGCCGCCGCCCAGGAGGACGTCGCGTCGACGGGGGCCACCTGGGTCCACGCCTTCGACGACCCGCGCACCACTTCGGGGCAGGGCACCATCGGCGTCGAGCTCGTCGAGCAGCTCGACGGGGTCGTCCCCGACGTGACCGTCATGCCCGTCGGCGGCGCCGGCTGCTTCGCCGGGGTGACGCGGTACCTGCGCTCGCAGTCCCCGTCGGCCACGATCGTCGGCGCCGAGCCCGCGGGCGCACCGTCGCTGGCGCGTGCGCTCGAGGCCGGCGGGCCCATCGACCTGCCCACCATCGACCCCTTCGTCGACGGTGCCGCCGTCAAGCGGATCGGCTCCATCGGCTACGACGTCGCGGCGTCCGAGGGTGGGGTCGTGTGGCCCGCGCACGCAGTGCACGACGTCGCGGCCGGCGAGCTCGGCATCATCGAGGTCGACGAGGGCGCGATCTGCACCGCGATGCTGGACCTGTACCAGAACGAGGGCGTCATCGCGGAGCCCGCGGGCGCGCTGTCGGTGGCCGCGCTGGCGCAGCTGCGGTTCGAGCCCGGCGCCACGGTCGTGTGCCTGCTCTCCGGCGGCAACAACGACGTCTCGCGCTACAACGAGGTGATCGAGCGGTCACTGGTGCATCAGGGCCTCAAGCACTACTTCCTGGTCGCCTTCCCCCAGGAGCCCGGCGCGCTGCGCCGCTTCCTCGACGAGGTGCTCGGGCCTGACGACGACGTGACGCTCTTCGAGTACGTCAAGCGCAACAACCGCGACACCGGCGAGGCCCTCGTGGGTGTGGAGCTGGGCCGCGCCGGCGATCTCGGCGCGCTGCTGGAGCGGATGGACTCCTCGCGCCTGCACTGCGAGCGGCTCGAGCCCGGTTCGCCCGCGTACCGCTACCTGACGTAGTCGCCCACGTATGCGCCTTGATGCACAATGACATCGAGGAGGTGCACTATGGCGAAACTGGAGCACGCTTTCGTGGGCGACTTCGACAGCGCGTTGGAGGTGCTCGACGCGCACATCATGGGTGGCAGTGCCTCGGCCACGTTCGAGGACGGAAGCACGATCGCGGCGGGTGGGGTTCGCGTCGCCGTGCGGGTGTACGAGCGATACAGCTACACCGGCTCCAACCGGGTGAGCCTGAGTCTCACGCTCGTGGGGCACGGGGAGGATCTGTATCTGACCGGGATCACGTCCGGCGGCAGTCAGGCGATGTTCTTCAAGGTCAACCGCTTCGGCGAGGACGCCTTCCTGAAGAAGCTCCAGCACGCGCTCGCTCAGCTCTGACGGGCGCGGGCCGCGATCATCAGGCGACCGAGACCGCGTGCTGCGCGCGGTGCGCGGCGACGCGCTGCTGCAGGAACCAGGTCTGCGCGTAGAGGGTGACGCCGATGAAGAGCATCGTCGTCACGCCGGCGAAGCCGCGGCCGGTGTGATCGCCCATTGCCATCGGCACCAGGACGTCGACGCCGATGTGCAGCGCGATCGCGACGATCCACAGGCCGATGGTGGCGGCGGTGCCCTGCCGCAGGTAGCGGCCGTCGGGGCCGGGGAAGACCTTCGTGGTCAACGCCCGCGGGTAGGCCAGCGCGACGGCGATGATCAGGCCCAGGACCGCGGCGACGACATGGCCCGCGCCGACCTCGCCGCCGCCCGAGACGTACTGCACGGTCTGGTAGAGGCCGACCGCGGCGAGGACCAGCGCGATGCGGGCGGTCTTGTCCTTGAGGGGGCGGGCCTGCAACTGGCGGTAGAAGATCCAGCCGACGGCGAGGACGGCGATGACGGCGGTGGTCGCTGTGTTCATGCCGATGACTCTGCCGCGATCGTCGCCGCGGCGGATCGACCGACGGGTGGAGATCCGGGTGGAGACGTAGCCTCGACCCATGCAGATCAGCGACACCCTCACGCCCGCCGTCGTCGATTTCCTCTCCGCGGGAACGCGCACCGGCCACCTCGCCTACCTCGCCGGGGACGGCCGCCCGCTCACCGCGCCGGTCTGGTTCGTCGTGGACGACGGTGCCCTCGTCTTCGCGACCGGCCGGGACACCCCGAAGGGTCGGCTGCTGGCGAAGGATCCGCGGGTCGCGGTGTCCGTGGACCTGCAGGAGCCGCCCTACGCGTTCGCGCAGGTGCAGGGCGTCGCGGAGCTCGTCGACGACTCCGACTACCTGCTGAAGATCTGTACCGCGTGCGGCGTCCGGTACATGGGCGCCGAGCGCGGCGAGGAGTTCGGCCGGCGCAACGCCGTCCCCGAGGAGATCGTCGTGCGCGTGCGCCCCACCCGCGTCCTGTTCAACGGCGACGTGACGGCCTGAGGCTCAGTCGAGCTCGTCGACGGCGCCCTTGATCAGCTCGAGGCTGCGCTTGCGCTCCGCGAGGCCGGGGATCATGCCGGAGATCATCAGCTCCTGCGGCTGGGTGCGGGTGAGCAGCTCGCGGAGCTCGTCGCGCACCGTCGCCTGCGAGCCGACGATCCACGCCGACGTGGTCGGGGCGATCGCGTGCTCCTGCTCGGGCGTGAGCGGCTGCGCCGCGGCCTGCTCGTAGGTCATCATCCGGCCGGGGTTGCCGGTGCGCACCCGGTACATTGACGCCTTCGCCGGGCCGGCGATGCGCTGGGCCTCCTCGTCGGTGTCCGCGGCCACGACGGTGACCGTCAGCATCGCGTTGGGGGCGTCGAGGTCGCCGGGGCGGAAGGTCTCGCGGTACTCGGCGAGCGCGGGCAGGGTGGCCTGCGGCGCGAAGTGCCGGGCGAAGGCGAAGGGCAGGCCCAGCAGGCCGGCGAGCTTCGCGCTGAACGTCGACGAGCCGAGCAGCCACATCTGCGGGTTCGAGCCGACGCCGGGGGTCGCGGTGATCGCCACGTACGGGTGGTCGGCGGGGAAGTCGTCGCGCAGGAACGCCCGGAGATGCGCGAGTGCCTGGGGGAAGTCGTCGACGGACTCGCTGACCTTGCCGCCGCGCAGCGCATGGGCGGTGAGCTGGTCGGTGCCCGGCGCGCGGCCGATGCCCAGGTCGATGCGATCGGGGAACAGCGCGTCGAGCGTGCCGAACTGCTCGGCTACGACGAGCGGCTGGTGGTTCGGCAGCATGACGCCGCCGGAGCCCACGCGGATCTTCTCGGTCGCCGCGGCGATCTGGCCGATCAGCACCGCGGGGGCGGAGCTGGCGATGCCCGGCATCGAGTGATGCTCGGCGACCCAGACCCGCTCGTAGCCGAGGCGTTCGGCCTCCTGCGCGGTCGCGATGGTGTCGCGGAGGGCGTCGCCGAAGGACGCACCGTCGACGACGGGGGCGAGCTCGAGCAGGGAAAGGCGAGGGCGGGGGAAGGGTGCTTCGGTCACAGAAGAGACAACCGGGGGCGACCCGGAAATCATCCCGGACCGCCCCCGTCGACGTTGTGGCGGTTGCTACACGAGCTCGCGCAGCGCCTCGATCTGCTTCACCCGGCCGGCCGCGTCCTCCGCGATCGGCACGACGTTGAGCACGGTCGCGCCGGCCTCCTCGAACGCGGCGACCCGCTCCTTGACGTAGCCCTTCGGGCCGATCAGGGAGACGCTGCGGGCCAGCTCGTCCGGCACAGCCTCCACCGCGGCGGCCTTGTCGCCGGCCAGGTACAGCTCCTGGATCCGGTCGGCCTCGGCGCCGTAGCCGTAGTTGGTGGCCAGCGTGTGATAGAAGTTCTTGCCCTTGGCGCCCATGCCGCCGATGTACAGCGCGAGGTGCGGCTTGACGAAGCCGAGCAGGTGGTCGACGTTCTCGCCGATCGCCAGTGCGGGCCCGGCGTAGACGTCGAGCTCGCCCAGCGCGGGATCGCGCTTGGCCTTGCCTTCGGCGACCGCGTCGCCCCACACGTCCTTGGCCTTCTCCGGCAGGAAGAAGATCGGCTGCCAGCCCTCGGCGACCTCGGCGGCCAGCGCCACGTTCTTCTGGCCGAGCGCGGCGAGCAGGACCGGGATGCGCTCGCGCACCGGGTGATTGATCAGCTTGAGCGGCTTGCCCAGGCCCGTGCCGCCGTCCTCCTGGGTGAGCGGCATCGTGTAGAACTTGCCGCGGTGCTCGAGCCGCTCGCGGCGCCACACCTTGCGGCAGATCTCGATGATCTCGCGGGTGCGGCCGATCGGCGCGTCGTACTTCACGCCGTGGAAGCCCTCGATCACCTGCGGGCCCGAGGCGCCCAGGCCCAGGATGAACCGGCCGTCGGACACGTTGTCCAGGCCCGCCGCGGTCATCGCGGTCAGCGTGGGCGTGCGGGTGTAGATCTGCAGGATGCCGGACGCCAACTGCACGCGCTCCGTCTTCGCGGCGAGGTAGCCCAGCGCGCTGACCGCGTCGAACGAGTACGCCTCGGGGACGAAGACGATGTCCAGCCCCGCCCGCTCCAGGTCGAGGACCTCGTCGGCCGTGGCCTTGAACCCGTCCGTGTAGTTGATGCCCAATCCGATTCGCATAAGCGTTAGGTTCTCACAAAGCAACCGCTTAGCAACAGAGTGCCCGCGGATTGTGGTCAGGTACCGCGGCGGAGCACGACGAAGGAGTGGCCGGGCACCGTCGTCGCGCCGTCCCGGACCGACGGTGCCTCCCAGGACAGCACGGGCGAGCCGCCGAACGGCGCCGTGACGGGCGCCGAGGTGAAGTTCACGACGAGCGTCAGGTCGCCCCGGTGCACGGCGAACCAGGTGGCCTCGCCCGGATGATCGCAGGCGATCGCTCGCAGGTCGTCGCCGGCGAGCGCCGGGTCGCGGCGCAGCGCGATGAGATCGCGGTACACGCCCGACAGCCGCGCGTGGCCGGGCCGCGCGGGCTCCGACCAGTCGAGATGCGAGGCGGCGAAGGTGTCCGGGTCCTGCGGGTCGGGCACGTCGCCCGGCGGCCAGCCGTGCTCGGCGAACTCGGCCTTGCGCCCCTCCGCGGTGGCGCGGGCCAGCTCCGGCTCGGGGTGGCTGGTGAAGAAGCGGAAGGGAGTCCGGGCGCCCCACTCCTCGCCCATGAACAGCATCGGCGTGAACGGCGAGAACAGGACCAGCGCGGCCTTCACCGCCAGCTGGCCGTCGGTCAGGTACTCCGACGGGCGGTCGCCCCGCGCCCGGTTGCCCACCTGGTCGTGCGTGCAGGTGTAGGCCAGGAGCTGCGACGGTGCCACCCGTGTGGGGTCGATCTTCGTGCCGTGGATCCGGCCGCGGAACGAGCTGTGGGTGCCGGCGTGGAAGAAGCCCTCGGTGAGCACCGTCGCCAGGCACTCGGGGCTGCCGAAGTCGGCGTAATAGCCCTGCCGCTCGCCGGAGACGATGGTGTGGACCGCGTGGTGCACGTCGTCGTTCCACTGCGCGGCGAGACCGTAGCCGCCCAGCTCGGCGGGCGTGACCAGGCGCGGATCGTTGAGATCGGACTCCGCGACGAGGGCCAGCGGTCGGCCGAGCTCCGCGGACAGCTCTGCGGCGAGCGCGGCGGCATCCTGCAGGAGGTGCCGATCGGAGTGGTCGACGAGGGCGTGCACCGCATCGAGGCGGAGCCCGTCGGCGCCGTAGCGGCGCAGCCACCACGCGATGTCGTCGAGGATGAAGCGCCGGACCTCCGCGCTGCCCTCGCCCGACAGGTTGATGGTGCGACCCCAGGTGTTCGCGCCGTCGGTCTCGTACGGGCCGAAGCGCCCGAGGTAGTTGCCCGACTGGCCGAGGTGGTTGTGCACCACGTCGAGCAGCACGCCGAGGCCCAGGTCGTGGGCGGCCGCGACGAACCGCTCCAGGCCCGACGGTCCGCCGTAGGGCTCGTGCAGGGCGAACCACCCGACACCGTCGTAGCCCCAGCCGTGCTGGCCGTTGAAGGCGTTGACCGGCATCACCTGCACGAAGCCGATACCCAGGTCCTGCAGGTACGGAAGGCGGTCGATGGCCGCGTCGAACGTGCCCTCGGGGGTGAAGGTGCCGATGTGCAGCTCGTAGACGACGGCGCCGTGCAGCTCGCGGCCCGCCCACCGCGGGCCCTCCACCTCCGGGATCAGCGCCGACGGCCCGTGCACCCCGTCGGGCTGGCGGGGCGACCGCGGATCGGGGAGCACGGTCTCGTCGTCATCGAGGAGGAAGCCGTACCGCGCGTCCTGCGCGGCCGGCGCGGTGACCCGCCACCAGTCGTCCGCGTCGCGGCGCATCGCGTGCACTGCACCGTCGAGCCAGAGCCGGACCCGCCGAGGGCGCGGCGCCCACACCTCGAAGGCGTGGTCGGCTGCGGCGGCGGGCGAGGTGGACATCGGTTCGCAACGATAGCGACGCTCCTATGGGTGTCAAGTAGTCCACGGGTGCTCAAGTAGGCGGTAGAGGTCGCGGGCGATGTAGCGCTTGA
>NZ_JBNCLV010000008.1:0-100193 GCF_049844855.1 Tsukamurella sp. DT100
CGGAGTTCTACAGCCCGGAGGGTTACAAGTTCGAGGGCAAGGTGCTCAGTGCCGCTGAGATGGGTGAGTTCTACGCCGAGCTGATCGGTGAGTTCCCGCTGGTCTCGATCGAGGATCCGCTGTCGGAGGACGACTGGGAGGGGTGGGTCGACCTGACGGATGCGATCGGCGACAAGATCCAGCTCGTCGGCGACGATCTGTTTGTCACCAACCCCGAGCGGCTGGAGGACGGTATCGCCCGGGGTGCCGCGAACGCGCTGTTGGTGAAGGTCAATCAGATCGGCACGCTGACGGAGACGCTGGATGCGGTGGCGTTGGCGCACAACAACGGCTACAAGTCGATGATGAGTCATCGCTCGGGTGAGACGGAGGACACCACCATCGCCGACCTGGCCGTGGCGGTGGGCTCGGGCCAGATCAAGACCGGTGCCCCGGCCCGCTCCGAGCGTGTCGCGAAGTACAACCAGCTGCTGCGCATCGAGGAGGAACTGGGCGACGCCGCACGGTACGCCGGCGACACCGCCTTCCCCCGCTTCGAGTTCACCAGCTAGTCCCCGCAGTACATCGAGAGTCGAAGGAGCACAGCCGAAGTGAGCAGTAGGTCCCGCCTCGTGCGCAGCCCGTCGGGCGGCGATGCCCGTGCGGACGGACGGAGCGCGGGGCGGACCGTCGTGCTGTTCCTCGTGCTGTGCGTCCTCGCCCTCACCCTCGCCGTGCCGGTCCGGACGTACATGTCCGAGCAGGCACGCGAGGAGAAGGTGGCGGCCGAGCACGCCCAGTTGCTCGCCGACATCGCGCGGCTCGAGGAGCAGAAGCGCCTGCAGGACGATCCGGAGTACGTCAAGGCGCAGGCCCGGATCCGGCTGCAGTACGTGATGCCCGGTGAGACGCCCTACCGCGTGCAGGTGCCCGGCGCGCCGAAGCCGACGCCCGAGCAGGTGGAGGCCGAGCAGGCGAAGCAGAACCCCTGGTACACCAATGTCTGGCGCACGATCGCGGTGCCGCACTGATGAGTGACGCAGTAGCTCAGGAGGATCTGGACCGGGTCGCCGCGCAGCTGGGCCGGGAGCCCCGTGGCGTGCTCGCCATCGCCTACCGCACCCCGGACGGCGAGCCCGCGGTGGTCAAGACCGCGCCGCGGCTGCCCGACGGTACGCCCTTCCCCACGCTCTACTACCTCACGGACCCGCGGCTCACCGCCGAGGCCAGCCGGCAGGAGAGCGCGGGGGTCATGCGCGAGATGGAGGCGCTGCTCGCCTCCGACGAGGCCATCGCCGAGAACTACCGCGCGGCGCACCGGCATTACCTCGAATCCCGCAACGCCCTGGAGGATCTGGGCACCGACTTCACCGGCGGTGGCATGCCGGACCGGGTGAAGTGCCTGCACGTGCTGATCGCCTACGCGCTCGCCGAGGGCCCCGGGGTCGTCCGGCTGGGCGACGAGGCCGTCGCCCTCGCCGCGGCAGCGGGCCTGCGCGGCAGCGCGATCCCGGCCGACTGGCCGGAGCCCCGGTTCCCCTGGGGTGGTGAGTGAATCCCCTGATCGTCGCGGCGATCGACTGCGGTACCAACAGTATCCGCCTGTACGTCGCGCGCGCCTCCGACGCGGGACTGGTGGAGCTGCACCGCGACATGCGGATCGTCCGGCTCGGTCAGGGCGTGGACGCCACGGGCGAGTTCGCCGCCGAGGCACTCGAGCGCGTCCGGGTGGCGCTCGACGACTACGTCTCCACGGCACTGGAACTGGGCGCGACCCGGGTTCGCATGGTCGCCACCTCCGCCGCCCGCGACGTGTCCAACCGCGATGCGTTCCTCGACCTCACCGCCGCCGCGCTGGGCCGGATCACGCCGGGTGCGCGCGCCGAGGTGATCGCCGGCACCGAGGAGGCGGAGCTGTCCTACCGCGGCGCCACCGCCGGGCTGTCGGCCGACGACCCGGCCCTCGTGGTCGACCTCGGCGGAGGCTCGACGGAGCTCGTCGTCGGCTCCGGAGGCGCCGTCGCGCGCGCCTATTCGGCCGACATCGGCTGCGTGCGGATCACCGAGCGTGCGCTGCACGCGGACCCGCCGACCGCCGCCGAGGTGGCGGAGGCGACCTTCCACATCGACGCCGCCCTCGACGAGGCCACCGCCGTCGTGCCGCTGGACGGCGTCCGCACCTGGATCGGCGTCGCCGGGACCTTCACGACGTTGGCCGCGCTGGCACACGGCCTCACCGAGTACGACCCCGCACTGATCCACGGCTCGCGGGTGCCGCTGGGCGATCTCGTCGCGCTGTGCCGCCGGCTGGTCGCGATGACCTCGGCGGAGCGCCTGGCGCTGGGCCCGATGCACCCCGGTCGCGCGGACGTGATCGGCGGCGGCGCGCTGGTGGCGATGCGGCTGGCCGAGCGGCTGGCCGCCGTCGGCGTGACCGAGCTCACCGTTTCCGAGCACGACATCCTCGACGGCGTGGCCATGGGGCTCGCCGAACCCGGGAATTAACGCACTGTTGACGAACTCACAGCCTTTCGGCAGCGCACGAAGCGGTTTCGCAGCCTAACGTCTTCGTCAGACGGCGAAAGGAAGTCGATGATGACGAAGGCAACCGAATGCGTGATCGTGGTGCTGGACGGCACCGACGCGACGGCACGACTGGTCGCTGAGCTCTCCGCGGCAGGGAACCGGGTGACCGCGGTGGGCACCAACTTCCGCGATGTGGTCTCCGTGCTCTCCGGTGACGTCTACGCGCTCGTGGCGGACCTCGCCGATCCGGAGCAGTGGTCGACGGCCGTCGACCGCGCCGAGGCGCGCCACGGCGTCGTCGACACCGTGCTCGACCCGGCCGGCCGGCTGGCCGCCTCCGCCGCCTGACCCGCACCGTCGTACCCCTGGAATAGGGGAGTATATCCGGGCTTTCACGGAGGCGGGCGCCGGTCGAACCGTCATAGCTTTGCCGCATGACGACGACGATCCCGTCGGTGCCGCGGATCGAGGCGCTCGACGCCCTGCGCGGCTTCGCGCTCGGGGGCATCTTCGCGGTGAACATCGCGATCATGGCGAACCCGGCGGGATTCGCGGAGGGCCCGGTGCGGTCCTTCGAGGAGATCTTCCTGCACAACCGCTTCTACGTGCTGTTCTCCTTCCTGTTCGGGTACTCGCTGACTCTGCAGTTCCGCTCCGCGGAGCGCGACGGTGCGAACGCCAGGGCTCGCACCGTGCGTCGCCTGCTCGCGCTCCTCGCGATCGGGCTGTTGCACACTGTTTTCCTGTTCACGGGCGACGTCCTCTTCGGCTACGGCCTGATCGGCCTGGCACTGCTCGCGTTGCGAGGGCTGGGGCCGCGGTCGGCGCTCCGGCTCGCCGGTGTCCTGTACGGAGCGTGCCTCCTCCTGTTCGTGGCGCTCACCGTCGCGCGGATCACCCAGTCCCCGGCAGATGCCGCGCAGACGGCGACCGACAACGCCGCGGCCCTCGACGCCGTCCGCGCGGGCTGGGGCGAGGCCGTCGCCTATCGGTGGAGCGACTGAGTCGGCCGCTTGGGGCCGACGGTCGCGTTCGGGATCCTCAACGTGCTGCCGCTGTTCCTCGTCGGCCTCGCCGCCGGAAAGGTGCGCCTGTTCGAGGACCCGGCCCGCTACCTCCAGCACCTGCCGCGGGTGCAGGCGATCGGATTCGGACTCGGCCTACCGCTCTCGATCCTCCCGGTGCTGCTGCACATCCCGCACACCGAGGCTCTCGGCTACGTCTCCGGACCCCTGCTCGCCGCCGCGTACGCCGCCACCTTCCTGCGGATCATCCACGCCCGCCCGGTGGTGTCCGAGGTCTTCGCGCCGGCGGGCCGGATCAGCGCCACGGTGTACCTCTCGCAGTCGCTGATCGCGGCCCTCGCCTTCACGGGCTACGGGTTCGCGCAGGCCGGAAGATGGTCCGACGGTGCGGTGCTCGCCTTCGCCGCGGCCGTCTTCGTCCTGCAACTCGTCGTCGCGCGCTGGTACACCCGGCGGTTCCGGTACGGCCCCGTCGAATGGGCGCTGCGGGTGGCGACGTACGGCGGCACCGCTCGGATGCAGGAGCACGCCCGCGCGACGGTCAGTGGGCCAGCTTGAGCCCGACGACACCGCCGACGATCGCCATGATGCAGACGACCTTGACCAGCGATGCGGTCTCCTCGCCGGTCGCCATTGCGTAGACCACGGTGAGCGTGGCGCCGATGCCGACCCAGACCGCGTAGGCGGTACCGGTGGGCAGATCGCGCATGGCGTAGGCCAGGCCGGCCATGCTGGCGACGAGCGCGACGCCGAACACGATCGACGGGGTGAGCTTGGAGAAGCCCTCGGACTTGCCGAGTGCGGTGGCCCAGATGGCCTCGAGAACGCCGGAAACGATCAGAACGATCCATGCCATGATGCGAACCTCCTCAGGTTCGCACCGTCTTTTCGCTCGCCGGGTACGGTGCGCCTCGTCCGGATGTCCTTTGCGACGCCACTTACGGTACTCGACGGAGTTCGATGGTCAAGTGACGGTGACGAATCTGACCCGCGCACTAGGGTGAGCTGCATGACGCGCGAACTGGTGTACACGGGATTCATCTCGCTCGACGGGGTGGCGGACTCGCCCGGCGGGACCGTCGAGGGTCATCGCAGCGGCGGCTGGGTGGCGCGGCACGACTTCCTCCCCGAGGCCTTCTCGCTCAAGGGCGAGGAGCTGGGGGAGACGACGGCGCTGCTCTTCGGGCGCCGCAGCTACGACGCCTTCGGCGCGGTGTGGCCGCAATCCGAGGACCACGCCGCCTACCGCGACCTGCCGAAGTACGTCGCCTCCACGACGATCGGCGAGGGCGACCTCGTCGACGGCTGGGGCGGTACGACGATCCTGCGGTCGACGGACGACGTCGCCGCGCTCAAGGCGACCGACGGCGGCGCGATCTTCATCCACGGCAGCTGCGAGCTCGCGCGCAACCTCGCCGACGCCGGCCTGATCGACCGGTACAACCTGTTGGTCTTCCCGTACCTGCTCGGCGCGGGCAAGAGCATCTTCGGCCGCGAGGATCGGGACGCCACGGCACTGCGGCTGCGGGAATCGCAGGCGTATCCCAACGGCGTGCTCAAGGTGATCTACGACGTGATTCGTTGACCGGTTCGCCGCGC
This sequence comes from Tsukamurella sp. DT100, assembly GCF_049844855.1. Taxonomy (NCBI): domain Bacteria; kingdom Bacillati; phylum Actinomycetota; class Actinomycetes; order Mycobacteriales; family Tsukamurellaceae; genus Tsukamurella; species Tsukamurella sp. DT100. The sequence continues at coordinate 5,130 of NZ_JBNCLV010000008.1, forward strand.
ATCCCCGGTTTCGGGAACTTGCGCGTGTGGCAGTCGTCCGTACCGTCGGAGGCATGTCCGATCTAGCCTTCCAGCTCAATGAGAACGGACGACAGTGGCTGATCCACACGCCCCTGGAGATAGGCCTCTACGTCGTCCTCGCCGTCGTCGTCCGATATCTGCTGCACCGCGGCATCGATCGGCTGGTCCGCGGCAACCGGCGCGACGGCGATTCGGCCCCACGGCGATTCGGCCTCGGCAGACTCGGTGGCCGGCTCAACGGTAGTCGACTGCCGGCCGTGCGGCGGCGCACCGTCGACGATCCGGCGAAGGCGCAGCGCGACCGGGAGGCCCGGGCCCGGCGGGCGCAGCGGGCCGAGACCATCGGCTCGGTGCTCAAGTCCGCGGTGTCCTTCCTGGTGCTGATCTGGGTGGTGATCCAGTCGCTCGCGATCGTCGGGGTGAACGTGGCGCCGCTCATCGCCTCCGCCGGCGTCGTGGGCGTGGCCTTGGGGTTCGGCGCGCAGAACCTGGTGCGGGACTTCATCTCCGGCATCTTCATGCTGATCGAGGACCAGTACGGCGTGGGCGACGTCGTACTGGTCCTCGGGGAGGTCACCGGCACCGTCGAGACGGTGGGCATGCGGATCACGACGGTGCGCGACGTGCAGGGCACGCTCTGGTACGTCCGCAACGGCGAGATCATGCGGGTCGCCAACTTCAGCCAGGACTACGCGGTGGCCTTCCTGCAACTGCCCATCTCGTACTCCGCCGACGTGGATCTGGCGTGCCGCGTCGCCCTCGAGGCGGCCCTCGAGGCCGTCGCGGAGGAGCCTTTGTCCGAGGACGTCCTGGGCGCGCCCGACATGTTGGGCGTCGACGGTGCCACCGCCGACCGGGTGAGCATCCGGCTCACCGTGCGGGTGCGCGCGAACCGGCAGTGGGCGGTGGAGCGCGAGCTGCGCCGCCGGATCCTGCGCGCCTTCGACGAGCACGACATCGCCCCGCCCTACCGCAGCGGACTCCCGGTGGCCGCCGGGGTCCCCGAGTGAGTCGCGATCACGTGGGCCGCACTCTGCGGTGTTCCGCGCATCGCCAACAGTCGTAGGGGGTTTCGGCTTCGGCGATGTCGTTCGCGGCTCCGCACCTGGGGCAGGTGAAACGTCGACGCCCCTCAGCGACCGGGCGCTCCTCTACTCCGCTGCGAGGCTGTGCCGGACGCCCCCGGTCTTCGCGCGGCGCGATCAGTGCGAAACCGGGGCCGAGCGGGCCGAGGAAGAAGAAGAACGCAGCGACGCTTCGGCCCCGCTGCTCGGCGATCATCGCCGCAGTGATCGCGCTGATGAACCAGACGGCTACAGCGATGATCAGCGCACTCGTGGTCAGTGACGTGAACGTCGATTCGATATCTTCGGTGACTTCCATTGCTCCTCCTCCGCGACTTCTGTGGAGGAATCTTTGCGTGCAGCGCCACTTTCCGGACGGAAACGGTGGACAATACAGACGGCCGAAGAAGTTCTGGACGAGGTGGTGAAGCGCCGATGCGCAGCGTGACCTATTCACTGAGCACGTCGGCGGACGGGTACATCGTGGGGCCGGACGGGGCGTTCGACTGGTCGCAGCCCGACGAGGAGGTGTTCCGCTTCGCCACCGACGAGGTGCGCGGGCTGGACGTGCACCTGATGGGGCGGAAGCTCTACGAGACGATGCTCTACTGGGACACCGCCGCGGAGACTCAGCCGCTGGACGCCGACGAGCGCGTCTTCGCCGCGCTGTGGAAGGACCTGCCGAAGGTCGTCTTCTCCACCACGCTCACCGCGGTGCAGGGCGCCAACACCCGCCTCGCCGACGGTGACCTGTCCGAGGAGGTCGCGCGGCTCCGCGCCGAACCCGGCGAGGGGAACATCGGCATCGGCGGCGCCGGCCTCGCGGCGGAGGCAGCGCGGCTCGGCCTGATCGATGAGTACCGCGTGCGCGTCTATCCCGTGCTCGTGGGCGGCGGCATCCCGTACTTCCCGCAGCAGGGGATCGCCACAGCTTTGGAGCGGGTGGGCGGCCGATCTTTCTCCTGCGGCGTCGATTTCGTGCACTACTGCGTCCTGCGGTAGGTATCCGTTCGGGGAGCGGTCGCTTCACGCGCAGATGGAGTCGGCCCGAGCGCTCTGGAGGGGCACGGTCGTCAAATGGCGACGAGTAGCAACCAACCGAAGCACATAAGGAGTGCGAGGCCGGATAGCACCATTCCTGCAATCGCCATGCCTCTCGGTGAATTCATCATGCCGACTCCGGAGAGTAGGAGGCCGATCGGCACCAAGAGCCACGCGATCATTCCGATCAATGGGATGAACGCGAAGAGCAGGGCGAGGAGTCCGATGACGAACCCTGCTACACCGACCGAGTTTCCAGGAGTGGCGACCTGGGTCACCACGATCTGCTGGGGAGGGTAGGCGTAGGGAGTCGGCGCCGGATACCCGTGCGGTGGCAGTGCGGGGTCGTAGTATGGGGCGTGTCGAATACGGGCCGGGGCTGAAGGGAGGGGGCGGGGATTGGGGTGCCGCAGGTGGCTCATGGGCCTCGGTCATGGTGTGCTCCGGAGACTCGTTCAACGGAGCGATGGAACCGGCGGCGGGTTCGCGCTGCGTCAAAGGTAAGTGGGAAAGGTGAATTCGTCGGGTGATCGTATATGCCGATCTCGTCCGATTCGAGCCTTTCCCGGCAAAAGGGGCCCGAAGTTGCGCGAACTCGTCATCGGCGCTGGCGTGTTGTGCCCCCAGTCGGACTCGAACCGACACTCGGCGGATTTTAAGTCCGCTGCCTCTGCCAATTGGGCTATAGGGGCGCGTGGGGAAGCCTAGCGCGGCGGCGCACCGTCGAGCCTGTCAACATGCGTTGACAGACCGAGTGTGTCAACGTAGATTGACAGGCGTGAGCTCACCACCCACCCTCGTCGGATCGGCGGCATCGGAGGACCCCGCGGAGGGGCTCCGGGCCGTCGTCGCACTGCGGAAGCTGGCCGACCAACTCGAGGCGGTCCAGGTGTCCAACGCCAGGAATCTCGGCTGGTCCTGGCAGGACATCGCGGAACACCTCGCGGTCAGCCGCCAGGCGGTGCACAAGAAGTACGGCAAGTAAGCCGGGAACAGGACTGCTGTGTTCGAACGGTTCACCAAGAGCGCCCGCGTCGCGGTCGTGCTCGCCCAGGAGGAGGCGCGCGAGAACGGCGCCGACAAGATCACCCCCACTCACCTACTGCTCGGCGTGCTCGGCACCGTCGACGGTCCGCTGCAGCACGAGCTGACCGACGTGGGGCTCACGCCCGAAGCGGTCCGCGCCTCCGCCGCCGGCCGCGTGCTCACGGACAGGGACGCCGAGGCCCTGCGCGGCATCGGCATCGACGTGGGCGCCGTCGCGGACGCGATCGAGAAGCGCTTCGGCTTCGACATTCTGCGGCCCATCCGCACGAAGTTCCGCGCCGGCCACATCCCGTTCGACCCCGCATCGAAGAAGACGCTGCAGCTCGCCGTGCGGGAGGCGGCGCACCGCAAGGATCGGAGCATCGAGAGCGCCCACATGCTGCTCGGTCTGCTGCGCAGCGACGACGCCGACTCGCTGGCCGCGGTGGAATCCGTCGTCCCCCGCGACGAGCTGCGCCGGCGCCTCTACGACCTGCTGGATCGTCCCGCGGCATAAGTTTCTGCACGCCCGCCGCGACACGGTTAAGCTGTTCGTAAAGAACGTTGCCGAAACTGGGAACTTCGGCCGCGGGCTCGAGCGTTGAAGAGTATGTACAGGTGCACGACCAGGGAAAGGACCCCACGGTGCGCGAAAGCAGCAACCCGATCTTCCGCGGGCTGACCAAGGAGACCCGCCAGCAGGCGCCCGCCGGCTATCAGCAGGGCTACCCGCAGCAGGGCTACGGTCAGCAGCAGGGATACCCGCAGGGCATGAACCTGGGGATGGGTGCCGCAGGCGCCGCCCAGGGCATGCAGTTCCAGCAGTACCAGCAGCCGCCGCAGGCCCCGTACCAGCAGGGCACGACCGGCGGCACCATGACCATCGACGACGTGGTCACGAAGACCGGTGCCACGCTCGGCGTGCTCATCGCCTTCGCGGTCGCGGCGTACGCACTCGTCGCCGGCGGCATCGTCGGTCCGATGCCGTTGGCGCTCGTCGGCGGTATCGGCGGCTTCATCCTGGTGATGGTCGCGAGCTTCGGCCGCAAGCAGGACAACCCGGCCATCGTGCTGTCGTACGCGGCGCTCGAGGGTCTGTTCGTCGGTGCCATCTCGTTCGTCTTCGCGAACTACATGGTCAGCGGCATCAGCGCCGGCGCCCTCATCGGTCAGGCCGTGCTCGCCACGGTCGGCGTGTTCATCGGCATGCTCGTGGTCTACAAGACCGGCGCCATCCGCGTGACCCCGCGCTTCACCCGCATGCTCTTCGCGGCCATGATCGGTGTCCTGGTCATGATGCTGGGCAGCGCCGTCATCGGCATGTTCGGATCGGGCCCCGGCCCGCTGCGTAACTTCCAGGAGAACCCGGTCATCGCGGTCGGCTTCTCGCTGGTCGTCATCGCGATCGCGGCGTTCAGCTTCCTGCTGGACTTCGACCAGGCGGATCAGCTGATCCGCGCCGGCGCACCGTCGAAGGCGGCGTGGGGCGTGGCCCTGGGCCTGACCGTCACGCTGGTCTGGCTGTACGTCGAGATCCTGCGCCTGCTGAGCTACTTCTACAGCAGCGACTAGTCACCACCGTCCGAACGCCCCGCAGCCCCGGCTGCGGGGCGTTCTGCGTTTGCGGCCGGTTCAGTCCCGGCGCAGGGCCCGGGCCAGGCGCGCCGTGAGTCGGTTCGCGTCGGCCGCCTCGGACACCTCCGGGGGCGAGGGGAGCGGCCCGTGCCACTCGCCGAGCGCGGCCAGCACCTCGGGGAGCAGCAGCCGCGCCGCCAGCTCGTAGCCCGCGGCCGACGGGTGGAAGTTGTCCGGCGAGAACATCCGCTCGGGCGCCTCCAGGAACTCCGGCGTCAGGGTGTCGGCGAAGGGCACGGGGTGTCCGCCCGCGGCGAGCACGTGCGCGCGCTGCCGCGCCGCCAGCTGCAGCCCGTACCGGCGGATCACCGACCGCAGGGGCTGGGGGATGGACTGCACGACGCCGATGTCCGGGCACGTGCCGACGACCACCTCGGCGCCCGCGCCGCGCAGCTGGGCCACGGCCGCGCCCAGGCGCCGCGCCGAGGGCTCGATCGAGTTGAGCGCCGTCACGTCGTTCGCGCCGACGATGATCACCGCCACGTCCGGGATCTGCTTCGCGATGAACGCCGCCTCGATCTGCGCGGCCAGCCCCTTCGACGTCGCGCCCACGATCGCCTTCACCGCGAGCCGCACGGTGCGCCCCGTCTCCGCCACGACGCCGCGTGCGAGCAGCACGCCGGGCGTGTGCTCGGCATCGTCGACCCCGAGGCCCGCGGCGGTGGAGTCCCCGAAGACCATGAGACTCACGTCGGCGGGATGGTGCGGCCCGGGCCGCTCGACGACGGTGGTGCCGGGGACGTAGACGCCGTCCTTCGCCGGTGCCTTGTCGGTGCGGTGGGGGATGACGGTGCGCGCGGTGCGCGCCTGCTTGGTGAGGAGCGCGTAGGCGCCCCAGGTGGCTCCGGCGCCGCTGACGGCGGCGGCCGAGGTGTACAGCGCGTCACGGGCGAGCCGGTTTCGGGAGTACCCCATGAGACCAATCTAGACGGCCTGGCGTGGACCGGGCGTGAGGCGTACCGGGCGCTCTGGGACGATGGAGGCATGCGTATCGCAGGACACGTCAGCGAGTTGATCGGCGACACCCCACTGGTTCGACTGAACTCCGTGGTGAAGCCCGGATCGGGCCTGGTCGCGGCCAAGATCGAGTACCTCAACCCCGGCGGGTCCAGCAAGGACCGGATCGCGGTGAAGATGATCGACGCCGCGGAGGAGTCGGGCGAGCTCAAGCCGGGCGGCACCATCGTCGAGCCGACGTCCGGCAACACCGGCGTGGGGCTGGCGATCGTCGCGCAGCAGCGCGGCTACAAGTGCGTCTTCGTCTGCCCGGACAAGGTCAGCGAGGACAAGCGCAACGTGCTCAAGGCCTACGGCGCCGAGGTCGTCGTGTGCCCGACCGCCGTCGCGCCCGAGCACCCGGACTCGTACTACAACGTCTCCGACCGGCTCACCCGCGAGATCCCGGGCGCCTGGAAGCCGAATCAGTACTCCAACCCCAACGGCCCCGCGTCGCACTACGAGACCACCGGCCCCGAGATCTGGCGCGACACCGAGGGTAAGATCACCCACTTCGTGGCGGGCGTCGGCACGGGCGGCACGATCACCGGCACCGGCAAGTACCTCAAGGAGGTCTCCGGCGGGAAGGTCAAGGTCGTCGGCGCCGATCCCGAGGGCTCCGTCTACTCCGGCGGCACCGGCCGCCCGTACCTCGTCGAGGGCGTGGGCGAGGACTTCTGGCCCACCGCCTACGACCCCGACATCCCGGACGAGATCATCGCCGTCTCCGACGCCGACTCCTTCGAGATGACCCGCCGCCTCGCCCGCGAGGAGGGCCTGCTCGTCGGCGGCTCGTGCGGCATGGCGGTCGTCGCCGCGCTGCGCGTCGCCGAGCGCGACCCCGACGCCGTCGTCGTCGTGCTGCTGCCCGACGGTGGCCGCGGCTACCTGTCGAAGATCTTCAACGACAAGTGGATGTCGAGCTACGGCTTCCTGCGCGCCCCGCTCGACCCCAACGAGCAGGAATCCCTCGTCGGCGACATCCTGCGCGGCAAGAAGGGCGAACTGCCCGACCTCGTGCACACGCACCCGTCGGAGACCATCCGCGACGCCATCGAGATCCTCGCCGAGTACAACGTCTCGCAGATGCCGGTCGTCGGCGCCGAGCCCCCGATCATGGCGGGCGAGGTGGCGGGCGCCGTCACCGAGCGCGAGCTGCTCTCGGCCGTCTTCGAGGGCCGCGCGAACCTCGCCGACCCGGTGAGCAAGCACATGGGCCCGGCGTTCCCGCTGATCGGTGCGGGCGAGCCGATCTCGGCCGCCAATACGGCGCTGCGGGAGTCCGACGCCCTCATGGTCATCGACGACGGCAAGCCCGTCGGCGTGATCACCCGGCACGACGTGCTGAACTTCCTCTCCCACGGCAAGTAGAAGGGCCAGCGACATGAGTGAGCAGAAGAGCGCCATCGACAAGCATGCGGCGCAGGGCTTCTCGACCCGCGCGATCCACGCCGGCTACGAGCCCGACCCGCTGACCGGCGCCGTCAACGTGCCGATCTACGCCAGCTCCACCTTCGCCCAGGACGGCGTCGGCGGCATGCGCGGCGGCTTCGAGTACGCCCGCACCGGCAACCCGACCCGGCGCGCCTACGAGGCCAACCTCGCCGCGATCGAGGAGGGCACCTTCGGCCGCGGCTTCGCCTCCGGCATGGCCGCCACCGACTGCCTGCTGCGCGCGACTCTGCGCCCCGGCGATCACCTGATCATCCCCGACGACGCCTACGGCGGGACCTTCCGTCTCATCGACAAGGTCTTCTCGCAGTGGGGGATCGAGCACACCCCGGCGCCCGTCACCGACGTCGACGCCGTGCGGGCGGCGATCCGCCCCAACACCAAGCTGGTGTGGATCGAGACGCCGACCAACCCGCTGCTCAACATCGGCGACATCGAGGCCCTCGCCGAGGTGGCCCACGCCGGCGGCGCGAAGCTGGTGGTGGACAACACCTTCGCCAGCCCGTACCTGCAGACACCGCTGGCCCTCGGCGCCGACGTGGTGCTGCACTCGGTGACCAAGTACCTCGGCGGGCACAGCGACACCGTCGGTGGCGCGTTGGTGACCAACGACGAGCAGCTCGACACCGACTTCGCCTTCCTGCAGAACGGCGCGGGCGCGGTGCCCGGCCCGTTCGACGTCTACCTCGCCCTGCGCGGCATCAAGACGCTCGGCGTCCGGATGGACCGGCACTGCGACAACGCGGAGAAGATCGTCGAGTTCCTCTCCGGCCGTCCCGAGGTGTCGACGGTGCTGTACCCGGGCCTCGAGAGCCACCCGAACCATGCGGTCGCGGCCAAGCAGATGAAGCGCTTCGGCGGCATGATCTCCGTCCGCCTCGCCGGCGGACGCGAAGCGGCGCAGCGGTTCTGCGCGCGGACCGAGATCTTCACGCTCGCCGAGTCGCTGGGCGGCATCGAGTCGCTCATCGAGCACCCCGCCGCGATGACCCACGCGTCCACCGCCGGCTCGCAGCTCGAGGTCCCCGAGGACCTGGTTCGGCTGTCCGTCGGCATCGAGGACATCGGCGACCTGGTCGCCGACTTGGAGAACGCGTTCAGCTGACGCCGCAGTACCGCCACATCCCGGACTCGTAGCGGAACTGCAGCAGCGTCTTCGCCCGGACGGGGTCCTCGTCCGGGTCGCTCGGGACACCCTGCGGCGAGTAGTGCACGACCATCGTGGCGGCCTCGCCGTCGACGGTGACGTCGCCGGTGGATCGGGGGCCGGGCGGGAACCAACGGGTGCTCCCGGCACCGTTCTTCAGTCGCGTGCACCACATGCCCGACACGTCGCGCGACGCGTCGACGTCGTCGGCGTAGATGCTGAACCGCGCTCGCACCGTGCGCTCGTCATGGGCGTCGACGGGGACCGGGTCGGACAGCGCGTGCACGAACAGCACGGCCAGTCCGAGGAGCAGGCCGGCGCCCACCGTGAGGATGACCAGGACGATCGCCGTCACGGTCAGGACGACGAAGGCGGCGGGGTGGCGCCGATGCCACGGCTCGAAGTAGTTCGGATGCACGGCACGATGGTCCGCTGCCGTCCTTGTCGGCTCCTTGTTCGCGCCTTAGGGGCCGCCGGGAGTAACGACTCGGTCACCATCTGAACCTTCGACTTCCCCTTCAGGGTTCGTGGGACTAAAGTGGCTCTTGTTGTAGAACATGACACAAGTGGCTGGAGTGAGTTCTTGAGGCCGAAGCAGAGCCGGAAGGTCCGCAACTACGCGGTCGCGGGGAGTGCCCTCGTGATCGCGGCTGCCGTCGCGGTCGGGTGCGGCGTGACCGGCGGCGATACGAGCCGACTCGGGTCGAGCCTCACCTTCGACCCGCTGCCGTCGGCCCCGTCGGGCGCCTCCTCGAAGCCGAGCGCCGGGGTCAACCCCGGGGCCCTGCCGCCGGGGCAGACCACCGCGCCCCCGTCGCCGCAGGCCCCAGCCACGATGACCGTGGTGGTGCCGCCGCCGAACGCGCCCGCGAAGCCGCAGCCCACCGTCGCCGGACCCACCGCGCCCGCGGTGCCGCCCGCGCCCGCCACCGCGGCCGGCGGCGACGCGAACCGGGGCGAGGGTGGACCGTCGGGCCAGGGCGGCGGACCGTCGGCCCCCGCGCCCGCACCTCAGGCGGCGGCGAAGCCCGTCACCAAGCCGGTGTACCTGCCGGACGGCAGCGTCGACTGCGCCAAGAGCAAGTGCGTCGCGCTCACCTTCTCCGGCGGTCCCGGCCCCGCGACCAGGCAGTTCCTGCAGATCCTCGACAATCACGGCGCCAAGGGCACGTTCTTCGTGACCGGCGCGCAGGTCAACCTCAACCCCGACATCATGACGGCGATCGCCGGCACCGGGAACGAGGTCGCCAACGGCACCTGGACCCAGCCCGACATGACGACGCTGTCCGAGACCGACAGCACCGCGCAGTTGCAGCAGACCAACGACGCGATCCGCAGCTCCGTGGGAAGCGCGCCCACACTGTTCCGGCCGATGGGCGGGCACACGTCGCCGTCCGTCGTGGACGCCGGCAAGCGGCTGGGCCTCACCCAGGTCCTCTGGGACCTGGATTCGATGGACTACAACTACCAGGGTGATCCCGACGGCCTGACGCAGGTGCTGCTGAAGGTGAAGCCGGGACAGATCGTGATGCTGCACGACACGTTCGTCTCGTCGGCGACGGCGATGGACCGCATGATGACGCAGCTCGGCGACCAGGGCTACGCCTTCGTCACAGTCAGCCAGCTCCAGAGCAGCCGCGCCGGATAGCAGCGACGCCGATACGCGAAAGCGGGCCCGTCCCCACTGGGGGCGGGCCCGCTTTCGACGGTGCCGGGGAGCTCAGGAGTGGTACGGCTCCGCGCTGACCAGGGTCACCTTGACGACCGCGCCGCTGGGGATCGTGTACTCGCGGGTCTCGCCGACCTTCGCGTCGATCAGGGCCGCGCCGAGCGGGGAGTTGGGGGAGTAGATCTCCAGCTCACCGTCGCCCCCGCCCTCCTCGCGCGTGGCGATGAGGAAGGTCTCGGTGTCCTTCTCGTCGCCGTCGTAGTAGACCTTCACGACCGAGCCGGGGAGCGCCACGCCGGACTGCGTGGGGGCCTCGCCGACCTTCGCGTTGTTGAGGAGCTCCTGCAGCTGGCGGATACGCGCCTCCTGCTGGCCCTGCTCGTCGCGCGCGGCGTGGTAGCCACCGTTCTCCTTGAGATCGCCCTCTTCGCGACGCTCATTGATCTCGGCGGCGATGACGGGGCGGTTGGCGATCAAGGCGTCCAACTCGTGCTTGAGGCGCTCGTGGGACTCGGGGGTCAACCACGTCACCTGAGTGTCCGTCATTTCTTCGTCCTTCGTCGTAGTCGGCGGCCCGCTGCGGCTTCACCATCCCACAGCCGGCCGGCCCCGAAACGGTGCCCGGGGCCCGTAAATGCAGCAATACACGGCTCCATCCGGAACCGTGTATCCGCTGATTCTAGCATGGGAAACGGAAACGGGTATTCGGATCAGGCGGCCTGGAGCGCCTGCTGGTAGGTGGGCTCCCGGCGTTTGAGGAAGCCGCACAGTGCGTAGCTCAGCGGCATGATGAGGATCTCGACCAGCGTCTTCCACACGAATCCCAGGATCAGGTAGTTGAGGAACTGACCCGGGGTGGTGAAGCCGAGCGCGGGCGCGGCGATGGAACAGAAGACGAGGGTGTCGAAGAACTCGCCGACGACCGTGGAGCCGAGCAGCCGCGACCACAGGTGCTTCTCGCCCGTCCAGGACTTCATGCGCACCAGGACCCAGGAGTTCATGAACTCGCCCACCAGGTAGCCCGCGAGGCCGGCGATCAGGAACCGCGGGACCACGCCCGCGACGGTCTTGAAGGCCTCGTCGTTGGGCCAGCCCGGGGCGGGCGGCAGCAGCGTGGTGACCCAGAAGCACAGTGCCGCGAGCGCGAGGATCGCGAAGCCGGTGAGGATCACCCTGCGCATGGCGCGGAAGCCGTACACCTCGGAGATCACGTCGCCGAGGACGTACGCGAGGGGGAAGAGGTAGAAGGCGCCGTCGGTGGCGATGCCGTCGATCTGCAGGCCGAGGATCTCGACGTGCAACGACGGGGCGAACAGCACGGCCTTGGTGCCCGTGATGTTGCTGATGATCATGACGCCGACGAACAGGCCGACGAGCATGGGGAAGTAGTAACTGCTGACTGTGGCGAAGGCCGGACCGCGGTTGCGGGCCGGCTGCCCAGACTTCGGGGTGGGGGAGTTGTCAGTGCTCACGCACGGTCAAGATACGCGGGCACGTTCGTCCCGCAACCGAAGACGTCGCCGACGGCGGGCGGTTCCGTGGTGCGCACCTCGCTGCTGACCACCACGACGGGGTCCGGCGACGGGGCGACGTAGAACTCGCGGCGGCCGATCTCGTCGCCCGCCTTGTTCTTGGCGTAGACGATGCAGCTGACCGCCTGCTGCGGGTCGGTGCGGGTCACCGTGACCTGCACGTCCACCGCCGAATCGGACAGCACCTCGTACCCCGCGGTCTCGCCGGTGACGGGCTGCCGCGAGAACTTCTGATAGCCCATCCACGCGAGGCCCACGCCGAGGATCACGACCACCACCAGCCCGATGAGGCCGATGCGACGCGTGCGCGCGGGATCGCGCTCGTCGGGGTAGCGATCGGAGGGGCGGACAGGGGCGGTCGACATGCTTCCATCGAAGCACACCCGGCGCGGCGGGCCCGCGCCCGATCGTGGAACACTGGGGGTCATGACCGGATACCGCCTCCTCGCCGTTCACGCGCACCCGGACGACGAGTCGAGCAAGGGCGCCGCCACCATGGCGCGGTACGCGGCCGAGGGGAACGACGTGCTGGTCGCGACGTTCACGGGCGGCGAACGGGGCGACATCCTCAACCCCGCGATGGACGTCGCGGGCGTCAAGGGCCGCCTGCCCGAGGTGCGTCGCGAGGAGATGGCCAAGGCCGCCGCCATCCTGGGCGTCGAGCACCGCTGGCTCGGCTTCGTCGACTCGGGGCTGCCCGAGGGCGACCCGCTGCCCCCGCTCCCGGACGGCTGCTTCGCGCTGGAGCCGGTGGAGGTGCCGACCGAGACACTGGTGCGCCTGATCCGCGAGTTCCGCCCGCACGTGATGATCACGTACGACGAGAACGGCGGCTACCCGCACCCCGACCACATCATGACCCACACCGTCTCGATGGCGGCCTACGAGGCCGCGGCCGATCCCGCGCAGTTCCCCGATGCCGGCGAGCCCTGGCAGATCTCGAAGGTCTACTACAGCCACGGCTTCCTGCGCGGGAAGTTCCAGGCTTTCGCGGACGAGTTCGAGAAGAACGGCCTCGAGAACCCCTACACCGAGTGGCTCGCGCGGTGGAAGGACGAGAAGAACGACATGATGGCCCGCGTGACCACGCAGGTCGAATGCGGCGAGTACTTCCCCGTGCGCGATGACGCGCTGCGCGCGCACGCCACCCAGATCGACCCCAACGGGCCGTTCTTCGCGGTGCCGATGGAGTGGCAGCAGCGCCTGTGGCCGACCGAGGAGTACGAGTTGGCGAAGACCACTGTGAGCAGCAGGATGCCTGAGAAGGACCTGTTCAGCGGGATCGAGAAGTGATGGGACCGCTACTGCAGCTCGCCACCGACGTCGCGATCCTCGCGCAGGACCCGCAGAAGCCCAAGGGGCCGGAGTTCGGCAAGTCGGGCCCGCTCGGCCTGGCCGTGATCGTCGCGCTTCTGGCGGTGACCTTCCTGCTGATCCGCTCGATGAACAAGCACGTGAAGAACCTCCCCGAGTCCTTCGACGACGAGGCGCCCGGCGAGGGCGACGAGGCCGGCGGCACCGACCACGCGGGGATCGAGGCCGACGGGGCCTCGCTCACCAAGGGCGACGGCGGACCGTCGAACAGTGCTGACGGTGCCGGGGGCGACGAGCCCCGGTAGCTCGACGCACGCCGCCGGATCGGCGGGGCGGTACGCCCGCTACTACTGGAAGAATCCGTAGACGGTGCTGATCCGGCCGTTCTCGACGACGGCCACATCGCGGCCGTTCCCCGCCGGCGGGTTCCCGGGCGACCCGAAGCTCCACTCGAAGTACACGACGTGGTGATGGCCGTGCAGCGCGCCACGCGTGAACTCGGAATCGGGGAACTGGGCCTGCCAGCCGGCCACGTAGGCATCGATGGCAGCGATTCCCCGCGCCGCGGAGTTCGGGTCCACGTAGTACGCGTCGGGCGTGAACACCGCGGCAGCCAGCGCCTGCCGGGCCCGCGGGTCGCGTTCGTTCCACATCGCGAGGTACGCCGCGACGAGTGCGGCGAAGCCGTCGTTCTCATCGGGCGTCCGGTCACCTGGGGAGGGTGTGTAGGAGTTCATGCGACCATGGTGAACGTTGAGGCCGGTCTGAAGGTCAAGGGGCTGACGAATGCACATCGGAGATCTGAGTCGCCGAACGGGTGTCAACGCCCACCAGCTGCGGTACTACGAGGCGCAGGCACTGCTGGATCCGGGGCGCACCGCCGCGGGGTACCGGGTCTACAGCGAGGACGACGTCGTCACGGTGCGGCAGATCCGGCACCTGCTCGCCGCCGGTCTCTCGACGGACGACATCGCCTACCTCCTGCCTTGCGCCAGGGGTGAGGCCCCGCAGCTCTTCGGCTGCCCGGAGCTGATCGAGGCCATGCGAGGCCGACTGGACCGCCTGGACGATCAGATCGGCACGCTGACCCGATCGCGAGCAGCGCTCGCGCATTACATAGACGAGGCTGCGCGACTCGGAGCCGAGACCTACGGGCCGTTCGGTGCGGGCGCTGCGGAGCAGCGCCCGACGGCGGCGCGCCGATGAACCGGTCGGCCTACACGCGCGACCCCGCGACCACCCCCGCACGCGGCGGACCGTCGGGCGGATCCGACGGTGCCGGGGCCGACGAGCCCCGGTAGGGGACCTCACAGCGACTTCCCAGGCTCAGGGCCGGGGGCGCGCAGTTCCGCCCGCGAGGGTGGCTTCCGTGAAGTACATGACTCCGCGGCGCTGTGCCGTGACCGCACTGCTCGCCGCCACGGCGCTGCTGTACTGCTGGAACCTGTCGATCAGCGGCTACGGCAACGACTTCTACGCCGCCGCGGCGCAGGCCGGCGGGCTGAGCTGGAAGGCCTGGCTGTTCGGCTCGCTCGACCCGGGCAACGTGATCACCGTCGACAAGCCGCCCGCGGCGCTGTGGGTGACCGGCCTGTTCGTGCGGGTCCTCGGCCTCTCGTCCTGGTCGATCCTGCTGCCGCAGGCGCTGATGGGGGTCGGCACCGTCGGGCTGGTGTACCTGACGACGCGCCGGCTCCTCGGCTCGCTTCCGTCGCGGATCGCGACCGGAGGGGCGCTGCTGGCGGGCGCGGTGTGCGCGCTGACCCCCGCGGCGGTGCTGATCTTCCGGTTCAACAACCCCGATGCCCTGCTGGTACTGCTCATGACCGCCGCGGCCTACTGCACCGTGCGGGCATGCCAGGCGGCGTCGTGGCGCTGGCTCGTGGCGTGCGGCGCGCTGCTCGGCTTCGCCTTCCTCACCAAGATGCTGCAGGGCCTCCTGGTGCTGCCCGGCTTCGGGCTCGCGTACCTGCTGTTCGCGCAGACCTCCTGGCTGCGGCGGGCTCGGGATCTGGCGCTGGGTGTTGTCGCCGTGGTCGTTTCGGCCGGCTGGTACGTGCTGCTGACGGTGCTGTGGCCCGCGTCGTCGCGGCCGTACATCGGCGGCTCGAAGGACGGCACGTTCATGGATCTGGTGCTCGGCTACAACGGTCTGGCGCGGATCGTCGGGAACAGCGGCGGCTCGGGTTCCGGCGGCTTCGGCGGCGGCGGGCCGGGCGGCAACGGCGCCACGGGCACGTCCTTCGGCGGCACGCCGAGCCTCGCGCGCCTGTTCAGCAACGAGTTCGGCAACGAGATCTCCTGGCTGCTGCCGGCGGCACTGGTCGTGTTGGTGATCGGTCTCGTGCTGGTGGCGCGGCGTCGCCTGGATCGTGATCTCGCGCTGGGGCTCACCGTCTTCGGCACCTGGCTCGTGGTGACCGGCGTGGTCTTCTCGTACATGAGCGGCACCGTGCACCCGTACTACACCGTGGCACTCGTCCCGGCGATCGCGGTGCTCGTGGGCGGCGGCGCGGCCGTCGCGTGGAGCCGCAGGTCGACGGTGCCGGGCACGCTCGCGCTCGCCGCTCTGGTGGTGGCCGCCGGTGGCTGGGGCATCGTCCGCGCGTGGCGAGCCGGGTATGCCTGGCCGTGGCTGGGGATCGTCGTCGGCGTCCTGATGGCGGCGGCGATCGTCGCGCTGGTCGTGACCCGATCGCGGGTCGGGCGTGCGGCGGCGGCCGCGCTGGTGTTCGCGCTGCTCGCCGGTGGCGTTGCGACGGCGGCGTTCTCGGTCTCGACGGCGAGCACCGCGCACAGCGGCGGCGTGCCGACGGCGGTGAAGACCGCGAAGTCCGGTGACATGTTCGGCGGGCCGGGCGGGCGTGAGGGGAAGGCATCGTCGGGCGGCGGAACGAAGGTCGAACTGCCCGCGGGCGTGGAGCTCCCGGAGGGCGTGAGCGCCGACGACATCAAGGCCGGCAAGGGGCCCGGCGAGCAGAAGTCCGACCCCGAGCTCATCGCCCTGCTGAAGAACACCACCACGCAGTGGGCGGCCGCGGTCAACGGAGCGCAGAGCCAGGGTTCGCTGCAACTGAACTCCGGCCGGCCGGTGGTCGCCATCGGCGGGTTCAGCGGCTCCGACCCCGCGCCCACGCTCGCGCAGTTCCAGCAGTGGGTGAAGGACGGGAAGATCTCGTACTACGTCTCCTCCGGCGGCTTCCGCCCGGGCGGCGGGAAGTCCGAGATCCAGAGCTGGGTGGAGAAGAACTTCACCGCCACCAAGGTCGGGAGCGCGACGGTCTACAAGCTGGTGGTGTAGTCATTCGCCGTGATCGCGCGTCACTCGTGCCGTCAATTCGGCTATCCGGGCGTCGACGTCGGCGAGCACGTCGATGATCCTGCGTCGCTCCGCTGCGGGAAGGCGGCGTTGCTGTAGGTCGAGTACCGCAAGGGCTTGGTGCTCGGTCCACTCGAATCCTTCCATCAACCGAGCCTTCGCAGTATCGACGTCCTCGGCCGCGTAGAGGAGCTCGTGCACTGTGCGATGTTCGCTCAACGCCAGGGCGATAGCAGCGAGGATGCTCCGCCGCGCAGACTCCTGCGCGAGAAGCTCGACGTCGGCCGGTGTACTTCTCCGGCTCATTCGTCGCCCTTCGGCTGACACGCAGCAATCCGCGGTGCTGCTGCGTATTCGTCCTCGACGCCTGCTTCCGGCCCAGCCGTGCCGAATCCTGTCGCGGCCATTACGACGTCCACGTTCTCCGACACGCTCGATGCGCCGCTGTCGAAAAGACCGAGGCGCATGTTCATCGCGGTCGTGATCGCGTTCACGCTCAGCCTCGGAGATCCACGATGACCGCGAACGGTAGGGACGTGGTTACCGTGCCGGTGAACACGTCCCCGTCGCGGTAGACCTGGGCCGCCGGGTCGAGCACGTAGGTGTACACGATCGGGGGTTCGTCGGCGGCCTGCTCGACGCGCCAGTAGAACCGGATTCCGGCCTTGGCGTACTGATCCGCCTTGACGACGCGGTCCGTTGTCTCCGAACCCGGGGAGACGACCTCCACCACGAGTAGGACGTCACGGGGCCGGGTCGGGGAGACGTCGATCGACTCCGCGCGGTAGACGATCACGTCGGGGCGCCGATTGGTCAGCGGTACGTCCTGCAGGCGGACGTCGAAATCAGTGTCGGCGTTCCACTCCTCGCCCGCCGCGGCATCAAGGGCGTTCGCCAACAGGCGAGCGAGGCGGTTGTGGCGTTTCGATGCGCTCGGGCTCACGACGACCATCCCGTCCACGATCTCGATGCCCGCGCACTGCTCCTCGGACCAGGAGTCGTATTGCTCGGCACTGATCTGCGAGCGCATCCACGACGGCGCGACAAGTTCCGTCACGAGCGCCTCCTTCGCGGATGAAATGCGACTACTTCGAGGATACGTCGGTCGAGGGCCGAATCAACCGCGGCCCGGAGCGGTCCGCGGGGGAGATGAGCGGCGGTCACGCCGGACAGGCGCCCGCGCCGGTGGGACCGGCGCGGACGGCACCGTCGGGCTAACCGACGGCGGTGCCCTCCAGCTCGACCTTCTGCCCCGGGATCGCGAGCCGGGTCACCCCGAGCATCGTGGTGGTGGGGGCGACCCCCGCGGCGCCGAGGCGCGCCGCGAGGACGCCGTAGTGCGAGAATAGCTCGTCGATGTCGGTGCTGTAGACGTTCAGGCGCACCAGGTTCGCGAGCGACATCCCGGCCGCGTCGAGCACGGCCTCGAGGTTGTCGACCGCGAGCGCGAGCTGCGCCGCGACGTCGTCCTCGTGCTTCGGCCGGCCGTCGGGGCTCATCGCGGTCTGCCCCGAGACGTACAGGGTCCGGGACTGTCCGGTGACCAGTTCGCCCTGGTTGAATCCGAGTTCCTGCGACCAGGACACCGGGTTGATCGCCGTGCGTTCCATGGCACTTCTCCGTTCGGTTCGGCGGGCGTGCGGCGGCCCCGTGGCCATCCGTCGATACCCGTACGACCAGGCTCGCAGCGAATCACGTCACCTCATGTCGTGATTTTCGGAGACAATCGAGCCATGCGCGCCGATCGACTGGTTTCGCTGGTGCTCCTCCTGCGCCGGCGCGGACGGATGACGGCAGACGAACTGGCCGCGGAGCTGGAGGTGTCGCCGCGCACCGTGCAGCGCGACATCGACGCGCTCTCGACCGCCGGGGTCCCCGTCTACGCCGATCGCGGGCGCCGTGGCGGCTACTCCCTCCTGCCGGGCTTCCGTACCGAGCTGACGGGCCTGACCCACGACGAGGCCCTCGCTCTGCTCACCGCCGGGTCGGGCACGGACCGGAAGGTGTTCGGCCTCAACGCTGCCCTCGCCTCAGCGATGCGCAAGGTCGTCGACGCGCTGCCGGAGGGGAACCGCGCGGACTTGGATCGGGCCGCGTCACGCTTCCTCGTCGAGCCCGAGACGGACCTGCTGTCCCGGCGCGCGGCGGCCGAGGAGTTCGACCCGGCGGTCATGGGCGAGGTCCGTCGCGCCGTCCTCGCGGGGCGCGTGCTCCGCTTCCGGTACGCCGCGCCGGAGAAGGAACCGCGGTGGCACACCGTCGATCCGATCGGCCTGGTCACGGTGCGCGGGCGCACGTACCTGCTCGCGGCGAAGGCGGGTGACGACCGCACGTACCGGGTGTCGCGGATGCTCGCGGCCGAGGCGCTCGCGGACTCCGCGCAGCGACCGGCGCAGGTCGACCTCGACCGGATCTGGGCCGAGCGGAGCGCGCAGTTCCTCTCCGAGAACCACCTTCCGGTCCTCGTCCGCGTCGAGGCGGCGCGGCGCGACGAACTGCTGAACCACGCGCGCGCGGTGCGCGCCGAAGTCACCGAGCCCGACGGGCGCATCCGCCTCGACGTCTCCTTCGAGGACCTGCGTCACGCGGTGTGGGCTGTGTGGCAGCTGGACACCGCCGCCGAGGCTCTCGCGCCCGAGGAGTTGCGGGCCGCCCTGCGTGCTCGGGCGATCGTCCTCGCGGACCGCTACCCGCCCACCTGACGATCAGGCCCCGTGGTCGCGGACGTCCGTCCCCAGCTCGGCGAAGGCCTTGAAGTCCTCCATGTGCTGCAGTTGCTGCTTGCGGAAGACGCCGGGAATCAGGAGCGCCATCAGGCGCATCAGGGGATTGCGGAAGCGGTACTCGTTCTCGCTCTCCCATAACGTCCGGTCCGGGCCGGCCTCCGTCAGCCGCTCGCGCGCGGCGTTCCACATCCCCGCGCCCTCGATCTCCCGCTCGTACCGCACGACGGTCCCTGCGGGGAGCGTGCGCAGGTCCGCCGGTTCACGGCGGGTGATGGTCTCGGTGAGCTCCATCGTCTGCTTCCCCGACCGCAGTACGACGCGCGAGACCGTCCCGACCTCGCCGTGCGTCCCGCTCACCGGTTCGTGGACCTCCATGCCCCGCAGCCACATCGGCAGGTGCGCCGGGTCGGAGAGCAATTGCGCGACCTGCTGCAGCGGCAGGGCGATCTCGATCGACGTCGTGCACTTCATGACCTCGGAAGGTAGTCTCCGCTCCGCGGATACGTCGAGCGCGAAGCCGGTATCGGAGGACTGGGGCAGGATGGGTACATGAACCGTCTCGGCGAGTCGACCAGCCCCTACCTGCGCCAGCACGCGGACAACCCCGTGCACTGGCAGGAGTGGAGCGAGGCCGCGCTGGCGGAGGCGGCGGAGCGGGATGTGCCCGTCCTGTTGTCCATCGGCTACGCCGCGTGCCACTGGTGCCACGTGATGGCGCACGAGTCCTTCGAGAACGAGGCCATCGCGGCGCAGATGAACGCCGGCTTCGTGTGCATCAAGGTCGACCGCGAGGAGCGCCCCGACCTCGACGCGATCTACATGAACGCCACCGTCGCCATGACCGGGCAGGGCGGCTGGCCGATGACCTGCTTCCTCACCCCGAGCGGCGAGCCGTTCTACTGCGGCACCTACTACCCGCCGGAGCCCCGCAACGGCCAGGCGAGCTTCCCGCAGCTCCTCGAGGCCATCACCGACACCTGGCGCGACCGGCGCGACGAGGTGAGCCGCGTCTCCGGGCAGGTGGCCGCGCACCTGCGGCAGGCCTCCGCCGGCCTGCCCGACGGTGCCGCACCCTCCGCCGAGGACCTGGCGGGGGCGGTGCGCGCGATCTGCGCCGACGAGGACCCGTCGGGCGGCTTCGGCCGCGCGCCGAAGTTCCCGCCGTCGGCCACCGTCGAGGCCCTGCTGCGGCACCACGAGCGCACCGGGGACCCGGCCTCCTACGGCGTCGCCGTGCGGTGCGCCGAGGCGATGGCCCGCGGCGGCATCTACGACCAGCTCGCCGGCGGCTTCGCCCGCTACGCCGTGGACGCCGACTGGGTGGTGCCGCATTTCGAGAAGATGTTGTACGACAACGCCCTTCTGCTCCGCTTCTACGCCCACCTCGGGCGCCGCACCGGCTCGCCCCTGGCGCTGCGGGTCGCCGACGAGACCGCCGACTTCCTGATCCGCGACCTCGGCGTCGACGGTGGCGGGCTCGCCTCCTCACTCGACGCGGACACCGTCGTCGACGGGCACGGCGTCGAGGGCGCCACGTACGTGTGGACGCCGTCGCAGCTCGTCGAGGTGCTCGGCGAGGCCGACGGAGCCTGGGCCGCCGAGGTTTTCGCGGTCACCGCGGGCGGCACCTTCGAGCACGGAACCTCCACGCTGCAGCTGCAGGGCGAGCCCGACCCGGTGCGCCTCGCCGACGTGCGACGCCGGCTGTACGACGTCAGGGTGCAGCGCCCACAGCCCGGCCGCGACGACAAGGTGGTCACCGTCTGGAACGGCCTCGCGATCACCGCGCTGGCGGAGACCGGTCGTGTCGACGAGGCCGCGTCCGTCGCCCGGTACGTCCTCGGAACCCATTGGGACGGTGCGCGACTGCGCCGCAGCTCACTCGGCGGCGCGGTCGGCGAAGCCGACGGCATGCTGGAGGACTACGCCGCCCTCGTCACCGGCCTGCTCGCGCTGGCGCAGCACGCGGGCGCCGCCGACACGGACGAGTCGCATTGGGCCGCAGCGGCAGCCGCGATCCTCGACGCCGCGATCGTGCGCTTCGCCGACCCCGCGGCGGACGGGAGCTGGTACGACGCACCGTCGGACGGCGAGACGCTGTTGACCCGCCCGCGCGACCCCGCGGACGGCGCCACCCCCGCCGGCGCGAGCCTCGTCGCCGAGGCCCTCACCTACGCCGAGGCGCTGCTCGGGGAGCGCTACGCCCAGCTCGCCGCCGCCACCCGGGCCCGCTCGGGGGAGCTGATCCGCCGGGTGCCGCGCGGGGCGGGGCACCACCTCGCCGTCGCCGAGCAGGCCGCGGCGAGCCTGCAGATCGCCGTCGCCGACGGGACGGGCGCCGCCGCCCTGGTGGCGGAGGCGCGCCGCCTCGCCCCCGGCGGCGCGGTAGTCATTGCTGGAGCTAAGGATTCGCACCCGCTGCTGGAGGGGCGCGGCCCCGTCGACGGGCGCGCGGCGGCGTACGTCTGCCACGGCACCGTCTGCTCCCTGCCGGTCACCGACGGTGAGACGCTCGCCACAGAGATCGCGCGATAGCTGTGCTATGTTCGGCTCGTGGGTATGAACGCGTATTGGCGCTTTACCGAGGCTCCGGGTGGAGCCGGCGGTGATGCGCGCATGCGCGGATAATCCCGACCGTACGAACCCGGAGCCGAAGGCAGCGAGATCACTCGCTGCCTTTTTCTATGGCACCGGAAGGGATCTGGTGCCGCCACCAGGAAGGTTTCTCATGACCATCGAACTCGATACACCGGCGTCGACATCGAACCGTCGGGTCTCGGCGTTCCACGCGATCCCCTCGCCCGCGCAGCTGCGCGACGAGCTGCCGCTCGCACCCCGTCTGGCCGCGCAGGTCGAGGCCGACCGGGCCGCGGTCGCCGACGTCATCGCGGGCCGCGACCAGCGGCTTCTCGTGGTGGTGGGCCCCTGCTCCGTGCACGACCCCGAGGCCGCGCTCGACTACGCCCGCCGGCTCAAGCCCATCGCGGACGAGCTGGCCGACGAGCTGCTCGTCGTGATGCGCGTGTACTTCGAGAAGCCGCGCACCACCGTCGGGTGGAAGGGCCTCATCAACGACCCCGGCATGGACGAGAGCTACGACGTGCCCCGCGGCCTGCGCACCGCCCGGCAGCTGCTGCTCGACATCCTGGAGATCGGCCTGCCCGTGGGCTGCGAGTTCCTCGAGCCGACCAGCCCGCAGTACATCGCCGACACCGTCGCCTGGGGTGCGATCGGCGCCCGCACCACGGAGTCGCAGGTGCACCGTCAGCTCGCCTCCGGGCTCTCGATGCCGATCGGCTTCAAGAACGCCACCGACGGAAACGTCTCCGTCGCGATCGACGGGGTGCAGGCGGCCGCCGCCCGGCACGTCTTCTTCGGCACCGATGACGAGGGCGCCGCCGCCGTGGTCGAGACCGTCGGCAACGACAACTGCCACGTCATCCTGCGCGGCGGCCGCGGTGGGCCGAACTTCGACGCCGCCTCCGTCTCCGCCGCCGTCGGCGCGCTGGAGAAGGCCAGCCTCGCCCCGTCGGTGATGGTGGACTGCTCGCACGCCAACTCGGGCAAGGACCACGTCCGTCAGGCCGAGGTCGCGCGCGAGATCGCGGGCCGCCTCGCCGCGGGCGAGAAGGGGATCTCCGGCGTGATGCTCGAGTCCTTCCTCGTCGCCGGCGCGCAGCAGCCCGGCCCCGGCCCGCTGGTCTACGGCCAGTCCGTCACCGACAAGTGCATGGACTTCGCCACCTCCGATTCGGTGCTACACGACCTCGCCGCCGCGCTGCGCTGAGGGGACTGTTCACGATTTCGCGTTCCGGCGCGGTACGCGTGCGCTGGAGCAGGTGTACGCGCGCAGAACCCGAAATCGTGAGCCGTCGGGCGCGCAGTAGATTCGTGGGCGTGGCGATCACACCGGACACCAAGGACTGGACGTGGGTCATCGAGCGGGCCTGCCCGGCCTGCGGATTCGACCCGTCGACGGTCCGCCGCGCGGACATCGCCGACCGCATCGCGCGGTCGGCCGTCGGCTGGGACGCCGCGCTGGCGAGGCCCGATGCCCGCGTCCGGCCCGACGAGCAGACCTGGTCGGTGCTCGAATACGGCTGCCACCTGCGCGACGTGCACCTCATCATGCGCGAACGGCTGAACCTCATGCTCGCCCGCGACGGCGCGACCTTCGCGAACTGGGATCAGGACGTGACCGCGGTCGAGGACGAGTACGACACGCAGGACCCGAGCACCGTGGCCGACGAGCTCGCGGACGCGGCGGCGGCGTTCGCGCAGGCCTACGCCACCGTCGGCGACGAGGACTGGGCGCGGTCGGGCCTGCGCTCCAACGGCTCCGCGTTCACCGTCGAGTCCTTCGCCGTCTACGCCCTGCACGACCTGGAACACCACCGCATCGACGTGGGAATGGAGAACACGCATGGCTGAGATCGCCGTCGTCACCGGAGCGAGCAGCGGGATCGGGGCCGCCACCGCGCGGCACCTGGTGCGCGCGGGGTTCGACGTGGTGATCGGAGCCCGTCGCGTGGAGCGGCTGGAGGACCTCAAGCGGCAGCTCGAGGCCGAGTACCCCGAGCGGATCGTCACCGCGCTGCCGCTCGACGTCTCCGACGTGGACTCGGTGAAGGCCTTCACCGACGCGATCGAGAAGGTCGACGTGCTGGTCAACAACGCGGGCGGCGCGCTCGGCGTGGACCGGATCGAGACCGCCGACGAGGCCGACTGGTCGCGCATGTACGACATCAACGTCCTGTCGATCCTGCGCGTCACCCAGGCGCTGCTGCCGAAGCTGCGGGCATCGCCAGCCGCGAGCGTCGTGACCATCGGGTCCGTCGCCGCGCTCGAGGCGTACGAGACCGGCGCTGGCTACAACGCCGCCAAGCACGGCGCCCGCGCGGTGACCCGCGTGCTGCGCCTGGAGCTCAAGGGCGAGCCGATCCGCGTCATCGAGATCGATCCCGGCCTCGTCGAGACCGAGTTCTCCGTGGTCCGCCTCGGCGGCGACCAAGCAGCGGCCGACAAGATCTACGAGGGCGTCGACAACCTCACGGCCGACGACATCGCCGACGCCGTGACCTGGACCGTCACCCGCCCGCCGCACGTGAACATCGACTCGATCCAGATCATGCCCCGGGACCAGGTAGCCGCTCGCAATGTGTACCGGAGGAACGTCTGAGCCACCCCGATGCCTCCCGACAGGTAGCCGCCCGCAACGTGCACCGCACCTAACGATCACCACGATTCGAACGGTTCCGATGCGAACCGCGGCCTGACAGAGTTTCCTGTTCGTGTGCCCACTGGGGCGCCGGAGAGGAATTCATGGCCGGGGAGCCCCCGCTACTGAGGGTCAAGAACGCCGTCATCGAACCGCTGCCGCTGGCGGTCAGGTCGTGGCTCGTCCGCATCATCGCGCTGCTCGTCTTCGTCGCCGCCTGGTGGCTGGTGAGCGGGCTGCGCCTGATCGACGAGACCTTCCTGCCCACGCCGAAGGCCGTCTGGGACGCCGCGGTGCGCGCGAGCACGTGGCACCAGGTGGCGCCGGGCGTGCCGCGCGAGGTGCTCGGCGAGCAGAACTACTTCCTGTGGGAGCACCTGGTCGCCAGCCTGCAGCGGATCTTCGCCGGCGTCGGCGCGGCGATCATCATCGGACCGCTGCTGGGCTTCGCGATGGGCACCTCGAAGACGATCAACACGATCATCGAGCCCTACCTGAACTTCCTGCGCGCGCTGCCGCCGCTGGGCTACATCGGCCTGCTCATCGTGTGGTTCGGCATCGGCGACACGTCGAAGATCTGGCTGCTCTTCCTGGCCGCCTTCCCCGCGATCGCGATCTCCACCGTCAACGGCGTGCAGGGCGTGAGCATCGATCAGATCAACGCCGCCCGCGCGCTCGGCGCGAACCGGCTGCAGACCATCCGCGGCGTGATCGTCCCGGCGACGCTGCCCGAGGTCATCAACGGCATCCGCATCGCCGTCGGCTTCGCGTGGACCACCGTCGTCGCGGCCGAGCTCAACAACGGCATCCCCGGCATCGGCGGCCTCGCCTACCTCGCCGGCCAGCAGCTCAACACCCCGCTGACGATCGCCTGCATCATCGTCATCGGCGTCACCGCGCTGCTGCTGGACTCGCTCATCAAGTGGATCGGCCTGCTGGCCGTCCCGTGGAAGGGGAAGGCATGAACCGCCTGAAGCGCCTCGCGCGCACGGCGCTCGTGGTCGGCGCCGTCGGCCTCACCCTGACCGGCTGCATCGTCGAATCCGGCCGCGCCGAACAGTCCCGCTCCATCGGCGGGACCACGGCGTGCCCCGTCGACCCGGACCCGACGGTGACCGGCACCGTCCGGATCGGCTGGCAGGAGATCCCGAACGGCGACCTCGTCGTCAAGGACACCGGCCTGCTCAAGACCTGCCTGCCCAACGTGAACGTCGTGTGGAGCAAGTTCGCCTCCGGCGGTGACGTGATCCAGGCGTTCGGCGCCAACAGCCTCGACGTCGGCCTGCTCGGCAGCGCGCCCGCCGCGAAGGCGCTCAGCGCGCCACTGAACATCGATATGAAGGTCATCTGGATCCAGGACCGGATCGGGGCCGCGGAGTCGCTCGTCGCCCGCGGCGACGGCATCAAGACCGTCGCCGACCTCAAGGGCAAGCGCATCGCCGTGCCCTTCGCGTCGACCGCGCACTACAGCCTGCTCACCGCCCTGGACAAGGCGGGCGTCACCGATGCGCAGGTCATCAACCTGGCCCCGGACGCCATCCGCGGCGCGTGGGGCGGCGGGCAGATCGACGCCACGTACATCTGGGAGCCGACGCTGAGCCAGCTCAAGGGCACCGTGCTCACCACGAGCGCCCAGGTCGCCGAGCAGGGCGCGCCGACCTACGATCTCGAGGGCGCCCGCGGCGACTTCGTGCGCGAGAACCCGGCCTTCCTCAAGGCCTGGACCGCCGCGCAGAGTTGGGCCGCGAACCTGCTGAACACCGATCCGAGCAAGGCGGCCGAGCACATCGCGGGCCAGCTCGGCGTGCCGCTGGGCCAGGTCCTCACCCAGATCAAGGGCTACGCCTACTTCGACGCGAAGACGCAGGGCGGCCCCGACCATCTCGGCGGGCAGCTCGGCGCCGACATCCGCCGGACCGCCGAGTTCCTGCTCCAGCAGGGCCAGGTCCAGGGCGTCGCTCCGGCGCAGCACTACACCGACGGCGTCTACGCCGACGCCGCACAGGGGGTTTCCAAGTGACCGGGACCGAACGCGTCGAGCTGACGGGGGTCGGCAAGACCTACGACACCGCGAGCGGGCAGACCATCGCGCTGCAGCCGACGGACCTCACGATCGAGCCGGGCGAGTTCGTCTCCATCGTCGGCCCTTCGGGCTGCGGCAAGACGACGCTGCTGCGGCTCGTCGCCGGCTTCGAGGACCCGACCGAGGGCGTCGTTGAGGTCGGCGGCGCGCGGGTGACGGCACCGTCGGCCGACCGGGGCGTGGTCTTCCAGGCCCCCACCCTGTACCCCTGGCTGACGGTGCGCGGCAACGTCGAGTTCGGGCCCAAGGTGAGTGGCGTGGGCAAGGCCGAGCGGCGTGAGCAGGCGCAGAAGCTGCTGGACCTCGTGGGCCTCGGCGACTTCGGCGACAAGCGGCCCTACGAGCTCTCCGGCGGCATGCAGCAGCGCGCGCAGATCGCCCGCGTCCTGGTCAACGATCCCGCGATCGTGCTCATGGACGAGCCCTACGGCGCGCTCGACGCGCTGACCCGCGAGCGGCTGCAGGTGGACCTGCTCAAGATCTGGCGGGAGGCGGGCAAGACCATCGTCTTCATCACCCACTCGGTGGAGGAGGCGGTGTTCCTGAGCACCCGCGTGCTGGTGATGAGCGCCCGCCCGGGACGCGTGGTGATCGACCGCAAGGTCGAGCTGCCGGGCGACGGGCCGGACACCGTGCGCGACCCGTCGGTCACCGCGACCGCCGAGTTCCAGGCCCTGCGGACCGAGCTGGCGGCCGCGATCTACGCGGCGCACGACTGACGCCGACCGTGCCGGGGACGGCACCAGCCTGGCGGGCGCCGTCCACCGTGCGCGAATGAGGCTGGGTCTCAGGTTCCGGTTGTAGGGTTGCAGGCGTGGTGAGTGCCCCCAAACTGCCAGTGTCGCTGCCCACGGACGCGGCCCGCAAGCTCGTCTCGCCGGCCTACGCGCTCTACGAGCGACGGCTGGTGAACGAGCTCACCAACGCCTATCGCGATGGAGCGCAGCGCCCCCGCCACGTGGCGGTGCTCTGCGACGGTAACCGGCGCTGGGCCCGGGCCGCCGGGTTCAGCGACGTGAGCCACGGCTACCGCATGGGTGCGAAGAAGATCGCCGAGATGCTCGAGTGGTGCGACGAGGCCGGCATCGAGCTCGCGACCATCTACCTGCTCTCCACCGAGAACCTGCAGCGCGACCCCGACGAGCTCGCGGCGCTGCTGGAGATCATCACCGACGTCGTCGAGGAGATCTCGGGCCCGGACAAGAACTGGTCGGTGAAGATCGTCGGCGCGATGGACCTGCTGCCGCCCGACGCCGCGCGCCGGCTCACGGCCGCCGCCGAGGGCACGAAGGGGCGCACCGGCACCCACGTGAACGTGGCCGTCGGCTACGGGGGCCGCAAGGAGATCGTCGACGCCGTGCAGTCCCTGCTGCGCAGCGAGCTCGCCGACGGGATGTCGGGCCAGGAACTGGTGGACGCGGTCACCGTCGAGGGGATCGACCAGCACCTGTACACCAAGGGGCAGCCCGATCCGGACCTGGTGATCCGCACGTCGGGGGAGCAGCGGCTCTCCGGCTTCCTGTTGTGGCAGAGCGCGTACAGCGAGATCTGGTTCACGGAGGCCTACTGGCCGGAGTTCCGCCGCGTCGACTTCCTGCGCGCGCTGCGCGACTACGCCGCGCGGCACCGTCGCTTCGGCGCCTGACCGCCCTCCTCGCCTGCGGTGATCGCTCGAATGAGCGACGATCGCAAATTATCTATCACTGATCCCTGGTGACCCGCGCCACATGCTGTTACGATTCATTCAACAGTCGTAACAACAAGGAGGCGGCATGACCCAGTTGGCGGAGCCCGAGGGCCGTACCGAGACCGTTCGTGCACCCGAGCGCTACGGGCCGCGATCGCAGTTCGTCGATCCGCTGGGGATGAGCGGCACTGTCGCCGGTCAATGGGCGTTCCTGCCGATCAACGGCGCGGCGTTCGTGATGCAGCTGATGCATCCCGTGATCGGCGACATCGTGGGGGAGTTCAGCGTCTCGTACACCGATCCGGTGGGGCGCGGGATCCGGTCGATGGACTCGGTGCAGCGCTGGTACTTCGGCGAGGACGCCGCCGTCGAGGAGGGCTACCGGCTCCGCGCGCAGCACCAGCCGCTGCAGATGCGCAACGCCGAGGGCAAACACATCAGTGCGCTCAATCCGGAGGCCTACGGCTGGGTGATCGCCACCGGAACGATCACGGGCATCGACTCGCTGCCGCGCAGCCTGGGTCGTCCGCTGACCGACGCCGACATCCTCGAGATCTTCGACGACTCCCGCAAGATCGCCGACATCGTCCAGGTGCCGGACGGCGCCGTCCCGTGGGAGCCGGAAGCCTTCGGCCGCTACTACGAGGACATGCTCACCAAACTGGTCGCGCATCCCGGCGCGCTGCAGTTCCTCGACGACTTCGCCCACGGCAACCCGCCGCTGCCGCCCGAGGCGGGCCCGTTCCTCCGGGCGATCGAGCCGGCGCTCAAGCCTCTCGGGATCGCCAACAACCGCGCCATCTACCTGCTCACGGTCGGTGTGCTGCGGCCCGAGGTCCGCGAGATCCTCGGCGTGTCGTGGAGCAGGCGCGAGGAGTACTCCTATCGCGCGGTCTCCGCCGCGATCCGTCACGCCTACAAAGTGATCCCGGAGCGGGTCGGCTACACGCCACTGGCCTACTACGCGCGCGGCAAGGCCCGCGCGTTGCGGGCGATGAAGGCTCGCGACAACACGGACTTCACCGCCTTCCAGCGCGAGCGCACGGCGACGTCGTCGTCCGCCGGCTGCCCGTTCGGCTGACTCGGCTACGCCGTCAGGAATTGCCGCACTGCGTCATCGAAGGCCTGCGGTGCTTCGACATTGGATAGATGTGTGACCGGGAGGGTGGCGATCTTCGCGCCTTGCACCACGCGGGCGATGTGTTCCCCATGCTCCGGCAGGCAGACGGCGTCGTATTCGCCGACGATGACGAGAGTCGGGGCCTCGACCAGTGCGACGGTGCGCCGCATGTCGAAGTCGCGCACGGCGGACAGACAACCCGCCAAACCCGTCGGGCTCATTCGCGTGATCGCCTCGCGGAACGGCCCGACGATCTGGTCGTCGGCCAGCAACTTCGTAGGAAACCAGTTGCGCACGAACCGATCGGCCGTGTCGGAGAGGTCTTCGCCCGCGAGCAGACTCGCGATCCGATCGTCCCACTGGCCCGAAGGCCCCAGGTGGGCCGATGTGTTCGCGAGGATCAGGCGATCGACCCGGTCAGGGGCGTGTACCGCGAGCCACTGCCCGATCATGCCGCCGAGTGATAGGCCGCAGAAGTGCGCGCGATCGATCTCCAGCGAGTCCAGCAGCTCGACCACGTCCCTGCCGAGGCGCGCCATCGAGTAGGCGCCGGCCGGGGCGTCGGACCCGCCGTGCCCGCGAGTGTCGTAGCGAAGCACGCGGAGGTCGCGTGCCATGACAGGGACGGTCTGGTCCCACATCGCTGATGTCGTGGCAATCGAGTTCGACAACACGATTACGGGGGCGCCCTCCGGTCCCTCGAGTTGATACCGCAGGCGCGTGCCGTCGCCGAGTACGGCGGTCGTGGTCATAGTGTTCCTTCCGGTTCAGCGGATACCGTGGCCGACGTACCGTAGGACCTGACAGTGATGTGAGGTTCAAGGAGTGCAGCGTGAAGATCGGCGAACTCTCCCGACGCACAGGTGTCAGCGTGCGGTCGCTGCGGTACTACGAGGAACAGCGGCTCCTGTCGCCGGCTCGCACGCCGGGCGGGCATCGCGACTACCCGGAGGCGGCAGTTGACCGGGTGATTCTCGTGCAGCAATTGTTCGCCGCGGGGTTACACAGCCCGAGGATCGCTCGAATGCTTCCGTGCATGCAGGCCCCAGAGGGCGGGCCCAATGAACGTGCCACCGCGAAGCTTGCGGATCAGCTGAAAGCGGAGCGTGAACGGATTGACGGGGCTATCACCGACCTCGTCAGGTCTCGGGTGCTCCTCGACGAGATCATCGCAGCGGCCGTCGAGCCTGATCACTGCACGAGGGGGACGAGCGCCGTGCGCGCGTAAGCGCGCGCGGCGTCGTCGTCCTCGAGATCGAACGGTGCGGGGGAGACGGCGAAGCACGCCGTGGTGAGCCGCACGAGGGCGTCGGCGCGGACGTCGGTCGCGTCCCCGGGCATCGTCCCGGCCTCCTGCTCCTGGACGATCATCGCGCGCACGAAGCCGATGCCGTGCCGCACCGTGTCCAGGCGCTCGTCTGCGAACAGCTCCGCGCGTTCCCGCGGATCCGAGGGCATGAGGCCGCGCCCCGCCCGACAGCACAGCACGAAGACCTCCTCGATCCGCGTCGGGACGTCGGGGGTCGTCGCGACCACCTCGGCCGTCTGGGCGAACAGTCGTCCCAGCGTCCACGCCAGCGCCGCCGCCAGGATCTCGTCCTTGGAGCCGAACTTCCGGAACAGGGTCATCCGGCTCATCCCCGCCTCCGTGGCGATCTTCTCCACCGTCGTGAGACGGGTGCCGTTGCGGCTCAGTGCGCGCAGGGCGGCCCGGTAGACGTGCGCATCGGCGTCGTCGACGTCCGCGCGTGCGCCCGCCTGCAGTAGGAGTTCGGGCAGCGAGGCCCCGGGACGGGTCATGGTGATCGATCGTAGGCCCGACGGTGCGCCGCCGGGCGCGGACCGTCAGAGCTTGCGCAGCCGAACGCGGTTGATGGAGTGGTCGGAGTCCTTGCGCAGCACCAGCGTCGCCCGCGGGCGGGTCGGCAGGATGTTCTGCACCAGGTTCGGGCGGTTGATGCCCGCCCAGATGCCCTCCGCGCGGTCGCGGGCCTCGGTGTCGGAGAGCCCGGCGTAGTGGTGGAAGTGCGAGGACGGGTCCGCGAACGAGGTGGTCCGCATCGAGAGGAACCGGTCGACGTACCAGCGCTCGATGTCCTCGATCCGCGCGTCCACGTAGACGGAGAAGTCGAACAGGTCCGAGACCATGAGTCGCGGCCCGGTCTGCAGCACGTTGAGCCCCTCCACGATGAGGATGTCGGGCCGGCGCACGTGGATGAACTCGCCGGGAACGATGTCGTAGAGCTGGTGCGAGTACATCGGCGCGGTCGCGTCCTCCGCGCCCGACTTCACCGTGGTCACGAAGCGCAGGAGGGCCCGGCGGTCGTAGGACTCGGGGAAGCCCTTGCGGTGCATGATGCCGCGACGCTCGAGCTCCGCCGTCGGGTGCAGGAAGCCGTCGGTGGTCACCAGGTCCACCCGGGGGTGCGAGTCCCACCGCGCGAGCAGCGCCTGCAGCACGCGGGCCGTCGTCGACTTGCCGACCGCCACCGAGCCGGCGACGCCGATGACGAAGGGGACCTGCGCGTTGTGCCGCTGCTCGCCGAGGAAGGTCGCGGTCGCGGCGTAGAGCCGCTGCCGCGCCGCCACCTGCAGGTGGATCAGGCGGGAGACGGGGAGGTAGACCTCGGCGACCTCGGCCAGGTCGATCTGCTCGCCCAGGCCGCGGAGGTCGGACAGGTCGGCCTCGGTCAGCGACAGCGGCGTCGACTGCCGGAGCTCGCGCCACTGAGCGCGGTCGAGCTCGATGTACGGGCTCGGTTCGCTCACCGGACGAGGCACCCCGCGTCAGACATGCCCTCTAGTCTGGCACGCATGGAGGAGCTGAGCGTCACCGACCGTTACCTGCGGCTGGGCCTGCGGTTCGACCGCATCGAATCCGGTTTCGTGGACGCCTACTTCGGCGACCCGGCGCACGGTCGGGCGGTGGAGGCCGAGGACGCCCCCGAACCCGCCCGCCTCGCCGCCGAGGCACGCACCCTGCTGCGCGACGTCGCCGCCGACATCGCGCTCGCCGCGCCGCGCCGCGAATTCCTGGCCGGGCACGTCGCCGCGCTCGAGTGCTCGGCGCGCAAGTTCGACGGTGCGCCGATCGGCTTCGTCGACGAGGTGAAGGCCTACTTCGACGTCGACATCGCCATGGGAGACACCGCCGACTACGAGGCGGCGCACGCCGCGCTCGACGAGCTCCTGCCCGGGTCGGGCCCCCTCCAGCCGCGGATGCAGGCCCAGCGCGATCGCTTCCTGGTGCCCGCCGAGCGCGTGCCCGAGGTGGTGGACGCGCTGGCCGGCGCGCTGCGGGACGTCGTGCGGGGGCGCTATCCGCTGCCCGAGGCGGAGACCGTGCGGTTCGAGATCGAACACGACAAGCCCTGGTCCGGCTTCAACTACTACCTCGGCGACTACACCTCGCGGGTCGCGGTCAACGGCGACCTGCCGCAGTACCTCTCGTCGCTGCCGCACCTCATCGCGCACGAGGCCTACCCGGGCCACCACACCGAGCACTGCCGCAAGGAGCAGCTGCTGGTCGCGCGGGAGAACCAGCCGGAGCAGACGATCTTCCTGGTCAACACGCCGCAGTGCCTCATGGCGGAGGGCCTGGCCGACCACGCGCTCGGCGCCGCGATCGGCCCCGGCTGGGGCCGCTGGGCGCAGGAGATCTACGCCGACCTCGGCCTGTCCTTCGACGGGGAGCTCGCCGAGCGGATCGCGGCGGCCTCGTCGGGCCTGCTGCACGTGCGGCAGGACGCCGCGCTGCTGCTGCACGACCGCGGCGCGAGCGAGGACGACGTGGCCGCCTACCTGCAGCGCTGGGGCCTCATGGCAGAGCGGAGCGCGCGGCAGTCGCTGCGCTTCGTCGGCTCGCCGCTGTGGCGGGCGTACATCAGCACCTACGTCGAGGGTTACGCGCTGCTCGGCACCTGGCTCGATCGCGCCGATTCCGGGCCGGCGCGGCTGGACCGGTTCGGAAGGCTGCTCGACGAGCCCCTCACCCCGTCTGCGCTGCGGCGGGAGCTCGCGGCTTAGGATGACCGCATGAGCGATTCCAGCGTGAACTCCGCGTCCCTGGCCGAACTCGATCCCGAGGTCGCGGCCGCCATGAACGGCGAGCTCGCGCGGCAGCGCGACACGCTGGAGATGATCGCCTCGGAGAACTTCGTGCCGCGCGCCGTGCTGCAGGCGCAGGGTTCCGTGCTCACCAACAAGTACGCCGAGGGCTACCCGGGGCGCCGCTACTACGGCGGCTGTGAGTACGTCGACGTCGTCGAGGACCTCGCGCGCAACCGGGCCAAGGAGCTGTTCGGCGCCGACTTCGCCAACGTCCAGCCGCACTCCGGCGCGCAGGCCAACGCCGCCGTGCTGCAGGCCCTCATGGAGCCGGGCGAGACCCTGATGGGCCTCGACCTCGCGCACGGCGGCCACCTCACGCACGGCATGCGCCTGAACTTCTCCGGCAAGCTCTACGAGAACGTCTTCTACGGCGTCTCCAAGGAGGACCACCGGGTCGATATGGACGAGGTGCGCAAGATCGCCCTCGACTCCAAGCCCAAGGTGATCGTCGCCGGCTGGTCGGCGTACCCGCGGCAGCTCGACTTCGCCGCCTTCCGCTCCATCGCCGACGAGGTGGGCGCCCACCTGTGGGTCGACATGGCGCACTTCGCCGGCCTCGTCGCCGCGGGCCTGCACCCCAGCCCCGTGCCGCACGCCGACGTCGTCAGCTCCACCGTCCACAAGACCCTCGGCGGCCCCCGCTCCGGCATCATTCTGGCGAAGCAGGAGTGGGCGAAGAAGCTCAACTCCGCCGTCTTCCCCGGCCAGCAGGGCGGCCCGCTCATGCACGTGATCGCAGCCAAGGCCGTCGCGCTTAAGGTCGCGGGCACGGAGGAGTTCCGCGAGAAGCAGCAGCGCACGCTCGACGGTGCCAAGATCCTCGCCGACCGCCTGAACGGCAAGGACGTCGCCGACGCCGGCATCACCGTGCTGACCGGCGGCACCGATGTGCACCTGGTGCTCGTAGACCTGCGCAACAGCGACCTCGACGGCCAGCAGGCCGAGGACCTCCTCCACGAGGTCGGCATCACCGTCAACCGCAACGCCGTGCCCTTCGACCCGCGCCCGCCGATGGTCACCTCCGGCCTCCGGATCGGCACCGCCGCCCTCGCCAGCCGTGGCTTCGGCGAGAAGGAGTTCACCGAGGTCGCCGACATCATCGGCACCGCGCTCGCGCAGGGCAAGGCCGCCGACACCGCCGCGCTGCGCGCCCGCGTCTCCGCGCTGGCGCTCGAGGTCCCGCTGTACGAGGGCCTCGAGGACTGGGGCCTGCTCTCGCGCTGACCGGCGTCGCCGGGGGAGGAGCCGTCGGATGAAGCGGACGGGAGTGATCGCCGGGATCGCGACCGTGGTCGCCGTGGCCGCCGTCGCGGTCGTCGTGCTGCTGCTGACCTGGTTCCGCTCCGACGA
Organism: Tsukamurella sp. DT100; assembly: GCF_049844855.1. Taxonomy (NCBI): domain Bacteria; kingdom Bacillati; phylum Actinomycetota; class Actinomycetes; order Mycobacteriales; family Tsukamurellaceae; genus Tsukamurella; species Tsukamurella sp. DT100. The sequence goes on from NZ_JBNCLV010000008.1 coordinate 39,640, forward strand.
GAACGTCGAGTGCACCGGCCGGGCGTACAGCGGGGGCCATCCGGCCGTCGTCTACGGACAGGCCCTCACCGGCCGCGCCACCGCGACGCCCACGACCGGACCCGACGGGGTCCCGGCCACCCGGGCCATCACGATGAAGGTCGGCGGGTCGGAGCAGCTCCTCGGACGGGCGAGCGACTACACCGTCGTCGGCCCGCCCGGTGTGGTGAGCCTGACCGATGAGGAGACGGCGTCAGCCTCGGACGGCTGCCGGATCACGCAGACCGACCGCTACGTCGAGATGACCGCGATCGCGCCCGGCGTCGTGGCGGTCGCCGGGGTCGTCGTCACCGTGGTTTGAAGGCCGGGTGGGCGCTGCCTTACAGTGTCCGGGTGACTTCCAGCACTTCAGAGGACGACCTGACGCTCGCCATCGACAAGGCGCTGCCGGACATCCGTGCGGCCTACGTCGAGGCCGGCGACGCCTGGCAGCCGCACGACTACGTCCCGTGGGACGACGGCCGCAACTACTCCTTCCTCGGCGGCGAGGACTTCGTCCCCGCCGACGTCAAGGTCGACGCGGTGGTCAGCAACGGCCTCATCCTGGGCCTGCTGACCAAGGACCACCTGCCGTCCTTCCACCGCCTGCTGGCGCAGCACCACCTCATCGAGTCGGACTGGGGCAAGTTCGTCGGCCACTGGACCGCCGAGGAGAACCGCCACGGCATCGCGCTGCGCGACCACGTCGTGGTCAGCCGCACCTGCGACGTCGAGCAGTTGGAGATGTGGCGCCTCGAGGCCGTGACCCGCGGCTACCGGCAGTACGAGGGCACCCGCGACGAGATCCACATCGCCGAGCAGATCGCCATGGTGATCACGCACGAGGCGCTCTCCGCCGACTACTTCGACCGCCTCGCCGACTACGCCGAGACCGCCGAGGGCACGCCGGCCGGCCTGGCCACCACCCTGCGCAAGGTCGCGAACGACGACCGCGTACAGCAGCAGTACTGGACTGAGCTGCTCACCGTCGCGCTCGACGTCAACGAGGGCCACGTCAAGGACGCCCTGCTGAGCCAGGCGCGCGTCGCGTCGCCGATCGGCGCCGAGACCGCGGACGGCCTGGACGAGGCCCGCCGCATCGTCACCGAGGCCGGCATCAGCTCGCCCGAGCGTGATCGCGAGATCCTCAACGGGCTCCTCGCGACGTGGGGTCTCGCCCTGTAACAACGGTCCCCGGCCCGTAACGAAGTGTTCACGAACGCGCCGCGCAGCCTCCGGGCCGCGCGGCGCGTTCGGCGTTAGTTTGGCGGTGACGGATTGCGGGGAAGCAGTTCGTCCCGGGAGGTTCCAACCGTGACTCGACTCATCGTCGCGAGAGGGCCGGCCCCGGTCCTCGTCGTCGGGGCGTAAACCGCGCACCGAGGGCGTTTGGACCGGCCGGCCGCAGCTACACGCTTGCGTGGGCGCCGCGCAGGCTAGGAGCGTCACCGTGTCTTTCCGTGAGACCCCCCGCACGTACGTGCTCGACACCTCCGTCCTGCTGTCCGATCCCTGGGCCATCACCCGCTTCGCCGAGCACGACGTCGTGCTCCCGCTCGTGGTGATCAGCGAACTCGAGGGCAAGCGTCACCACGCCGAACTCGGCTGGTTCGCCCGCGAGTCCCTGCGCATGCTCGACGACCTGCGGCTCGAGCACGGCCGACTCGACCAGCCGATCCCCACCCCGGGCGGCGGCACGGTCCAGGTCGAGCTCAACCACATCGATCCGACGGTGCTGCCGGTCGGTTTCCGCACGGAGACCAACGACGCCCGCATCCTCGCCTGCGCGCTGAACCTGCGCGCCGAGGGCCGCGACGTGGTGCTGGTCTCGAAGGACATCCCGCTGCGGGTCAAGGCCGGCGCGGTGGGGCTGGATGCCGACGAGTACCGGGCGCAGGACGTGGTGACCTCCGGCTGGACCGGCATGGAGGAGCTCGAGGTCTCGCGCGAGGTGATCGACGCGCTGTTCGCGGGCGGGGTCGTCGATCACGACGCCGCGCGGGAGCTGCCGTGCAACACGGGCGTGCGGCTGCTGGGCGGCACGTCCAGCGCGCTCGGCCGGGTGACCGCGGAGAAGCAGCTGCAGCTGGTGCGCGGCGATCGGGAGGCCTTCGGGCTGCACGGGCGCAGCGCGGAGCAGCGCGTCGCGCTCGACCTGCTGCTCGACGAGTCGGTGGGGATCGTCTCCCTCGGCGGCAAGGCCGGCACCGGCAAGTCCGCGCTCGCGCTCTGCGCCGGCCTCGAGGCCGTGCTGGAGAAGCGCACGCAGCGCAAGGTGGTCGTCTTCCGCCCGCTGTACGCGGTCGGCGGCCAGGACCTCGGCTACCTGCCCGGCTCCGAGAACGAGAAGATGGGGCCGTGGGCGCAGGCCGTCTACGACACCCTCGACGGGCTCGCCTCGCCCGAGGTGATGGACGAGGTGATGTCGCGCGGGATGCTGGAGGTGCTGCCGCTCACGCACATCCGCGGCCGCTCGCTGCACGACTCCTTCGTCATCGTCGACGAGGCGCAGTCGCTGGAGCGCAACGTGCTGCTCACCGTGCTCTCGCGCCTCGGATCGGGCTCGCGGGTGGTGCTCACGCACGACGTGGCCCAGCGCGACAACCTGCGCGTCGGCCGGCACGACGGCGTCGCCGCGGTGATCGAGAAGCTCAAGGGCCACCCGCTGTTCGCGCACGTCACGCTCACCCGCTCCGAGCGCTCGCCGATCGCGGCCCTGGTCACCGAGATGCTGGAGGAGTTCGCCCCCGGCGCGTAGCCCGTTCCGAAACCGGCCTCCTGCGCGACCACGATGGAAATACGTCGCCGTGCGGCCCCAGGAGCCCGGTTTCGGAACGTGCCCCGTTGCTATACCTAGAAGCGCAAGGTATATCTGTACCTAGTGGTTCTAGGTATGGAGGGTCGATGCACATCGATAAGGATCTGGTCGCCGCGTCGGCGACCCCGCTGGTGCTGAGCATCCTCAGCAGCGGCGACAGCTACGGGTACGCGATCCTCACCCGCATCCGGGAGCTCTCCGGCGGGCGGCTGGAGTGGTCCGACGGCATGCTCTACCCGTTGCTGCACCGCCTCGAGCGGCTCGGGCACGTCGAATCGCGGTGGGGCGTCGCCGACACCGGCCGCAAGCGCAAGCACTACGCCATCACGCCCGCCGGGCGGGAGGCGCTCGCGGACCGTCGGGACCAGTGGCGGGTCGTCAGCGCCGCCCTCGACGGCCTGTGGTCCGACGGTGCGCCGCAGCCGGGGCTCGCATGACCGGCCCCGTCGACGCGCAGATCCGGCAGTGGCGCGGCTACCTGGAGGGCCGGCGCCGGATGCGGGCCGACGAGGTGGACGAGCTCGAGTCCCATCTGCGAGACCAGATCTCCGACCTCGAGGCCCGCGGCCTCGACGGCGACGAGTCCTTCCTCGTCGCGGTCAAGCGGATGGGTGCCGCCGACGCGGTGGCGCACGAGTTCGCGCGCGAGCACTCCGACCGGCTGTGGAAGCAGCTGGTCCTGGGCAGCGCCGACGACGAGTCCGCGCGGCGCGGCGAGCTGCCGGTGGTGCTCGCACTCGGCGCCGCGGCGGGATTGTCGTTGCTCGCGGTGCTGCACCTGCTCGGTGAGTCCGCGCCGCGCTTCGTCGGGTTCGCGGTGGCGCCCTTCCTCGTCGGGTACTTCGCCTGGAAGCGCGCGATGCCCCGGCGGGCCGTGGCGGTGGTGCTCGGCGGCTTCGCGGTGATGGCGGGCCTCCTCGCCGCGTACCCGTTCGAGTCCGGCGGCTCCACAGAGGTCCTGGCCGTGGTCGCCGAACCGGTGGTGCTGTGGTTCGGCGTGGGCGTCGCCTACACCGGCGGCGCGTGGCGCTCGGCGCCCCGGCGGATGGACTTCGTGCGGTTCACCGGCGAGTTCGTCATCTACTTCCTGCTCATCGCCCTCGGCGGCGGCGCGATCACGGGCCTGACGATCGCGGCGCTGGGCGCCGTCGGGCTGGACGCGGAGTCGCCGGTCACCGAGTGGGCGCTGCCGCTGTGCGTCGGCGGCGCGGTGCTGGTGGCCGCGTGGCTGGTCGAGGCGAAGCAGGAGGTGATCGAGAACATCGCGCCCGTGCTCACGCGGATCTTCACCCCGATCACGCTGGTCATGCTCGTGGTGGTGCTCGGCGCCTTCGCGTCGCGCCCGGGCCTGATCGGCGCCGACCGCGACCTGCTGGTGCTGATGACGGTGGTCCTCGTGCTCGTCGTCGGGCTGCTGCTGTACGCGGTCTCCGCCCGTGACCCGCGGCGCCGGCCGGACGTCTTCGACCGGCTGCAGGTGGCGCTGGTCGTCGCGGCGATCGCCGTCGACCTCGTGGTGCTCGTCGCGATGGTCACCCGCACCGCCGAGTTCGGCACGTCGCCGAACAAGGCCGCGGTCCTGGGCCTGAACCTGGTGCTGCTGGTGATCCTCGCGGGCGCGGCCCGGCTGGGGCTCGGATTCGTCCGGGGGAGCAGGGACTTCGCCGCGATCGAGCGCTGGCCGACGAGCACGCTGCCCGCGTACGCGGCGTGGGCGGCGGTCGTCGCCCTCGCCTTCCCGCCGCTCTTCGGATTCAGCTGACGGCGGCCTCGCGGGCGCGGAACTGCGACGGGCTCAGGCCGTGGTGGCGCTTGAACGCGGCGCTCAGCGCGAAGGCGGAGCCGTAGCCCACGCGCCGGGCGATCGCCTCGAGCCCGTCGTCCGATGAGGTCAGCGCGTCGGCCGCGAGGGTGAGCCGCCACAGCGTGAGGTAGCGGCCGGGCGGCTCGCCGACCCCGGCGCGGAACCGCGCCGCCAGGCCGGCCCGGGAGACGTGCAGCGCGCCGGCCAGGGAGGCCACCGTCCACGGCTCGTCCGGCGACTCGTGGATGAGGTCCAGCGCGCCCGCGACCACGTCGTCGACGGTGCCCGACAGCCACCCCGTCGGGGCGGTGCGGGCGGCGGAGCGGATCGCGGCGCAGACGACGACGTCGAGGAGCCGGTCGATGACGAAGCTGTGTCCGGGACGCGGATACGCGAGCTCGCGGCGCATCAGCCCGATCAGCGCGTCGTCGACCTCGCAGGGCGGCAGCACCGTGAACTCGGGGAGCTGCGCGACGAGGTGCCGGCCCACCTGGGAGGCCGAGGCGTAGGTGCCGACCAACAGCTGATCCGGGCCCTCGTCGTGGTTGCCCCACGTCAGCAGGCCGCGGTGCGTGGTCGAGCGCATCGACTCGGTGAGCGGCACGCACGCGCCGCCCTCCTCGATCCGGACGGTCGGCGGGCGATCCGGCTCGTCGGCGACGACGTAGTGCGGCCCGTGCGCGACCAGCGCGACGGCGCCCGCCTCGAGCCGGATCCGGGTGTCCGCCCCGGCGATCCAGGCGGCGCCGCGGTCGACGGCGATCACGCTCAGCGGCGCACCGTCGTCGATGTCCACCGACCACGGCGGAACCATCGAGATGCGCAGCGAGAACAGGCCCTGGGCGCGGAGCCCGGACACCATCCGGAACAGCGGGTCCACCCCGTCAGATTAGACGAATACGTATGCGATCCGGGGTCTGAACCATGGATCGCGCCACGCTCGGGCGCGATCCTTGATCCATGACACTCAAACTCCTCCTCGGATCGGCCGCCCTGCTCAGCGCGGTGCTGGCCGGCTTCTACTTCGCATACGCCACGGTGATCACGGCCGAGCGGGGCGCCCCCGACGGTGCCGACGCCATGCGCCGGATGAACGTCGCGGTCGAGCGGCCGCCCTTCCTCGCGCTCTTCATGCTGGGCGCGCTGCTGCCGGTCGTCGCCGCCGTCTGGCTGGTGATCGCGGAGGGCTTCGACGCCCGGACCCTCGCCGCCGGGCTGGGGGCGCTCTGTGCGGTCGCGGCCTTCGTGTTCACCATCGCGGTGAACGTCCCCCTGAACCAGCGGCTGATGGCGGGCACCGTCGAATGGGCCGAGTTCGCGCGCACCTGGGGAATGTGGAACCTGGCGCGGCTGTGGCTCAGCGTCGTGGCCGCCGTGGGCCTCGCGGTCCCGGCCCTGCGGTGACGGCACCGTCGGGCCCGGGTCGCCGCAGGTAGGGCAACCTAACCCGGACCGGCGATCCGCCGGGGAATACCCTCGATACGTGACTTCGAACAGCCCCGAATTCATCTATTCCGACCTGCTGCCCATCGGCCCCGACACGACGCCCTACCGGCTCGTCACGGCCGAGGGCGTGGAGACCTTCGAGGTCGACGGGCAGAAGTTCCTCAAGGTCGCGCCCGAGGCGCTGCAGCAGCTGACCGCGGAGGCGATGCACGACATCAGCCACTACCTGCGGCCCGCGCACCTGCAGCAGCTGCGGAAGATCATCGACGACCCCGAGGCGTCGGGCAACGACCGCTTCGTGGCGCTCGACCTGCTCAAGAACGTCAACATCTCCGCGGGCGGCGTGCTGCCGATGTGCCAGGACACCGGCACCGCGATCGTCATGGGCAAGAAGTCCGAGGGCGTGCTGACCGGCGTGGACGACGGGGAGTGGGTCTCCCGCGGCGTCTACGACGCGTACACCAAGCTCAACCTGCGCTACTCGCAGAACGCGCCGATCACCATGTACGAGGAGAAGAACACCGGCACCAACCTGCCGGCCCAGGTGGAGATCTACGCCACCGAGCAGGGGCCGAAGGGTCCGGAGTACAAATTCCTGTTCATGGCCAAGGGCGGCGGCTCGGCCAACAAGTCCTTCCTGTTCCAGGAGACGAAGGCGATCCTCAACCCGGACCGCATCCTGAAGTTCCTCGACGAGAAGATCCGCTCGCTGGGCACCGCGGCCTGCCCGCCGTACCACCTCGCGATCGTCATCGGCGGTACGTCCGCCGAGTTCGCGCTCAAGACCGCGAAGTACGCCTCGGCGCACTACCTCGACGAGCTGCCCGAGACGGGATCGATCTCGGCGCACGGCTTCCGCGACAAGGAGCTGGAGGAGAAGGTCTTCGAGCTCACCCAGTCCTTCGGCATCGGCGCGCAATTCGGCGGCAAGTACTTCTGCCACGACGTGCGCGTCGTGCGCCTGCCCCGGCACGGAGCCTCGCTGCCCGTCGCGATCGCGGTGTCGTGCTCCGCGGACCGCCAGGCGCTCGGCAAGATCACCGCGGACGGAGTCTTCCTGGAGCAGCTGGAGACCGACCCGGCGCAGTACATGCCGGACGCCGGTGTGGCGGAGGACATCGAGGGCGGCGCGGTCGTCGAGATCGACCTGAACCGGCCGATGTCCGAGATCCTCGCCGAGCTGTCGAAGTACCCGGTCAAGACGCGACTGTCGCTGACCGGACCGCTGGTCGTCGCGCGCGACATCGCGCACGCGAAGATCAAGGACCTGCTCGACTCGGGTGCCCCGATGCCGCAGTACCTCAAGGATCACCCGGTGTACTACGCCGGACCCGCGAAGACGCCGGAGGGCATGGCGTCCGGCTCCTTCGGTCCCACCACCGCGGGCCGCATGGACAGCTACGTCGATGAATTCCAGGCCGCGGGAGGATCTCTCGTGATGTTGGCCAAGGGGAACCGGTCGAAGCAGGTCACGCAGGCGTGCGACACGCACGGCGGCTTCTACCTCGGCTCCATCGGCGGGCCCGCCGCCCGGCTCGCGCTCGACTGCATCAAGTCGCAGGAGGTCATCGAGTACCCCGAGCTCGGCATGGAGGCCGTGTGGAAGATCGAGGTCGAGAACTTCCCCGCGTTCATCGTCGTCGACGACAAGGGCAACGACTTCTTCACCGATCCGTCGGGTGAGGTCGCCTTGCCGCTCAGCGGGATCCGGGTGCGCTCGAAGGAGCGGTAGGCCGTCCGGCGCACCGCCGTCGGGTTCGACGGTGCGCCGCTCGTTCCGTCAGGCCGGGCGGAGGATCGTCACGGCGAAATCGGCGCCGTCGTGCCAGGGCTTGACGTCCCAGGTGGACAGGCGCAGGTCGGTCCGCAGGCCGGCTTCGGCGGCGTGGGCGTCCAGCTGCTCGGGACTCAGGCCGCGGTCGGTGTGGAAGCCGACGACCGCGAAACCCTCTGGCGTCAAATGCTTCCGGAAGTTCGCGAGCACCGTCGTCTCCGTGCCCTCGGCGACGAAGACCAACACGTTCCCGGCGCAGACGATCGCGTCGAAGGTGCCGTCGAGGTCCAGCTCCGCGAGGTCCTGCACGAGCCAGCGCGGGCCCGGATGATCCTGCTCCGCCGCGGCGATGAGTTTCGGGTCCACGTCCACTCCGGTCACGTCGTGGCCCACCGAGTGCAGGTAGCCGCCGATCCGGCCCGGCCCGCACCCGGCGTCCAGGATCCGCGAACCGCGGCCCACCATCGCGTCGACGAGGCGGCCCTCACCCGCGAGGTCCGCGCCCTCGCGCGCCATCGTCCGGAAGCGCTCGATGTACCACTCGCTGTGGCCTTCTTTGGTGTCCGTGAACCAGCGCGGCGTGCTCATACCGTCCAAGTTACCCGCAGGGGTTCGTGCCGATCGCGACGCCGTTGCGGAGGGTGCGTACGTACGCTCCACTCCTGTGCTGCACCGCATAGCAGGCGGCCCCGAGGTCGGTGCCGTAGTCGATGTACGGGGTGTAGAAACGTTCGCCGTTCGCATCGACCGCGTTGATCGAGCCGCAGTTGAGGGCTCCGCTGTAGAAGTACTGCGCGGTGGGCTCGGCGGTGAGGCGCGCGGTGACGAGGGCGCGCAACGAGGGGTTGCTCTCTTCGATCGAGACGAGGGCCAGGATGTACCGGCCGTCGCACGCAGGCGTGCTCAGGGGCGTGGCAAGCCCGAGATCCGCCGAAGGCCGTGCACGCGGTGCGGTCACCGTCGTAGTGGGCTGGACAGTCACCGTGGACGGCGCAGCCGTGACCGTGGCGGGGCCCGCAGCGGTCGATACCGCAGTGCTCGGTGGCCGATCGACCGCGGCGGTGCGAGTGCCGGATTCCGGTGGGCGGTTCAGGAGTATCGCTCCGGCGATGGCCGCTCCGACCACCAGGACTGCCGTGGCGGCGGCGGGGAGCATCCATCGTCGACGCGGGCCGCTCGCAGCGGGTGCCGGCGTTCCTGCGACGTTCGGCGTAGCGACCGGTGGAGGCGTGGAGGTGGGCGCGATCATCGTGCGGTCGTACTGCTGGCCCGTGGGCACGGGCCGGAGCAAGGTGGAGTCGCTCGCGCCGGAGCGGGGCGCGGCGAGTTCGGCAGCGAATTCGCCTGCCGTCGAGGGTCGGTCGCGCGGCGCGCGGGCCATCCCGCGCGCGAGGACCGCGTCGATGCTCGGTGGCAGGTCGGGCCGGGCCATGAGCGCCGACGGGACGTCTCCCTCGAGCGCAGCGGCGACGACCGCGACCGGGCTACTGCGATCGAACGGGCGGACCCCGGTGAGCAGCGCGTAGGCGGTGGCGGCGAGCGAGTACGTGTCGGCCGCAGGTCCGATGGCTTCGCCGCGGAGTTGTTCCGGCGCGGAGTAGGCGACGGAGCCGATGGTGGTGCCGGTCGCGGTCAGTTCCGACGCGTCGTCGGCGGCGCGGGCGATGCCGAAGTCGGTGAGGAGCGCGCGCGACCCGTCGAGCATGATGTTCGCGGGTTTGACGTCGCGATGAAGCACCCCGCGATGATGAGCGAAGTCGAGCGCGGCGGCGGTGTCGCGGATGATGGCGATCACCTCGTCGAACGGAAGGCCGTTCGGTGCCCGGCCGAGGCGGGCCGCCGCATCGATACCGTCGATGTACGGCATCGATAGCCACAGCTGGCCCGAATCCTCGCCGCGGTCGAGCACGCTCACGATGTTCGGGTGGTTCAGGCCCGCGGCGAGGTCCGCTTCGCGGAGGAATCGCTGGCGGAAGGCCTCGTCGGAGGCGAGATGCGGGGGCAGGACTTTGATCGCGTCCTGCCGCGGTAGACGCGGGTGCTGTGCCAGGTAGACCTCGCCCATACCGCCGGCGCCGAGCTGTCGAACGATCGTGTAGCCGGCGAAGACCTCGCCCGGTATCAGTGTCATGCTGACCTCCCCGCGAAGAACCTACCGCGACCTGCTCCGGCGGGCGGGTGTTGTTCGGCTGAGCTCCTCGATCAGTTCCCTGCGGTTTCGGCGGCGCCGACCTGCGATTCGGTCGCCGAAACCGCAGGAATCGTCGTGCGACGCGCGACACGGGTCTACTACGCGCAGTAGTGGGTACTGTCGAGGAATGACCGACATCATCGACCGGATCGGCACCGCCCCGATCGCCGCCGCGGGACTCGTGGGCGGCTACTACATCGCCCGGGAGACGGGGATCCGCCCGCTCGGCGGCGTCGTGCTCGCGGCGGCGGGTGCCGCGGCCGCCCAGGGCTGGAACGCGAAGGCGGGAGCGGGGACTGCCTCGGCGCTCGGGGCGGTCTACCTGGGCGGATTCGGCGCGTCGCACCCGCTGGCGAAGAAGATCGGCGCGTGGCCGTCGGTGCTCGCCGTGGCGGCGGTCGCCGCGGGCGCGTCCTATGTGCTCGTCGATCGTCGCTGACCGGTTCCACGGGCCCGGCGACGGGCTATCCTCAGCGGGTGAGATTGAGAACAAGTTTCACTGCAGCGACCTGTGCAGCCGCGTTCGCCATCGCCGGCTGCGGGGCGCAGGCGGCCCCGTCGAACGAGGCGCACCCGGGCTCGCACAGCGTGGAGGCGAAGACGGCCACGGCCTCGTCGCTCACGGCGACGGAGGACGTCAGTCCGACGCCCACGGGCACGCCGCTCTACGCCCGCCTCGCCAGCTCCAGCGCTGTCGGCGACACCGGCCAGGCCCTCACCGCGACCCTCGCGGGCACCACCTACCGCAGCGCGACCGGCGTCTGGATCGGCTGCGAGGGCACCGCCGCGACTGCCGTCTACCGGCTCGGCGGCGAGTTCACCAAGCTCACGGGCGTCCTTGGGCTCCAGCCGCACACCCCGCGCGACCTGCGGGTGCGCGTCTCGTTCATCGTCGACGGCGCGACGAAGCTGGCCGCTGTCCTCGCGCGCGACGATGTGCCGCAGACCATCTCGATCCCGCTCGACGGTGCCCGGTCGGTCACCGTCTCCGCCCTCGCGACCGACGGTGAGTGCGCGCCCGCCCCGGCGCCTTATGGCGCCATCGGCGCCGCGAGCCTCACCTGACCCGGTCGACGTTGGCCATCGCCAGCACGTCCAGCCGGCGGTCCAGCTCCTCAAGCGTGAGCTTGTCGCCGATCAGGCCGCGGTCGATCACGGTCTGCCGGATCGTCTTGCCCTCCTTGAGCGCCTGCTTCGCGACGGCCGCCGCCTCCTCGTAGCCGATGAGCGAGTTGAGCGGGGTCACGATCGACGGCGAGGATTCGGCGAGCGTCCGCAGCCGGTCCTCGTGCGCGACCAGCCCCTCGATGCACTTGTCCGCGAAGAGCCGGGAGACGTTGGCCAGCAGCGTGATCGACTCGAGCACGTTGCGCGCCATCATAGGGATGTAGACGTTGAGCTCGAAGGCGCCGTTGCCGCCGCCCCACGCCACCGCGGCGTCGTTGCCGATCACCTGCGCGGCCACCTGCGTCACGGCCTCGGGGAGCACCGGGTTCACCTTGCCGGGCATGATCGAGCTGCCGGGCTGCAGGTCGGGGAGCGCGATCTCGCCGAGCCCGGTGAGCGGCCCGGAGCCCATCCAGCGCACGTCGTTCGCGATCTTGGTGAGCGACACCGCGATCGTCCGCAGCGCGCCCGACAGTTCGACGAGCCCGTCGCGCGCGGCCTGCGCCTCGAAGTTGTCCTTCGCCAGCCGGATGTCCTCGACCCCCGTGAGCCGCACCAGCTCCGCCACCACGAGCGAACCGAAGCCCTCCGGCGCGTTGAGGCCCGTGCCGACGGCGGTGCCGCCGATCGGCACCTCACCGACGCGGGGGAGCGTGGCCCGCACCCGCTCGACGCCGGCCTCGACCTGGCGGGCGTAGCCGCCGAACTCCTGGCCCAGCGTCACGGGCACCGCGTCCATGAGGTGCGTGCGGCCCGACTTCACCGTCGTGCGCCAGGCCGCGGACTTCGCGGCGAGCGCCGCCTGCAGGTGCTCCAGCGCGGGGATCAGCGTGGTGACGGCGCCCTCGGTGGCGGCGACGTGCGTCGCCGTGGGGAAGGTGTCGTTCGACGACTGCGACATGTTCACGTCGTCGTTGGGGTGCACCTGGACCCCGGCGCGTGCGGCGAGCGAGGCGATCACCTCGTTGGCGTTCATGTTCGAGCTGGTACCCGAGCCGGTCTGGAAGACGTCGATCGGGAACTGGTCGTCGTGCAGCCCGTCGGCGATCTCCTGCGCGGCGGCGATGATCGCGGCGGCCTTCTCCGGCGCCAGCAGCCCCAGGTCCTGGTTGACCTGCGCCGCGGCGGCCTTGAGCAGCCCCATCGCGCGGATCTGGGCGCGCTCGAGCGGGCGGAAGCTGATCGGGAAGTTCTCCACGGCGCGCTGCGTCTGCGCGCGCCAGAGGGCGTTCACGGGCACCCGGACCTCGCCCATGGTGTCGTGCTCGATGCGGTACTCGGTCTCCGGGGTGTCAGCGTTGTTAGCCATACCTTAGAAACCTACTCGGGCCCCGGGAATGTTCCCAGGGCCCGAGGAGAAGATCACTCTCAGTCGAAGATCTGCGCGTAGGTCTTGAGCTTGGTCAGGCGGTGCGTCGCGTCCACGGTGCGGACGGTGCCCGACTTGCTGCGCATCACGATCGACTGCGTGGTGGCGCCGTCGGCGCGGTAGCGCACGCCGCGCAGCAGGTCGCCGTCGGTCACGCCGGTCGCCGCGAAGTAGACGTGCTCGCCGCGCACCAGGTCGGTGGTGCCGAGCACCTGCGTCGGGTCGATGCCCAGGTCGGCGAGGCGCTGCTTCTCGATGTCGTTCGACGGTGCCAGGGTGCCCTGGATCTCACCGCCCATGCAGCGCAGTGCGGCCGCGGCGATGATGCCCTCGGGCGTGCCGCCGATGCCGACGAGGATGTCGGTCTTGGCCTCGGGGCGGGCGGCGGCGATGGCGCCGGCCACGTCACCGTCGGAGATGAGGCGCACGATCGCGCCGGTCGCGCGGATGTCGGCGATGAGCTGCTCGTGCCGGGGGCGGTCCAGCACCGTCAGGGTGACGTCGGTGACCTTGATGCCCTTGGCCTTGGCGACCTTCGCGATGTTGTCCGCGATCGGGGCCTCGATGTCGATGACGCCGGCCGCCTCGGGGCCCACGGCGATCTTGTTCATGTAGAACACGGCGGAGGGGTCGTACATCGCGCCGCGCTCGGCGACCGCGAGCACCGCGATCGAGCCGGGCATGCCCTTGGCCATGAGCGTCGTGCCGTCGACGGGGTCCACGGCGACGTCGGTCGACGGGCCGAAGCCGTTGCCCACCTCTTCGCCGTTGTAGAGCATGGGCGCCTCGTCCTTCTCGCCCTCGCCGATCACGACCACACCGCTCATCGACACCGTCGAGACCAGCTGGCGCATCGCGTCCACGGCCGCGCCGTCGCCCGACTCCTTCTGGCCGCGCCCCACCCAGCGGCCCGCGGCGAGCGCGCCGGCCTCGGTCACGCGGACCAGCTCCATGGCCAGGTTCCGGTCCGGCGCGATGGGGTTCTTCTCAGCGTGGGTATCGGACATGGATTCCTCCGGATCTCGATGCGCGCGGGTGGGCGCGGCGGGCCTCGCTCGATTCTTCCATGCCCTACCGGTCGGCGACGGGGCCGGTCGGGCCACGGCCCGTCGCGCCATGCCCGCCTCCACCGCCGGACGTCGCGCGCGGGATACTGGACGGCGTGGCTGACAAACCCCGGATCCTGCAGAACCGTCGCGACATGGTGCTCACGATGGTTCCGCTGCTCGCTCTGTGCCTGATCGTGCTGTTCGCATCCGGCAACTTCAAGCTGGGCTTCGGCGCCGACCCCAAGGACGAGACCGTCGAGCCGATCAACCCGAAGGGCGTCTACCAGGTGTCGGCGGACACGCTCGGCTTCCCGGTGCGGATGCCCGGCGGCGCGGGCGTGGTCGACGGTGTGCCGGAGGGCTGGAAGGCCACCGCCACCCGCGACGACGACGTGGTCGGCGGCAAGGTCTTCTCCGTCAATTACGTGACGCCCGAGAAGAACTCGCTGCAGCTCTCGCAGTCCGGATCGCCCGCCGACGTGGTGCTCGAGTCCGTCTACGGCGCGAAGGCCAAGCCCTCCGGCACGGTCCCCGTCGAGGGCCGGACCTGGGACGTCTACGGCCCGAACGACAAGAACCGCAGCGCCTGGGTCCTCCAGGTCGACGGTGCCGTCCTCGTCGTCTTCGGCGGCGGCACCGTGCCGCGGTTCACCGAGCTGGCCGCCGCGGTCCAGTCGCAGCAGCCGCTGCCGCGGTCCGGGGCGCCGGCCCCCGCCCCGCCCCGGTAGGCGGCGCGGCCCGTCCGCTCACTCCTCGGCGGCGATCGCCTTCTCGATGCGCTCCCGTGCACCCGCGAGGTGCTCCTCGCAGCGCTTGGCGAGCGCCTCGCCGCGCTCCCACAGGTTCAGCGACTCGTCCAGGTCGATCCCGCCCTGCTCCAGCAGCTTCACCACGACCGCGAGCTCGTCGCGGGCCTGCTCGTAGCCCAGCTCGGCCACCGGTGTCTCGTCGCTCATGCCTCATCCTCGGTTCGTACGGAGATCTTCGTCACGCCCATGACGGCTGCGCTGGCGGCACCGTCGGGCAGCCGGACCCGCAGTTGCGAGCCGGGCGCGAGTTCGTCGATGCCGCGGACCACGGGGTTCTCGCCGTCCGGCGTCACCTTCTGCACCACGGCGTAGCCGCGCGCCATCGTCGCGGCGGGACCGAGCGACGTCAGCCGCGCGGCCAGGTGCGCGGTCCGCTCGGATTCCCGTTCGACGGTGCGCCGCACGTCCCGCCGGACGTCGCGCAACAGGCGCGCGACATCGTCGGCGCGGTCGTCGACGAGGCGCAGCGGATGCGCGAACACCGGTCGCGACCGCAGCGCGTCGAGCGTGTGCTCCTCCCGTCGCACCCACCCGCGCAGTGCCGCCGCCGCGCGCCCGCGCAGCTCGGCGATCCGCTCCAGCTCGGCGACCACGTCGGGCACCACGCGCTTCGCGGCGTCGGTCGGCGTCGCGGCGCGCACGTCGGCGGCGAAGTCACAGAGCGGGTTGTCGGGCTCGTGGCCGATGGCCGAGACGATGGGGGTGCGGGCGGCGTGCACGGCGCGGCACAGCGTCTCGTCGGAGAAGGGCAGCAGGTCCTCCACGCTGCCGCCGCCGCGGGCCATGATGATCACGTTGACCTCGGGGTCGGCGTCCAGGGTGCGGAGGGCCGCCACCAGCTGCGGGACCGCGGTCGGGCCCTGCACGGTGGCGTACTCGGCGCGGATCCGCACGTCGGGCCAGCGGCCCTCGGCGATCGACCGCACGTCGCGCTCGGCGGCGCTCGCCCGCGCGGTCACCAGCCCGACGGTCCGCGGCAGGAAGGGCAGCGGCCGCTTGAGCCGCGGGTCGAACAGGCCCTCGGCGTGCAGCAGCTGCCGGAGCCGTTCGATGCGGGCGAGCAGCTCGCCCACGCCGACGGCACGGATCTCGGTGATCCGCAGCGACAGGCTGCCGCGGCCGGTCCAGTAGGTGAACCTGCCGCGCACGATGACCTGCGTGCCCTCGGTGAGCGGCACCTCGGAGCGGTCGAGGACCGCCGGCAGGCACGTGACCTGCACCGAGACGTTCGCCGACGGGTCGCGCAGCGTGAGGAAGGCGGTGCCCCCGCCGCGGCGGTTGAGCTGGGTGATCTGCCCCTCCACCCACACCTCGCCGAGGCGGTCGATCCACTGCGCGATCTTCATGGAGACCACGCGCACCGGCCACGGGTGCTCCGCGGTCGACGGGCCGCCCGCGCCGCCGCCGGGCGCGTTGGTGGAAGCCGGTCCGGTCACCGCGTAATGCGGTTCTCGAGCATCGTGAGGAAGGGCGGCCGCGCCTTGTGGCCGCGCTCGTACTCGACGAGCGACTCCACCTCGGGCGTGGTCAGGCCGGGCAGCCGGCCGCGCAGCTGCGCCAGGGTGAGCTCGGGGTAGTCGATGCGGAGCACCGCGGCGGGCAGGTCGTCGGGGGTCTCGGCGGGCGCCGCGGTGTCCGACGGTGCCGGGGCGGGGGAGCTGTACAGCGCGTACCGCCCGGCGCCCGACGGTGCCTCCTCGGCGGCCGGCTGCTCGTCCGCGGCCGGCGGGGCGGTGGCGACCGAGGTGGACTTCGCGGCACCGTCGGCCTGCACGGCCTCGGCCGACGCGGCTTCGGGGGAGCGGGCGGGCTCGGTGGCCGGCCGCACCTCGCCGTAAGCGGGATTCGTCGCGGGCAGGTCCACGTCGACGTCCTCGTCGTCGTCGAAGGTCGCCCAGGCGGCCTGCTCCTCCTCCTTGGCGGGGAAGACGCTCTCGAGCGCGCGGTCACCGCGGACGGCGAGGTCGGCGAGGTCCTGCTGGACGTGGATGAACGCCTGCGCGGACTTGCTGCCCAGCGTGAGCGGGGCGCTCACGGCGCCCCCGACGAACTCCTGGCCCTTCTCGGCGGCGAGGGCGACGGCCCCGACGGCGACGCGGACCACGAACGGTAAACGGCTCATGTGTCCAGGGTGCCTCATCGCGCTCACCGGCACACCGTCAGGTGCCGTAGCCTGGAGGCATGAGTTCTGGCAAGCGTGTCCTGCTGGCCGAGCCGCGTGGCTACTGCGCGGGCGTCGACCGTGCGGTGGAAACGGTCGAGAAGGCCCTCGAGAAGCACGGCGCCCCGGTGTACGTGCGCAAGGAGATCGTGCACAACCGGCACGTCGTGGAGACGCTGCAGGACAAGGGCGTGATCTTCGTCGACGAGACCGACGAGGTGCCCGAGGGCTCGCTCCTGGTGTTCTCCGCGCACGGCGTCTCGCCCGCGGTGCACGAGGGCGCCGCGCAGCGCAGCCTGCGCACCATCGACGCGACGTGCCCGCTGGTCACCAAGGTGCACCAGGAGGCCAAGCGCTTCGCCCGCGACGATTTCGACATCCTGCTCATCGGCCACGAGGGGCACGAGGAGGTCGAGGGCACCGCCGGCGAGGCGCCGGAGCACGTGCAGCTGGTCGACGGCCCGGACGCGGTCGACAACGTCACCGTCCGCGACGAGGACAAGCTGGTGTGGCTCTCGCAGACCACGCTCTCGGTCGACGAGACCATGGAGACGGTCCGTCGCCTGCGGGAGAAGTTCCCCAAGCTGCAGGATCCGCCGAGCGACGACATCTGCTACGCCACCCAGAACCGGCAGGTCGCGGTGAAGGCGATGGCCCCGGAGTGCGATCTGGTGATCGTCGTGGGCTCGCGGAACTCGTCGAACTCGGTGCGACTGGTAGAGGTGGCGCTGCAGGCCGGCGCCCGCGCCGCGTACCTCATCGACTTCGCCCGCGAGATCGATCCCGCCTGGCTCGACGGCGTGGAGACGGTCGGCATCACCTCCGGCGCGTCGGTGCCCGAGATCCTGGTCAAGGGCGTCGTCGAGTATCTGGACGGCGAGGGCTTCCACGACGTCAAGGCTGTCACCACTGCGAACGAGACGCTGGTCTTCGCGCTTCCGCGCGAACTGCGTCCCCGCGCCAAGGCCTGACCGCACCCGCGACGACGAAGGGCGCGCCACCGGATCCGGTGGCGCGCCCTTTCGCGTGCTGTGGGAGGAGTCAGTCCTTGTAGCGGTGCCGGCGGATCTGCCGGGGCTCGTCGGCGGGCTCCGTGAAGTCGTCCCGGAAGTTGGTCTCCACCGCCGAGTCCTCGCTCTGCGGACGGTAGCGCGGGGGCCGGTAGTGCTCGTAGCGTCCCGGGTTCGACGGTGTCTCGCCCCGGCGCGCGGTCCGCTCCTCGCCGGTCAGGCTGGGGAGGTCGGGCTGCGCGGCGCGGCTGCCGGAGATGCGGGGGAGCGAGGCGAAGTCGTCGCGCGGGATCTGCGAGCGCTCCCGCCCGGCGCGGGGCGCCGCGGGGTCCACGCCGCGGGCGCGGTCGATGTCGCCGGCCTCGCGCCGGTAGTCGCGCGAGTCGGCGGGGGCCGCCGCGCGCGCGGCGGGGGCGTCCGGGCGTCCCTCAGGACCCCGCGGAGTGCGCCACCGGGGCTGGGGCTCACCGATCCGGCGACGCTCGTCGTCGTGCCGCAGTTCCCGTGAGTCGTGGATCCCGGGCCGCGGCCGGTCGCCCTGCGCGACGGCGGGGCGGGGCCGGGCGCCGCGCGGTACCGCCCGACGGTCGTCCTCGCCGGGACGCCTCGGCATCGGCGGTCGCGGGATCTGCCCCGAGTCGGGCCGGATGACACGGTTGATCTGGGTCGCGGGTGCTCCGGCGTCGCGCGCGGCGATCTCCTCGCGGGTCCGCGCGAGGCGCGCTGCCGAGTCCCGGCGCTGTTCGTCGCGCCGCACCTCGTCGCGGCGGAGGTCCCGCCGCGGGTCCTCGCGGCGCGCGGCCGAGCTGCGGCCCCGGACCGCGGCGTCGGCCTCGGCGGGTTCGCGACGGTCGGCCCGATCCGCCCGGTCCCGGACGGCGCGGCTCGAGCGGTGCTCGGCGGAGCGGCTCTGGTGCCGCTCGGAGCGGTCGGCGCCGTCGCCGACGAGGGCAGCGGCGCCCACCGCGCCCGCGGCGGGCGCGGGGCGCAGGCGGGTGAACGCCGCTCGGATCCGCTCGCCCAGTGGCAGCCCGGCGGACTCGGCGGGCCGTTTCCCGCCGGCCGCGGCACCCGTGGCTCCAGCGCCTGCCGCGGGCTTCGCAGCGCCGGCGAGGGCGGGCTTCGCCGTCTCCGGCTTCGCCGCACCGGCCTTGGATCCGACTTTGGCGCCCGCCTTGGCGCCGGCCTTGGCGAGCGAGGCCTTCGTCCCCGACGTCGCTCCGCCGCGCTGTGCGCTGCGGGCGTTCGCGGTGAGCGAGCGGTACTGCAGCAGGCGCGCGCCGCCGATGACCAGCACGATCACGGTGGTCCAGAACATCCACGGGAACAGCGAGATCATGGGGAACAGCACGTCGGTGAGGATCTGGCTGGTCTTGCGCGGGCTGGGGAGGGAGAACCAGCGGTACAGCGGGATCGCGGTGGCGATGATGAGCGGGGGCTGCACCATCGCGGTAAACAGCGCGCGGTTGCGCACGGCGAGCACGGCGACGACCGCGCCGACCGACATCGCGAGCACGCCGGCGTTCGCGCCCGCGAACTCCCCCGAGGCGAGGGCGCCCGCCCCGGTGAAGACCAGCATGGTCAGGACGGCGCCCCACCACGGCAGTCCGGGCACCGTCGCGAGCACGGAACGCTCGTCGACGGGCACCTGGGAGCGGGACGGTGGGAACTTCGACACAGGTGAACCGTACCGGTTAAGGCTGTGAGAACCGAGAATCTGCCGCCGTGGGGACGGCCCGCGGCGCGCGGTCGAGCTCCAGCGGATCGTCGCGCGCACCGTCGGGCATGGAATCCAGATCGGCCAGACGGCGGGCGGTGACGCCCACCCGCGAGTTGTACGAGCCGACGGTGGCGTTGAACGCCTCGACGGTCCTGCCCAACGCCGTACCCAGTGAGGAGAAGTGGCTGTTCAGAACGTCGAATCGCTCGTTCAGTTCGCGGCCGAGGGCCTGGATCCGCGCCGCATCCTCGCCGAGGGCGTGTTGCCGCCAGCTCAGCGCGACGGCGCGGAGCATCGCGACGAGGGTGGTCGGTGTGGCGAGCACCACATTCCGGTCGAGGGCGAATTCGAGCAGCTCGGGGTCGGCCTGCAGCGCGGCGTCGAGGAAGGCCTCGGCGGGCACGAACATCACCACGAGCTCCGGCGAGCCGACGGCCTCCCAGTACCGCTTGCCCGCCAGCTGCACGACGTGGGAGCGGAACCGGCGGGCGTGGTCGGAGAGCAGGGCGGCGTGCTCCGCCGGCGGCGCCTCGAGCAGCTGCAGGTACGCGTCCAGCGGCACCTTCGCGTCGACCGCCAGATCGCGTCCGCCTGCGAGGTGCACCACGACGTCGGGCCGGACCCGCGCGTCACCGACCGTGCCGCCCACCTGGGTGGAGAAGTCGCAGTGCCGGCTCAGCCCGGCCAGCTCCACCACCCGTTCCAGCTGCAACTCGCCCCAGCGGCCGCGCACCGTGGACGACTTCATCGCGGAGCGCAGCGTCGCGGTCTCGGCGCGCAGGGCCTCGCTCGTGCGCGCGACGGTGCCGATCTGCTCCCGCAGCCCCGCGAACGCTGCGACGCGGCTGCGCTCGGCCACGGCGAACTCGTGGCCCAGCGAATCCAGGGTCTGCCGCAGGGGAGCGAGCAGCGCGTTCACCGGCCCGGCCACCGCGTCGGGGGCGGGCCCGGCACCGTCGGACCGGCCGGGCGGCGCGGGCAGGGACCGGGCCAGGATGATCCCCACGGCACCGCCGACCAGCAGCGCCAGCAGCGCGACGATCAGATGCGAGAGGTCCATGCCGTCAGCATGGACGCCCCCACTGACAAGTTTCAGGCCGTCTCGGCCGGGGCGTCCTTCGCCGGGTCCGCCGCCGGTGCTGCGGGCTTGCGCCGGAACTTGTCCCAGAAGCTGGGCTTCGGTTCCTCCTCGGGCGGTGGCGTCTCGCCGGTCTGTTCGTCGACGAGCTCGCCGAGGTACCGGAACAGCACCGCGATGGCCGCGGCGACGGGCACCGCGAGGAAGGCGCCGATGATGCCGAACTGGGTGCTGCCGAAGGCGATGGCGAGCAGCACGATCGCGGGGTGCAGCTCCATCGAGCGGGACTGCAGGATCGGGGAGAGGACGTTGCCCTCGAGCTGCTGCACGGCGATCACCACGGCGAGGACGGCCAGGGCGGTACCGGGACCGTTGGTCACCAGCGCCACGACCACCGCCAGCGCGCCGGCGACGAAGGCACCGACGATGGGGATGAAGCCGCCGAGGAAGGTGATCACGGCCAGCGCCCCGGCCAGGGGCACCTGCAGGATCACCAGGCCGAGGCCGATGAACAGGGCGTCGATGAAGCTGACCAGCGCCTGCGTGCGGATGAAGCCGCCCAGGGTGGTCCAGATGCGGCTGAGCAGTTCGGCGAAGTGCTCCGAGACGGGCGTGCCGGAGTGGCGCCGCAGCCACGGCATGAACTTGTCGCCGTCCTTGAGGAAGAAGAACGTCAGCATCGCGACCATCACGATCGCCACCACGAACGAGCCGGCGGCGCTGACGCCGGTGAAGACGCCCGACGCGATGGTCTCGGCGCTCTCCTGCAGCTTCTTGGTGATCGACGTGACGAACTTGCTGATCTGCTCGTCCTGCAGGTTCAGCGGCGGGCCCTGCGCCCACTTCTGCACCTTGCCGACGCCCTCGACGGCGCGGTCGGCGATCTCCTTGGACTGGCCGCCGATGGACGGCGCGATGGCGCCGATGACGCCGCCGAGGAGGCCCAGGGAGAGCAGCAGGACGAGCGCGGTGGCGAGCGCGGGCGGCAGGCCCTTGCTGCGCAGCCAGCGCACGGGCGGCCACAGCACGGTGCACAGCAGGATCGCCAGCAGCACGGGCAGCAGGATCGTCCAGAACTCGCCGATGATCCAGCTGAGTACGAACAGCATCGCCGCGACCGCGACCGTCCGCCAGCTCCAGGTGGCCAGCCAGCGGCCGGCCTCGCCGTAGACCTCGCTGCGGGTCTTCTTGCCCGGCGGCGGGGTCGTCGTCTCTTCGCTCACGTCGCGATCGTATGTGCCTCGTGGTCCAACAGCCACTCCTTCACGGCGAGTCCCCACCGGAATCCGCCGAGGGAGCCGTCCAGCCGCAGTACCCGGTGGCAGGGCACGAACAGCGCCGCCGCGTTGCGCGCGCAGGCCATCGCCGCGGCACGGACCGCCGCCGGGCGCCCGGACAGGTCGGCGTACTCCGTGTACGTCACGGGCTTTCCGGGTTCGACGGTGCGCAGCACGTCCCAGGCGTGCTCGATGAAGGCGCCGGAGCGCTGGCGCACGACGATGTCGTCGATCGCGGTCACCTCGCCGGCGTGGAAGGCCGCGACGGCCCGGGTGACGGGGCCGAGCTCGGCGCGCTCGTCGACGGCGGTGGGGCGTAGCGCGGTGTGGATGACGGGCAGCAGGTCGCCGGGGTCCGCGGTCCAGCCCGAGGCGAGGACGGCCCCGTCGGCGTCGACGACGGCGGTGAAGGGCCCGGCGGGCGTGGCGACGGTGGCGAAGTGGGCGGTCACGGCGTGATCCTCCGGTCGGTGGTGAGCGAGTGGTTCCACAGGTGCAGGGAGACGTAGCTGCCCCACGGGCTCCACCGGTTCTCGGTGATGTCGAGCCCGAGGGCTTCCGCGCCCTTCGCGACCACGAGGTCGGACGCGAGGAGGGTATCGGGGTCGGCGAGCAGGCGCATCGCCACGTAGTCGGCGGTCCACGGCCCGACTCCCTTGAGCCGCAGCAGCTCCGCGCGCGCCTCCTCGCGGGGCATGCCGCCGTGCAGCACGAGCCGCCCCTCGGCCAGCTCGGTCGCGACGCCGAGGATCGCGGCGATCCGGGTTCGCGGGCCGGTGAGCACCTCGCCGCCCCGCTCGGCGACGGCGGCCGGGGTGGGGAAGGCGCGCCGCACCCTGCCCGACGGGTCGTCGACCTCCGCCCCGAGCGCCTCGACGAGCCGGGCCTGGTGCGTGGCGGCCGCCGCGATGGAGATCTGCTGCCCGATCATGGTGCGCAGCAGTAGCTCCGCCGGGTCGACGGTGCCGAACAGCCGGATGCCCGGCGTCGCGGCGACGAGCGGCGCCAGCTGCGGATCGGCGGCCAGCGCCTCGTCCACGGCGGTGGGGTCGGCGTCCAGGTCCAGCAGGTGCCGCAGCCGCGCGACTGCGGTCGACAGGTCGCTCATCGCGGCGAGCGAGAGAGTGGCGCGGACGTACCCGTCCGGGGCGGGCCCCAGATCGATGCCGGCGATCCCGTTCCCGCCCGGCAGGCTCAGGACGCGGGTGTAGCGGTCACCGTCGGCGTGCTCGAGGCCCGCGACGGCGTGCGCGGCGAGGAACCACCGCACCCAGCCGGTGGCGTAGGGGCCGCGCAGCGCGAGGCGCAGGCTCAGCTCCCCGGTCGACGGGGCCGCCGGGTCGGGGCCGCGCTGCGTCCGCAGCTCCGACGGGGTCCGTGCGAAGACCTCGCGGATCGTGTCGTTGAACTGGCGGATCGACGTGAAGCCGGCGGCGAAGGCGATGTCGGAGAAGGGCAGCGTCGTGCCGGTGATGAGGATCCGCGCGGTGGTGGCGCGGTGCGCCCGCGCGAGTGCCAGTGGGCCGGCGCCGAGTTCCGCGGTGAGGACCCGGGTGAGCTGTCGCGAGCTGTAGCCGAGCCGCTCCGCCAGGCCCGTCACCCCGGACCGGTCGACCACCCCGTCGGCGATGAGGCGCATGGCCCGCGCGGCGAGGTCGGATTCGAGGTTCCACCGGGGCGAGCCGGGTACGGCGTCGGGAAGGCAGCGCCGGCACGCCCGGTAGCCCGCGGCCTGCGCCGCGGCGGCCGTGAGGTGGAAGCTCACGTTCGCGGCCTTGGGGGAGGTCGCGGGGCACGACGGGCGGCAGTAGATACCGGTGGTGGCGACGGCGGTGTAGAACTGGCCGTCGAACCGGGGATCGCGCCCGGCGATCGCCCGGTAGCACCGGTCGAAGTCGAGGTGGGGTGAGCTGGTGGTCACGCCTTCGACTCTGGCATTGCACAGGCGACCGCGCTAGCGGCTTTCGGACATCACCGTGGCGGTGGGCTCAGCAGCAGCGGGCCTGCACCGTCGCGCCGTCGTGGCGCGCCTTCCAGTACTCGCGCTCCGTCATCACGGGCTCGCCCGGATGCGTCGCGCGACGGTGCTCGACGTACCGCTGGTAGTGGTTGTCGCCCATGACCGAGCCCACGTACCAGCGGACCGCCTTCAGTGCCCGGATGATCGAGTCACTCCCTGGGCGTCCCATTGCTCCTGCACCTTCCTCTCGGCGGCGGTGGGGATGAGGCCGCTCGGCGCGAACAGCTTGCTGGGCACCGGTTCCTCCTCGGTGAGCGGGCGGCCGTTCCCGGAGACCGTGCGGTAGACGGTCCACACGCCCATGATCACGACGACGAGCACCATGAGCGCGAAGACGATCGACAGCGTGCCCTGGATGAAGGTGTTGCGCACCACCGCGTCGATGGCCTCCGGCGTCTTGGCGGAGCCGAACGACGACTTGCCGGCCTCGGCGGCGGCCTTGAAGTTGCTGTGCTGCTTCCAGTAGCCGACCGCCGGGTCGGAGCTGAAGATCTTCTGCCAGGAGGCGGTCATGGTCACGATGAGGTCCCAGACGAGCGGGATCGCGGGTATCCAGACCCACTTGTAGTAGCCCTTCTTGACCACCACCACGACGACCACCGTGAGCGCCATGGCGGCGAGCAGCTGGTTGGCGATGCCGAACAGCGGGAAGAGCGTGTTGATGCCGCCCAGTGGATCGGTCACGCCCATGAGCAGGATGCTGCCCCATGCGGCCACGACGAGCAGCGACGCGACCCACGCGCCGACGCGCCAGCTCGGGTCCTTCAGCCGCTGGAAGGGGCCGCCCAGGTTGCTCAGGGCGTCCGAGACGAGGAACCGGGCGACGCGGGTGCCGGCATCGACCGTGGTGAGGATGAACAGCGCCTCGAACATGATCGCGAAGTGGTACCAGAAGGACTTCATCGACGAGCCGCCGAACACCTGGTGCAGCACCTCTGACATGCCGAAGGCCAGCGTCGGGGCGCCGCCCGTGCGGGAGACGATGGACTCCTCGCCGACGTCCTTCGCCGCTTGCGACAGTTGCTGGCCGGTGACCGGATCGCCGCTCAGGCCCAGCGAATTGACGTAGGTGGCGGCGGTCTCCGCGGTGCCGCCCGTCTTGGCGATCGGCGCGTTCATCGCGAAGTAGAAGTGCTGGTTGATGATCGACGCGGTGATCAGCGCCATGATCGCGACGAAGGACTCGGTGAGCATGCCGCCGTAGCCGATCAGCCGCATCTGCCCCTCCTTCTCCAGCAGCTTCGGCGTGGTGCCGGAGCTCACCAGGGAATGGAAGCCGGAGAGGGCGCCGCACGCGATGGTGATGAACAGGAATGGGAACAGGGAGCCGGCGAAGACCGGACCGTCGCCGCGGGTCGCGAAATCGGAGACGGCGGGCGCCTCCATGAGCGGGCGGGCGATGAGGATGCCGATGGCCAGCAGCACGATGGTGCCGACCTTCATGAAGGTCGAGAGGTAGTCGCGCGGCGCGAGCAGCAGCCACACCGGGAGCACGGAGGCGGCGAAGCCGTAGATGATGATCGCCCAGCTCAGCTGGACCGGGGTGAGCGTGAACAGGTCCTTGCCCCAGCTGCTCTCGCCCACGTAGCGGCCGCCGATCACCGCGGCGAGCAGCAGCACGCAGCCGATGAGCGAGACCTCCGAGACCCGGCCGGGGCGGAGGAAGCGGAGGTAGACGCCCATGAACAGGGCGATGGGGATGGTCGCGGCGATGGAGAAGACGCCCCACGGGCTGTGGCCCAGCGCCTGCACCACGACGAGCGCGAGCACCGCGATGAGGATGGTCATGATCGCCGCGATGCCGATGATCGCGGCCGCGCCGCCGACGGGGCCGAGCTCGTCGCGGATCATCTGGCCGAGGGAGCGGCCGCGTCGGCGGGTCGCGACCCACAGCACGAGGTAGTCCTGGACGCAGCCGGCGACCAGCGCGCCGACGATGATCCAGATGGTGCCCGGGAGGTAGCCCATCTGCGCGGCGAGTACGGGGCCCACGAGCGGCCCGGCGCCGGCGATCGCGGCGAAGTGGTGCCCGAACAGCACGCGCCGGTCGGTGGGCAGGTAGTCGGTGCCGTTCTCCAGCACCTCCGCGGGCGTGGCGTGGTCGTCGCGCGGGCGGACCACCTTGAGTTCGATGAGGCGGGCGTAGAAGCGGTAACCGACGACGTAGGTGCAGATCGCGGCGAGCACGAACCACACGGCGTTCACGGATTCGCCGCGGGCGAGGGCGATCATCGCCCACGCGCCGGCGCCGATGAGTGCGATCACGCCGAAGATCACCTTGTGCTTGGTGGTGATCGGGCTGCGATCGATCACGGCGACGGGTGGCAGGTCCGGGTCCGTCCGGACGTAGGTGATGTCGCCGTCGGTCTCCGTGGTCGACGGAGCGGTGGGAGCTGACACGAGGCCTCCTGGATGTCTACGCCACGGTGGTGGTTCGCAGGGATCATCGTTTCATCCGGGTGGCGCGGGCGTCGCGGAATCGCTCGCGTTGGTGCGGGCGGGCGGTGGGTGGCGTCGGCGCGCGGTCCGACGAGCAATGACACGAGAACATCTGATGTGTTTGCGTCTGCGCTGGCGATTTCGTCGCGTTTCGTGCCGGTGCGTCGACTATTGACATGCAAACATCCGATGTCTAATGTGACTCAGCACACAGGGTGGTCGCTTGTCCACCCTGACCGAAGGACCAAGGACGCCGCCTGTCGGCGCCGGATCGGGCGGTGAGTGCATGAGCGTGGAAGCGACGTCGCAGGGGCCGGGCGCATCGGCCGCACGCGTCCCGCTGATCCGCATGAGCGGCGTGACCAAGCGCTTCCCCGGCGTCGTCGCGCTCGATCACGTCGACCTCGAGGTGTATCCGGGGGAGCGGATCGCGCTCGTCGGCGAGAACGGCGCCGGCAAGTCGACCCTCATGAAGCTGCTCAGCGGGGTCGAATCGCCCGACGAGGGCACCATCGAGATCGACGGTGCGCCGGTGCAGCTGACCTCGCCCGGGCAGGCGCAGTCGCTCGGCGTGAGCATCATCCACCAGGAGCTGGGGCTGGTCCCGGATCTCACTGTGGCGCAGAACATCACCCTGGGGCGGGAACGCACGCGCTTCGGCGTCGTCGACGGCCGCGGCGCCGTCCGCAGCACCGCCGCCCTGCTCGAACGGCTCGGCATGGTCATCGATCCCAACGCGCGTGTCCGGGACCTGACCGTGGGCAAGCAGCAGATGGTCGAGATCGCCCGCGCGCTCTCGGAGAACGCACGGCTGCTGATCCTCGACGAGCCGACTGCCGCCCTCAACGACGCCGAGGTGCAGACCCTGTTCGATCTGATCGGACGCTTCGTCACGGACGAGACCGGCGTCGTCTACATCTCGCACCGCATGGACGAACTGCCCCGCATCTCCGACCGCATCGTCGTGCTGCGGGACGGCACGTACGTGGGCCAGCGCCCCACGGCGAGGACGCCGATGCGCGAGATCATCGAGATGATGGTCGGCCGCGAGGTCGCCGACGAGCAGCGCCCGACGGTGCCGGAGACGCCCGGCGAGGTGGTCCTCAAGGTCGACGGACTGAGCAGTCGGCATCCGCTGCACGACATCTCGTTCGAGCTGCACCGCGGCGAGATCCTCGGTTTCGCCGGGCTCATGGGCGCCGGCCGCACCGAGCTGGCCCGCGCGATCATCGGCGCAGACCCGATCACCGCGGGCCGGATCGAGGTGAACGGCACCGAGCGCACGATCGACTCCCCGGCGACCGCGGCCGCCCTCGGCATCGGCTACCTCTCGGAGGACCGCAAACGATTCGGCGCCGTCGTCGACCAGACGGTGCGCGACAACATCGCGCTGTCGTCCCTCGACGCCCATTCGCGGTTCGGCGTGATCCGCGACGGCGAGCTCAACACCCTCGCCACCGACATGGTGTCCCGGTTGCGGGTCAAGACGCCGTCGATCCGGCAGGCCGTGCGCAACCTGTCGGGCGGCAATCAGCAGAAGGTCATCATCGGCAAGTGGCTGGCCCGCGACTGCGACATCCTCATCGTGGACGAGCCCACCCGCGGCATCGACGTCGGCGCCAAGGACGAGATCTACCGGCTCCTCGAACAACTGGCGGCGTCGGGGAAGGCGATCATGGTGATCTCCAGTGACCTGCCCGAGGTGCTGCGCCTCTCCCACCGCATCGCGGTGATGGGGGAGGGGCGCCTCGCCACCATTCTCGACAGCGACGAAGCAACCCAGGAGACGATCATGGAGAACGCCACCCGCTTCCACGAGACGGCGGTGAAGTGATGACCGCGACCACCGCGCCTCCCACGCCCGACAGCGGCGCCGCCGGCGGCTTCGCGCTGACCTCCTGGATCAGGGGGCAGATGCAGCAGTTCCTGGCCTTCGTCAGCCTGATCGTGATCGTGATCTTCTTCTCGTTCGCGAGCCCGAACTTCCTGACCGCCAGCAACCTCACGGGCATCCTCGTCGCTTCGGTGACGATCGGCCTGCTCGCCCTCGGCACCACCATCGTGATCATCACGGGCGGCATCGATCTGTCGATCGGCACGGCGATGATCCTGTCGGGCATCATGACCGGCGTCTTCCTGGTGCACTGGAACCTTCCGCTCTGGGTGGGCGTGATCGGCGGCGTCCTGTTCGGCGCCTTCGTCGGCCTCGTCAACGGCCTCGTCGTTGCGTACCTCGGGATACCGCCCTTCATCGCCACGCTCGCCATGATGCTGGTGACGATCGGTGCGTCGCTGGTGATCTCGGGCACCGAGCCGATCCGGTTCACCTCGGTCGAGGGGTTCAGCGCCATCGCCAACAAGTCCCTCGTGCCGGGCGCCCGCATCCCCTTCAGCGTGGTGCTGCTCGCGCTCATGGCGGTGATCGCCGGCATCGTGCTCGCGAAGACGAAGCTGGGCCGCTACGCCTACGCGATCGGTAGCAACGAGGAAGCGACCCGGCTCTCCGGCGTGAACGTCAAGAACTGGAAGGTCATCGTCTACACCTTCTCCGGCGTCTTCGTCGGCCTGGCCGGCGTGCTCGCCGCCGCGCGCCTGAACTCCGCCCAGCCCACCGGCGGCCAGGGGCTGGAGCTCGAGGCGATCGCCGCGGTGGTCATCGGCGGCACGTCGCTCGCCGGCGGCCGCGGCACCATCACCGGCACGGTGATCGGCATCCTCATCATGAGCGTGCTCACGAACGGCCTGCGGATCATGTCGATCCCGCAGGAATGGCAGTCCATCGCGGTCGGCGTGGTGATCCTCGTCGCCGTCTACATCGACATCGTCCGCAAACGACCCTGAGTCACCGACGCCCGTCGGTAACCACCTCCCACCCAACCAAGGAGAAACGCGTGTTCACCAAGGCTTCGACGCCCCTGCGGCGCATCTTCCGGGCGACGACCGTCACCGTCGCCGCGGTCGCGATGGTCACCACCGCGACCGCGTGCTCCAGCGGCGGCTCGTCGGGTGGCGACGGGCAGATCGCCATCATCTCCAAGGGCTACCAGCACCAGTTCTGGAAGGCCGTCAACAAGGGCGCCGAGGAGTCCGCGAAGGAACTCGGTAAGACCATCACCTTCGAGGGCCCCGACAACGAGACGCAGGTCGAGAAGCAGGTGCAGCTCCTGCAGACCGCGCTCGACCGCAACCCGTCGGCGATCGCGATCGCCGCGCTCGATTCGGCCGCGGTCGCGCCGATCCTGCAGCAGGCCAAGGACAAGGGCATCCCGGTCGTCGCCTTCGACTCCGGCGTCGACAGCGACATCCCCGTCACCACCGCGTCGACCGACAACAAGGCGGCGGCGGCCGAGGCCGCGAAGCGCATGGTCGACCTGATCGGCGGCAAGGGCGAGATCGGCGTCATCGCACATGATCAGACGTCGAAGACCGGTGTGGATCGGCGGGACGGCTTCACGGAGTGGATCAAGGCCAATGCGCCCGGCGTGCGCATCGTCGACGTGCAGTACGGCGGCGACCCGGCCAAGGCGGCCGACCTCGCGGCCACGATGATGCAGGCGTACCCGAACCTGGCGGGCCTGTACGGCACCAACGAGGGCGCGGCCACCGGCATCGTCCACGCGGCGCAGCGCGCGAACAAGCCGGCGATCAAGATCATCGGCTTCGACTCGGGCGCGGCGCAGATCGACGCGATCCGCTCGGGCCTGATGGCCGGCGCCATCACCCAGAACCCGGTGGGCATCGGCCGCGAGACCGTCGCGGCGGCGGTGAAGGCGATCAAGGGCGAGTCGCTGCCCAAGACCATCGACACCGGCTTCTACTGGTACGACAAGACCAACGTCGACGACCCCAAGATCGCGGGCAGCCTCTACCGCTGACCGACGGGCTTTCCGACGGTGCGGGCCGGACCTGGGTGAGGGCGGCCTGCACCGTCGGGAAGTGCACCTCCCGCACCGTCGGGGGCGCACGCGCGACCACGTAGAATGAGGCCCCGTGAGCCTTACCCTCGGAATCGTCGGACTGCCCAACGTCGGCAAGTCCACCCTGTTCAACGCCCTCACCAACAGTGAGGTGGAGGCGGCGAACTACCCGTTCGCCACCATCGAGCCGAACGTCGGCGTGGTGAACCTGCCGGACCCGCGTCTGAACCGCCTGGCCGAGATCTTCGGCTCGGAGCGCATCCTGCCCGCCACCGTGTCCTTCGTCGATATCGCCGGCATCGTCAAGGGCGCCTCCGAGGGCGAGGGCATGGGCAACCAGTTCCTCTCCAACATCCGCGAGGCCGACGCGATCTGCCAGGTGGTGCGCGTCTTCTCCGACGAGGACGTCGTGCACGTGGCAGGCAAGGTCGACCCGCTCGCCGACATCGAGACCGTCGCGACCGAGCTGATCCTCGCCGACCTGCAGACCATCGAGAAGGCCCTGCCCCGGCTCGAGAAGGACGCGCGCAAGAACAAGGAGCTCGTCGAGACGCTCGAGGCCGTGAAGGCCGCGGAGGCGATCCTGACCGACGGCAAGACCCTGTTCGGCGCCGGCTTCGACACCGCGCCGGTCCGCGAGCTGCACCTGATGACCGCGAAGCCCTTCCTGTACGTCTTCAACGCCGACGAGGGCGTGCTCACCGACGCCGCGCGCCGCGAGGAGCTCGTCGCCGCCGTCGCCCCGGCTGACGCCGTCTTCCTCGACGCCAAGATCGAGTCCGAGCTGCTGGAGCTCGACCCCGAGGACCAGGCCGAGATGCTGGAGTCCATCGGCCAGGACGAGCCGGGCCTCGACTCGCTCGCCCGCGCCGGCTTCCACACCCTGGGCCTGCAGACCTACCTCACCGCCGGCCCCAAGGAGTCGCGCGCCTGGACGATCCGCAAGGGCGACACCGCCCCCAAGGCCGCCGGCGTGATCCACACCGACTTCGAGAAGGGCTTCATCAAGGCCGAGATCGTCTCCTTCGCCGACCTCGACGCCAACGGCACCATGGCCGCCGCGAAAGCCGCCGGCAAGGTCCGCATGGAGGGCAAGGACTACGTCATGTCCGACGGTGACGTGGTCGAGTTCCGCTTCAACGTGTAGGTCGGGACGTCCCGATGCCCCGGCGCCGCGAGCTCGAAGACGTGTGCCGAGGGATCGCCACCAGTTTCGGTAGCCGGAACAACGACATCGCGGGCTGGTGGGGCATCGGCGTTCTCTGTCGTGAAGCGGGCCCGTCGGGAGTCGATCTCGACCTGCGAGCCGATACCCACGCTGATCCGCTCGCACGGAAGTACGGCGAGCAGTTCGTCCGCCAGCTATCCGCTCGCCGCATCCCGGGCGAGTGGGTGGACAGCGTGGCTCTCGCCCTGCGATTCACACCGGATCCGGTCGACGGCCGGTTCTGGCAGTACACGGTGACCGTGCGGATTCGTGACGATCGCGGGCGAACCTGGTCTGCGATTGACGCAGGGCGATGTTGGGCTCACGATCCTTCGCTCGAGCGCAGGTCGGGGAGATATCGCGCCGAGGGGCCGAGTATCTGGAAAGCATTGACGGCCCGCTGGCGCCGAAAGTCGTGATCCGGCTCGGCTCCGTTTGGGACGTTCGCTGGCCGCCCCGTCCCGCCGGGTTGGGCAAGGCGTGCCCGCCTGCCACGCTCACCGATCGCGCGTCACGGGACCGGGGTCGCGGAGGGCGTCGAGCGCGGCCTTCGGGCGCGACAGCGTGACCTCGCGGACCCAGTTCCGCACCGTCAGGTAGACCCCGGCGTCGGAATCCGCCTCGACCCCCACGGCGTCGATGCCCTGCGCTTGGCAGAGCGCGACGGCGCGGCGCAGGTGGAAGTCCTGCGTCACCAGGATCGCCTGGTCGATCCCGAACACGGTCCTGGCGCGGGCGCAGGTGTTGTAGGTCGTCACGCCGAAGCGGTCGTCGGTGATCGTGCCGGCCGCGACGCCGCGCTCCTCCAGGTACTTCCGCATCGCGGCCACCTCGTCGCCCTTCGTCGACGCCGCGTGTCCGGAGACGAGGACGCGCTGCGCGCGGTTCTCACGCAGGACGGTCAGCGCGGTGTCGAGTCGCTCCCGGAGGTACACCGACGGCTCGCCGTCGTGCACGCGGTCGCCCAGCACGACCACCCACGGCCGGGACGCATCCTGCTGGATGCGCGAGCGGCTCTCCCACTGCACCCACGCGCTCGAGGCGACCATCGACAGGACGGCCGCGATCACGGCGTAGCGGATCAGGCGGCGCAGGATGGCGAACACTGGACCGAGCGTACTGATCGCCCGGACGCCGCCGCGGATGTCGGCGCGCCGGTCCGTCGTCAGGGCGAATCGGGACGAAGGCCATCCAGGAGGAGGGTGAGCCCGAACGCGAACTCCTTGTCGTACGAATCGGCGCCCTGGCTGCCGGCCCGGACACGCGCGACCTCGACGAGGTGCGGGTATTCGGATTCGGAAACCGTCGAAGCGAGCTCTGTGGCCGCGTCGGCGATCGTGCGATCCGCACCGAGCGGAAGGCTCTTCTCGGTGAGTGCGCTGCCGTAGACGTAGCTGTCGAGCACTGCGACGGCTCGAACCGCCGTGTCGGCGGAGAAGCCGGCGGCGAGCAGGAGTCCGAGGACGAAGTCGTGGCGGCGCAGCGTCGCGGGCCCTGGAGTGGTCCGCGAATCGAGCATGCCGATCGCCCAGGGGTGCCGCTGCAATGCGGTCCGGGTCTGCTCGGCGATCTCGCGCAGTGCGGGGCGCCACGTCGTGGATTCGGCGGGAAGCGAGATCTCGGCGAAGACCGCGTCGATCATGCAGTCGAGGAGGTCCTCCCGGTTCTTCACGTGGTTGTACAGCGACATCGCCTCGACATCGAGGGCGCCGGCCACCGCACGCATAGTGGCGGCGGCGAGACCTGTCGCGTCCGCCAGCGCGACGGCGGCGCCGACGACACGCGCCCGGGTCAGCGGTGGCCGGTTCTTTCGCACGAAGGTCCTCTCGGGTCTTGCGGAAACTTACCATGTAAGTCTAGCGTACTTACATCGTAAGTTTCATAGCTCGAGAAGGAGACGTCATGACGGAGCATGGGATTCGGCGGGTCTGCGTCGTGGGCGCGTCGGGGAAGCTCGGCCGCTACCTGGTCGACGAGGCGCTGCGTCGCGACCACCAGGTGGTCGGGGTCTGCCGGGAGCGCAGCCTCGGCAAACTCGCCGATCGCGCGGACCGGATCACGGTGATACCCGGCGACACCGACGACACGGACGTGATCCGTCGCGCCGTCGCCGGATGCGACGGCGTGCTCACGGTCCTCGTGCCGTGGGGAGTGCGCGGCTACTCCTCGGGAACGGCGCAGGCCGTTCTCAACGCCGCGGAACCCGATGCCCGGCTGATCTTCTCGTGCGGCTGGCACGTGCCGTACGACGATGCGGACCGGTATTCGAAGCGAACGGTACTGATGCAGTCGGCGGTGACGAGGATGATGCGGGCTCTGCGGATCATGGACATCGACGACCAGGTCGAGGCGGCACGACGGATCTATGCGAGTGACGCGGCGTGGACCCTCGTGCGGGCGAGCACACTCGAGGAGGGACCGGGCCAGGGCCTCCCGATCGCGGGGGAGCACGTGGGCGACCCGATCCTCGCGAGTGACCGCATGCGTCGCGCCGACTACGCGCTGTACATGGTCGAGGCGCTGACCGACGACTCTCTGATCCGGTCGGCGCCGGCCATCGTAGGCTGCGAGCCCCCGAGTGCGCTGGCGGGTCGGCGATGAGTAGCGGCGACCACGCGCTCCTCGTCGGTCCCGCGACCGGCGACGACGACATCGCTTCCATCGCGCAGGTGTGCGCGACCGCCTTCGCGGACGACGCGTTCACCTGCTGGATGCATCCCGACGAGTCCGCCCGCGAGATTGTCCTTGAGCAGATGTTCGCCGCCGCGATCGCCGAGGCCATGTCGACGGGCGGCGTCACCACGGCGGTCGTACCGAGCGCGGGCGCCGTGGGCGTCTCGATCTGGCTGGATCCGCGGTCCGGCCCGGAAGATGCAATCGCCGGCGACGATCCGCTCGCGCGCCGGATGCGGGCGGTGCAGGCGGCGACGGACAGTGTGCGGCCCGCCGAGCCGCACATCCATCTCGCGTCGATGGCGGTCCTGCCGGCGCGGCGCGGAGAGGGTAACGGCGCGAAGATGCTCGCGGAGGGCTTGCGCCGCGCCGCCGCCCGCGGGTTGCCGTGCTACCTGGAGGCGTCCTCGGAGGACAATCGCCGCCTGTACGGGCGGAACGGATTCGTCGATCTCGGCGCTCCGATCATCGCCGCCCCGGACGCCCCGCCGCTGTGGCCGATGTGGTGCGATCCGCGATGAGCCGGCGGGTGCGGCGTCAGTGCGGGGTGAGGATGAAGACCCTCGCACCGCCGTCGAACGCCCGGCGCAGGTCGTCGGGGGCGGGGGAGCCGTCGGCGGTGAAGCTGATGTTGTTGAACGAGGCGAAGTTCTTGTTGTCGGCCGCGATCACGCCGTACAGCTCGACCACGCCCGCCTCGTCCGAGACCACCCGCACGTCGGCGGTCCTCCGGCGGCCCGCGAGCTGGATGTCGATCGGGTCGTCCGTGCGCAGGTTCTTGCCCCACGCGAACGGGGAGCCGACCAGGAGATTTCCGTCGTGCTTCGTGTACGCGACGGGCACCTCGAAGACCTTGCCCGACTTCCGGCCCACTACGTACAGCGTGAGCAGCCGCTCGCCGATGAACTTGGACACTCCGGGAGCCTTGAGCAACGTGCGCATCACGGCGTTCATGACGCCCTGGAGCGGCATGGTGCTGGCGGTTCCGGCGCTTCTGCTCATGTATCGACGGTAGCCCCGTCCGCCGGGGTCGGCCAGGGCGCCGACGCTCGTGAAAACAGCGGAATCCGGGCACACGAGGCCAAATCTGGCCTCGTGCGCCGGCAGAACGCCGGATTCACGAATCGGGTCGGCGGGTGATGTCGAAAGACCTGTCAGTGGTTCGTCGTATTCATGAGGGCGATCGACAGGTCGCCGCGGAAAACGACTATGAGGAAGCCACCATGGCCACGCACACTGAACAGATGGACCATCCCCCCACCGACCTCACGAAGCCCGCCGACGCATCGACGACCGAGCGGACCGAGCAGGCGGGGCGTACGCCGCTGGTGATCAAGCTGCTGGTCGCGGCCACCTTCGTCGTGATCCTCAACGAGACGATCATGATCAACGCCATCCCGCGTCTCATGACCGACTTCCACGTCGACGCCCGCGCTGCCCAGTGGCTCTCCACCGTCTTCATGCTCACCATGGCCGCGGTGATCCCGGTGACGGGCTGGTTCCTGCAGCGCGTCAGCACTCGCACCGCCTACGCGGTGGCCATGGCGACGTTCAGCGCCGGCACCGCCCTCGCCGCGATCGCCCCGACCTTCGAGGTGCTGCTCGCGGCACGCGTCGTCCAGGCGGGCGGCACCGCGGTGATGATGCCGCTGCTCATGACGACGCTGATGACCGTCGTCCCGGAGAGCGACCGCGGCCGCGTGATGGGCCAGGTCACCCTGGCCATGTCGTGCGCGCCCGCCCTCGGACCGGCGGTGTCGGGAGTGATCCTGCACCTCGGTTCGTGGCGGCTGATCTTCGTCTTCGTGCTGCCGATCGCTGTTCTCGTCGGCGTCGCCGGGATGCGGCAGCTGCAGAACGTCGGGGAGACCGAGAGCACGCCGATCAGCTGGCTCAGCGTCGTTCTCGCGGCGGGCGGCTTCGGCAGCCTGGTGTACGGGCTCAGTGAGATCGGCACGGGTGATGTCACCGGCCCGGTCCTCATCGTCGTCGCCGGCGTCCTGCTCATCGCCGCCTTCGCGGCGTACCAGGTGCGCCTGCAGCAGCGTGAGATGCCGCTGCTGGATCTGCGCACCCTCCGGCATCGGACCTTCGCGATCTCCCTGCTGCTGATGACGGCCGGCTTCATGGCCTTCCTCGGCTCCATGATCCTGCTGCCGCTGTACCTGCAGGAACTGCGCGGCCTGTCCGAGCTGCAGACCGGCCTGTTGGTGATGCCCGGCGGCCTGGCGATGGGCCTGCTCGGCCCGCAGGTCGGCAAGCTCTACGACCGCGTCGGCGCCCGCCCCCTGGTGATCCCCGGCGCCATCGGGATCGTGGTCGCCCTCGCGGCGCTCAGCCGCATCGGCGCGACCACGCCGTACCCGCTCCTCGTCGCGATCCACGTCGCGCTCATGGTGAGCCTGGCCGCCGTCTTCACCCCGATCTTCACCGTCGGCCTCGGCGACCTGCCCGAGCACCTATACTCGCACGGCTCGTCGCTGCTCGGCACCCTCCAGCAGGTCGCCGGCGCGATCGGCACCGCGGCGCTCATCGTCGTCATGTCGAACCGCTCCAGCCGGCTCGCCGAGACGGGCGCCTCCCAGCCGGAGGCCTTCGTCGGCGGATTGCAGTGGGCCTTCGCCGCCGCCGCGCTCATGGGTGTCGTGGTCGTCGTGGCCGCCCTGCTCCTGCCCTCCAAGGTCGACGGTGCCGCCCCGTCCGGCCCGGCGCATCACTGAGTCCGGGACCGTCATGGATCTCTTCGCACGGCTCGCCGTGACCGACCTACCGCGAGCGATCGCGTGGGGCGAGCAGCTCTTCGGCGACGTGGAGTCGTTCGCGCCCAACGACGTCGAGCACGTGTGGACGCTGGGGGAGCACGCGTACGTCTACGTCGAGCTGCTCCCCGAGCACGCGGGCCATTCCGCGGTCACGCTGTTCCTCAGCGACTTCGAGACCTTTCTCGCCGCAGCGGCCGGACGCGGACTGCTGCCGGACTCGGAGCAGTCCTACGACAACGGTGTGCGCAAGGCGGTCTTCATCGATCCCGACGGCAACGAGGTCGGGATCGGCGGCGGGCCCGCATAGCCCGACGAATTCGGGGACGATGGAACGCATGGCACTGCACGTACGAACCACGCTGGAGCCGGTCGGGCCGGCCACTGCCATCGAACTCACCGATGCGCAGGTCGAGGAACTCGGCGGAGGCAAGCGCGCGGCGGTGCGCGTCACGATCGGCGATCGCACCGCGCGGCTGCGGCTCGCGGGCATGGGTGGGTGCAACCTGATCGGCCTGTCCAAGGCCGCACGCAAGGACCTCGAGGTCGAGATCGGCGACACCGTCGACGCCCTGGTCGAGCTCGACGAGGCCGAGCGGACCGTCGACCTCCCGGACGATCTCGCCGCCGCGCTGCAGACGGCGGGCCGCCGCGAGGCCTTCGACGCCCTCAGCTACACCCGCCGCAAGGAGGCGGCGCGCGGCGTGGCCGAGGCGAAGCGGGCCGAGACCCGCGAGCGGCGCATCGCCGCCGTCGTCGCGTCCCTCTAGGATCGCGGGAAAGCCGCCGAGACCCTAGGAGAGACCACGATGACCCAGTTCCGGGCCCTGATCGCCGAATCCGCCGACGACGCGGTGACCACCCGCGTGGAGACCCGCGAACCGGCGGCGCTGGAGCCCGGGCAGCTGCGGATCGCCGTCGAGTTCTCGGGCGTGAACTTCAAGGACGCCCTGGCTCTGACACCGGGCGGCGGCGTGGTGCGCCAGTACCCGATCGTCCCCGGCATCGACATCGCCGGCACCGTCCTGGAGTCCACCTCGGACGAGTTCGCCGCTGGCGACCGCGTCATCGCCCACGGCTACGAGATCGGCACCGCCCGCGACGGCGGCTACGCCGAACAGGCCGTCGTCCCCGCCGAATGGGCCGTCAAGCTGGCTGCCCTGAGCACCCGCGAGGCCGCCGC
The DNA here is from genome assembly GCF_049844855.1 of Tsukamurella sp. DT100. Classification (NCBI taxonomy): domain Bacteria; kingdom Bacillati; phylum Actinomycetota; class Actinomycetes; order Mycobacteriales; family Tsukamurellaceae; genus Tsukamurella; species Tsukamurella sp. DT100. The sequence goes on from NZ_JBNCLV010000008.1 coordinate 77,529, forward strand.
CATCGGCACCGCCGGCTTCACCGCGGCCATGAGCGTCGCCGCCATCCTCGACGCCGGCATCACCCCCGATGCCGGGCCCGTCGTGGTCACCGGCGCGACCGGCGGCGTGGGCTCCACCAGCATTGACCTGCTCGCCGGCCTCGGCTACGAGGTCGTGGCGTCGTCGGGCAAACCCGCCGCCGCGGATCGCCTGCGCGAGCTCGGCGCCGCCGAGGTCATCGGCCGGCTCCCGCTCGACCCCGACGCCAAGCCCCGGCCGCTGGGCAGGAGCCGCTGGGCCGCCGCGGTCGACTGCGTCGGCGGGGCCGCGCTCGCCGACGTGATCAGCACCCTCAACTACGGCGGCGTCGTCGCCGCCAGCGGCCTCACCGGCGGCGCCGGCCTCAAGACCACGGTCATGCCCTTCATCCTCCGCGGCGTCACCCTCGCCGGCATCGATTCGGTGCTCATGCCGATCGAACCCCGCCGTGCCCTGTGGCAGCGGATCGAGACCGACCTGCGCCCGCGGCATCTCGACCTCGTCGCCAACGACATCGGGATCGACGGTGTCGACACCGTTGTCGAGGCCCTCCGCGCGGGCGGGTACACCGGCCGTGCCGTTGTGGATCTCGGCCGCGGCTGGTAACCGCCGGATGCGTCGCGGTGAAATGTGCGGTCGTTCGTCCTCACGATCACTTGGATCGATGACCGCATGTTCGGCGAGCGCGACCTGAAAAGAGGTCGAGATCTGGCCGCTGCCGCCGCTACCGTTTCCGCATGACCGTCAGACAGATTCAGGTGACCTTCGACTGTGCGGACCCGAAGCGCGTCGCGCTGTTCTGGTGCGAGGTGCTCGGGTACATCGTGCCGCCGCCCCCGCCGGGTTTCGAGGACTGGGACGCCTTCGAGGCGTCGCTGCCGGCGGAGGTGCACGGCTCGGCGTTCGCGTGCGTCGACCCCAACGGCGTCGGCCCGCGCCTGTTCTTCCAGCGCGTGCCCGAGGGCAAGACGGTCAAGAACCGCGTGCACCTCGACGTCCGCGTCGGCACCGGCATGGTGGGCGCCGAACGGCTCGCGGCCCTCGAGGCGGAGTGCGCGCGACTCGAGAAGCTCGGTGCGACCCGCCTCTACCTGCAGGAGGCCGACGGCGCGAACGAGTCCTGCCTCACCATGGCCGACGTCGAGGGCAACGAGTTCTGCCTCGATTGACGGTTCGCCCTGGATGAACGGGGTGGCCGTGGTCCCCTCCGGTGTGGACACTGGAGTCAAGTGGGTCCCTACGGCTCGAGGAGTCAAGTCATGGCAGGTAACGACAACCCGTTCGGGTTCGGTCCGGGCGAGTTCGACGACCTCGCGCGCGAGGCCCGGGACATGATCGGCCGGATCGTCGGCGGCACCGCGGGCCGGGAGGCCTTCTCCGGGCTGTTCGACGATGCCGTCCGCCGCCCGAAGCGCCAGCCGGAGACGGCGGGCGAGACCGGCGACGGGGTGTGGGCGATCATCGCCACCGCCGAGGACGGGGGAGCCCGCGTCGAGCAGGTCTACGCCACCGAGATCGACGCGCTGCGCTCCAACCAGCACAACACCGATGTCACCCGGAAGGTCCGCTTCCTGCCGTACGGGATCGCGGTCACTGCTCTGGACGACTGACGGCCTCGGGGGCCGCCTCGGCCTCGCCGTCGGCGGCGGGCTCAGGCCCGCGCGTCGGATCGGGCGTCGGCTCGGGGCGCAGCCACAGCCACGTGCCCACGATCGCCATGATCGCGGTGCCGATGCCGGCGATCCACCAGTGCGGCGTCACGAGGAACAGGATCACGGCGCACACGGCCATGCTGCCGACGGCCATGTACTTGGCCTTGCGGCTGACGGCGCCGGTGGCCTGCCAGTCCCGGATCATCGGGCCGAAGACCCGGTGCTCGAGGAGCTTGCGGTGCAGGGTGTCGGAACCGCGCGCCGCGCAGTACGCCGCGATCAGGATGAACACGGTGGTCGGCATGAGCGGGACGACGACGCCGACGATGCCCAGGCCGAGCGCGATGTAGGCGCAGAGCCACCACATCCACTTCAGTCGAGATCGCCCTGCCATGCCACCAGTGTAGGGAAGGGCCGCGGGGTCAGGCGTCGCCGTGCTCGACGAGCCAGTCCAGCAGCGCGGATGTCTCGCGCCAGTGCTTGCGGATCTGCGGCACCAGCTTCGGCGTGTGGATGATCTCCTCGAAGCCGTAGTCGCGCATCACGGTGAGGGACTTGTGCCGCAACAGGTCGATCCGCGGGTGGTCGGGATCCCATCCGCGCGGTGAGGTCTTGAGCGTCTCGCCGCCGATCTCCCAGCCCTTGCGGCGCAGCTTCGCGATGACCTGCTCCAGCGCGGGACCGTACAGCTCGTTGTCGATCGCCTTCCGGAATGCGGCCAGCCGGGTGGGGCTCGCCTCGTAGAAGCCGGCGCCGACCCGCACCCCGGGCGCGCCGATCTGCAGGTAGTAGCCGGTCGCGGGGCCGACGCCGACGAAGGCGCCCTGGTGCGTCTTGTACGGTGTCTTGTCCTTGGAGAAGCGGACGTCGCGGTAGGGGCGGAAGATCTTCGCGGTGCCGAACTCGTCGGCCAGCTCCTCGGTCAGCGCGGACATGGGGGCGGCGACGGCGGTCTTGTAGACCTCCTTGTGCGCCTCCCAGAAGACCTTCGAGTTGTCGGCCTCGAGGTCGTCGTAGAAGTCCAGCGCAGCCTCGGGGAATCCGGTGAAGCTCATGCGCCGAGGTTACCGCCGGACCGGATATTCGATGGCGCCGGACGGCTTCCCCGCCTACCGTTCGTCCGATGCCCATCGACTTGACCGGGGAGAACCGGGACGTGACGCGCGCCGTGGAAGTGATCCGCGCGCTGCTCGGTGATGCCCACGTGACGCCGCGTACCGCGACGTCCTTCGCGGAGGACGCGCTCGGCGTTCTCGAGGCGCAGCACACGGTCATCAAGATCGCGACCACGCCCGCGACGGCCGTCGCGGTGGGCCTCGCCGTGTCGCGGCTCGTCGCCGAGCACGACGCCGAGTCGGGACCGGCCTGCCACACGGACCCGCCGTCCTGGCTCTCGATCGACCTGGGGGACGGCGCCGACCGCATCCCCGGAGATGCGGCGTTCGCCTTCCGTGCGGGCACCCTTGCCGATGCGCCGGTCGTGCTGCGTTGCGAGACCGAGTACCGCGAGACGCTGAGCGTCGGCGTCGTCACCCGGTCGTGCGACGTCGCTGTCGGCGAGGCGGTCCGTGACCGGATCCGCGCCGCGGCAGAGGAACTCAACCCGCTCAAGGGGCGGGCGATCGCAGTCTCCTTCCACGGCGGCATGACCTTCCGCGCATTCGAGCTCACCGGTGACCGCGCCGACGTCGTCGTCCCCGACCGGGTCTGGGCCGAGATCGACCTTTCCGTCCGCGCGGTCACCACCCACGCGGAACAGCTGCGACGCCTCGGCTTCCGCGCCGCGCGCGGTGTGCTGCTCTGCGGGCCGCCCGGCGTGGGGAAGACGGCGGTCTCCCGCGCGGTCGCCGCCGAGTTGGTCGGCGACTTCACCGTGATCGTCGTCGGCGCGGCCGCGATCGGCGCGGGGCTCGCGTCGGTCTACGCGGCGGCCGTCGAGCTCGGACGGTGCGTCGTGATCCTCGACGACGTGGACCTCGCGGTCCGTCGCCGCGGTGACGGCGACGACACCGCGCTCGCGTCGCTGCTCGACGCGCTCGACGGCGTCGATCAGTCCGCCGAGGTGCTCACCATCGCGACGACCAACGACCCGCGCTCACTCGACGGAGCCGCCACCCGCGCGACCCGCTTCGACAGCGTCGTCGAGGTGGGCTACCCGAATCGCGAGGCGCTGATCGGCATCCTGCGACGGCGCACAGTCGGCCTCGGCCTCACCGACGGCGACGTGGCCTCGATCGCCGACGCTCTGCCGCCTGAGACCAGCGGCGCCGACGTGGGCGCTCTCGTTCGGCGCGTCGTCCTGGCCAATGCGGGCACCGACCTCGAGGCATTCCTCACGGAGGTGCGGCGCCGTGGCTGGCTGGCGGCCGTCCCGGTCGGGCAGTACCTGTGAGCGCCGCCGACGGGGGCGCTCCGGCGGACGGGGGACTAGCGTGGTCGCCATGAAACCCGGTGACACCGCGCCCGACTTCGAACTGCCCGATCAGGACGGCACCCCGCGGAAGCTGAGCGACCTGCTCGCCGCCGGCCCCGTCGCCCTGTTCTTCTACCCGGCGGCGTTCACGCCGGGCTGCACCAAGGAGGCGTGCCACTTCCGCGACCTGGCCGCCGAGTTCGCGGAGGCGGGCGTGCAGCGCGTCGGCATCAGCCGCGACGCGGTCGCCAAGCAGCAGGACTGGACGGCGAAGCACGGCCTGGATTACCCGCTGCTCTCCGACGTCGACGGCGCCGTGGCCACGGCGTTCGGCGTGAAGCGCGACGGACTGCTCAAGCTGGCCGGCATGCCCACCAAGCGCACCACCTTCGCGATCCGGCCCGACGGCACCGTCGCCGACGTCATCGCCTCCGAGGTGAACATGCAGGTCCACGCCGACCGCGCCCTCGCCGCTCTCCGGGCCTGAGGCGCCGCCGGAACCCCGCGCAGATTTGCTTTCAACCCCGCGAATATTCATGATGGCGGATATGGGGCGAAGGTTCGGCGGCGGTGTTCTCGGGCGCGAGGTCCCGCCGGTGTTCGTCGTCGGATTCGGGTTCCGCGGTGCGGGGTTCATCGCGCTGGCGGCGTACGGAGGCATGGCGGTGCTCGCACTCGTTGGGAGTGTGGGGATGCGGCAAGCGGGTGAGTCGGCCTCCGCGGTGGCCGTCGTCGGCGCGCTGGGGGTGGCTTCGGCGGGCTACGTCGTGGCGCTGGCGGCTCTCCTGGCCTCGCGCCGTGTCGCGGCAGTCCTGTCGCCGAGGGGCATCGCTCTGCCCTGGGTCGCGGATCCGGCACTCCGCGAGTGGGATTGGTCGGAGATCCAGAGGATCGAGGTGATGAAGCGGGATGCGAGGGGCGTGACCTATCGGTCGGACTTCCTACTCCAGCTGCATCCGTCCGCGCGTGCCTCCGCGCTGGAATCGGTGTCTGACGACCTCACGGGTTGGCAACGACGATGGGTTCATCCCGCCGGTCCCGCGTCGTTCTCGATCGGGTGGATGACCGCGCCCGCGCCCCGCCACGTGAGGCGCTACATCTACGCGGTCGCACCGGAACTCGGCTTGCCGTTGATCCCGCCGCGGCATCGTCCCAAGGGATACCCGTGGGGCGAAAACCGCTCGACAGGTCCGGAAGAATGACCGGAGTGATCACGCTCCGCAATGGCGCCGACGCAGACCATCCCGCGCTGGTGCGGGTGTGGCGCAGTTCCGTCGACGCCACGCACGACTTCCTCGCCGAGGCCGACCGCGACGCCATCGAGGCGCGGCTCGCGAGCGATTATTTCCCGCAGGTCCGGCTCACCGTCGCGGAGATCGACGGTGCCGTGGCCGGGTTCGCCGGCACGGCCGGCGACGATCTGGCGATGCTCTTCGTGCATGCCGACGCCCGGGGGCACGGCGTCGGCCGCGCCCTTCTCGACCACGCCGTCCGCGAGCTCGGCGTGCGCACCGTCGACGTCAACGAGCAGAACGCGCAGGCCGTCGGCTTCTACGCGCACAGCGGCTTCGCCGTGACGGGCCGCAGCGCGGCCGACGGCGAGGGCCGCCCGTACCCGTTGCTGCACCTGGCCCTGGCGCGGGACTAACTCGCGCAGCCGTCGCGCGACGTCCGGGCGACGATCGCGACCGCGCGCCGCAGCACCTCGGCGTCGCCGGGGGAGAGCGGCCCGAGCAACTCCGCCTCGGCGGCACTGACTTCCGCGCCCACCTCGCGCAACATCGCCAGCCCCGCATCGGTGGGGACGACCCGCCGTGCCCGGCGATCGGTGGGGGAGGGCTCGCGACGCACGAGTCCCGCGTCGACGAGGTCGTCCACCACGTACGGCATCACCGACTTGTCGATGAGCAGGTACTCCGCGAGCGCCAGCTGTGTCGGCAGGTCGTACGTCGCGGCGGCGTACAGCGTCTGGTAGCCGCGCACCCCGCGGGGGATCCGGTCCAGGATCGGCGCCACCGCCTCCGCGTACGCCTTGTTCAACACTCCCACGGACCAGCCGAAATCGCAGGTCTCCTCGTCCTCCGCCACACGCTCAGCCTAGCAGGCGTCACATATCAGTTGATTCACATATCAGTTGTGATACCGTTCAGTTGTCACGCAAACCAACTGAGGAGTACGTCATGAGCCGCATCCTGGTCGTCGCCACCAGCGTCCCGTCCTACGCCGTGAGCGGCCGCCGCACCGGCCTCTGGCTCGGCGAGCTCACCCATTTCGTCGATGCCGTCGAGGCCGCGGGCCACAGCACCGTCATCGTCAGCATCGAGGGCGGCTTCGTCCCCATCGACCCCGAATCCCTCAGCCACGAGGTGCTGGCGCAGGGCGGCACGCGCGCCCGCTACGACGACCCCGCCTTCATGGACCGCCTGCGGAACACACCCTCGCTCCGGGACGTCGATGCCGCCGACTTCGACGCGATCTACCTCACCGGCGGTCACGGCGTCATGTTCGACTTCCCGACCGACGAGCGTCTCGCGGCGCTGCTCCGCGACTTCGACGCGGCGGGCAAGGTCGTGTCCGCCGTCTGCCACGGGACCGCCGGGCTCCTCGGCGCCACGAAGGCCGACGGTGCGCCGCTGATCGCCGGCCTGCGCATCGCGGGCTTCTCCTGGAACGAGGAGGTGCTGGCGGGGCTGGATTCGATCGTCCCGTTCAACCTCGAGGAGCGGATCGCCGCGCTCGGCGCCACGTACGTGCAGGCCGACGAGGCGTGGACCCCGTTCGCCGTCACCGACGGCACCGTCGTGACAGGCCAGAACCCGGCCAGCGCGCACCCTGTGGCGGAGGCGGTTCTGAAGCTCCTCTGATCGCGAACCGGGTACTGGCGGTACCCCCGAACGGAAGCATCTGGGCATAACCGGACGAACCGCACAGGATGGGCTCATCAGTCGCACCGAACGAAGGGTCCCCATGATGTTCCGCACCACCAGTCGCCGCCCGGCGCTCGTCGTCGCCCCCGTCGCCGCCGCGATCGCGCTCGCCGGGTGCGGGGCGAGCTCGAACGAGGCCGGTCCGACCTCGACCGGGGCGGCCTCCGTCGCCGCTGCGTCCTCCGCATCGCCGGCGGCCGGGCGGATCCAGATGGACCCGGTCACCAAGGCCTTCGTCGACGCGTGGAACAACCAGGATGCCACCGCCATGGTCAACCTGTTCACCACCGACGGGGTCCTGGTCGACGACACGCGCACATTCCGCGGCCACGACGAGATCCGCACCTTCGCCGAGCCCGAGGTCACCGGCTACACGATCGAGGTGCTCACGGTGGAGGAGCGTCGCGCCGACGGTCAGAAGATCCTGGTCGAGGTGAACCGCAACTCGGGCGGCGGCTTCAAGGCGACCTTCGACTTCACCATCGCCGACGGCAGGATCCCGCGCGCGAACCTGCAGTACGCCTGATCGGCACGCCCTGTCGATTCCGCGTCGCCTCGATCGTCATCCCTGTGCCCCGCCCCTGGGGCACAGTGGACTGGAGGAGGAACCATGCATTACGCACTGCTGATCAACAACGCCGAACCCGACGAGGGCGACATCGCGGAGGAGGCCTTCCTGCAGATGCAGCGGGCCATGGCGGACTACACCGCCGCTCTGCAAGCCGCGGGCGTGCTCATCGGCGCCGAGATCCTGGAACCGCAGGCGCAGACGGTCACCGTCACCCGCCGCGACGGCGACCTGACGATCCAGGACGGCCCGTTCGCCGACACCCGCGAGGCGCTCGCCGGCGTCTTCCTGCTCGACGTTCCGGACCAGGACGCGGCACTGGCCTGGGCCGAGAAGCACCCCGCCACCCAGTACGCGGTGATCGAGGTCCGCAAGGTCGCCGCAGCCTGCGACGAGGGCATCTGGAACGCCGAGGACTGATGGCCGGGGATGCCGAGGTGCGGGCGGAGAACGCCGCCCGCACCTCGTACGGCCGGCTCCTCGCGCTGCTCGCGACCCGCACGCACGACCTCGCTGCCGCCGAGGACGCCCTGGCGGACGCCTTCGAGCGAGCGCTGACGCGGTGGCCGGTCGACGGGACGCCCGACGATCCGGACGCGTGGCTGCTCACCGTGGCGAGGAACCGCCAGCGCGACCGGTGGAAGTCCGCGGCGGAGCGTCGCTCGCTGCCCTTCGACGAGGCGGCGCACGACGCCGCGGCGCCGGGCGAGAGCCCCGACCGACGGCTCGAACTGCTCCTCGTCTGCGCGCACCCGGCCGTCGCGGGCGCGAGCGTGCCGCTCATGCTCAACACCGTCCTGGGCTTCACCGCCGAGCAGATCGGCGCTGCCCTGCTGGTCCCGACGGCGACCATGGCCGCCCGCCTGACGCGGGCGAAGAAGCGCATCGAGCGCGAGCGGATCCCGTTCGCGGTCCCCGAGGTGGACGCGCTCGCGGGCCGCCTCGGGCCCGTCCTCGAAGCCGTGTACGGCTCGTACTCGATCGAATGGCCCACCCCGCCGCGCGAGCGCCATGCACTCCTCCTCGGGCTGGCCGGGACCATCGCCGAGTCGGCCCCGACGGTCGCGGAGGCGCACGGCCTCGCCGCCCTGATGTACCTCTCCAGCGCCCGGCTGCCCGCCCGCGTCGACGAGGACGGACGCTACGTTCCACTCCCACAGCAGGATCCGCGGCGGTGGGACAGCGATCTCATCGCCGCCGGACGCCGGCACCTACGCACCGCGCACGCGCTCGGCTCCGTCGGACGGTTCCAGGTGGAGGCCGCCATCGGGGCCGTGCACTGCGCCCGACCCGCCGGCGAAGCACCCGATTGGGCGCACCTGCGCCCGCTCTACGACGCGCTCCTCGGCCTCGCTCCCACCCGCGGCGCGGCCGTCGCCCGCGCCGCCGTCGTCGCCGAGACCGACGGTGCGCGTGCGGGACTGGACGCGCTCGACGCCCTCGACGGCGTGGAACGGCTGCAGTCCGCGTGGGCGCTGCGCGCATCGCTGCTGGACCGGCTCAGCGACCCCGCCGCCGATGCCGCCTACGCCAAGGCGATCTCGCTCACCACCGATCCCGCCGAGCGCGAGTACCTGGGGCGCCGCGCCCGCGGAACCGGGCGATAGCGGCGGTATCAGGGCGGAATCGCTAGGGTCGGGCCCATGGCGGACAGCGATGGGATCCGGGTGGGCGACCCCGAAAGGCAGCGGGCCGTCGAGCTGCTCGGGGAGGCGATGGCGACCGGCTACCTGACCGTGGAGGAGTTCGATCAGCGCACGCACGCGGCCTACGCCGCCGCGAATCGCGGTGAGCTGCAGGTGCTCGTGAACGACCTCCCGATCCGCGACCGGCTCTTCCCCTCGGTGCCGGACGCAGGGGAGCGGCCGGTCGAGGTACTCGACCTGGAATGGACGACCGTGCACCGCAAGGGGGTGTGGACGGTGCCCGCGCGCCTGCGCATCACGGGTTCGACGGGCACGGCGAAGATCGACTTCCGTAACGCGGACTTCCCCTACGGCGGGGTCGAGATCGACGTCCAGGTCTCGTGGAGCACGCTCAAGCTGCACCTGACTCCGACGATGCGCGTCGACGCCTCGGGGATGGACTACTCGGGGTGGAGCTCGCTCAAGGACAAGGCGGGCCCGGCGGGCGGTGCGGCGGGCCCGTTCCTTCTGCTGCGTGGCTCGGCCTCTGCGGGGAGCACGATCCAACTTCGCCGGTGAGGCCGCGGCTTCCGCGCTACGGTGAGCGCAACGAAGGAGTCGCATGTCCGATGTCTGGCAACTGGTCCATGCGGAACGCCGCGCCCTGATCGCCTTCCTCGAGGGCGTCGACGACGCGCGCTGGGACACGCCGTCGCTGTGCCCGGGGTGGCGCGTGCGCGACGTCGTCGCCCACCAGATCTCCACCGCGGACACCACCCGCCTGGGCTTCATCAAGGGAATGATCCTGGCCCGCTTCGACTTCGACCGCGACAACCAGAACGGCGTCGACCGCGAGCTGGGCCCGGCGGCGCAGATGCTGGATCGCTACCGCGCGCTCGTCGACCGCACCTCGGGCCCGCCCGCCCCGCTCGACACCCGGCTCGTCGAGGCCGTGGTGCACGGCGAGGACATCCGGCGTCCGCTGGGCGCCGTCGGCGACTACCCGCCGGAGGCCGTCGAGCGGGCCCTGCGGTTGCAGGCGCGCACTGGGAAGGGCATGGGCGGTGCGAAGGAACATGTCGCGGGGCTGCGGTTGCGCGCCACCGACGCGGACGTCACCGTCGGCGACGGCCCCGAGGTCTCCGGTCCACTGCTCGCCCTGCTGCTCGCCGTGAGCGGGCGCACCGTCGCCCTGGAGGAGCTGAGCGGAGAGGGCCTGCCCGCCCTGACCGACCGCGTCGCCTGACGGTCAGCGCGGCGGCGTGATCGTGATCCGCGCGTCGATGCGGGTGATGAGGCACGTGCTCCGCGGGATCCGGAAGTCCTCGTTCGTGGGTGCGTCCACGATGCGCTGCCCGGCGATGCGCACGGGCACGATGAATCGGTAGTTGAGCAGGTCGCGATCGCCGCCGGGCGCGACGGTGCGGGCCGTGACCCGCGGAGCGTCCATGATCGAGTACTGGAGGTGGCGGTCGAGGTCGCCGCGGAGTTGCTCGCCGGAGAAGCCCGTCTGCAGGCCGTTCTCGAACCGGACGGCGTTCGGCGCGAAGGGGACCGCGCCGGCCTTCGTGCGATCGCCGAGCGCCGCGATGTAGGCGTCGGCGGCGGCGAGCTGGCGTGCGGGAGTGCACGTCGCCGCCGTGGCGGGCGCGGCGATCGCGGCGGCGGCGAGCGCGGGGATCAGGGCGGGCGCGAGGCGGGCGAGGACGGGCATGGGCTCACAGTAGCCGCGTCATCCCTCGGTGTACGCCGAAAGGACCTCGCGCACCGCGGCGTCGATCGTCGCGTGGTCCACGCCGCGTTCGGTCAGGAACAGCGCGCCGGGGCCGGTGCCCTCCGCCAGGATGCCGAGCAGGATGTGCTCGGTCCCGACGTAATTGTGCCCGAGCCGGAGCGCCTCGCGCAGCACCATCTCCACGGCCTTCTTCGCCGCGGGCGAGAAGGGGATGAGATCCGGGCTCTCGTCGGTGTCCGCCCCGGAGATCCGCCGGTGCAGGACGGCTTCGGTGACCGCCTCCGCCGTGATCCCGCGGCCGAGCAGCAGACGTGCGGCGATGCCCTCGGGCTCGCGGAACAGCCCCAGCAGCATGTGGTCGGTGTCGATCACCGGGCTCCCCACCTCGCGCGCCTCGTCCTGCGCCGCCACCACGACACTCCGCGCCCGCGGCGTGAACCGCGAGTACGGCGAGCCGGTCGCGTCGATCAGCGCCGACGGGTCGATGCTCGGCGGCGCCGAGCGCTGCTGCGCCGCCTGCTTCGTCATCCCCATGGACTCGCCGATCGAGGTCCAGGTGGCGCCGCTGCGCCGCGCTTGGTCGACGAAGTGCCCGACGAGGTGGTCGGCGGTCTCGCCGAGGTGCGCCGCGACCGCGACGGCGTCGCCGAGGTGATCGAGCGCGTCCCCGTCCGGGTGCAGCGCGTGCACGGTGCGGATGAGGGCGTCGAGGCTGACGGGATCGTTCTGCGACATACGTCAAGCATGAGTTGACGCAGGGCGGTTGTCAACCGTTGATTGACGCAGCGTCAGGCGGCGGCACCGTCGACTGTGCGCGCGGCGACCGCCGCTGCGGTGTCCTCGGCCACGGCCTCGCGGGCGCGATGCCGCTCGGGATCGTCCGACTCCCCGTCGCCCAGCAGGAACAGCCCCGAATCCTCCGCGCCCATGTAGTTCGCGAGCCCGTCGACCAGCTGGGCGTGCATCCCGTCGAGGTAGCCGTGCTTGCGGTAGGTCGACTCGCCGACCGCGCCGATCGGGAAGAAGTACAGCCGCTTCGGCGCCGCGAGCTCCGCGCCGGAGTTCGTGTCGTCGTACGCCCAGTCGCGGGTGAAGACGCGGTCGACCCAGCCCTTGAGCGGTCCGGGCAGGCCCCACCAGTACACCGGGAAGACGACGGCGATCGCGTCGAACTCCTCCAGCCGGCGCTGCTCGGCCCGGACGTCCGCGGGGACGACGGTGCCGTCGCGGTAGGCCGCGTGGTCGGCCGAGCCGAACGTCGGGTCGAAGCCGGCGGCGAGGACGTCGTGCCGCTCGACCTCGGCGTACCCGCCGCGGAGCAGGCCGCGGGCCACGGCGGCGGCGGTGGAAGCGGTGGCGGAGTCGGCGTCGGGGTGCGCTGTCACCACGACCGCGCGGAGCTGCTGCTGATTCGTCATACTGAGAGCATGAACTCTGACACCAGTGTCATGGTCAAGCCCGGGCTGCGGATGCGTGACCTGTGCGCCCGCACGGGTGCCACGCCGCGCATGATCCGGCACTATGAGAAAACGGGGATCCTCGCGCCGGGGCGCGAATCCAACGGCTATCGGGTGTTCACCGAGGAGGACGTGCGCACCGTCGCCGATGCGCGGTGTCTCATCGAGGCCGGGCTGTCGGCCACGGAGACGGCGGAGTTGGTGGGCATCGTCTGCGGCGAGGGCGACGCCCCGCTGGCGGAGTTGGACGCGGCGCTGGTCCGTATCGGCGAGCGTCGCACCGTGCTCGACGAGCGGATCGCGCAGCTCGTCGCCGCGAAGGAAAAGCTCGACGAGCTCCGCGACTACGTCCACGACATCCGAGGCGTCACCAGATGACGGCGAGCCCCGCGGCGGTCAGTGACAGCAGGCCCGCGGCGTAGAACATCCCGCGCGGGACGGCCTCGCCGGTGCGCTTCTGTCGTGCGCTGCCCATGCCGAGCAGGCCGCCGAGGACGAGCAGGATTAGCAGCTTGATCCCGATCTTGGGATAGTTCAGCTCGATTCCCGCGGGCCAGGGCGCGGCCAGAGCGAGGCCCGTGACGAGCGAGACCAGCAGCCCGTAGTCCATGACGCGCTCGAACCGGAACCGTCCCGCGGCCGCGGAGGCAACCCAGCCGCCGAAGGTGACGGCGAAGCCCACGATGTGCACCAGAACTATTACGTTGCGTAGTACTTCCATGGTCTGAGCGTAGCGAACCGGACGAATCGTGCACCCGATACGGCGATTCGAGGGGTTCCCCTCGTCGGCGGACGGGGCTACGGTCGAGGGCATGGGTGCGATCGTCATCGTCGGAGCAGGACTGGCGGCCGCGAAAGCGGCCGAGGCGCTACGGGATCTGGGCCACGACGGCCCGATCACGGTGATCGGCGCCGAATCCCATCCGCCCTACGAGCGACCCCCGCTGTCGAAGGACTACCTGCAGGGCAAGGCCGAGCGCGACAGCGTCTTCACCTTCGACGCCGCCTGGTACGCCGACCACGACGTCACCGTGCGGACCGGCGTCCGCGCCACCGCCCTCGACCGGGAGGCGCGCACCGTCGGCCTGGACACGGGGGAGTCGCTGCCCTACGAGCACCTGGTGCTGGCAACGGGATCCCGCGCGCGACCGCTGCCCGGGGCCGACGGGGTGCACTACCTCCGCACCCTCGACGACAGTGACGCGCTGCGGGACGTGTTCGAGAAGGGCGGGCGGCTCGGCGTCGTCGGCGGCGGGTGGATCGGTCTCGAGGCGGCCGCCGCGGCCCGCGGGGCCGGCCTGGAGGTCACCGTCGTCGAACCCGCCGAGCAGCCGCTGCTCGGCGCCCTCGGCGCCGAACTCGGCAAGGTCTTCGCGGACCTGCACCGCGCGCACGGCGTGGACCTGCGCACCGGCACCGGCGTGCGGGCCGTCGAGCCCGGCGGCCGGGGACTGGTCCTCGAGGACGGGACCACGATCGAGACCGACGCCGTGCTCGTCGGGATCGGCGCGATGCCGAACGTCGAACTCGCCGAGGCCTCCGGCCTCGAGACCGCCGAGGGCGGCGTGGCCGTCGACGCCGGGCTGCGCACCTCCGACCCGCACGTCTTCGCCGTCGGCGACATCGCCGCCGCCGAGAACCCGACGGTGGGCCGGCGCGTGCGCGTCGAGCACTGGGCCAACGCCCTCAACCAGCCGCGCGTGGCCGCCGCCAACATCCTCGGCGGATCCGAGGTCTACGACCGCCTCCCGTACTTCTTCACCGACCAGTACCAGCTGGGCATGGAGTACCTCGGCCTGTCCACCGGCTACGACGACGTGGTGATCCGCGGCGACCTGGACGCCCTCGAGTTCGTCGCCTTCTGGCTGAAGGAAGGACGCGTTCTGGCCGGTATGAACGTGAACGTGTGGGACGTGGGCGATGATGTGCGTGCGCTGATCACGTCCCGCCGGGTGGTCGACGCCGCTCGTCTCGCCGATCCCGGCGTACCGCTCGCGGAGGTCTAGTACGCATGATGCCCCGACGGTCGGCGCGGGTCGCCGGCACGATCGCCGCTGCCCTGGTCACCGTCGCGCTGGTCGCCGCCCCGCCGGTGAGCGCGGCACCGTCGCCCTACTGCGGCACCGCGCTGACGCCAGCGGAGAACAAGCGCATCGTCGCGCTGTCCGATCCGCGAGCCCTGCCGACGGCGCCGACCTTCGCCAGCCTCGACGACCTGACGGTGCGGCAGCGCGGCATCGCCGACATCCTCGGCGCTCACCGCGACCGACGGGGACTGTTCGGCGTCGGCATGGACGGCGTGATTCGCGATGCGGTGACCCCGACGCAGCGCAACGAGGCCGGCCTCGACGACCCGCGGTACGCCAAGTCCCTGTCCATCGACCTGGTCAGCCGCTACCTGAAGGCCGTCCACGCGCAGTGGACCGGCGGTGCCGTGCCGCAGTGGTGGGGCAACTACTTCCGGCTGGCCGCGCGGTGCGAACTGCCGCCCGGGCGGGTGGCGATGGCGGGCTACAACGCGCACATCACCGTCGACCTCGCGTACACGGTCGCGCACACCCGCAGCACACCCGCGAACGCGCTCGACTTCTACCGCATCGTCGACTCGATCGCGAAGAACGGCAACGTGATCCCCGAGCGCAGCAAGCGGATCTACGGCGCCGACCTGTGGGGCCTGTGGACCTTCTACTTCTTCGGCCAGGGGCTCGACCGGATCGTCGGAGCGGGCGTCGCATCGAACCTGATGCTCCGCGCCGCCGACGACGGCTACAACACCCTCACCTTCGCCAACGGCCTCGCGCTGCAGAACCCCGCCGTGCGGCCCGCCACGGAGGGCGCGATCCTCGCGCTGTGGCAGACCGGCGAGATCGCCTTCGACGTCCTCTCCGGGCTCGGCGGGCTCGGCACCCCCGTCGCGCCAGTGCCGAACCCGCGCCCCGCACCCACCCCGGTGCCGCGCCCCACGCCCGCCCCGGTGCTCGCCGCGACCGGCCGCTGAACGCCGGGGTGCGATAGTGCTGGGGTGACCTTCGACGAACTCGTCAGCTACAACGCCTCCCTGCCGTTCAACCGGTGGGCCGGAATCGAGGTGCTCAGCGCCGACCTCGACGAGGTCGTGCTCCGGCTCGAGCGCCGCGACGACCTGTGCCAGAACGTCGGCGGCCTGCACGCCGCGCTCATCGCCGGCGTCCTGGAGAACGCGTGCGGCTACGCGCTCGCGATGCACCCCGGTGCGGGTGGCCTCGTGACCCAGATGGACACGCAGTTCCTGCGTCCCGCGCAGGGCGAGGCCTTCCTCGCCGTCGGCCGGGTGATCAAGCCCGGCAGCAAGCAGAGCTTCTCCGAGGCCGACTTCTTCATCGAGGTCGACGGTGCGCGCGGGCCCCGGTTCGCCACGGCCCGCGCGCTCGTCGTCCCCTCCTAGCCGCTCAGGAGCGAGGCCGGAACCGCCGCACCGCCCGGTACACGCCGTACAGCACCAGCAGCACCGCGGCCCACGGCAGCACCGCGCCCACGATCACCAAGAGCCAACGTCCGGCGGCGAGCAGTGCGTCCCAGCCGTTCTGCAGGCCGCCCGTGAATCCCGACCGGTCAGCGGTCACGGTCGGCTTCTCGATGGACACCGTCACCGTCGAGAGGGAGACCCGGTCGCCGATCGATGCGCGCCGTGACTGCAGGGATTCGAGCTCCTGCTGGCGCGAGGTGAGTGCGGACTCCGCCGCGATCACCTGGTCGGTGGTGTCGGCCCTGGCGAGGATCGCCGTCAGCCGGTCGACGGAGACCTGGGTCGCGCGGATGCGCGCCTCGAGGTCGACGACGGTGCCGGTCACGTCCTCGTGCTCCAGCTGCACGGAGCCGACCTCGCCGAGCCCGCCGATCTTCTCCACCAGCTCGTTGACCTTGTCGTTCGGCACCCGCAGCGTGAGCTTGGCGCGGGCCTTCTCGCCGCCGGTCTCGGTGCGCGCGTCGACGCGGCCGCCGAGGCGCTCCGCGGTCGCGGCCAGCTCCCGGGCCGCCGACGCCGGATCGGCGTTCGTCACGTCGACGGTGCCGGTGGTGATCACCTGACGGTCCGCCGGCGCGTTCGCCGGGGTCGACGGCGCGGCCGGCCCCGTCGTGGGCGCCGCCTTCGGCGCGGGGGCGACCGCGGCCTGGCCGCCCGTGATGGGCGCGGACTCCGCGGCCCCGCGGCCCCCGGCCTGGGGTGCCGGTGCGGAGTACGACGAGGAATCGCTCGCGCCGCCCTGGAACTGGCTCGCGACGACGCCGCCCACGGCGACGACCGCGATCGCCGCGGCCGCGGCGATGCCCATCGTCCGGTGCTTGCGACGGCTGCGGCGCGCCTGCAGGTCGTCGCCGACCTCGGTCATGACGGCGGCGCGCATGGCGGAGAGCCGGTCGTCGGTGAGGATGTCGTCGGGGGTGATCCGGGTGGTCATGACTGCTCCCTCAGGGTGCTCAGGTCGGCGCGCAGGCGGCCGCGCAGCCGGGAGACGCGGTTGCGCACGGCGGCGTGGGTCACGCCCACCTCCGCGGCGGCCCGCTCGTAGGTCTGTTCGTCCTCCACGCACAGGCGGTAAAGACGCTGGTCGGTGGGGGAGAGGGCGCTCACCGCGCCCGCGATGAGCGCGCGGATCTCGGCGGCGAGCACGTCGTCCTCGGGCGACGGAGCCGCCCCCGGTGGCTCGGCGTCGTCGAGCGGCGCCGATCTGTCCCGGACCGCGGAGAGTCGTCTCCCCGCGTTGAGCGCGGTGTACCGCGCGGTGGTCAGCAGCCACGGGAGCACCGACTCGTCGACGATCCGCACCGCGTCGATGCGGCGCCAGAGCGTGAGGAAGGTGTCCTGGGCGACTTCCTGTGCGGCGTCGGCGTCGCGCAGTACGGTGTACGCCTGCCAGTAGACGGGGCGCACGTGGCGGTCGTGGATCGCCGCGAACGCCGACCCGTCGCCGCCCGCGGCGCGGGCGAGGAGGGTCCGGTCCGCGGACTCGTCGGTTCTCATCGTGGACGTCACACCCCTCTATGTCGCCGGGGCGGCGGACCGTCTCACCCGGATGCGACGGTGTCGGTCACAGCGTCAGGTGGATGCCCTCGTCGTCGACGGTGACCGCGACCTTCGTCAGGTCGTCGACCTGCGCGTCGGGGGAGAAGCGGGCCGCCCCCGGGCCCACCCCGACCACCCGCATCCCGGCGGCCTTGCCCGCGGCGATGCCCGCCTCCGAGTCCTCGAAGACGATGCAATCGGCGGGGGCGATGCCGAGCAGCTCCGCGCCGCGGAGGAAGCCCTCGGGGTCGGGCTTGCTCGCGCGCACGTCCTCGGCGGTCACGCGCACCGCGGGCAGGGGCAGGCCCGCGGCGCCCATCCGTGCCGTCGACAGCGGGACGTCCGCGGAGGTCACCAGGGCGTGCGGCGCACCGTCGAGCGCGGCGAGGAAGGCGGGCGCCCCGGCGACGGGGACGATGCCCTCGGTGTCGGCGGTCTCCTGCGCCAGCAGTTCGCGGTTCTCCGCGAGATTGACCTCGACGGGGCGGTCCGGCAGCAGCTCGGCCATCGTCGCGTGGCCCTGGCGGCCGTGCGCGACGGCCAGCACCGCCGCGGGATCGAGGCCCTTCTCCCGCGCCCACCGGCTCCAGCACCGTTCCACGACGGCGTGCGAATCCACGAGCGTGCCGTCCATGTCCAGCAGCAGAGCGCGACCGGTGAGCATGCATGTCCTCCTGAGATGGGCGTGTGGGCCCAACGATACGGACGGCGCGGGGAGTGGCGGCGCGGATCAGCGGGGGACGACGAGGTCCGGCGTGAGCTCGCCGAGGCGGACGGCGCCCGCCAGCCCCATCGCGTGCCGGAGCTCCTCCTGCAGGCCGGCCACAATCGAGCGGACACCGTCGGCGCCGGAGACCGCCAGGCCCCATAGGATCGGCCGGCCCACGAAGACGGCGTCCGCGCCCAGGGCGAGGGCGGCCAGCGCGTCGAGACCGTCGCGGACGTCGCCGTCGACGAGCACGGTCGCGTCGGCGCCGACGGCCGCCGCGATTCCGGGCAACGCCTGCGCGGGCGCGACGGTGCGCCCCAGCTGCCGACCGCCGTGATCGCTCACCCACACCCCGGCCGCGCCGGCGTCGACGCACCGTCGGGCCTCGTCGCCGCGCAGCACGCCCTTGACGATCACCGGGAGCCCCGTCAGGTCGGCGTGCCGCCCGATGTCCTCGAGGACGGCCCCCGCGTCCTGCTCGATCGCGGCCCACGCGTCGGCCCCGGGCGGCAGGTGCTGCGCGACGTTGACCAGGGCCACGTCGTCGCCCAGCGGCGGCAGCCCGCGGCCGCCGGAGCGGCCCACGTAGGGGGTGTCGCCGGTGAGCACCAACGCCGTCGCGCCGGCCGCCGCGGCCCGCTGCACCAGCGCGTCGGTGATGGATCGGTCGCGCATGAGGTAGACCTGCTGCCACCACGGGCCGCCCACCGCGGCGGCGACCTCCTCGATCCGGGTGGTCGCGCGCATGGACAGGACGAACGGAGCGCCGCATTCGGCCGCGGCGCGGGCGGTCGCCGCCTCGCCGCCGGGGTGGACGAGGCGGTGGAAGGCCGTCGGTGCGACGCCGATGGGGGAGCGCCAGTCGCCGAGGACGGTGGTCGTGGTGTCGATGGACCTCACGTCGCGCAGCACTCGCGGCGTGAATCGCCAGCGCTCCCAAGGGGACTCGCCGACGGTCGCGCCGCGCATCACGTACGCCCACACGTCGGGCGGGACTACCTGCTCGGCCTGCTGCGCGAGTTCGATCATCCGGTCGTTCCCCCTGATTCGTGGCACTGAGGCCGCGCGGTGCCCGGCACGCTGGCGCGGCCGGGCGGGGCTTCACGATCTCACAGTCGCTTCGAATGTGTTACGGCGCACAGTGTCCCCGATCACACTTTAGGTCATCACTTAAAGATTGGCGGCGAGGTGGCGCGGCCGGGAGACTCTTGGTCATGACCAATTACCGTGATTTCAAGAGCCTCACCGCCGACCCGACCGCCGGCACCGTCTACGCCCGCCTCGCGGACATCCACGAGGACGCTGCGAAGCCCACCGCCGCGCCGCGCTCCGGATTCGCCGCCGCCGGCCTGCGTGCCGCCCTGCAGCGCTTCGTCACCGCCAACCCCGAGTACACCGGTCCCGCCGCGCTGCGCTTCTGATCCTCCCCGCTCGATCTCAGGCGCGGTGGCCGCGTACCAGCCGGTCACCGTCCGGCGTGCGCCGATAGAGCACCTCGCGCCCGCTCCGGGCCCGGTCGACCAGGCCGTTCTCGTGGAGCACGCGCAGGCTCTGGGACGCCGCCGACGGCGTGACCTCCAGTCGCCGCGCCAATTCACTGACCGCCATCGGCTCGACCAGGGCGTGCAGCACGTCCGCCTTCGCTCCGCCGATCAGCCGCCGCAGTGCGCCCGGCGGAACCTCCCGCATCGACTCCATGAGGGTCGCGCTGCCGCGCGCCGGATAGCCGGCGTGCGGCGTCGCCGTCTCCGGTGAATGCGCGCTGACGAGACGGGTCAGGAAGACGCTCGGAATCAGGATGAGCCCCCGGCCCGCGGAGGCGTACTCGCCGGATCGCGTGTACGCCAGATCCAGGCGCAACCGCCCGTCGCGATCCCACGCCAGGTTGGGGTTGAGCGAGGCGAACAGCTGGGTCGGCCCGCCGATCGCCAGCTCCCGCCCGCGGAACGTGATGTCCGACTCCAGGATCCGGTTCACCGACGGCCAGATCGGTGCGATGACCACCCGGTGGTAGCGCTCCAGCGCCCCCGCGATCCGCGGCCCCGCCCGCTCGGGGTCGTCGAGCAGGCGCGCCAGCGCGGGCGACGGATCGTCGCCCTCCCGCAGGTCGTCCAGTTGCGCATGGATCAGCGCCGGATCGGTCGCCGCGATCGCGGCGAGTCCGTCGTCGAGCGACGGCCGCGCGTTGCCGGGCTCCGGCATCGGCGTGAGGAAGTCCGGGATCGCGTTCCCCGACGGCGCCACCAGCGCACTGACGAGCCGGTGGTCGTACCGGTCCCGCTGCGCCTGCGCGTTGCTGCGCCACCGATTCAGGTGGGCGGAACTCTCGTGCGTCGTGTTCAGGTGGAACAGGCTCAGCGAGGTCTCGTTCATCGGCGCCAGGACGAAGCGCACGTCCGAGAGGTCGCGGACGTCCAGCACGTAGGTGAGCATGAGACGCCCAGCTTAGGGTCGCGCCGGCCCCGCCGCCCCCGGTTCACGACTTAACAGCGTTAGCCCGGAGGGCTTCCTGGGGATTCGTGGGGAGCGAGTGCTTGCTACTCGCGGGTAACCGCGTCCGTCATTGCGCCCTGCTCATCAGCCGCAGCAGTGCGGGGCCCACGAGCGGCGCCGTCAGCGTCCGGATCATCAGGTCCTGCACGCCGAGATGCAGCCTGCTCGGCGGCGCGAACCGCGCCATCCCGGCGCGCGCCTGTCGCCGGCGCTGCGCGACCTCCGGGCGCAACCCGGCCTCCCATGCATGCAGTGCCGCGCCGATGTCCCCGGGTTGCTCCGCGAGCGCGCGCCCCAAACGGTCGGCGCCCGCGAGGGCGAGGCCGGCGCCGTGGCCGGCGAAGAGGGAGACGCACCACGCGGCATCGCCGACCAGCACCACGCGCCCGCTGCTCCACGCGTCCATGACCACCTGGGACACGGAATCGAAGTAGCCGTCCCCGGCGCCGGCGGCCCCGCGGATCGCCTCGTGCACCGGGCCGGTGAGATCGCCGAAGTGCGCCGCGAAGGCGTCGGCGGGCGAGCCCGCCGCGTCGGCCTCGGCGGACGGGGTGCGGTAGGTGAAGAAGGCCGACGGTGCGTGCTCACGGGGCCGGAATACCGCCGCGGTGCGGCCCACGTCGATGAAGGTGCTGGCGGTCTGCTCCGGAAGGCCGTTCGGCGCGGCGTCCAGCGGGAAGGCCGCCACGGCGTGCTGTAGATCGCGGACGAACTCGGGCGCCGGCCCGAAGGCGACCTCGCGCACCCCGGAGTGCAGCCCGTCAGCGCCGACCAGCAGGTCTGCGTCGTGGACGGTGCCGTCGCTGAGCGTGACGCGGAGCCCGTCGGCCTCGTCGGCCCCGGTGACCGTCGTGCCGAACCGGATCTCGACCGCCCCGTCGAGGGCGTCGTGCAGCGCGGCCTCCAGGTCGCCTCGGAAGACGGTGAGCGCGCGGGAGCCCAAGGACTGCTCGGCGAGCGCCGCGGGCATGGTGAGCTTCGTCGAGCCGTCGGCCCGGACCAGGAGCGAGGTGAAGACGCCCTGGTCGCGGGTGCGCAGGGCGGGCACCAGGCCGAGCGCATCGGCCGCGTCGAACCCCGCGCCGAGGAGGTTCACGAGGTAGCCGCCGGTCCGGCGGGCCGGCGCGCGCTCGACGACGACGACGCGGTGCCCGTCGCGGTGCAGCCGGAGCGCGGTCGCGAGGCCGGCGATCCCCGCGCCGGCGATGACGATCCGCAGGGGGCGTTCGATGTGGTCCGGCATGATTCCCTCTCGGTATGAGCGTGCGTTCATACCGAGTATGAGCGATTGTTCATACTCGGCGCAAGGACGCGGGCGCGACTCGTAGAATCGACGCATGCCCAGAGGAGTCGCGATCGACGGCGCGCGCCAGCGCCTGTTCTCGGCCGCCGAGGCCGTGATCCTCCGCGACGGGGTGGTCGGTCTGAAGGGGCGTGCGGTCACCACGCAGGCGGGCGTCGCCACCGGACTGCTGCACGCCCACTTCGGCGACTTCGAGGGCTTCCTCGCCGCCTATGCGGTCGACCGCAGTTTCCTGCTCGCTGCAGAACTCGGGGATGCGACGCGGTCAGAACCGGAAGCGTCGGTGGCGGAATCGATCTGCGCGCAGCTCGACGCGCTGCCGCAGTCCACCGCCACCGCCTTCGCCCGACTGCTGGCCGCCCGACCGGACCTGCGCGAGCGCGCCGCCGAGGTGCTGGGCGCGGACGCGGCCGGATTCGAGGGGGTGACGGCGGCGGTCGCCGGCGAGCTCGCGGCCGAGGTGCGTGGGGGCCGGCTGCGGGTCGGAACGCACGCCGGCGATCTCGCCTACGCCGTCGTCGGGGCGGCGCTGCGCGCCTGGTGCGCCGGCGACCCCGACGAGCGGTGGCGCGCTGCAGTGGCTGCGATCGTGGCCGCCGTGGTCGAGACCGGGTAGTACGACAGCGGCGGGGGGGGGGGGGGGGGGGGGGGCGGGGGGGGGGGGGGGGGGGCGGGGGGGGGGGGCGCGCGCGGGCGCGGGTGCGGGGGGCGGGCGCGGGG
>NZ_JBNCLV010000008.1:100203-279153 GCF_049844855.1 Tsukamurella sp. DT100
CGGCGGGTTTTCTCTCTCCCGCCCCCCCCGGGCGCCCCCCCCGCCCCCCCCCCCCCCCCCCCCCCCCCCCCCCCCCCCCGCTGCGGGGAGTGCCCCTGTCAGGACTCGCGGAACTCCGCGGAGGTCAGGCCCTGCTCCTCGGCCTTGCGCAGCTCCACGCGGCGGATCTTGCCGCTGATCGTCTTCGGCAGGTCGGCGAAGGCGATGCGGCGCACGCGCTTGTAGGGCGCGAGGTGCTCGCGGCTGTAGTCGAAGATCGACTGCGCCGTGGCCTCGTCCGGTGCGTGGCCGTCGGCGAGCACGATGTACGCCTTCGGCACCGCGAGGCGCAGCTCGTCCGGCGCCGGGACGACGGCGGCCTCGGCCACCGCATCATGCTCCAGCAGAACCGATTCCAGCTCGAACGGGCTGATCTTGTAGTCGCTCGACTTGAAGACGTCGTCGGTGCGGCCGACGTAGGTCAGGTAGCCGTCCGCGTCCTTCGAGGCCACGTCGCCCGTGTGGTAGACGCCGCCCTCCATCACCTTCGCGGTCTTCTCGGCGTCGCCGTGGTAGCCGACCATGAGGCCGAGCGGCCGCGGGTCCAGGCGCAGGCAGATCTCGCCCTCGTCGACGCCCTGCTCGCCGGTGGCCGGGTCGACCAGCACCACGTCGTACCCGGGGCACGGGCGGCCCATCGACCCGTCCTTGAGCGGCTGGCCCGGGGTGTTCGCCACCTGCACCGTGGTCTCGGTCTGGCCGAAGCCGTCGCGGATCGTCACGCCCCACGCGTTCCGCACGCGCGTGATCACCTCGGGGTTGAGCGGCTCGCCGGCGCCCACGACGACGCGCGGCGGCGTGGCCAGGGCGCTGAGGTCGGCCTGGATCAGCATGCGCCACACCGTCGGCGGCGCGCAGAAGCTGGTGACGCCGGCCCGCTCCATCTGCTTCATCAGGGCGGCCGCGTCGAACCGGTTGTAGTTGTAGATGAAGACGCAGGCCTGGGCGATCCACGGCGTGAAGACGTTGCTCCACGCGTGCTTCGCCCAGCCCGGCGAGCTCACGTTGAGGTGCACGTCGCCGGGGCGCAGCCCGATCCAGTACATCGTCGACAGGTGGCCCACGGGGTAGCTCGCATGCGTGTGCTCGACCAGCTTCGGCGCGCTCGTGGTGCCGGAGGTGAAGTACAGCAGCAGGGTGTCGTCGGCGTGCGTGACGTGCGAGGGGGTGAAGTCCGACGGTGCCGTGTACGCCGCGGCGAAGGACTCCCAGCCCGGCACCGGATCGCCGATGGCGATCCGGGTGACCTGCGCGTCCGCGGGGACGCGCTCGGCGAGCTCGCTCCGCACGATGACGTGCTTCGCGCCGCCGCGGGCGATGCGGTCGGCGATGTCGCCCTCGGCGAGCAGCGTGGTCGCGGGGATGACCACGGCGCCGAGCTTGATCGCGGCGAGCATGACGTCCCAGAGCTCGACCTGGTTGCTGAGCATGAGCAGGATCCGATCGCCCGGATTCACGCCGCGCTCGCGCAGCCAGTTCGCGACCCGGTTGCTGCGCGCGCTCATCTCCGCGTAGCTGAACTTCGACTCGGAGCCGTCCTCCTCGACGATCCACAGGGCGGGGGCGTCGTTGTTCTCGGCCACCCGGTCGAACCAGTCGAGCGCGAAGTTCCACTCGTCGAGCTGCGGCCAACTGAAGCGCTCCCGCGCCGCGTCGTAGTCGTCGGCGAGCTCGACCAGCAGGTCGCGCGCGGCAAGGAAGTCTCGATACCCCTGTGTGCTAGCCACTTTCAGATCCTCCGGTTGATTACTTGGATATCCAAGTATATAGTGATGGGCAACACATCGCGCAAGGGCTTCGCGATGGACCTCGATCGAGAGAGAAGGACACACCATGGCTGACGTGCGCACCATCCCGCATTTCATCGACGGTCGTCGCGTGGAGGGCACGGGCCGCACCGCCGACGTCTTCGACCCGAGCACGGGTCAGGTGCAGGCCACCGTCCCGCTGGCGAGCACCGCCGAGGTCGACGACGTGGTCGCGCGGGCGAAGAAGGCTCAGGTGCAGTGGGCCGCCTTCAACCCGCAGCGCCGCGCCCGCGTCTTCATGAAGTTCATCGACCTGGTCCACCAGAACGTCGACGAGCTCGCCTCGCTGCTCTCCAGCGAGCACGGCAAGACCGTCGCCGACGCCAAGGGCGACATCCAGCGCGGCATCGAGGTCATCGAGTTCTCGATCGGCATCCCGCACCTGCTCAAGGGGGAGTACACCGAGGGCGCCGGCACCGGCATCGACGTCTACTCGATGCGCCAGCCGCTCGGCGTCGTCGCCGGCATCACGCCCTTCAACTTCCCGGCCATGATCCCGCTGTGGAAGGCCGGCCCCGCGCTGGCCTGCGGCAACGCCTTCATCCTCAAGCCCTCCGAGCGCGACCCCTCCGTGCCGGTCCGCCTGGCCGAGCTCTTCATCGAGGCCGGCCTGCCCGAGGGCGTCTTCCAGGTCGTCCACGGCGACAAGGAGTCGGTCGACGCGCTGCTGAACAACCCGGACGTCAAGGCCGTCGGTTTCGTCGGCAGCTCGGACATCGCGCAGTACATCTACGAGACCTGCGCCAAGAACGGCAAGCGCAGCCAGGCCTTCGGCGGCGCCAAGAACCACATGGTGATCCTCCCGGACGCCGACCTGGACCAGGCCGTCGACGCCCTCATCGGCGCCGGCTACGGCTCCGCCGGCGAGCGCTGCATGGCGATCTCCGTCGCCGTCCCCGTGGGCGAGGAGACCGCGAACCGCCTGCGCGAGCGCCTCGTCGAGCGCGTGCAGCAGCTGCGCGTGGGCCACAGCCACGACCCGAAGGCCGACTACGGGCCCCTCATCACCCCGGCCGCGGTCGAGCGCACCAAGAGCTACATCCAGCAGGGCGTGGACGCCGGCGCCGATCTCGTGGTCGACGGCCGCGAGCGCACCAGCGACGAGCTCACCTTCGGCGACGCCGACCTCTCCGGCGGCAACTACCTCGGCCCGACCCTGTTCGACCACGTCACCAAGGACATGTCGATCTACACGGACGAGATCTTCGGCCCCGTGCTCTGCATCGTCCGGGCGAACACCTACGAGGAGGCCCTCGCGCTGCCCACCGAGCACGAGTACGGCAACGGCGTGGCCATCTTCACCCGCGACGGCGACGCCGCCCGCGACTTCGTCGCCCGCGTCGAGGTGGGCATGGTCGGCGTCAACGTGCCGATCCCGGTTCCCGTGGCGTACCACACCTTCGGCGGCTGGAAGCGGTCCGGCTTCGGCGACCTGAACCAGCACGGCCCGCACTCGATCCTGTTCTACACCAAGACCAAGACTGTGACCTCGCGCTGGCCCTCGGGCATCAAGGACGGCGCGGAGTTCTCCATCCCGACGATGCACTAGGAGAGGCACGTGCCCTACCCGAACCTGACGGGGGACGACCTCGCCATCGTCGAGATGGCCCGCGACTTCTCCCGCAAGCGCCTCGCGCCCTCCGCGCTCGACTGGGACGCCACCAAGCACTTCCCGGTGGCGGAGATGAAGGAGGCGGGCAGCCTCGGCATGGCCGCCATCTACACCCGCGAGGACGTGGGCGGATCCGGCCTGCGCCGGCTCGACGGCGTCCGCATCTTCGAGGAGCTCGCCAAGGGCGATCCCGTGACCGCGGCGTTCATCTCGATCCACAACATGTGCACGTGGATGGTCGACACCTACGGCTCCGAGGAGCAGCGGCAGGAGTGGATCCCCAAGCTCGCGCCGATGGACGTGATGGCCAGCTACTGCCTCACCGAGCCGGGTGCCGGCTCGGACGCGGCCTCGCTGACCACCAAGGCCGACCGCGACGGCGACGACTTCGTGCTCAACGGGACGAAGCAGTTCATCTCCGGCGGCGGCGCGTCCGACCTGTACGTGGTCATGGCGCGCAGCGAGGGCGAGGGTGCCCGCGGCATCTCGACCTTCCTGGTGGACAAGGGAACCCCCGGTCTCTCCTTCGGGCCGCCCGAGGTGAAGATGGGCTGGCACAGCCAGCCCACCACCCAGGTGATCTTCGAGAACGTCCGGATCCCGGCCTCGCGCATGCTGGGCGGGACCGACGGTGCCGGCAAGGGTTTCGGCATCGCCATGAACGGGCTCAACGGCGGCCGGCTCAACATCGCCGCCTGCTCCCTGGGCGGCGCGCAGGCCGCGTACGACCTCGCCCTGCGCTACATGACGGAGCGCGAGACGTTCGGCCGCAAGCTGATCGACGAGCCGACCATCCGGTTCGCGCTCGCCGACATGGCCACCTCGCTCGAGGCCTCCCGCCTGATCCTCTGGCGCGCGGCCACCGCGCTCGACAAGAACGATCCCGACAAGGTCGAGCTCTGCGCCATGGCGAAGAAGTTCGTCACCGAGACCTGCTACCAGGTCGCCGACCAGGCGCTGCAGCTGCACGGCGGCTACGGCTACCTGCACGAGACCGGCGTCGAGAAGATCGTCCGCGACCTGCGGGTGAACCGGATCCTCGAGGGCACCAACGAGATCATGCGGATGGTGATCGGCCGCGCCGAGGCCGCCCGCATCCAGGGCAAGTAGGAGGCACACCTTCATGAGCACGATCGCATTCCTCGGCCTCGGCCACATGGGCGGCCCGATGGCGAAGAACCTCGTCGCGGCCGGCCACACCGTGCGCGGCTTCGACCTCGTCCCCGCGGCGCAGGACGCGGCCCGCGCGGCCGGCGTCACCGTGATCGACACTGCCGAGGAGGCCGTGACCGGCGCCGACGCCGTGGTCACCATGCTGCCCAACGGCGGCATCGTGAAGGCCGTGTACGAGTCGGTTCTCCCGCACGCCGCGCCGGGCACGCTGTTCATCGACAGCTCCACCATCTCCGTCGACGACGCCCGCGCGGTCCACGCGCTGGCCGAGGCCGCGGGGATGAAGCAGGTGGACGCGCCCGTCTCGGGCGGCGTCAAGGGTGCCGACGCCGGCACCCTCGCCTTCATGGTGGGCGGCGACGACGCCGCCTTCGCCGCGGCGCAGCCCGTGCTGGATCCGATGGCGGGCAAGGTGATCCACTGCGGCGGCTCCGGTAACGGGCAGGCCGCCAAGGTCTGCAACAACATGATCCTCGCGGTCCAGCAGATCGTCGTGGGCGAGGCCTTCGTCCTCGCCGAGAAGCTGGGCCTGGCGGATCAGGCGCTGTACGACGTGGTCACCGGCGCCACCGGCAACTGCTGGTCGCTGCACACCAACTGCCCCGTGCCGGGGCCGGTGGCGGGGGCACCGTCGGGTAACGAGTTCAAGCCCGGCTTCGCGACGGCCCTGATGAACAAGGATCTGGGGCTGGCCATGGACGCCGTGGCGTCCACCGGCTCGAGCGCGCCGCTCGGCACGCACGCCGCCGAGCTGTACTCTGCGTTCGCACAGGACAACGGCGGCCTGGACTTCAGTGCGATCATTCAGACGCTGAGGTAGCGATTCACAACGAGGAAGGCGGGCGCGATGGCTGAACCGGACCCCCGGGACCCGATCGCGCGTGCCCGCCGCAACTGGGAGGACGCGGGCTGGGGCGGCGACGTCGCCTCCGGCATGGAGGCGGTGACGTCCGTGATGCGGGCGCACCAGATCCTGCTCGCGCGGATCGAGACGGCCCTCAAGCCCTTCCGCCTGTCGTTCTCCCGGTTCGAGCTGCTGCGGCTGCTCGCCTTCACCAAGCGCGGCGAACTGCCGATCTCGAAGGCGAGCACCCGGCTGCAGGTGCACGTCTCGTCGGTGACGCACGCGATCGACCGACTGGGCGAGGCCGGGCTGGTCGAGCGCAAGCCCCACCCCACCGACGGCCGCACCACTCTCGTCGCCATCACCCCGGACGGCCGGGAGCTGGTGGAGAAGGCGACGGTCGTGCTCAACGACGTGTTCTCCGACATCGGCATGCCCGACGACGAGTCCGCCGCGCTGGTGGGCGCGATCCGCTCGTTGCGCCGCTTCAACGGCGACTTCTGACCGCCGCCGCCGGAACGCGGGCCTCCGTGCCGCCCGTCGACGGTGCGCGGTGCAGGCTCCGTGCGCACGCCGCGAAGGCGATCGCGAGTCCCGCGTGCACCAGCAGGATCAGCGCGAAGGCGTGCTGCGCGGGCATGCCGCCGGCCAGCGCCGTGTAGCCCGTCCCGAGGGTCGCGACGCCGAGTGCGAACGCCGCCTGCTGCGCCGTCGACACCAGCGCGCCGGTGAGCCCGGCGATCCGGTCGGGCACCGCCCCCATGATCGCCCCGACCAGCGGCCCGAACTGCATCGCCTGGGCGGCGCCCACAAGGATCAGGGCGGGCTGCACCGCCCACGCCCAGACCTGCGGGGCCGCGAGTCCGCTCGCCGCGAGCGCCACCAGCCCCGCGGCGTTGAGCAGTGCCCCCACCGGCATCGTCCGCGCTCCGAGGCGGCGATGGATCCCCGGCTGCGCCAGCGAGACGGCCACGAAGGCGGCGCCGTACGGAACCAGGGCCACGCCCGACGCCATCGGGCCCATCCCCAGGGCGTGCTCGCTCACCAGGGCGTACTCGAAGACCAGGGCGCCGTAGCCGGAGAAGAACAGCAGCGCCATGAGCAGGCCGACCCGGATCGGCCGGTGCGCGAACACCGAGGGCGGCAGCATCGGCGCACCGTCCGCGGCCTCCCCGCGACGCTGCGACGACCAGAACGCCGCGCCGGCCCCGACGGCGATGACGAGGAGCACCCACGAGACCGGCGGCCAGCCCAGCGTGCCGCCCACCGAGAGCCCGACCAGTAGCGCGAGCAGTGCCACCGTCAGCAGCGCCGTGCCGCGGTAGTCCAGCGGCAGCCGACGTTCGGCGCGGGTCTCCGGCACCGCACGGGCGGCGGCCGCGGCGAACCCGGCGATGACCGCCGCGGACCACCACACGGCTCGCCAGCCGAGCCCGGCCGGATCCCACGCCAGCAGCGCGCCGCCGAGCACCTGCCCGCCGCAGAAGCCGAGCCCCGCGGTCGCCGCGATCACCGCGATCGCCCGGCGCCGCGCCTCGCCCGCGGCGGTGGCCTGCACCGTCGAGAGGACCTGCGGGGTGAAGGCCGCCGCGCCGATGCCCTGCACCGCGCGCAGCACGATGAGCGAGGTGATGTCCGGCGCGAAGCCCGCTGCGACGGAGGCGATCCCGACGGCGACGAGGCCCGCGACGAAGACCCGTCGCCGGCCGCGGTTGTCGCCGAGGCGGCCGAACAGGATGAGCGCGGTCGCGAAGGTCGCCGAGAACGCGGCCAGGATCAGCGTCTGCTGCGCCGGGGAGGCGGCGAGTCGCCGGGCCATCTCCGGGACCGCCACGTTCGCCGACGCGAACAGGAACGTCGTGAGGAAGTAGGCGACGCCGAGGACGGCGAGCCCCGGGCGGGTCAGGAGGGGGTGGGGAGCGGAGGTCATGGCTCGACGGTGCTCCACCGCCATCCGGGTATCCAGACCGTGTGGATCCTAGTAGTGACACCACCGGGCTGGCGGCGCCGCGACGGCCTCGCGGCGGGGGATACTCGGTGCATGGGCACCCGCAACAACGCCGAGTTGGCGCGCTTCCTGCGCACCAGGCGCGAGCAGGTGACGCCGCAGCAGGTGGGGCTGGCGGCCGGCGGGCGGCGGCGCACGCCCGGGCTGCGCCGGGAGGAGGTCGCGGCGCGGGCCAGCGTGGGTACCACCTGGTACACGTGGGTCGAGCAGGGGCGCGATGTCAACCCCAGCCCGGAGGTGCTGTGCGCCGTCGCCGACGCGCTCCTGCTGGATCCGGGGGAGCGGGACCACGTCCTGCGCCTGGCCGGACATCAGCCCGGGCCTCCGGCGGCGGATACCGTCGCGGACACCGTCCAGCCCGTCCTCGACGCGCTGTTGCCGAATCCCGCCGTGGTGCTCAACGCGCGCGGCGACATGGTGCGCTACAACCGCGCCTTCCGCTTCCTCATCACCGACGTCGAGGAGTTCGCCCCGGAGGACCGGAACTGCCTGTGGCTCGACTTCACCGACGAGCTCTGGCTCGGCGCTTACGCAGCGGACCGGCAGGAGCTCGAGGCCGTCGTGGCGCGGACCCGGGCGATCTACGCCGGCAGCCACGCCGACCCGCCGTGGAAGCCGCTGCTCGACCGGCTGCAGGCGGCCTCGCCGCTGTTCGCGCAGCTGTGGCACGCGGGCCTGGTGCTCGACGCCGCCGACTGGGAGAAGACGATCCGCAATCCGCTGGTGGGGGAGCTGCGCCTGCAGGTGAGCACCTTCAACCTGCGCGACCGGCCCTCTCTGCGGATGCTGACCTACTTGCCGCGCGACGAGCAGACGCGCGAGCGGCTCACGCGGATCGTCCCGCCGGAGCATCGCGGCGCGTGACGCCCGGTAAGGGAGCTTCAGTGCGCGTCTCGCCGGGTGAGCATGCCGGACAGGTGCTCCCGGCCCAGCCGCGCGGCGGTGTCGGGTTCCCGCCGCTCGATCGCCGCGAGCAGGTCGGCGTGTGAGTCCTGGTCGTCGTCGCCGCCGAAGTCGCCGGGGCGCGACCGCAGCATGTCGATCATCGCCCGGCGCAGGTGCGCGGCGATGCCGTCGAACATCTCCAGTAGCACCGGGTTGTGGGCGGCCGCGATGACCGCGCGGTGGAAGTCGGTGTCGGTCTCGACGTGGCGCACCAGATCGGCGCGGTGGGCCGCGCGGATGGCGAGCGCGGCGCGGATTGCGTCCAGGTCGCCCTCGGTGCGGCGCCGGGCGGCGAGGGCCGCGGCCTCCACCTCGACCGCGATCCGCGCCTCGAGCACCGCGTCGATCGCGGCCCCGTCGAGCATCGTGTCGAGGCCCGACGGGGCGTCGAGCCGGGTCACGAACACTCCGGCGCCCTGCCGCGTCGCGAGTACGCCGATCCCGGCGAGCCGCCGGATCGCCTCGCGCACCGTCGAGCGCCCGACGCCGAGCTGTGGGGCCAAGGTGGTCTCGCCGGGGAGCTTGTCGCCGACCGCCCACTCGCCGGATCGGACGCGGGCGAGCAGCGCGTCGGCGGCCTGGTCGGCGAGCGAGGTGCGGCGGAGCGGGGGCATGCATCGAGAATACTTCTCAGCTTGTCTGAGGAGTTGTGCTAGGGTCGTCGGCGTGACACAGCAGGGCCACCTCCTTCTCCTTCCGCGCCACGGCGGGGCCTGACTTTCCGGGCCGGCCTCCCGCCGTGGGGATTCCGTGCCGGCCCGCCCAGGAACCGACGAAGGAGCCGTCATGCCCTTCCCCACGATCGACACGCCCCGCGGCCCCGTCCCCACCGCCGCGCCCGCCTGGAACCGCCAGCGCGGCTCCCAGATGCCGCACCACCGCTATCGCGACGTCCACGCCCGCGTCGACGTCCCGCTCACCGACCGCACCTGGCCTTCCCGGCGCCTGACCGCGGCACCGCTGTGGGTCCCCGTCGACCTGCGC
The DNA here is from genome assembly GCF_049844855.1 of Tsukamurella sp. DT100. NCBI lineage: Bacteria > Bacillati > Actinomycetota > Actinomycetes > Mycobacteriales > Tsukamurellaceae > Tsukamurella > Tsukamurella sp. DT100. Next base: position 109,617 of record NZ_JBNCLV010000008.1, read on the forward strand.
GACGGGAACCAGGCCCTACCCGAACCAATGGATCCCGCACACAAGCGCCGGTTCTTCGAGCTCATGGTCGCCATGGGCTACAAGGAGATCGAGGTCGGCTACCCGTCGGCCTCGCAGACCGACTACGACTTCGTCCGGCTCATCGCCGAGACCGACATCGCCCCGGAGGATGTCACCGTCGTGGTCTTCACGCCCGCGCGCCGCGACCTGATCGAGCGGACCGTCGAGTCCGTGCGCGGGATCCGCAACGAGGTGGTGATCCACATGTACACCGCGACCGCGCCGACCTGGCGGGACGTGGTGCTCGGCCGGGACCGCGCGGAGCTGCGCTCGCTGATCCTCGACGGCGGCCGCGACCTGCTCGCCGCCGCCGGCGACCGCGACGGCGTGCGGTTCGAGTTCTCGCCCGAGGTCTTCAACCTCACGGAGCCCGACTACGTGCTCGAGGTCTGCGACGCGATGACCGCGCTGTGGGACGCGACCGTCGAGCGGCCGGTGATCCTCAACCTGCCCGCGACGGTCGAGGTGGCGACGCCGAACGTCTACGCCGACCAGATCGAGTACATGCACCGCAACCTCGCCCGCCGCGACGCGGTGATCCTCTCGGTGCACCCCCACAACGACCGCGGGACCGGCATCGCCTGCGCCGAGCTGGCCGTGCTCGCCGGGGCGCAGCGCGTGGAGGGCTGCCTCTTCGGCAACGGCGAGCGCACCGGCAACGTGGACCTGGCGACGTTGGCGCTCAACATGTTCGCGCAGGGGATCGACCCGATGGTCGACTTCTCCGACATCGACGAGGTGCGGCGGACCGTCGAGGCGTGCAACGGGATCGCCGTGCCCGACCGGCACCCGTACGTCGGCGACCTCGTGCACACCGCGTTCAGCGGCACCCACCAGGACGCGATCAAGAAGGGCTTCGCCGAGCACCGCACCCGCGCTGCGGCTGAGGGGCGACCGGAGCGGGCGATCGAGTGGCGCGTGCCCTACCTGCCCGTCGACCCGGCCGACATCGGCCGGACCTACGACGCCGTCATCCGCGTCAACTCCCAGTCCGGCAAGGGCGGCATGGCCTACCTGCTGGAGCGGGACCTGGGCCTGGAACTGCCGCGGCGGCTGCAGATCGACTTCGCCCGCCACGTCCAGGCGCACGCCGACGAGCACGGCGCGGAGATGGACAGCGCCGCACTGTGGGCCGTCTTCGAGCGGGCCTACCGGGCCTACCGGGCCGAGCGCGGGCGGTTCGAGCTCGTCGACTGCGTCGCGGAGGAGGGCGCGGCCGGCAGCCGGGTCACCGTCGGGCTCCGGGTCGACGGTGCGCCGCACCGCACCACGGTCGACGGCGTCGGCCCGGTCGAGGCGCTCGTCGCGGCGCTCGCCGAGCACGACGCGAAGATCGACGTGCTCGCGCTGCACCAGACCGCGCTCGGCCGCGGCGACGACGCGGAAGCGCTCACGCTGATCGAGTACCGGCGCGATGGCGAGGTGCGGTGGAGCATGGGACGTGACCGCTCGGTGCTGGCCGCGACGGCGGCCGCCGTGATCGGCGCGGCGCAGGCCACGTGACCCGCCGGTAACGTCGCGGGCGGCGCGGGCAGGCAATAGGGTCGGTAGGCGTGCACGCAGAAGGAACCTTCACCGTCGAGCCCGCCTACCCCGAGTCGCTCGCGCCGCTCGCCGACCTCGCGCGCAACCTGCGCTGGGTGTGGCACGGACCCACCCAGGACCTGTTCGCCACGGTCGCGCCCGAGGTGTGGGCGGCCACCCACGATCCGCTCGAGGCCCTCCGCGGCGCCGACCAGGCGCGGGTGGCGGACCTCGGCGACGATGCCGAGTTCGTCGCGCTGGTCCGCGCCGTCCACGCCGACCTGAACGACTACCTCACCCGGCCGTCCTGGGCCGACGAGCTCACGGACGGCGCGAAGGGGATCGCGTACTTCTCGATGGAGTTCGGCGTGAGCCAGACGCTGCCGAACTACTCGGGAGGCCTGGGCGTCCTCGCGGGCGACCACCTCAAGGCCGCGTCCGACCTCGGGCTCCCGCTGATCGCGCTCGGCCTGCTGTACCGGCACGGCTACTTCCAGCAGTCGCTCTCCGCGGACGGCTGGCAGCTCGAGGCGTACCCCGAGCTGGACCCGGCGCAGCTGCCGTTGCGGCCCGTGACGCTCTCCAGCGGGCAGCAGCTCGTGGTCTCGGTGCCGCTCGAGGGACGCGTGCTCAGCGCCGCCGTGTGGCGGGCCGACGTCGGACGCATCCCGCTGCTGCTCATGGACACCGACATCGAGAACAACGACCCCGACCTCCGCGGCGTCACCGATCGGCTCTACGGCGGCGACGCCGAACACCGCCTGCGGCAGGAGATCCTGCTCGGCATCGGCGGCGTCCGCGCCGCCCGCGCCTTCTGCGACCTGACCGGTCATCCCGGCGTCGAGGTCTTCCACGCCAACGAGGGCCACGCCGGCTTCCTCGGCCTGGAGCGGATCCGCGAGCTCATGGCGACCGAGGAGCTGACCTTCCCGGAAGCGCGGACCCTGGCGCGCACCGCCACCGTGTTCACCACCCACACCCCGGTGCCCGCGGGGATCGACCGCTTCCCCGTGGACCTCGTGCGCCGCTACTTCGGCGACGGCAGCCAGATGTGTTCGCTGCTGCCCACGGTGCCCCTCGACGAGATCATCGCCCTCGGCTCCGAGGCCGACGCGGGTGTCTTCAACATGGCCCACATGGGATTCCGGCTCGCTCAGCGCGCGAACGGCGTCTCGAAGCTGCACGGCGCCGTGAGCCGCGAGATGTTCGCCGGCCTGTGGCCGGGTTTCGAGCCGGCCGAGGTACCCATCGGCTCGGTCACCAACGGCGTGCACCACGGAACGTGGGCCGACCGCCTCGTCGCCGAGCGCGCCGCCGACCCGCTCTCCATGCCGGACGACGCCCTGTGGCGCCTGCGCACCACGCTGCGGCACCGCCTCGTCGACGAGGTGCGCACCCGCACCCGGGCGGCGTGGCGCGAGCGTGGCGCCGTGGACGCCGAACTCGGTTGGACCGAGCGGATGTTCGACCCCGAGGTGCTCACCATCGGCTTCGCCCGCCGCGTCTCGACGTACAAACGGCTCACCCTGATGCTGCGCGATCCCGAGCGGCTGCGCGCGCTTCTGCTGGACCCGGATCGCCCCGTCCAGGTGGTGATCGCCGGCAAGAGCCACCCCCATGACGACGAGGGCAAGCGCCTGCTGCAGCAGCTGCTGCACTTCACCGACGACCGCACCCTGCGGCACCGGATCGCCTTCCTGCCCAACTACTCCATCGGCATGGCCGGGTACCTGTACCACGGCTGCGACGTGTGGCTGAACAACCCGCTGCGGCCCCTGGAGGCCTGCGGGACCTCAGGCATGAAGAGCGCGATGAACGGCGGCCTCAACCTCTCGGTGCTCGACGGCTGGTGGGACGAGCTGTACGACGGGAACAACGGCTGGGCCATCCCGTCGGCCGTGGGCGTGGACCCGGGCCGCCGCGACGACATCGAGGCCGACGCCCTGTACGACCTGCTCGAGCACGACGTGGTGCCCGCCTTCTACGACCGCCGCGACACGGACGACGCGCCCCCGCGCTGGCTCGCCAAGGTGCGGCACACACTCTCCGCCACCGCGCCCGAGGTCGCCGCCGACCGCATGGTCCGCGAGTACGCCACCGCCTACTACCGCCCCGCCGCCCGCTCCGCCCGGGCGACCAGGCCGGCCATCGGCGACCTCGTCGAGTACATCGACAAGGTCCGCTCCGGCTGGGACGCGGTGCGCGTCGGAGAGTCCACCGCGACCGTGCTCTCCGAGGGAGTGGAGATCGCCGCCGCCGTCGCGTTGGGGGCGCTGGAGGACGGCGACATCCGCGTCGAGGCCGTCATCGGCGGCGTCGACGAGGCCGGGGACATCGTGGAGGGCAGGGCCGTCCGACTGCACTTCGACGGCGAGCGCTACCGGGCCGTGCTGCCCGGGCAGGTGGGCCGGTTCGGCTACGCGGTGCGGGTGCTCCCGCAGCACCGCCTGCTCACCGGCCCCGCCGAACTCGGTCTGGTCCGGTACGCGCGATGACCGTCCTCGCGGTGGACCTCGGCGGCACCAAGGTGGCGGCCGGGCTGGTGGAGGCCGACGGCACCGTCGTCGAGGCGTCGCGGCACCGCGCCCCCACCGGGCCCGAGGCGACGACCGCCGAACTCGAGGCCGCGATCACCGGCGTCGTCCGCGACGCCCTGGCCGCCGCGGACGGGCCCGTCCAGGGGGTGGGCCTGGCCGCGGCCGGCCCGGTCGACGACGCAGCGGGCACCACGTCGCCGATCAACCTCGAGGCGCTGCACGGGTTCCCGCTGCGGGACCTCGTGGCGGACGCCGCCGGGGGACTGCCCGTCGAGTTCCGCCGGGACGGCGTCGCGATCGTGCTCGGCGAGCACTGGCTCGGCGCCGCGCGCGGCCACGACGACGCCCTCGGCATGGTGGTCTCCACCGGCATCGGCGGCGGCTTCGTCGTGGGCGGCCGTGCGCTCGTCGGCAACGCCGGGCACATCGGTCAGGTCGAACTGTCGGGGTACACCGGCAGCGAATCCCTCGGCCGCACCACCATGCTCGAATCCGTCGCCTCCGGCCCGCACACCGTGGAATGGGCACGCACGCAGGGCTTCACCGGCGAGACGGGCGAGGACCTCGGCGCCGCCTACCGCGCCGGGGACGCCGTTGCGATCGCCGCGGTACGACGGTGCGCCGCCGCCGTCGGCCAGGGGATCGGCAGCGCCGTGGCCCTGGTGCCCGTCTCGGTCGTCATCCTCGGCGGCGGGTTCACCCGCGTCGCCGACGATTTCGTGGACCAGGTCCAGGCCGCGGTCGCCGCGCACCCGCTGCCCTACGTGGCCGGCGCCCGCGTCGTGCCCGCCGGCCTCGGCGGCGACGCGCCGCTCATCGGCGCCGCGGCGCTCGTTTACCGGCGCGCCGTCCTCTCCTGACCGGCGCCGTCACGCGAGGCGGAACGGCGATCGGGCGCCCGGGGTGGAGGCGAGTCGGGCCAGCAGCTCGCCCAGCGCGGGAAGGAACTTGAAGCCGTGCCCGGAGAACCCGGCCGCGACCGTGATCGGCCCGACGGTGCCGATCGCGAAGTCCGCCGTCGGGGTCGTGGTGTACGTGCAGCTGATCTCCTCGAAGCGGTCCGGGTCCGCGCCGGGGATCCACTCGGCGACGTACCGCCGGAGGGCGAGCAACTGGGCCGGTTCCGACTGCAGGGTGCGCGCGTCGGGATCGGTGACGGGGCCCACGCCGTGCCACCCGGCCTTGATCCCGACGCCGGGCGTCCACCCGCCGTAGACGGCCGAGGGCCACCAGGCGGAGTCCGCCTCGGGGTGATGGTTGAACGCGGGCAGGTCGGGGAGCGGCGCGGCGAGCGCGAAGTGCGCGGGCTGCTCCTGGGTGACGGTGAGCGGGGGCAGGTCCACGACGCCGTCCAGCAGGCGGCTCGACCACGCCCCCGCGGCGACGACGGCGGTGCGGGCGGTGATCGGCCCGCCGTCGGTGTCGATGACCACGCCGTCGTCGGTGGCCTCGATCGAGGTGACCGGGGTGTCCTCCAGGATGCGTGCGCCGCGGGCCTCCGCGACCCGGTAGAGGGCGTCGACGGACCGCTCGGCGTAGAGCCGGCCACCGTCGGGAAGGTGCACGGCGGGTCCGGCGAACCGCAGCTCGGGCCAGCGCCGGGAGGCCTCGCGGGCGTCGAGCAGCTCGGCGCGCAGGCCGATCGTGGGCAGCGCCTCCAGGAGGTCCTGAACGTCCGGCCGTGGCCCGCGGTTGACGACGCCCACCTGGTCGAGGAGGTGCGCGCCGGACTCGGCCTCGATCTCCCGCCACAGGGGGAGCGCCGCGCGCAGCAGGGCGAGGTACTCAGGTCGGGTGTAGCCCGGGTTGAAGTTGCGGGTGGCGCCGTGGGAGGCGCCCAGTGCGTGGGCCCGCCGGTACCGCTCGATCAGCACCACGTCGACCCCGGCGCGGGCGAGGGCCCACGCCGCTGCCGCCCCGACGCCGCCGCCCCCGACGACCGCGACCCGGTGGTCGTTCGTTCCCATCCGCGTCTCCCTCTCTCGGCCGGCGGGTCCGTGTCGGCCGGGCGTCGTGATCGAAACTACGGGAGTGGGTGTGGAACGGGCTTTTGCTCACGGCGATCCGATCGTGGTGACGACATGGCTTCCGCCGTCGCGGAGGCCGGGATCCGGGTGCGTTAGCGTGGGGTCGTGACCGGTGGGCTCCTTTCCCCGCGCGACGCCCGTACCCATTGGGCATCGGCGGTGATACCGAGTGACCAGTTCCTGCTCTACTGCTTCGACCACGGCGCCGGCCCGGCACCGTCGGCCGCGGAGGTGGCGGACGTCGTGCTGGCGCGCGCACCGTCGATCCCGGACCTGTGGCTGCGGATCGCGCCCGCGCCCGGCGATCTCGAGCATCCCGCCTGGGCCCCGGGTGAGGTGGCCGAGATCCGCGAGGGCATCGCGCACACCTGGGACGCGGTGCCCGCGGCCGTGGCCCGACTCTTCGCCCGGCAGGTCGACGCGACGGTCGCGCCCTGGCGGCTGCACGTCTTCCCCCGGGTGTCGGGCGCGCCGCGGTGCGCGGGCCCGGCGACGGTCGTGGTGCTGCAGGTCGCCCACGCCCTCGCGGACGGTCGACGGTCGGCCGAGATCGCCCGCGCGCTCCTCGGTTCCGGCGAGGCCCGTGAGGCGCCGGTCTTCCGGCCGCTGCCCGGCCCGCTGCGCGCCGCCCGCGGCATGCTGGGGCTGCCCGTCGCGCTGGCCCGGACGGTGGCGCTCGGCGCGATCGCCCCGCGGGCTCGCGCCGCGATCGACCGGCGCACCCGGGACGGCGCGCTGCCGCCCGCGGTCCCCGGCTGTCCCCGCACTCTGCTCAACGCCGCCCCCGACGCCACCCGCGACGTGCGGATGCTGGTGCGCGACACTGCTTCCCTGCATGCCGGGCACACTGTCACGGTGACCGCGCTCGCCGCGGTCTCGCTGGCCGTGGAGCGCTACCTGCGGTCGCGGGGCGGCGCGGTGCCGACGGCGCTGTCGGCGGAGGTGATGGTCGCGCGCGAGCGGCGGCACGGCGAGCGCAACGCCTTCGGCAACGTCTCGGTGCCGCTGTACCCCGGCATTCCCGCCGCCGAGCGGCCCGTCCGCATCGCCGCGGCGCTGGCCGCCGCCCGTGAGCGCGCCGCGAGTCCGTTGTGGCGCATGGTCGGTGCGGCGGAGGACGCGGCACCGTCTGCCCTCGCGGTGCTCGGCGTGCGGGCCTTCGACCCCACGATCGTCCCGGACACGATGGCCGGCGCGACCGTGCTCTCGAGCGTGCACCGCGGTCCGGCGGACCTGGAGCTGCTCGGCGGGAGATCGGTGTTCACCGCGGGCTTCCCGGCACTCTCGCCCGCTATGGGGCTCACGCACGGCGTGCACGGACTCGGCGACACGGTGACGGTCTCCGTGACCAGCAGCCGCACCGCCGTGCCCGAGCCGGACGCGTATGCGAGCCTGCTGGCGGCCGCGCTCGACGAGGTGGCTCAGGACCGCTGAGGCGCCGGCCCGGTGGTGTCGCCGATGACGAGATCGACGTCGAGCGCGAGGGTCGGCAGCGGCGAACCGTCCTGCGCGGCGAGCACGGCTTGCGCCGCGAGCCGCCCCATCTCGACGATCGGCTGCCGGATCGTGGTGAGGACGCGGTCGAAGCCGTCGATGCGGACGCCGTCGAAGCCCACCACGGAGAGGTCCTCCGGGACGCGCAGGCCCCGGGCCTCTGCGGCGCGGATCACCCCGGCGGCCAACAGGTCCGACTGGGCGATCACCGCGGTGGGGGCGTGTGCGTCGAGCAGCTCGCCGCCCGCGCGGAAGCCCTCGTCGATCGTGCTGTCGGCGGAGACGACGACGGCGGCGTCCGGGAAGGCGGCCAGCGCCGCCGCCGTGCGGGCCTTCTCGACGTCGCCGTGGCGCAGCCGCACGACGCCGACGGACCGGTGCCCGAGCGCCCGGAGGTGGCCGGTGAGCAGGGCGGTGGCGGCGCGGTTCTCGACGCCGACGCTGCCGATGTCGTCGACCTGGTTGCCCGCGGTGACGACGGGGATCGCGCGCTTCGCCATCGCCGCGCGCAGCGAGCCGAGGGCGGGGGAGCAGCCGGCGGCGACCACCCCGTCGACGGGGAGCGACCGCAGGCGCTCCTCCGGGAGCGAGTCGGGGAGGAGCAGGACGGAGGTGGGGCTCGCGGCCAGCGCGGTGGACACGCCGTCGAGGATGCCGATGATGACGGGGTCGCGGAAGGCGCGGCCCGCCTCGTCGTCCACCTGGACGCCGATGATGTCGGTGCGGCCGCTGCGCAGCGACCGGGCCCGCGGGTCCGGTCCCTCGTAGCCCAGCTGGGCCGCGGCGGCCAGGACGCGGGCGCGGGTGGCGTCGCTGATCGGCTTGTCGACGCCGAAGGCGTGGGACGCCGTCGACAGCGAGACGCCCGCCGCCTCGGCGACGTGCACCAGCGTTATCCGGTTTGACCCGCGTGTCATGGGGACCTAGCCTAGCAAGCAACAATCGAAACGTTTCGAAGGGTTGATCGGTGAGCGTGGACTACCAGGAGCAGAAGGCGGACGCGGCGGGGAGCTCGGTGCTCGCCTGGCGCAATGCCGTCGCGGTGATCTTCGCGCTCAGCGGGCTCACCTTCGCCAGCTACATCGGCCGGTTGCCCCAGGTTCGCGACGATCTGCGGGCCACCACGCTGCAGGTGGCGCTCCTGACCTTCGGTCTGGCGGTCGGCTCGGTCGTGGGCCTCGTCGGCTCGGGGGCGCTGGCCGCGCGGTTCGGAGCGCGCCGCGTCATCGCGGTGACCCTGCCGGCGCTGGGCGTCACGATGATCGCCGCCGCCGCGGGCGCGCAGTCCGGGAACTACGCGCTCACGCTGCTGCCGCTGGTCTTCGTCGGGCTCTCGCACGGCATCACCGACGTCTGCATGAACCTGTCCGGTGCGGAGAACGAGCGGGCGCTGGGGCGCACCGTGATGCCGGCCTTCCACGCGGCCTTCTCGATGGGCACGGTGGCCGGCGCGCTCACCGCCGCTGCGGCCCAGGCCGCGCACGTGCCGCTGCTGCCGCACCTGCTGGTCGTGAACGGCGTTCTGCTGGTGGTCGGCTGGTTCGCGCTGCGGCACGTGCCCTTCCAGGCGCACGACGCCGACGACCACGCGCCGGTCTCCCGCCGCGAGCGGCTCGCGGTGTGGCGCGAGCCCCGCACGCTGCTCATCGGCCTGATGGTGCTCGGCATGGCGCTCACCGAGGGCAGCGCGAACGACTGGCTGGCGCTGGCGATGGTCGACGACCACGGCACGTCGAAGACCGTCGGCACGCTGACCTTCGCGGTCTTCGTCACCTTCATGACGATCGGCCGGCTCGCAGGTACTCGCGTCCTGGACTCCTACGGTCGAGTGCACACGCTGCGCGTCTGCGGCGCACTCGCCTTCGTGGGCCTCGCGCTCGTCATCTTCGGCCCGACCTGGGCCGCCTACGTGGGTGTCGCGCTGTGGGGCCTCGGCGCCTCGCTCGGCTTCCCCGTCGGCATGTCCGCCGCGGCCGACGAGCCGCGCATGGCGGCGGCGCGGGTCTCCGTGGTCTCGACCATCGGCTACCTCTCGTTCCTCGCCGGCCCGCCGATCATCGGCGCCCTGGGCGAGTTCGTCACCCTGCTCTACGCGCTGATCCTGGTGCTCGTCGCGGTGGCCGTCGCGGTGGCCGTCGCACCCGCGGCGCGCGAGCCGGAGGCCACGGGGCCGGCGGCGGGCTAGCCGCCGGAGTCCGCGCGCGGGTGTCAGGGCGCGGGGAAGTACCGCGCGATCGCGGGGCGCAGGCGCGCCGATTCGAAGTCGTCGACGGGGAGCGCCAGCTGCTCGAGGACGAGGCCGTTGACCGTGGTGAGGAGGTCTGCCGCGTCGGCCTCCGGGTCGGCGGCCCCGGCGCCGCGCAGCTCGCGCGCGAAGGCGGCGCGCTGCGTGGTGCCCCATTCGTCGAGGCTGGCGCGCAGACCCGGGCGGCGCGCGACCTCGAGGAAGAGCTCGTAGCGGGCGATCGCCGCATCCCGGTCGTCGGTGAGTGAGCCGGTGACGTACCGGGTGAGCCGGTCGATGCGCTCGGGAATCCCGGCGTCGGGCAGCTCCTCCGCGAAGAGTGTGCGCACCTCCTCGATCTGGCGCGCGGCCAGCCGGTGCAGGGCCTCGCCCAGCAGCTGGTCGAGGGTCCCGAAGTAGTAGCGGGCGTTGCCGTGCGTGGTGCCGGCCTCCGCCGCCACGGAGCGGTGCGTGAGCGCCCGGGCACCGTCGCGCGCGACCAGCCGGACCGCCGCGTCGAGCAGCGCCTCGCGGCGCGCGGCGCCCCGGGCCATGCGTGGTTCGCGCACCGGTGAGGACATGGTCGCGATCGTACCGTCGGCCGATTTTCGATCAATTTTCTCCAAATGGAGAAAATTGGGGTTACGGTGGTGGCGTCCGCAGGGGACACATCTCGGAAGGGCCGCTATGACCACAACACTCATCACCGGTGGGCGGGTGCTCACCCTCGATCCCGATCGTCCGGAGGCCGAGGCGCTCGTCCTCGACGGGGGCCGGATCGTCGCCGTGGGCGACCGCCGCGCCATGGAGGACGCCGCGGGATCCGGCGCGCAGCGCGTGGACGCCGGCGGCGCCACCGTGATGCCCGGGCTCATCGACACGCACCCGCACGTCATGCATTTCGGCATGCTCGCGGGCGGGCTGGTCGATCTGACGGACGCCGTCGACCACTCCGACATCGTCGCGCGGATCCGGGCGAAGGCCGCCGTCACGCCCGCGGGGGAGTGGATCATGTGCACCCCCGTCGGGGAGCCGCACTACTTCCTGCGCCGCTCCGAGAAGGACCTGCTCGAGCGGCACCTGCCCGACCGGTGGACGCTCGACGCGGCGACCGCCGACCACCCCGTCATGATCCAGGCCTGGGCGCCGAAGATGCCGAACGTGGTGGCCTTCAACAGTGCCGGGCTCCGCGCCGTCGGACTGAGCGCCTTCATTCCCGATCGCGTGTGCGACGTGGAGATCGAGAAGAACGACGCCGGCGAGCTGACCGGCGTCCTCCGTGGACCGGTCACCAACTACTACACCTACGACCCCTTCTGGGGTCAGATCCTGACCAAGCTGCCGCGGCCGAGCCTCGACACCGCCGCCGCCGGGACCACCGCAGAGATGGCGAGGTTCACCCGGCAGGGCGTCACCACGGGCTACGAGGGGCACGCCATGGAACCCGAGCATCTCGCGCTGTACCGGCACCTACGCGCCGCGGGCGCCCTCACCATGCGCATCCACGCCACCCTGGACGTCGAATCGGTGATCTTCTACCCCTTCGACCCGCTCACCGACGCCGAATTCGCCGACCGGCTCCCGCAGTTCGCGGCGCAAGTGGGGGAGGCGGGCGACGACCTGCTCCGCACCGGCGGCCTCACCATGAGCCCCGGCGGCCCGTGCTTCTCCGGCTACTTCGCCACCTACGAGCCCGCCCTCGACCCGTTCGGCAGGCCCACCCGCGGCACCCGGTTCCTCTCCCTGGAGAAGGAGGAGGCCTTCGTCCGCTACTGCGCCGAACAGGGCATCCGCGCCAACCTCTGCCTCGGCGCGTTCCGCGAACACGACGACTTCCTCGACATCGCCGAGCGCGTCGTCCGCGAGGTCGATTTCCGCGACCGCCACTGGATCCTGCAGCACGCCATCACCATCACGCCCGCGCAGGCGCGGCGCTACGCGGACCTCGGCTTCCAAGTGACCACCAGCGCCGGCTTCGCGTGGGGCAAGGGCGCCATGTACGGCGAGCGCATCGGCGAGCACGCCTGGCGAGACCTCGAACCCCTCCAGCGGCTCGTCGACACGGGGCTCGACCTCGCCGGCGGCTCCGACTGGGGACCCAAGAACCCCTGGGAGCAGATCGAACTCGCGCAGACCCACCGCTTCGCCGGCAGCGACCACCGCAACGACGGCCCCGACCAGAAGCTCTCCCGCGTCGACGCCCTCCGCATGTGGACCACCGGCGCCGCCGCCGTCCTCGACTGGCCCGAGATCGGCTCGCTCGCCGCGGGGAAGCACGCCGACCTGATCCTCGTGGACCGCGACCCGTCGACCTGCCCGATCGACGAGCTCGCCGGCACCCGGGTGCTGCGCACCTACCTCGGCGGCGAGACCGTCCACGACAGCGGCGAGCTCGCCGCCCCGGCGCAGGAGGTGCGCGCATGACCGCCGCCGATCGGGTACTGGGCCGCGTCGACGGCCTGCGCGAGGAGATGATCGCGACGCTCGGCGACGCGATCGCCGTGCGCAGCGTCAATCCCACCTATCCGGACCAGGACTTCGACGACCTGGTCGGCGGCGAGACCGAGGTCGCGCGGCTGCTCGCCGGCGTCTACCGCGAGGCCGGCGCCGAGACCGAGCTGTTCGGCGAGGTCCCCGGGCGCGACAACGTGGTCGGCGTCGTCCACGGCGAGGGCGACGGGCGCTCGCTCATCTTCAACGGGCACGTCGACGTGGTTCCGGCCGGAGATGCCGACGCCTGGACCCACGACCCCTTCGCCGGCTTCCGCGACGAGACCCACGTGTGGGGCCGCGGCTCCGTCGACATGAAGGCCGGGCTCGTGGCGCAGGCCTTCGCGGCCCGCGCGCTGCGCGAGGCGGGGGTCCGCCTCGGCGGCGACCTGATCCTGCAGGGCGTCGTGGGGGAGGAGAACCTCGAGCACCACCTCGGCACGTCCGCCGTGCTCGCCCGCGGCTACACCGCCGACGGCGCGATCATCGCCGAGCCCACCGGCGCGCTCGCCCCACTCAGCGTGATGCCCGCGACCCCCGGCGTCCTCGTCCTGCGGATCACTGTGACCGGCCGCACCGGCCACGCCTCGGCCCGCTCCCTGATGCGCTCCCAGCGGCGCGCCGGGGCCGAGGACCCGATCGCCGCGAGCGCCGTGGACGGCGCGCTCGCGATCCACGACGCGCTGCGGCGGCTCGAGACCGCGTGGGAGCGCACCCGCGTCGACCCGCTCTTCGAGCCGGGCCAGTTCACCATCGGCCTCGACGTGATCGACGGCGGCGCCCGCGCAGGCCGGAACGTCGCCTTCATCCTCGACGAGACCACCCTGGACTACGCGATCTTCTACCCGCCCGCGGCGGGCATCGCCGACGTGCAGGCCGAGATCGCCGCCGTCGTCGCCCGGGTCGCCGGCGCGGACCCGTGGCTGCGCCGACACCCGCCGGTACTGGACTGGCCGATGCACTACCCCGGCGGGCGCACCGACGGCGCTGACCCGTTCTGCCGGGTCGTCGTGGCCGCCCGCGAGGACGCCGCTGCCGGAACCGCCTACGCCGGCGCCCCCGACGTCCGGCCCTTCCCGAGCGCGACCGACCTCACCTGGTTCACCGCCGCGGGGATCCCCGCGGTCGGGCTCGGACCGGGCGCCCTCGCCATGGCGCACGCGGTGGACGAACGGTGCGCGATCGACGAGGTCGTCTGCGCGGCGAAGACCTACGCGCTGTCCGCCCTGCGCTGGTGCGGTGTCCGATGACGGCGGCGAACGGGCCGATCGCGCCCTACATGGCCGTGGGCCTCTCGACCTTCGTGCACGGCATCGGCGCGCGCGAGCACATCGCGCGCAACCTCGACGTGATCGAGGAGGCCTTCCACGCCGCGGTCTCCATCGTGGGCATCAACCTCCCGGTCAAGCTGGTAGCCCTGTCCGAGGGGGCGCTCACCGGGTTCACCGACGAGGTCTTCGACCTGCCGCACGCGCGGAGCGCCCGCGAGCTGTTCATCGACATCCCGGGGCCGGAGACCGAGCGGCTCGCCGCGCTGGCGCGGATGTACCGGACCTACGTCGTGGTGCAGTGCAAGGCGCGCTGGCCCGAAGTGATCGAGGACCGGTTCTTCAACGTCATGATCGTGATCTCGCCCGACGGGCAGATCGTGCACCGGGCGGCGAAGAACCACGTCTGGTGCCGCGAGCACTCGTGCACCCCGCACGACGTCTACGACCGATGGGTCGAGCTGTTCGGCGACGGCATCGACGCCTTCTACCCGGTGCTGCGCACGCCCGACATCGGCAACATCGGCACCATCTGCTGCAGCGACGGCGAGTACCCCGAGGCGGTACGGGCGCTCGCACTGGGCGGCGCCGAGGTGATCTACCGGCCGAGTGAGGCGGTGCCGATGACTGCGGCAGGCCCGGACCCCGGCGGCACCTGGCTGCTGCAGAACCGGGCGCACGCCCACTTCAACGGCGTCTACATGGTGTGCCCCAACACCGGGCCTGCGGACCGAGCTGTTCCGCGGCATGTACGACCGGCCGATCCATCCCGCGAACCTGTGGCTGGACCGCGAGCCGGGCCGGCACGCGGAGGTCGACGAGATCTATCGCGGCAACATCGCGCGGCTCGTGGAATCGGGCGCCTACACCGAGCCCGCGGCGCGGCACCCCGGTGCGCGGCACCTCCCCGGTCCCGCCGACGGCGACTTCGACGCGGTGATCGCGAACTGGGAGTGATGCCCGACGGCGCGGGTCAGCGCAGGAGCTGCCAGGCGAAGGCGGCGGCCAGCGCGCCCGCGCCGTTGAGGCACCAGTGCAGCGCGATGGGCGCGATGAGGGATCCGCTGCGGGAGCGCAGCCATGTGAACACCCAGCCGGCGAAGGCGGTCGCGATCACGGCGCCCGCGATGCCGAGGAACTGGGCGAGGGGGCCGGCGCCGAGGATCTTGGTCAGGCCGGCGTTGCCACTGGTCAGGCCGAGCGACGAGGCGATGTGCCAGAACCCGAAGAGCAGCGAGCCCGTGACCACGACCCAGCGGAAGTGCATCGCGCGCGACAGGGTGCCGTGCAGCGCGCCCCGGAAGGCGAGCTCCTCGGGGATCACCGTCTGCAGCGGGATGATCACCATCGACGCGATGATCGCGGTCGAGAAGGTGGCGTAGCGGTCGTTGAGGAACAGTCCGCGCGTGACCGGCAGCAGCGCGCCGACCACGATCACCGTCGCCACCACGAAGACGGCCGCGGCCGCGTACTTCGCCCCGGAACGCCAGTGCTCGCGGCCCAGGCCCAGCTCGTGCCAGTCCAGGCCGCGGTGGCGGGCGATGCCGATGAGCAGGACGGCGGACACCGGCACGGCCAGCAGGGCGGCCCAGCTGCCGGTGAAATGAGCGACCAGATTGGTCGCGACCAGCACCGCGACCACGACGCCCACGTCGACGATCGCGCGCGCCCCGGAGACCGCCGAACGCAGGGCGGAATGATCGGGGGCGGTCGTCTCGGCTGTGGTCACCCGCTCCATAGTCCAGACGCGCGGCGGTTCGCGCAACGGGTGTGAGCATGGCTAAGGTGTCCACCCGTGACCAAGGACCGCAGCACGTCGGCCGACGGCGGCCGGTCGAGCGGCCTCCGGCGCGTCGCGCTTCCCCTCTTCCTCGTGGCCCTCGGCGCCCGGATCGTGTGGATCCTCGCCGGGCAGCACAACTTCAACTTCGTCGACCTGCGGGTGTACTACGAGGCCGCGCAGCGGGTGACGTCCGACGGCGGGCTCTACGACTTCGCGCTGCGCGACTACACGCCGCAGCAGCCGCTGCCCTTCACCTATCCGCCCTTCGCGGCACTGTTCTTCTACCCGCTGAAGTTCCTCCCCTTCCCGGTGGTCGCGGTCGGCTGGGTGGCGCTCACCGCGGGGCTGTTGTTCCTGGTCATCCGCATGTGCCTGGCGATCCTGGCCGCGGGACGCGGCGCGCCGTCGCGCCTGGGCGACGTGCCGCGCGAGCTGCCCCTGGTGTGGACCGCGGCCGCGCTGTGGATCGACCCCGTGCGGACGAACCTCGACTACGGCCAGATCAACGTGGTCCTCATGGCCTTCGGCGTGTGGGCCGCCTACCTCGTCGCCCGCGCCGCCCCGGCGCCGTCCCTCGCGCTGAAGCCCGAGAAGGTCGACGGTGCCTCCGGGTTCCTCGTCGGCCTCGCCGCCGGGATCAAGCTGACCCCCGCGGTGGGCGGGCTGTTCCTGCTCGCCCGCGGCCGGGTGTGGGCCGCCGTCTTCTCCGGTGTGACGTTCGCCGCCACCGTCGGGATCAGCTACCTGATCCTGCCCTCGGAGACCCGGCGCTACTTCACTGTGCTGCTCGGCGACACCGGCCCCATCGGCGATCCCGCCAAGCCCGACAACCAGGCGCTGCGCGGCGCGGTCTCCCGGTTCGCCGGCCACGACGTGGGCACCGGGCCGGCGTGGATCATCGCGGTGATCGTGGCCGCCGCCCTGCTGTTCGCCGCCTGGTGGGTCGTCCGCCGCGGCGACGCCCTCATCGCGCTGGTGCTGGTGCAGTTCCTCGGGTTGCTCGCCTCGCCGATCTCGTGGATCCACCACTTCGTGTGGATCGTCCCACTGCTGATCTGGATGGTGCACGGCCCCCTCGGCCCGGGCGGCGGCGCGGACTTCCGCACCCCCGGCGCGGGCTTCACCCCCTGGGCGACCGCGGTCGCGGGCGTCACCGCGGTCTTCGGCTACATCGGCGTGCACTTCCTGCGCAAGGGCCTCGCCGCGATCGGGATCGACGACGGCCCCGTCTGGGCCCTGTTCATGGCGCCCGGCGTGCTGGCGCCGCTGGTCCTCGTGGCGCTGATCCTCGCGCAGCGACGGCGGCTGGACGCACTACTCTGAGCGGATGACCACCCTCTGCCGCGTAGGCCTTGCGATCCTCACGGCGGCGACCCTCGCGACCAGCGCCTGCGCGACCAGCACGGCACCGTCGAAGGAGAGTGACGCACCGTCGGCCACGGGCACCGTGACCCTGGTGACCCACTCCAGCTTCCACCTGCCCGAGAACGTCCTCGCCGACTTCACCAAGCAGACCGGGCTCGCGATCAAGACCGTCGAGCTGGGCGACGGCGGCGAGCTCGCCACCAAGCTGTCGCTGACCCCGGGGAACCCGCCCGGCGACGTCGCCTTCGGCGTGGACAACACCTACGCCGCGCGGCCCGTGCGCGCCGGCGTCTTCGACGAGTACGTCTCGCCCGCCGCGGCGAACGGCGCGCAGGACTACGCCCTGGCCGGCATGCCCCAGCTCACCGCGGTCGACTTCGGCGACGTCTGCGTGAACATCGACACCCGCTACTTCACGGACAAGGGCCTCGCCGAGCCGGTCACCTACCAGGACCTGGCCAAGCCCGAGTACCGCGGCCTGACCGTCGTCCAGAACCCCGAGACCGCCTCGCCCGGCATGGCCTTCCTGGCCGGCACCGTCGCGGCCCTCGGCGAGGGCTGGCAGGACTACTGGCGCTCCCTGCGCGCCAACGAGGTCTCCGTGACCCCGAACTGGTCGACCGCGTACTCCACCGACTTCTCCGGCTCGTCGGGCAAGGGACCGAAGCCGATCGTCGTCTCCTACGCCAGCTCGCCCGCCGCCGAGGTGGGTAAGGACGGCGCCGCGCCCCCGACCAAGGCCCTGCTCGACACCTGCTTCCGGCAGGTCGAGTACGCCGGCGTGCTGCGCGGCACCAAGAACCCCGACGGCGCGCGCAAGCTCATCGACTTCCTGCTGACCCCCGCGGTGCAGGCCACCATCCCCGACGAGATGTACGTCTACCCCGTGACCCGCGGCGTCGCGCTGCCCGAGTCGTGGGCCAAGTACGCGCTGGTCCCGCCGAAGGCCGCCACGCTGCCCGCCGACCGCCTCGCCGACGAGCGCGACGGCTGGGTGCGGCAGTGGCGCCAGCTGATGGGGCGGTGAACCTCCGCCCGTGATGACCACCTCGCGCGGGCGGCTCGCGCTGCTGGCCGCCCCGCTGCTGTTCGTCGCGGTGTTCTTCCTCTGGCCCGTCGCCGCGATCGTCGCGCGCGGGCTCTCGTCCGACGGTGTCGGCCTCTGGCAGGGCTTCACCGGCGCGGGCGGCCTGGGGCTGGTCTGGTTCACGGTCTGGCAGGCCGCGGCGTCGACCCTGCTCACCGTGGTCCTCGGGCTGCCCCTCGCGTGGTTGACCGCGCGGGTGAAGTTCCGCGGGCAGTGGCTCGTGCGCGTGGTGGCGACGGTGCCCTTCGTGCTGCCGACCGTCGTGGTGGGCGTCGCCTTCCGCACTCTGTTCGCGCCCGGCGGGAGCCTCGGCTTCCTCGGCCTCTCCGAAACGGTGTGGGCGGTGCTGCTCGCGCACGCCTACTTCAACGTCTCGGTGGTGGCCCGGATCGTGGGCGGCGTGTGGTCCGCGGTCGACCCGCGCGCCGAACAGGCCGCGCGCACGCTGGGCGCCGGCCCCGTCCGCGCCTTCCTCACCGCGACCGCGCCGGCGCTGCTGCCCGCCATCGCGTCGGCGGCGTCCGTGGTCTTCCTGTTCTGCGCGACGAGCTTCGGCATCGTGCTCGTGGTCGGCGGCAGCCGGCTGCGCACCCTGGAGACCGCGGTCTACCAGGAGGTGGTCGGCGCCTTCGACCTGCGCACCGCCGCGCTGCTCGCGCTGGTGCAGATCGTCATCGTGGTGCTCGCCGTCGCCCTGAGCGGCGCGCTGCGGGTGCGGGTCTCGCGGCCCTCGGCGTCTGCGCGGGTCGAGCCGCCCCGTCCCGGGGGCCGCGCCCGGCTCGCGGTGCTCGTCGGCGTGCCCGTGAGCGTCGCGCTGCTGCTCTTCCCGCTCGCTGCCCTGCTCCTGCGCTCGCTGCGCCCCGACCCGTCGGGCGCGCTGAGCCTCGACGCCTACCGGCGGCTGACCACCGACTTCGGCGGCGTCGTGCCCGTGAAGGCGCTGGTGATGTCGCTGGTCACGGCCGCGCAGGCGGGGGCGATCGCGCTGCTCGTCGGCGGGCTCGCCGCGGTGGCGATCGCCCGCTCCCGCGGGCTGCTGAGCCGGTTCGCCGACGCCGTCGTGATGCTGCCGCTCGGCGTGAGCGCCGTGACGCTCGGCTTCGGCTACCTCCTCGCGCTGCAATCCCTGCCCGCGATCCGCGAATCGCCCGCCGTGCTGCCCTTCGTGCAGGCCCTCGTCGCATTGCCGCTGGTGGTGCGGGTGCTGGTGCCCGCGCTCGGGGCCGTCGACCCGCGGCAACGGCAGGCCGCCGCCGTGCTCGGGGCCTCACCGGTGCGCGTCTTCACCTCCGTCGACCTGCCGGTGATCAGCCGGTCGGTGGCCGTGGCCGCGGGCTTCGCGTACGTCGTTACGCTGGGGGAGTTCGGGGCCGCCAGCTTCCTGGTGCGGCCCGAGCAGATGACGCTGCCCGTGCTGATCGGCCGGATCTCCGGCCGCCCCGGCTGGGCCGACGCGGCGCTCGCCGCGTCGTGCTCCGTGCTGCTCATCGCCGCGACGGTGCTGGTGATCGGCGCCGTCGAGGCGCTGCGCCGCGACGACGCCGGGCGGGCGGAGTTCTGATGCGTGTCGGCGGGGGAGAGGAGTCGCGATGCTGACCATCGACCGGGTCTCGGTGCGCTACGGCGACCGGACGGCCGTGCGGGACGTCTCGCTCACCGTCGGGAACACCGCCGCGACGGGCGGCGCGGACTCCGTGACCGCGCTGCTCGGGCCGTCGGGCTGCGGCAAGTCCACCCTGCTGCGCGCCGTCGCGGGCCTCGAGCCCCTGGCCGGCGGGCGCATCCTCTGGGACGGCGAGGACCTCGCGCCCGTGCCCACCCACCGCCGCGGCTTCGGCGTCGTCTTCCAGGACGGACAGCTCTTCGGGCACCGCGACGTGACCGGCAACATCCGCTACGGACTGCAGCGCCACCACTGGCCGCGCGCCGAGGCGAACGCCCGCGTCGAGGAACTGCTCGAGCTCGTCGGGCTGCCCGGGATGGGCGCGCGGCCCGTCGGGGAGCTGTCCGGCGGGCAGCAGCAGCGCGTCGCGCTGGCCCGCGCGCTGGCCCCGAAGCCCCGCCTCCTCCTGCTCGACGAGCCGCTCTCGGCCCTGGACCGGCAGCTGCGCGACCGCCTCGTGGGCGACCTGCGCCGCATCCTCCGCGAGACCGGGACGCCCGCCCTCATCGTGACCCACGACCACGACGAGGCCGTCGAGCTCGCCGACACCGTCGCCGTGCTCGACGCCGGCGAGCTGGCCCAGGTGGACCGGCCCGCCCGGCTCTGGCGGCGCCCCCGCACGCCCGACGTGGCCCGCTTCCTCGGCTACTCCGTCCTGCTCGATGCGCAGGTCAAGGACCTGCAGGCGACCTCCGCGCTGGGCCAGGTGCTCGTCGACTGCCCCGACGGGCGGTTCCGCCTCGGCCTGCGCCCCGGCTCCGTCGTGATCCAGGCGCACGGGGTGCCGGCCAGGGTGACCGGCTCCGTCCCCACGGCCGACGGGGTGCGGATCACCGCCGCCGTCGACACCGACGACGGCGAGCTGCTGGTCGACGCGCTCGGCGACACCGCGCCCGCCGACGGCGAGACGGTGCGCGTCGCGCTCAATCCGCGCCGCATCGCCGTGATCGGATAGTCCCGTGACCGACGTCTTCACCCCGCGCCAGGCCCGCGCGCTGCTCTCGATCGCCGACACCCTCGTCCCCGGCGGCGACGGCGTGCCCGGCGCCCGGGACATCGGCTTCGTGGCCTCCGTCTCGCGCACCGCGCAGCACAAGATGCTGCCGCGCGAGCTGCGCGAGCTCAAGCTCTTCCTCGACGTGTGGGACACCCGCGGCTTCGGCCTGGTGAACCGGATCGGCCCCCGCAAGTTCTCCGCGCTCCCGCAGGAGCGACGCGAGAAGGTCCTGCTGGGCTGGGGCAGGCACCCGCGTGCCGAGATCCGGACCGTCTTCCAGGGGCTGCGCTCGCTGCTGATCGGCGCGTACTACATCGCGCCGGACGCCGTCGCCGCGCGCGCCGCGACGGGCTACCCCGAGGCGCCCGGGCCGCTGCCCGACGCCCCCGAGAGGCCGCTCCGGACCCTGACGATCCCCGCGGGCGGTGCGCACCTCACCGCCGACGTCGTGGTCGTCGGTTCCGGCGCGGGCGGCGGCACCGCGGCCGCCGTGCTCGCCGCCGCCGGCCTCGACGTGCTGGTCCTCGAACGCGGCCGCTACCACGACGACCGCGACTTCGGCCGGGGCGAGCTGGAGTCGCTCACCACCCTGTATGCCGGCGCGCCCGCGATCTCGGCCGAGGGGCAGTTCTCGTCCCTCATGGCGGGCGGCACGCTGGGCGGCGGCACCGTCGTCAACTGGACCACCTCGTTCGCGACGCCCGCGCACGTCCGGGCCGAATGGGCCGCGCACGGCGCGCGACAGTTCGCGGGCGACGAGTTCACCCGCGCGCTCGACGCCGTGCAGCGCCGGCTGGGCGTGAACACCGACCACGGCTCGGCCTCCTCGCGCGACGCGATCCTCGAGCGCGGCCTCGCCGCGCTCGGCTGGCAGTGCGACGCCATGCCCCGCAACGTGCTCGGCTGCGACCAGGGCGTCGAGTGCGGACGCTGCGGCTACGGCTGCCGCATCGGTGCCAAGCAGTCCACCGCCAAGACCTGGCTGCAGGACGCCGCCGCCGACGGTGCGCGGATCGCCGTCGGCGTCGAGGTCCGGCGCGTGGTCGTGGAGCGGGGCCGGGCGACCGGCGTCGAGGCGATCGGGCCCGACGGTGCCCCGGTCACCGTCGCCGCGAAGGCCGTCGTGGTCGCGGCGGGCTCGCTGCAGACCCCGCCGCTGCTGCGGCGCTCGGGCCTGCGGAACGAGCGGATCGGCGAGAACCTGCGCCTGCACCCGGTGACCGCGGTGGCCGGCGTGTTCGACGAGGACGTTCGCCCCTGGGAGGGCGGCCTGCAGACCCGCTACTCCACCGAGCACGCCGACCTCGACGGCGAGGGATACGGCGTCATCTACGAGACCGGTCCCGTCAGCCCCGGCGCGATCACCCTGTTCCAGCCCTGGCACTCGGCGGCGCGGTACGCCGCCGACATGCGGGCGATGCGGCACACCGTGCAGGTGGGCGTCATCGTCCGCGACACGGGCAGCGGGCGGGTCACCGTCGGGCGGGACGGCGAGCCCGTCGTGCGGTACCGGCTGAACGATCGCGACGCCGCGCACATGCAGCGCGGCGTGGTCGGTGCGGCCGAGATCCTCGCCGCCGCGGGCGCGACGTCGGTGCGCAGCTCGCACCAGAACCGCGTCGCCGCCGACCTGCCCGGGTCGCTCGACGGCTTCGCCGCCGCCGCGCAGCGGGAGGGCTACGCGCCCGCGCGGTGCATGATGATCGCGCTGCACATCATGGGCACCGCCGCGATGGGCGGCAGCCGGCAGACCTCGGCGACGGACCCCGACGGCGCGACCTGGGAGGTGCCGAACCTCGTGGTCGCCGACGCCTCGTGCTTCCCCACGCCGAGCGGCGTGAACCCGATGATCTCCATCGAGGCCATCGCGCACATGAACGCCTCGCGGCTGGCGGCGCGGCTCGGGTAGGCGGCGCCGACGGCGGCGCGCCCGTCCCGCTAGGCGCGGCGCTCGTCCTCGGGCAGGTACCAGTCGGGGAGGGGCTCGGCGGCCAGCCGGGTGGTGTCGCCGGGGCGGGTGAGGGTGAAGAGGGCCCGCTGGATGCGGGGGATGCGGTTCATGTCGTCCGAGATCGCGGCCAGCCGCGCCGCGACCTGGGACTCCGGCAGGTCGCCCTCGAGGTCGACGGCCGCGACCAGGAACAGCCGGTCGGCGCCGACCCACTCCATGTGCAGGAAGCTCACCTGCTTGACGTCCGGGTGCGACTGCAGCGCCTCCAGCATGCGGTTGCGGGCCAGCGGCGTCGCCTCCTCACCCGTGAGGAAGTCCATGTTGCGCCGGATCAGGAACACCGCGACGAAGCCCAGCAGGATGCCGACGAGGATCGACCCGACGGCGTCCCACACGGGGTTGCCGGTGATCTGGTGCAGCGCCATCGCGCTCGCGGCGATGACGATGCCGATGAGCGCGCTGAGATCCTCCGCGAAGACCGAGCGCAGCACCGGATTCGACGTCACCCGCACGTACCGCAGTGGGTGCAACATCCGCTCCTGCGCGCCCTCCTTCGTCTGGCGCAGCGCCTGCGCGAACGAGATCCCCTCGAGCACGAACGAGATCGCCAGCACGGCGTAGCCCCAGCCGTAATCCGTCGCCTCCTCGGGCGCGCCGAGCGACGAGATCCCGTGCCACACCGAGACGGCCGCGCCCACGCTGAACAGCCCGAAGGCTGCGAACATCGACCACACGTAGCCCGAGCGTCCGTAGCCGAACGGGTGCGAATCGTCGGCGGGCTTCGCCGCGCGCTTCGCGCCGATGAGGAGGAAGACCTCGTTGCCCGTGTCGGCCCACGAGTGCGCGGCCTCGGCCACCATCGCCGCCGAGCCGGTGACCACCGCAGCCACCGACTTCGCCACCGCGATCAGCACGTTCGCGGCGAACGCGACGAGCACCGTCAGCAGGCTCTCGTCCTGGGTTCCGTCTGTCGCCTCGTCGCTCATGCTGCCGATCGTAGGCCCGGCGGCGCCGTGCGCCGGGCATGATGGGGGTATGGGTGCATTCGATCCGTACGTCGCCGCCGATCGCCGCTACGACGGGGTGCCGTACCGCCGGGTGGGGGAGGCGGGGCTCACGCTCCCGGCGGTCTCACTGGGCCTGTGGCACAACTTCGGCGACGACAAGCCGCTGCAGACCCAGCGCGACATCCTGCGCCGGGCCTTCGACCTCGGCGTGACCCACTTCGACCTCGCGAACAACTACGGCCCGCCGCCCGGCAGCGCCGAGCGGAACTTCGGCACGCTCTTCGCCGAGGACTTCCGGCCCTACCGCGACCAGCTCATCATCTCCTCGAAGGCGGGCTGGGACATGCAGCCCGGCCCCTACGGCTTCGGCGGCTCCCGCAAGTACCTGCTCTCCTCGCTGGACAGCTCGCTGCGGCGGATGGGCCTGGACCACGTGGACATCTTCTACAGCCACCGGCCCGACCCCGAGACGCCGCTCGAGGAGACCATGGGCGCGCTGCACACGGCCGTCACCTCCGGACGGGCGCTGTACGTGGGCATCTCCTCGTACAGCGCCGAGCTGACCGCGCGGGCGCAGGAGATCATGCGCGGACTCGGCACGCCGCTGCTCATCCACCAGCCCTCGTACTCGATGCTCAACCGTTGGATCGAGCGCGGCGGGGAGGGCGGCGGGCCGTCGTTGCTGGAGACCACCGCGGCCGAGGGCATGGGCGCCATCGCCTTCTCGCCACTCGCGCAGGGACTGCTCACCGACCGCTACCTCGGCGGCGTGCCCGAGGACTCCCGCGCCGCCGCGGGCAAGAGCCTCTCCGGCGGCATGCTGTCCGAGGAGAACCTGGCGCGCGTCCGGGGGCTGGCCGGCATCGCCGCCGACCGCGGCCAGACGCTCGCGCAGATGGCGATCGCGTGGGTGCTGCGGTCGCCGGCGGTGACCTCCGCGCTGATCGGGGCGTCCAGCGTCGCGCAGCTCGAGGACAGCGTGGGCGCCGTCGCGAACCTCGCCTTCACCGCCGACGAGCTGGCCGCGATCGACGAGTTCGCCGTGGACGGCGACGTGAACATCTGGTGGGGCGCCACCGCCTCGACGTCATGACCACCGCGCGGACCGGCGCGACCGGCCGGGGCGCCGCAGCCCGGAGCGCCACGGCCCGGAGCGCCGCGGGACGGACCGACACGGGACGGAGCGACGCGGGACGGGGCGCGGCCGGGCGGAGCGCCGCCGGGCGGGTGTACGGCGGGGCCGACGCCCGTACCCGGCACGCCGAGCGGCTCGCCCGGCTCGAGGACGCCGGGCTGGAGCTGTTCGCCACCGTCGGGTACCAGCAGACGACGGTCGCGGACGTCTGCGAGCGTGCGAAGGTCTCGCGGCGTCACTTCTACGAGCAGTTCGCCGACCGCGAGGCCCTCCTGCGGCACCTCTACACCGGCGTCCACGACCGCGGGCGCGCCGCCGTCGCCGATGCGCTGGCGGCCGGTGCCCCCGCCGCGGGCACCGGCGACGGGGCCGTCGCGGCGCTGGTCGCGTCGGGGCTGACGGCGTACATCGGCGCGGTGCTCGCCGACCCGCGGGGGCTGCGGGTGGCCTTCGTCGAGGTCGTGGGCGTGAGCGCCGAGCTCGAGGCCTTCCGGCTGGCGAACCGCGACCTGTGGGCGCAGACCATCCGGTCGGCGGCGGAGGCGGCCGGCGCGCCGCCCGTGGCGCCGTGGGTGCACGCGGCCTTCATCCCGTCGGTCAACGAGTTCCTCATGGCCTGGTGGCTGCATGCGGAGGAGCGCTCCGACCCCGCCGAGCTGGTGCGCGTGCTGACGTCCGTGCTGGTGAACCTGCTGGTGACGGCACCGTCGGACAGGAAGTGACCGCATTCCGCACTAGCCTGGCGGGGTGCCCACCACCGCCGTTCCGGTCCTGCCCTGCGTCGATCCCGAGGCCACCCGCGAGTTCTACACCGCCCTCGGATTCGAGTGCACGGGCTACCAGGTCCGCCCGTACCTCTACCTCGCGTTCACGCGCGACGGTGCGGACGTCCATTTCGCGCGGTTCGCCCGCGATGCCGACGACACCGGGATCTGCCTGCTGCTGGTCGACGACGTCGCCGCGGAGCACGCCGCGTTCAAGGCCGCGATCAAGGGACTCCTCGGAAAGGTGCCCGCCTCGGGGGAGCCGCGGCTGACCCGGTTCCGCCCGGGCGCCTCCCGGTTCACCCTCGTCGACCCGTCGGGGAACCAGCTGCTGATCATCCGCAAGGACGAGCCGGAGTTCGAGTACGGCGGCGCGAAGGAGCTGTCCGGTCTCGCGAAGGCGCTCGACAACGCCCGCATCCTCAGCGGCTTCAAGGGCGACGACGCCGCGGCCTATCGGGCGTTGACCTCGGCGCTGCGGCGCCCGAAGGAGGGCGACACGGATGCCGACCGCGCCTTCGCCCTGGCCTTCCTGCTCGAGCTCGCGCCGGCGGCGGGCCGCGACGCGGACGTGCCGGGACTGGTGGGGGAGCTCCGAGCACTGCCTGTGACCCCGGAGGAGCTCGACCGCGCCGTCGCGACGGCCGCCGATCCGGGCGCGCTGCGGAAGCTCCTGGAACCGGCGGACTAGGCCACGCGCGTGCGATCGGGGTTGGCGCGCACCGTCTTCAGGGACTTCTCGAGTTCCTTCTTGGAGGCGCCGTGCGCGGCCATCCGGTTGAGCTTGTGGATCACCACGGGGCACTTCATGCACCGCGTCTTCTTGCGACAGCACTTCTTCTTGGGCTTGCTGCCCACGAGTTTGTGCGCCTTGGTCTTACTCACCTGAATAGGTTAGCGCAACCTAATCGTGGGATGCCAACCGTCACATCCGGCGGTCACGATGCGGCTCCGCGGGCCTCTGGGAAGTAACCTGGTCACGACCAGGCGTGTTCACACGCCCCCTTCGACGCGCCCACGGACCATCGACCGTAGCGCGCGCACGACCACCTCCAGGAGAACCACAGTGGCTCAGCCCAGCTTCCGCAACGTCGCCATCGTCGCGCACGTCGACCACGGGAAGACCACCCTGGTCGACGCCATGCTGCGGCAGTCCGGCGCGTTCGCCGAGCGTGCCGAGCTGGTGGACCGGGTCATGGACTCGGGTGACCTGGAGAAGGAGAAGGGCATCACCATCCTGGCGAAGAACACGGCCGTGCACCGTGTGAACGCCGACGGCACCACCACCGTCATCAACGTGATCGACACCCCGGGCCACGCCGACTTCGGCGGCGAGGTCGAGCGCGGCCTGTCCATGGTCGACGGTGTCGTCCTGCTGGTCGACGCCTCCGAGGGCCCGCTCCCGCAGACCCGCTTCGTGCTGCGCAAGGCGCTCGCCGCGTCGCTGCCCGTCATCCTGGTCGTGAACAAGACCGACCGCCCGGACGCCCGCATCGAGGAGGTCGTCACCGAGGCGCAGGACCTGCTGCTCGACCTCGCGTCGGACCTGTCCGACGAGGCCGCGGAGGCCGCCGAGCTCGCGCTCGAGCTCCCCGTCGTCTACGCCTCCGGCCGCGAGGGCAAGGCCAGCACCACGGCCCCCGCCGACGGCACCGTCCCGGACGCCGAGAACCTCGACGAGCTGTTCCAGATCCTGCACGACTACATCCCCGCCCCCAAGGGCGACGCCGCGGCGCCGCTGCAGGCCCACGTCACCAACCTCGACGCGTCGGCCTTCCTCGGCCGCCTCGCGCTGGTCCGCATCCACAACGGCACCCTGCGCAAGGGGCAGACCGTCGCCTGGATGCGTGAGGTCGACGGCGAGCCCGTGATCACCAACGCCAAGGTCACCGAGCTGCTCGCCACCGACGGCGTCGAGCGCAAGCCCGCCGAGGAGGCCGTCGCGGGCGACATCGTCGCCGTCGCGGGCTTCCCGGAGATCATGATCGGCGACACCCTCGCCGACCTCGAGAACCCCGTCGCGCTGCCCCGCATCACGGTCGACCAGCCCGCCATCTCGGTGACCATCGGCACCAACACGTCGCCGCTGGTCGGCAAGGTCTCGGGCCACAAGCTGACCGCTCGCATGGTGAAGTCACGCCTCGACTCCGAGCTCATCGGCAACGTCTCGCTCAAGGTGCTCGACATCGGCAAGCCCGACCAGTGGGAGGTGCAGGGCCGCGGCGAGCTGGCGCTGGCCATCCTCGTCGAGCAGATGCGCCGCGAGGGCTTCGAGCTCACCGTCGGCAAGCCCCAGGTCGTCACCCGCAAGGTCGACGGCAAGGTGCACGAGCCCTTCGAGCACCTGACCATCGACGTCCCCGAGGAGTACCTCGGCTCGGTCACCCAGCTGCTCGCGAACCGTCGCGGCCGCATGGAGACCATGGCCAACCAGGGCACCGGCTGGGTCCGCATGGAGTTCGTCGTCCCGTCGCGCGGCCTCATCGGCTTCCGCACCGACTTCCTCACCGAGACCCGCGGCACCGGCATCGCCAACGCCGTCTTCCACGAGTACGCGGCGTGGGCCGGCGAGATCCGCGCCCGCCACACCGGCTCGCTCGTCTCGGACCGCCAGGGCAGCGTGACCCCGTTCGCGATGATCCAGCTCGCCGACCGCGGCACCTTCTTCGTCGAGCCCGGCGCCGACACCTACGAGGGCATGGTCGTGGGCATCAACCCCCGCGCCGAGGACCTCGACATCAACGTCACCAAGGAGAAGAAGCTGACCAACATGCGTCAGTCCTCCGCCGACGTGATGGAGACCCTCGCCAAGCCCATCAAGCTGGAGCTCGAGGCCGCGATGGAGTTCTGCGCCGGCGACGAGTGCGTCGAGGTCACCCCCGAGGTCGTTCGGGTGCGTAAGGTGCACCTGAACGCCACCGAGCGCGCCCGTGAGCGCTCGCGCGCCAAGTCGCGGGACCAGTCCGCGGGCTGATCCCGCGGTCGCGGCGACGGGCCCGACGACCGTCGGGCGGTGGACTTCCAGCGAGCGTAGGAGGCACGAGCAGTGCGGCACAGGTCCCTGGGGCTGACGGTGGCGTCGGTGCTGCTCGCGACGACCCTCACCGCGTGCGTCGCCGACCCGCCGCCGGCGGTGCCGGGCTCGGAGACCTCCGCGCCGCCGCAGGCCCCGGCCACCACCGGCGCCACCGTGCAGGTGGCGATCGACGGCCTGGGGCCGGGCTTCAACCCGCACCTCGCGTCGAACTCGTCCTCGGCGTCGCGCGCCCTGGCCGCGATGACCCTCCCGAGCGTCTTCCGTGAGGTCCGGGGGCAGGACGGGCGGGTGACGCTGCAGCAGAACACCGACCTGATCCCGGCGATCGAGCACCCCGCGCCGCTGCAGATCGCGTACACGATCCGGCAGGACGCGCAGTGGTCCGACGGTGCGCCGATCGCCGCCGAGGACTTCGTGTACCTCTGGCAGTCGATGATCACCGCGCCCGACACGGTCGGCTCCGCGCCGTACCGGCAGATCGAGTCGGTGGCGTCGGGCGCCGGGGGCAAGCGGGTCATCGTCACCCTGAAGGCGCCGCTGCCCGGCTGGCGGACCCTGTTCCAGAACCTGCTGCCCAGCCACCTGATCAAGGGCTCGCCGGGCGGCTTCAACGGCGCCATGCGGGAGAAGATCCCCGCCTCGGGCGCCGGCTACCTGGTCAAGAAGGTCGACGTGGCGCGCGACGAGGTCACCCTCGAGCGCAATGACCGCTACTGGATGAAGCCCGCCCGCGTCGACCGCATCGTGCTCCGCAAGGGCGGCACCGACACCCAGCTCGCCAACTCCGTCCGCACCGGCGACGTGCAGGTGGTCTCGGTGCACGGCGGACCGTCGCTGCTGGCGCAGCTCACCTCCATCTACCAGGTGCGCGCCGTGGAGCAGGTCGATCCCCGGGTGCTGTCGCTGACGCTGAACACCCGCTCGAAGTTCCTCGCCGACGTCGAGGTGCGCCGCGCGCTGCTGGACGCCGTGAACGTGGACCTGCTCACCACCGTCGGGTCCGGAGGCGACGCCGCGCGACCCGCCCGCGCGCAGGTGCTGGCACCGTCGGATCCCGGCTACGTCCCGACGATGCCCGCGCGCCCCGCGCCCGCGGAGGCGAAGGCCCGCCTGGAGCAGGCCCTCGCCGGCGCCGGCTACACGCTGCAGAACGCGCCGATCCCGCCCAGCCAGAGCGTGCCGCCCACGCCGCCCCCCGCGACGACCGAGCCGGTCGGCCCGAGCACCAGCGCCGATCCGTCGGCGCTCCCGGTGCCGCCGTCCCCGTCGCCGGGCGAGAACGTGCAGCAGTACGTCCGCGACGGGGTGCCGATGTTCCTGCGGATCGGCGTGCCGCAGGGCAACGTCGCCGCGTTCGCCGTCGCCAGCAACGCCACCGACCAGCTGCGCGCCATGGGCGTCTTCGCCTCGGTGGTCGCTCTCGAGCCGCAGGTGGTCGCCGGGACCGCGCTGCTCGACGGTGCCGTCGACGCGGTGGTCGGCTGGTCCAGCTCCGGCCCCACGCCGGCGGAGCGGTTCGCCTCCCGCGTCGAGTGCCCGGCGCCCCCGTCCGAGGGCGGCCAGCGGCCCACGACCACCAGCACGCCGCAGGCGCCGAACCTCGAGAACGACCCCGCCGCCACGACGGTCGGCGGCAACCTCTCCGGCCTGTGCGACGCGGACCTGCAGGGCCTCGCGCTCGACGGCCTGCGCGGCGGCCCCATCGACCTCGCGGCGATCGACGCGCAGCTGTGGTCGCGCGCGACGGTCCTGCCGATCCTGCAGGACGTGACGCTGACGGCCGTCGGCCCGACGGTGCAGGGCGTGACCCTGGAGGGCCCGCCGCGCGACGGCGTCTTCACCGGCGTGGAGGGATGGGCCCGGCAGTGACCGACGCGAGCGGACGGCGCCTGCTGCTGGTGCACGCGCACCCCGACGACGAGACCATCACCACCGGCGGGACGATCGCGCGCTACCTCGCCGAGGGCGCCGAGGTCACCGTCGTGACCTGCACGCTGGGCGAGGAGGGCGAGGTGATGGAGCCGCCCTTCGCGCAGCTCACCGCCGACAACGCCGACCAGCTGGGCGGCTACCGGGTCGGCGAGCTGACGGGCGCGCTGGCCGCGCTGAGCGACCCGACGGGGCCGGTGCTGCGGCCCCGCTTCCTCGGCGGCATGGGCCGCTGGCGCGACTCCGGCATGGCCGGCACCCCCGCCGCGGAGCACCCGCGGGCGTTCGCCTCGTCGCCCTACCTGGAGTGGGTCGACGGCAGCCCCCTGCAGGCCCTCACCAGCATCCTCCGGGAGACCCGGCCGCACGTCGTGATCACCTACGACGAGGTCGGCGGCTACGGCCATCCGGACCACATCGCCGCGCACCTGCTCACGCACGCCGCCGTCGATGCCGCGGCGGACCCCGGCGTCCCGGGGGAGCCCTGGGAGGTCGCCAAGCTGTACTGGACGGTGACCGCCCGCGACGACCTCGACGCCGGCCTCGCCGCGTTGCGGGGCACCGACCTGCCGGACGGCTGGCGCGTCCCCGCGGCCGCCGAGCTGCCCGCCCACGACGCCGGCGCGATCACCACGCGGATCGACGTCTCCTCCGTCCTCGACCGCAAGCGCGCCGCGCTCCGCGCCCACGCGACCCAGCTCGGCGTCAGCGCGGACGGCGCCGCCCTCGCCCTGACCAACCGGATCGCGCAGCCGGTGTTCGCCGAGGAGGCCTACGTCCTGGCCCGCGGCACCGCCGCGCCCGGCCCCGACGGGGTCGAGCGGGACCTGTTCGCGGGGGTGGCGTGATGGAGCCGCTGGACCGGATCCTGCTCGGCGTCGCGACCGTGGGCGGCGCGGTGTGCGCGGTCGGCGCCACGATGTACCTCTACCTGTACTCCGGCGCCGTGCCCCTTCCGCTCTCCGCGGTTCTCTTCGGCGCGCTGCTCGCGGGGATCTCCGTCGCGGCCCGCCGGCTGGGCGGCGAGCCGGTCCACGGTGCCCTGCCCGTGATCGCGTTCCTCCTGGTGATCGCGGCCTTCCTGCTCGGCGGGCCGGGCGGCGACATCGTCCTCTACGCCGACTGGCGGCTGCTCCTGCTCCTGCTCTGTGGAATCGGGATGCCGATCCTCGCGGGACACCTGGCATCATCGGTGGAGTGACGGACGCTTCAGAGCAATCTCCCGCTCTCCTCCCGGTGCCCTCGGTGCCGAAGCGAGCCGCGGAGCCGTACGTACCGACGGCGTCGGCGATGCGCCGCGCCCTGCGCCGGGCGCGGGACGGGGCGGTGCTCAACGTCGACGAGGCGCAGGTGCTCCTCGCGGCCCGCGGCGACGACCTGGACGACCTGTGCCGCTCCGCGGCGCGGGTGCGCGACGCCGGGCTCCTCGAGGCCGGGCTGACGGGGGCCGACGGTACGCCGCAGGTCACCTACAGCAAGAAGGTCTTCATCCCCATCACGCGGCTGTGCCGCGACAAGTGCCACTACTGCACCTTCGTGACGGTGCCCGGCAAGCTGGCGGCCGAGGGGCACGGCGCCTACATGGAGCCGGACGAGATCCTCGAGGTCGCGCGCCGCGGCGCCGAGCTGGGCTGCCACGAGGCGCTGTTCACGCTGGGCGACCGGCCCGAGGACCGCTGGGAGGCGGCCCGGACCTGGCTCGACGAGCGCGGCTACGACTCCACGCTGGACTACGTGCGGGCCATGGCCATCCGGGTGCTGGAGGAGACGGGGCTGCTGCCGCACCTCAACCCGGGCGTCATGAGCTGGGAGGAGCTCTCCCGGCTCAAGCCCGTCGCGCCGTCGATGGGCATGATGCTCGAGACCACCTCCGAGCGCCTGTTCACCGAGAAGGGGCAGCCGCACTACGGCTCGCCCGACAAGGACCCGGCGGTCCGGCTGCGCACCCTCACCGATGCGGGCCGCCTCTCGGTGCCCTTCACGACGGGCCTGCTCATCGGCATCGGCGAGGACGAGCGCGAGCGCGCCGAGTCGATCATGGCCATCCGCAAGGTGCACAAGGCCTTCGGCCACGTGCAGGAGGTCATCATCCAGAACTTCCGCGCCAAGCCCGACACCGCCATGCGGTCGGTGGAGGACGCGGACCTCGAGGTCTACCGCGCGGCGATCGCCGTGACCCGGATGGTGCTGGGGCCCGCGATGCGGGTGCAGGCGCCGCCGAACCTGGTCTCCGCCGACGAGTGCCGGCTGCTGCTGGAGGCCGGCGTCGACGACTGGGGCGGCGTCTCGCCCGTGACCCCGGACCACGTCAACCCCGAGCGCCCCTGGCCGGACCTCGACGCGCTCGCGACGATCACCGCCGACGCGGGATTCGAGCTGCGGCAGCGGCTCACGGCGCAGCCCAAGTACGTGCGCGCCGGCAGCCCGTGGATCGATCCGCGGGTCGCGCCGCACGTCGCGGCCCTCGCCGACCCGGAGACGGGGCTCGCGGACCCGGACGCGATGCCCGTCGGCGTGCCCTGGCAGGAACCCGACGAGGAGTGGGCGTCCTCGGGCCGCACCGACCTGAACACCGCCATCGACGTCGACGGCCGCAACACCGACACCCGCTCGGACCTCGGCTCCGCCTTCGGCGACTGGGAGTCCGTGCGCGAGCAGGTGCTCTCGCTGTCGGCGCCGGAGAAGGTGGAGTCCGACGTGCTCTCGGCCCTGCGCGCCGCGGAGAAGAACCCGGGCGGGCTGTCCGACGACCAGTACCGCGCGCTCGCCTACGCCGACGACGCCGGGCTGGAAGCGCTGGTGGCCCTGGCGGATCAGCTCCGCAAGGACGTCGTGGGCGACGTGGTGACCTACGTGGTCAACCGGAACATCAACTTCACCAACATCTGTTACACCGGCTGCCGGTTCTGCGCCTTCGCACAGCGCAAGGGCGACGCCGACGCCTTCACGCTCTCCATGAAGGAGGTCGCCGACCGCGCCGAGGAGGCGTGGCAGGTGGGCGCCACCGAGGTGTGCATGCAGGGCGGCATCGACCCCGACCTGCCAGCCACCGGCTACGCCGACCTGGTGCGCGCCGTCAAGCAGCGCGTCCCGGGTATGCACGTGCACGCGTTCAGCCCGATGGAGATCGTCAACGGCGCGGCCCACTCGGGGGAGTCGGTGCGGGACTGGCTGATCGGGCTGCGCGAGGCCGGCCTCGACACGATTCCCGGCACCGCCGCCGAGATCCTCGACGATGAGGTCCGCTGGGTGCTCACCAAGGGCAAGCTGCCCACGTCGGCGTGGGTCGACGTGGTCACCACCGCCCACGAGGTGGGCATCCGGTCGAGTTCGACGATGATGTACGGCCACGTCGACAACCCGTCGCACTGGGTGACGCACCTCAACGTGCTGCGCGACATCCAGGACCGCACGGGCGGCTTCACCGAGTTCGTGCCGCTGCCCTTCGTGCACCAGAGCGCCCCGCTGTACCTCGCGGGCGCCGCCCGCCCGGGGCCGACCAAGCGGGACAACCGCGCCGTGCACGCGCTGGCGCGGGTCATGCTGCACGGCCGCATCGACCACGTCCAGACGTCGTGGGTGAAACTGGGCACGGCGGGCACGCAGGCCATGTTGCAGGGCGGAGCGAACGACCTGGGTGGCACCCTGATGGAGGAGACGATCTCGCGGATGGCGGGATCGGCGCACGGATCGGAGAAGACGGTGGCCGAACTGCACGCGATCGCGAACGGCATCGGGCGCCCGGCGCGCGAACGCACCACGACGCACGCCCAGCGGGGTGCCGCGTGAACGCGCTGGAGCCGCGCGGCGGCGCGGTCACGGGCACGGTGACGGACCTGGAGCTGGCGCGCACCGTCGGCGTCTTCGTCACGGTCGCGCGGCCCGCGGTGGCCGGTGTCCGGGTCGTCTCCACGCTGGCCGGACTCACCCCGATCCCCCTGGTCAACGGCTACCTCAAGCGCGACGCCGACGGCCGCTCCCGCTGGTGGGTCATTCCCGTCGGCGCGGTCTCGACGGTGGCGGTGGCCTGGCCCGGCGCCCTCGGCTTCGTCGCGCGCCTGCTGCCGCTGCAGACCTATCTGGGCTTCGCGAACCAGACGCTCGTCGTCGTGGGCGTGGCGGGGGAGCATGGCGTCGACCAGGTGCCCGAGCAGATCGACCTCGTCGCGCGGGTCCTCTCCCGCCGCCAGATCGACGCCCGCGCGCTCCTCGGGGATCAGCCGGGCTTCCAGGACCTCGTGCCCGTGCGTGAGACGACGGAGAAGCTGCGGGGCGGCGTGTTCTCCGCGTTCGGCGCGGTCCGCGACGTGCTGCACACCGTGAAGTCGGCGCGCTCGGCGCTCGAATCGCGCCCGCGCCCGGGCGGGGTCTTCGACACGGTGGGCAGGCTGCCGGTCGTCGGCGCGGCCGCCGGCTACGTCGGCGAGTTCGCCACGCTCCGCATCGTCGAGGCCCGCGCCTCCGACGGCGCGAAGATCCTCGGCCTGGAGGCCGCCTTCGCCGGAAACGCGGCCCCGTCGGGCGTCGAGGCGGACCCCGAACCCGAGAACTGACGCGTCGGGCGCGGCTACCCTGATGCCATGACCGCGGTTCAGCGAGTCGAGCTACTCACGCTCGAGGCGTGGGATCTCCTCGGCGAGGACGAACTGTGGCGTTCGGAATTGCAGGAGGGCGTGTACCTGCGCTTTCCGAATCCATCACTGAGGCATCAATCGGCGCTGATGGAGCTGGGCGTCGCGCAGCTCTATCAGCAGATTCCGGCGCCGCTGCGGCTGATTCCGTCCGTCGACGTGATCGTGGACGGATCGTTTCCGCCGACCGTGCGCCGCCCGGATCTGATCGTGGTGGCGGACCATCCCGGCGACGACGCCATCACCGTGGATCACGTCGTGCTCATCGTCGAGATCCTCTCGCCCGGCACCCGTCGCCAGGATCTGGTGACCAAGCGCAGCGAGTACGCCGACGCGGGCATCCCGCACTACTGGATCGTCGACCTCGACGGTGGCCCGAGCGTCGAGGCGCTGCGGCTCCAGGACGGTGCCTATGTCGGTGACGTCGTCACGGGTGTCCTGGAGACGGCGGTGCCGTTCGACCTCCGCGTGGACCTGACCGCACTAGCCTGATCGGTCCCGCACCGTCGGAGACCTACGAGATGAGCCCGACGACCGTCGCGGAGATGAACGAGACCAGCGTGGCGCCGTAGAGCAGTTTGAGGCCGAACTTGGCGATCTGGTCGCCCTGCTCCGGTGCCAGGGACTTCGCGGCGCCGGCGATGATGCCGATGGAGCTGAAGTTCGCGAAGGAGACCAGGAAGGTCTGCACGATCGCGGTGGCGCGCTCGCTCATCACGACGGGGCCGTTGCCGGACGGGTTCATCTCGGTGAACGACATCATGGCGACGAACTCGTTGCTCACCAGCTTGGTCGCCATGATCTCGCCCGCCTGCACGCTCTCGGACCACGGGACGCCGGTGAGCCACGCCAGCGGCGCGAAGACGTACCCGAGGACGTCCTGGAACGTGGTGCCACCGAAGACCCAGGCGAAGAGACCGTTGACGAGCGCGAGCAGGGCGACGAAGCCGATCAGCATCGCGGCGACGGTGAGCGCCACCTTCGCGCCGTCCATGATGTACTCGCCGAGCATCTCGAAGAACGACTGCTTCTTCTGCTCGGGCGCGGCGAAGACGTCGTCCTCGGGGGCGACGTCGTACGGGTTGATCAGCGAGACCACGATGAACGCGCCGAACAGGTTGAGCACGATGGCCGCGACCACGTACCGGGGCTCGATCATCGTCATGTACGAGCCGACGATCGACATCGACACGGTCGACATCGCGGACGCCGAGAGCGTGTAGAGGCGGTTCGGCGGCAGCGTCGGCAGGATCTTCTTGATCGCGATGAAGTTCTCGGACTGGCCGATGATCGCCGAGCTCACCGCGTTGAAGGACTCCAGCTTCGGCATGCCCGTGACCTTCGACAGCGCCAGTCCGAGGTACTTGATGATCAGCGGCAGCAGCTTGAGGAACTGCAGGATGCCGATCAGGGACGAGATGACGATGATCGGCAGCAGCACGTTCATGAAGAACGGGCCCGGGCCGCCGGGATCCTTGCTGTAGTCGACGAGGCCGCCGAATACGAACGCCGTGCCCTCATGGGCGAATCCCAGCAGGTTCTTGAAGCCCCGCGACAGCCAGTCGATGACGTTCTGCCCGACCGGGGTCTTGAGCATGATCAGGCCCAGCACGAACTGGATCGCGAGCATGCCCAGGATGTACGGCGCCTTCTTCTTGAGCAGGGCGACGTTCCGCGTGGGCAGGTACGCGAGGAGGAGGAAGACGACGAGTCCGAACACACCGACGATTACGTGCACTGGTGAATGAAATCACACACCGGCAGGTTAGGCGACACTTCTTTGTGACACGTTCCAGCGGCGCGGAATACTGTCGGGTGGAAGCAGTCGGTGCGAAGGAGATGACAGGTGACGTACACCATCGCAGAGCCCTGTGTGGATGTGCTCGACAAGGCATGTATCGAGGAGTGCCCCGTCGACTGTATCTACGAGGGCAACCGGATGCTGTACATCCAGCCCGATGAGTGCGTGGACTGCGGCGCCTGCGAGCCCGTGTGCCCCGTCGAGGCCATCTTCTACGAGGATGACGTGCCGGACGAGTGGGCCGAGTACGTGAGCGCGAACATCGATTTCTTCGACGAGATCGGTTCGCCCGGCGGCGCCGCCAAGCAGGGGAAGATCGACTACGACCACCCCTTCATCAAGGCGCTCCCGCCCATGAACACCGACACCGAGCACTGATCGTGCCGCGCGTGCCCGTGGCGTCCGGCCTGCCGGACTTCCCGTGGGACACCCTGGCGGACGCGAAGGCGAAGGCCGCGGCGCACGTCGGCGGCATCGTCGACCTCTCCGTCGGCACCCCCGTCGACCCGGTCGCCGAGTCGATCCGCCGCGCCCTCTACGAGGGCTCCGCGTTCCCCGGCTACCCGGCCACGATCGGCACCCTCGCGCTGCGCGAGGCCGCCGCGGCTGCGCTGAGCCGCCGGTACGGCGCCGTCGCGCTGCCGGAGAACGCGATCCTGCCCGTGATCGGGACCAAGGAGGCGATCGCGCAGCTGCCGTCGCAACTCGGGCTCGGAAGCGATGACGTCGTCGTGATCCCCGAGGTCGCGTACCCCACGTACGAGGTGGGCGCGCTGCTCGCCGGTGCGCGGCCGGTGCGGGCCGACGGTACCGCCCAGCTCGGCCCGGAACGGCCGGCGCTGGTCTTCGTGAACTCGCCGTCGAACCCGACGGGCAAGGTGCTCGGCGTCGACCACCTGCGCAAGGTGGTGCAGTGGGCGCGCGAGCGCGGCGCGATCGTGGCGTCCGACGAGTGCTACCTGGGCCTGGCCTGGGAGGCCGAGCCCGTCTCGGTGCTCGATCCGCGCGTCTGCGACGGCGACACCACCGGGCTGATCGCGATCCACTCGCTGTCGAAGACCTCGAACCTCGCGTCCTATCGCGCGGGCTTCCTCGCGGGCGACCCCGCGCTCATCGCCGAGCTGGCCGCGGTGCGCAAGCACGCCGGCGCCATCGTGCCCTTCCCGGTGCAGGCCGCCATGACCTACGCCCTCTCGGTGGACGAGCACGAGGCCGAGCAGCGCGCCCGCTACGCCGCCCGCCGCGCGGTGCTGCTGCAGGCGGTCCGCGGCGCGGGCTTCACGGTGGACCACTCCGAGGCCGGGCTGTACCTGTGGTCGACGCGCGGCGAGCCCTGCCGCGACACCGTCGACTGGCTGGCAGAGCGCGGCATCCTCGCCGCGCCGGGCGAGTTCTACGGCCCGCAGGGCGCGCAGCACGTGCGGATCGCGATGACCGCGACGGACGAGCGGATCGCCGCCGCCGCCCAGCGCCTGGCCTGATGGGGATCTCCGGCGTCTCGGCCGCGTGGCGGCCCGAGCTCGCCGGGATGCTGCTCGACGGTGCGCGCTCGGGCTCCGTCGCCTTCACCGAGATCGTGGCCGAGAACGTCGACCCGGCCGCCCTCCCCGCCGAGCTGACGGAACTGGCGGGCCTCGGCGTCACGGTGGTGCCGCACGGCGTCACGCTCGGCATCGCGGGCGCCGACCTCCCCGATCCCGCCCGGCTGCGTCGGCTCGCCGACCTCGCGGTGGCGCTGGACGCGCCGCTCGTCAGCGAGCACGTCGCCTTCGTGCGGGCGGGCACCGTCGGGCTGGACGACGATCCCGCAGAGGACGCGCCCGGGCCCCACGACGATGTCCTGGAGGCCGGCCACCTGATGCCGGCCCCGCGCACCGCCGAGGCGCTCGACGTGCTCGTGGAGAACGTGCGCGCCGCGCAGACGGCGCTGCCCGTGCCGCTCGCGCTGGAGAACATCGCCGCCCTGTTCGCGTGGCCCGAGGACCACTACGACGAGCCCGCGTACCTGCGGGAGCTGGTCGACCGGACCGGGGTGCGCCTGGTCCTCGACCTCGCGAACGTCTACGCCTCGTGCACGGCCCGCGGGGCGGACGCCGCCGCGGAGCTGCGGCGATACCCGCTGGAGGCCGTCGCCTACGTGCACATCGCGGGCGGACGCTTCGACAAGGGGCTCTACCTCGACACCCACGCCGATCCGATATGTCCGGAAGTTCTGGATCTGCTTGCGGTCTGGCGCGATTCACAGCGTTCTCTTGGGGGCGTTTCCGCAGGTGGGAGCACGTTGCCCGGAGTGTTGCTGGAACGTGACGAGTCCGTGATCGAATCCGCCGTTCGGCACGAGATGCTGTGCCTACGAGAGGTTCTCGAGATCGACTGAACGACGATCGGGAGGTGCGAGATGGAAGCAGTGGTGGTTCTCTTCGTGATCTTCGCGGTGATCGCGGTGTGCGTCTCCGCCGCGGGAGGCCAGAGCGGCGGGC
Organism: Tsukamurella sp. DT100; assembly: GCF_049844855.1. Taxonomy (NCBI): domain Bacteria; kingdom Bacillati; phylum Actinomycetota; class Actinomycetes; order Mycobacteriales; family Tsukamurellaceae; genus Tsukamurella; species Tsukamurella sp. DT100. The sequence goes on from NZ_JBNCLV010000008.1 coordinate 148,871, forward strand.
GGCGCGGCGGGCGGTCCCGCCGGCGCGGCGGCTCGTCGGGCGACGGCGGCGGTTCGGCCTGGTTCTTCGGCGGTTCCGACGGCGGCTCGCACCACTCGGGCCACGATTCCGGCTCCAACTGCAGCGCGAGCAGCTGTGGCTCCAGCAGCTGCGGGTCCAGCTCGTCGAGCAGTTCGAGCAGCTGTGGTTCCTCCTGAGGCGCGGGACCGGCTGCGGCACCGCCAGGCGGCGGTGCTCACCGATCTGCTCGCCGGCCGGGTGCCGGCGGGCTTCGACGCCGGCGGCGCGGCCCTGACCGCCCGGGTCCTCGCGGTGAAGCGCGCGGGCTCGGCGGCCAGGGCGCTCCCGGCGCTGAAGACCCTGCCGGGCTGGCCGGGCGGCTTCGTCGGCTACGCGGCGGCGCACCCGAAGGCGGACTGCTCCGCCCACGACGCCCGCGCGTACGTCGACCACCTGCGAGCCCACGGCACGGAGACCGAGCGCGCCTGGGTGGCCGTCGAGTCGGTGCGCAGCGGCGCGCGGCGCTGGGCGGTGGCGCGCGGCCGCCCCGTCGTCCGGGTCGGGTCCCGGGTCTACGGCGCCTGACGCGCTACCGTGCGGCCCGGAGGAGGTCCAGGAGCAGCGGGTCGAAGAGCTCAGGCGTCTCCAGTGACGGGCTGTGCCCGGCGCCCGGGAGCACGTGCAGGTCGACGGTGCCGAGCGCCGCGGCCAGGCCCGCGCCCAGGACGCCGGCGTCGAAGACGTCCTCCGCGCCCACCACGACCCGAGCCGTGCCGCCGAACCCGCCCGCGACCGCGGTGAGGTCGCGCCGTCCGGCCCGGCCGCGCAGGGCCGCCGCCGCACCGGCCGGGGGCGCCGCGGCGATCATCGCGCGGGCCAGCTCGCACACCTCCGCCCGCGTCGCGACGGTCGTCGGCCCGAGCACGGCGGGCAGGAACTCCTCCCCGTACCGGACGGTGCCCTCGGCCTCGAGCCGGTCCGCGAGGGCGTACCGTGCGGCCCGGACCTCGGGGGCGTCGAGCCCGGCGAAGGTGTCGCTGAGCAGGAGGCGTTCGAGCCGTGGGCCGGCGAGGTCCACGAGCTCGAGCGCCACCTGGCCGCCCATCGAGTAGCCGACCGCCGTGAATCCCGCGGCCCCGAGCGCGTCGAGCACATCGAGCGCGGCCTCGGCGTGGTGGTGCAGCGGGATCTCGCCGCTCGGCGGCGCGGGGGCGGTGTCGCCGAAGCCGAGCAGATCGGCCGCGACGCCCCGGAAACCGGCGTCCGCGAGCGCGGCCAGCTGCGGCGCCCACATGGCGCGGGAGAACAGGAAGCCGTGCAGCAGCAGCACCGTCGGACCCTCGCCCGCCACGGTGGCCCCGACGGGGCCGTGCCGGGTCTGCAGGACCCGCTCAACCATCGAGCGCGATGTCCGACGGGTGGCCGGCCAGCGGCGTGACCTCCACCGTCATCCACTTGAACAGCGGCAGGCCCCAGAGGATCTCGTGCAGCCGCTCGTTGTCGGCGACGTCGAAGACCGAGATGTTGGAGTACTGACCCACGATGCGCCAGATGTGGACCCACTCGCCGCCGCGTTGCAGCTCCTGGCTGTAGGCCTTCTCGGTGGCGATGGTCTCGGCCCGGACCGCCGGGTCCACGTCGTCCGGGATGGCGACGTCCATGCGCACCGCGAACAGCGCCATCAGCGGGTCTCCGGATCGAGCACGAAGTCGTAGACCACGGTCTCGCCGTTGCCATCGGCGGCGGGCTGCGGGTCGAGCACCAGCTCCGGCTTCACGGCCGAGGCGATGTCGTCGTCGTTGTGCGCGTCGCCGGGGAAGTAGAGCTGCGCGGTGAGCAGGTCCTTGCCGGGCGCGGACACCTTGAGGTGCAGGTGGGCGGGCCGCCAGGCGTGCCAGTCGGCGGCCGCGATGAGCTTGCCGCACGAGCCGTCGGTGGGGATCTGGTACGGCGCGGGGCGGATCGTCGTGATCTCGAAGCGGCCGTCCTCGTCGGCGACGAAGCTGCCGCGCAGGTTCCACTCGGGCAGGCCGGGGGCGTACTGCGAGTAGAAGCCGTCGGCGTCGGCGTGCCAGATCTCGATCTTCGCGCCGGGCAGGGCGTTCCCGTCGAGGTCGCGGACCTGGCCGGAGAAGACCAACGGGGTTCCCGACTCGTTCTCGCGCATGGGCAGCGCGCCGCGGGCGCCGATCACGGGGGAGTCGGGCACGTAGTACGGGCCCTCGATGGTGCCCTTGTTGCCCTGGTGGTGCGCGTTGGCGACCTCCTCGACGACGTGCTCGATCCAGACGTCCAGGAACAGGGGCCATTCGCCGTCCTGGCCGACGTTGATGAGCCAGGACTTCACGGCGTCGTACTCGGCGTAGGTCACCTGATGGCGCCGGACCACGTCGTGCACGGCGGTGATGACCTCGGTGGCGAGCTGGGAGACGCGCTCGGGCGGGGTGTCCGCGCCGGCGCCCTGCTTCTTGAGGAAGGCGGCGGTGGCGCCGGCTCCGGAATCGGCGGCCTTGGCGTCGGATTCGGTGGTGGTCATGGTCTTCTCCTCGGTGGGCTGATGTTCTGGCTGAGGCTTCAGGGGGACGGGGCTATCCGTCGAGGCGGTAGTACGCGAGCTTGTCGGGGTCGACGGTGACGCCGAGCCCGGGACCCGGTGGGACGGCGAGCTCGCCGTCGACGATGCGGAGCGGCTCGGTCAGCAGGTCGTCGGCCATGTCCAGGAAGTTGGAGAGCTCGCCGGCGCGGGCACTGGTGGCGGCGTGGGCGGCGCCGAAGGCCACGGTGCAGGCGGTGCCGAGCTGGCCGTCGATCTGGTTGCCCATCACGACCTCCACGCCGAGGCCGGTGGCGAGGTTCAGGATCTCCTGCGAGCCGGTGAATCCCGTGCGGGCGGTCTTGATGGAGACGGCGGTGGCGCCGCCGCCGAGCAGCTCGCGGGTGACCTCCGCCGGGGTGGTGACGGATTCGTCGCCGACGAACGGGATGCGGCAGTTCGCCACCAGCCGCCGCCGGCCGAGCACGTCGTCCGCGGGGCACAGCTCCTCGGCCAGGGTGAGGCCGGCGTCGGCGAGCATGTCCAGGGCGCGGAGCGATTCCGAGGCCGTCCAGCCGCGGTTGCCGTCGATGTACAGTTCGGCCTTGTCGCCGAGGGTGTTCCGCAGCGCGCGCACCACGTCGACGTCGAGGTCGACGGGGCGGCGCCCCACCTTCACCTTGAACGTGGTGATGCCGTAGCGGTCCCGGACGGCGGAGGCCTCCTGGGCCATGGCGGCGGGCGCGTCGAAGCCGAGCATGTGGCATACCCGCATGCGGTCGGTGTGGCCGCCGAGGGCGCGGCTGACCGAGGTGCCCCAGGCCTGCGCGAGGACGTCCCACACCGCCATGTCGACGGCGGCCTTCGCCGCGGGATTGCCGACGGTGCAGTGCATCCGGGCGTGCAGGACGGCGCGCCGGTCGGCGTCGAGCCCGACGAGCTGCGGGGCGAAGATCCCGTCGATCACGGCGACGATCCCGGCCTGCGTCTCGCCGTAGGTGAAGGGCCGCGGCGGCGCGTCGGCGTGGCCGACGAGGCCGCCCGCCGTGTGCACCCGCACCAGCACGTGGTCGGCGTGGGTCACCTCGCCGGAGGCGAACTTCAGCGCCTTGACGTAGGGGATCCGGTACGGGATCGCCTCGATGGCGGTGATGCGCAGGTCGGTCATGCGGCCGTCTCCCGTTCGTCGGTGAGGTCGGTCCCGCCCAGCGCCTCGAGGACGCGGGCGAGGAGGGGTGAGTCGTCGGCGGCGCGCCACGCGAGGGCGAGCTCGACGCTCTCGGTGTCGGGCAGGTCGACGAAGTGCACGCCGGGGAGCTGGATGGAACTGGCGGTGCGGGGGACCAGGGCGATGCCGAGGCCCGCCGCCACGAGCGCGAGCAGCGTGGAGGTCTGCGGCACCTGGTGGGCGCGGCGCGGCGTGAAGCCCGCCGCGGCGCAGGTCCGGACCACGGCGCCGTCGACGACGGAGCCGGTGTCGGCCGGGTAGGTCACGAAGGTCTCGTCCTGGAGGTCGGCGACGGTGACGTCGGGGTCCCCGTCGAACCGGTGCCCCTGCGGCAGGGCGAGGATCAGCGGCTCCGCGAAGAGCACGCGGTGCGCGATGCCCTCGACGGCGACGGGGGTGCGCAGCAGCGCCAGGTCCAGGCGGCCGTCGATGAGGGCGGCGGCCTGCACCGGCGTCAGCATCTCGGTGTCGATGGTGAGCTCGACGTCCGGGAGGACCGACTTCACCCGGCGGACCACGCGGGGGAGCACGCCGTACGAGGCGGAGCCCGTGACGCCGACGCGGAGAACGCCGCTCGCGCCCTGACCGATCAGCCGGGCGCGGCCGACGGCACCGTCGAGCTCGGCGAGGATCCGGCGGACCTCCCCGGCGAAGACCCGGCCGGCCTCCGTGAGCTCCACCTGGCGGGTGGTGCGCTCGAAGAGCGGGGTGCCGAGGGAGGTCTCGAGCTGCCGGATGGTGCGCGACAGCGCGGGGCCCGCGATGTGCAGCCCGTCCGCGGCGCGGCCGAAGTGCTCGGTCTGCGCGACGGCCAGGAACTGGCGCAGGTGTCGCAGCTCCATGGCGTCCTCCTCGGTGGTCGATGTGATGCGCATCTCACGGTAGGAGCATCGATTGGGAAAGACCAGGACTTATTCCGGTATGATTAGTGCCTAGGTGGCAGTAAAAGCACCCTGGTGGGTTGCTAGCGATATGCCCGGCGCGCGGGCTGCACGTCGCGCGGCACGGTGATGGGGATCACAGCCACCCAGCCGACCGGAGGTCTCCCATGACCGTGACCGAACCTTCACCCACCCCGTCTCCCGACGTGCTCGACCGGGCGATCGACGAGCGTCCCGCGGACGGCGTCTACCGGGTGAACCGCAACATCTTCACCGACGAGGAGACCTTCGAGCTGGAGATGAAGTACATCTTCGAGGGCAACTGGGTCTACCTCGCGCACGAGAGCCAGGTCCCCGAGGTCGGCGACTACTACACGACCTACATCGGCCGGCAGCCCGTGGTGATCACCCGCGGCGCCGACGGCGAGCTGAACCTGCTCATCAACGCCTGCGCGCACCGCGGCGCGATGCTGTGCCGCAAGAAGAGCGACAACCGCAAGACCCTCACCTGTCCGTTCCACGGCTGGACCTTCCGCAACGACGGCCGGCTGCTCAAGGTCAAGGATCCCGACGGCGCCGGCTACCCGGCCCAGTTCGACAAGGAGGGCAGCCACGACCTGACGAAGGTCGCGAAGTTCGGGAACTACCGCGGCTTCCTGTTCGGCTCGCTGAACCCGGACGTGCCCTCGTTGGAGGAGCACCTCGGCGACACCACGGCCATCATCGACATGCTGGTGGACCAGTCGCCCGACGGGCTCGAGGTGCTCCGCGGTGCGTCCACGTACACCTACGACGGCAACTGGAAGGTGCAGGCGGAGAACGGCGCCGACGGCTACCACGTGACCGCCACCCACTGGAACTACGCGGCCACCACCAGCCGCCGCAACACGGGCGACTCGGGCAACACCACCAAGACGCTGGACGCGGGCCAGTGGGGCAAGTCCGGCGGCGGCTACTGGTCGTACCCGAACGGCCACCTGTGCCTGTGGACCTGGGCGGGGAACCCGCAGGACCGCCCGCTGTGGGACCGGCTCGACGAGCTGAAGGAGCAATTCGGTGAGGCCAAGGGCGACTTCATGGTCCGCGGCTCGCGCAACCTGTGCCTGTACCCGAACGTCTACCTGATGGACCAGTTCTCCACGCAGATCCGGCATTTCCGCCCGATCAGCGTGGACAAGACGGAGGTCACCATCTACTGCATCGCCCCGAAGGGCGAGTCGAAGGAGAACCGCTCCTGGCGGATCCGCCAGTACGAGGACTTCTTCAACGCCTCGGGCATGGCGACGCCGGACGACCTCGAGGAGTTCCGCAGCTGCCAGAAGACCTTCCTCGCGACCGCTGCGCAGTGGAACGACATGAGCCGCGGCGCCGAGCACTGGCTCACCGGCCCGGACGAGGTCGCGACGACGCTCGGCATGACCGGCGTCGTCTCCTCCGGCGTCAAGAACGAGGACGAGGGCCTGTACCCCGTGCAACACAAGTACTGGCAGGAGGCCCTCCAGGCCGGCCTGCAGGCCGACGCCGCGAAGGGAGTCGTCCGATGAGCGCCGCGGCCGGCTCGCGCGCCATCGATCAGCACGTCATCGAGCAGTTCCTCTACCGCGAGGCGCGGCACCTGGACGACCGCGAGTTCGAGAAGTGGCTGGACTGCTACGCCGACGACTGCGAGTTCTGGATGCCCGCCTGGGCCGACGACGACAAGCTCACCGATGACCCGCAGACCGAGATATCGCTGGTCTACTACCCGGACAAGGGCGGCCTGACGGACCGCGTCTTCCGGATCCGCACCGAGCGCTCGTCTGCGACTTCGCTGCCGGAGCCGCGGACCAGCCACAACATCACCAACGTCGAGGTGATCGAGCGCCGCGGCGACCTGGTTGACGTCCGATTCAACTGGCACACCATGTACTTCCGGTACGACACGATCGACCCGTACTACGGCACCACCATGGCGACGCTCGACTTCTCGGGCGAGCAGCCCCTGTTCCGCCGGAAGACCGTGGTGCTCAAGAACGACTACATCCACCACGTCGTCGACATCTACCACGTCTGAACGGGCGGAAGGGATCTCATCATGGCGCATCAGGTGGCGCTCGCCTTCGAGGACGGGGTGACCCGGTTCATCTCCGTCGACCCCGGGCAGACGGTGGCGGACGCCTCGTACCGGCAGCGGATCAACATCCCGCTCGACTGCCGCGACGGGGCGTGCGGAACGTGCAAGGCCCTCTGCGAGTCCGGGACCTACGACGGCGGCACCTACGTCGAGGACGCGCTCACCGCCGAGGAGGCGGAGCAGGGCTACTGCCTGCCCTGCTCGATGTCGCCGACGTCCGACCTGGTGCTCCAGATCAGCAGCACCTCGGCGGTGGCGAAGACGCAGGTCGGCGAGTTCGCCGCGACCGTGACCGGCCTGGAACGGCTCACCCCGAGCACCGTCGGGCTGCGGCTGCGCGCCGACGAGCGCGAGCGCCTCGCCTTCCTCCCCGGGCAGTACGTGAACATCGCGGTGCCCGGTTCCGGGGCCGACGGTGCGCCCGACGCCGAGCGGTCCTACTCCTTCGCCTCGCACCCCGACGACGAGGAGCTGGAGTTCCTGGTCAAGCTCATCCCGAGCGGCGGCGCGATGTCGGACTGGCTCACGGGGCGGGCGAAGGTCGGCGACCGGGTGAGCTTCCGGGGGCCGCTCGGCTCGTTCTTCCTCCGCGAGGCCGACCGGCCCGCGTTGCTCGTCGCCGGCGGGACCGGGCTCGCGCCCATGCTGTCCATGCTGCGATCCATGCGTACCCGCGACCCCGGGCGCTCCGTGCAGCTGCTCTACGGCGTCTCGCAGGACCAGGACGTCACGCAGCTCGACGTGCTCGACGGTCTGCGGGAGGAGCTGGGGGCGTTCGACTTCGAGCACTGCGTCTCCGCCGCCGACAGCACCGCCGCCCACCGCGGGCACGTGACCGACATCCTCCGCACCGCGCACCTGCACGGCGGCGACGTGGCGGTCTATCTCTGCGGGCCGCCGCCCATGATCGACGGCTTCCGCGCGGAGCTGGACCGGCTCGGTATCACCCCCACGGGCTTCTACTACGAGAAGTTCCTCCCCGCCGTCGCCGCTGCACCCGCGCCCGCCGTTCCGGCGGCCGCACCCGCGACCGAGGCCCAGGAGTCCGTCGCGCCGAGCCCCGCGCCCGCGGAACCCACGTCCGTCGAACCCCGGACCCCGCTGCCGGCGGCTGCAGCACTGGAACCCGACGCCGCGGAGGCCCTGTCGTTCGACGGGCTGCTGGTCGGCGCGGGCGGTGCGCTCGTGGAGAATCCGGACGCGCGCGGCGTGGCCGGCCAGCCGCTCCTCGCCACGAGCGACCTGCAGCCGCTCGTCCTGCACGCGGATCCCGCCGCGCGGGCGGACGGCTACGAGATCGGCGAGGAACACCCCGACATCCGCAAGTCCGACGCCGTCTTCGAGGCCCGCAAGGCGCTGGAACTCGGCGCGCTGGAGCTCGTGCTGGGGCGGCTCGGCTCGCCGCAGCTCGCGGGCTACCGGCTGCTCGCGGAGGCCACGGTGCCCTACCTCGACGGCGACCGGCTCACCGACGCCGCCGGGTACACCGAGGCCAACGCCGCCTTCCACGACTACCTGTTCACGCTCACCGGGAACGAGCACCTGCTCGCCGCCTACCAGCGGCTCGGCGTCCGCAGCCACATGGACACAACCCTGCGCAGCGCCACCTGGATCCACCCGCGCTGCGCGCAGGACCATCTCGACATCGTCGAGGCGATCGCCGCCGGGGACCGGGAGGCGGCGCGCACCCTGGTCGCCGACCACGCCGAGCGGTCCATGGAGACCACGCGGCGCGCGATGCACGAGCAGGAGCTGGCGCGCACACCCGCCTTCGTCCATCCCGGGCGGTTCGCCGGCCGGGTCGTCGTGGTCACCGGCGCCGCGCAGGGCATCGGCGAGCGCGTGGCCCGCCGGATGCACGCGGAGGGCGGGCAGGTCGTGCTCGTCGACCGGTCCGACCTGGTCCGCGAGCTCGCCGACGAGCTCACCTCCCACGGGGCGCAGGCGGTGGCCGCCGTGGCCGACCTCGAATCGCTCACCGGCGCACAGGACGTCGCAGCGCAGGCGCTGGAGCGCTTCGGCCGGATCGACGTGCTCGTCAACAACGTGGGCGGCGCGATGTGGTTCAAGCCCTTCACCGAGTTCACGGAGGCGCAGATCGGCGCCGAGGTCACCCGGTCCCTGCTCACCACGCTGTTCTCCTGCCGGGCCGTGCTGCCGTCGATGCAGCGACGGGGTCACGGGGTCATCGTCAACGTCTCGTCGGTCGCCACCCGCGGCGTCCACCGCGTGCCCTACTCGGCGGCGAAGGGCGGCGTGAACGCGCTCACCGCGTCGCTCGCGATGGAGTACGCCGACAGCGGGATCCGCGTCGTCGCGGCGGCCCCCGGCGGCACCGAGGCGCCCGCCCGCCGCATCCCCCGGGGCGGGGACGTCCCCGAGACCGAGGTCGAGCGGGCGTGGTTCCAGGCGCACATCGACCAGACGCTGGAGTCGAGCCTGATGCACCGGTACGGGACGCTCGACGAGCAGGCCGCCGTGATCTGCTTCCTGGCGAGCGACGAGGCCGGCTACCTCACCGGCTCGGTCCTGCCCGTCGGCGGCGGGGATCTCGGCTGAACCGGCGTCCCGCGGACGCGCCGCCCGCCTATCGTGGGGCGATGGACCCCTGGTCGGTGCGGCGCATCCGCGGAGCCCGGGCGGCCGTGATCGGCGACCCGACGGGCCGCGGTGCGCGGGCGCTGGCGACGTACTCCCGCCCCGACGCTCCCGTCGTCCAGGCCCTCGGCGCCCTCGCGCCGGACGACGGTGCGCGCCTGCGCGAGGCCCTCGTCGCCGGCGCCGGTGTGATCGTCGCCGACGCGCAGCGGCTCGATGACCGTGAGCTCGGTGAGCTCGCGGCCGCCGCGCAGCGGGGCACCCCGGTCGTACTGGCGCGGGCGACGGCCGAGCCGCCGGTATCCGGCCTGTGGAACCACGACGCGCGCGCCCTCGGCGCCGACGTCCACCTCGCGCTGGACGCCTTCTCCGCCGACGAGATCGCCGCCCTGGCTCGCGGCCTCGGGCTCGAGCTGTCGGGCGCGGCAGCGGTGCGACTGCACCGCCGGACCGGGGGCGCGATCGAGGCGACGCTCGCCGCGCTCGACGAGGCCGCGCGCTCCGGCGGGCAGCCCTCGGACGCGGTGCCCGCGGGCGAGCGGCACCGGATCGCCGCGGCGCTTGCGGAGGTCGGGGAGCCGGCGGCCGGCGTCGCCCTCGCGGCGGCGGTCCTCGGCGGCGCGACCCCGACGGACCTCGCCGCCGTGGCCGGCACGGAGGTGACCGCGGAACTGCTCGACGCGCTCGCGGCCCAGGGGCTGGTGATCGCCCGCCGGGACCGGGACGGCCCATGGATCGCGCCGCCCGCGCCGATCGTCGCCCGCGCGGTGGAGGAGGCCTCCGCGTGGACGGACAGGGCGCGGCTGCACGCCGCAGCCGCCGAGGTGGTCGATCCGCACCGCGCGCTGCGCCACCGCGCGGCCGCGGTCCTGCGGAGCGACGCGGCGCTGGCGAGGGCGCTCGCCGACGACGGCGGTGCGCTGGCCGCCCGCGGCGAATGGTCCTCGGCCGCTGCTGCGTTCGCCGCGGCCACCGGCGTCGCCGCCGACGCCGAGGCCGCGCGCGAGCTGCGGATCGCGGCCGTCGACGCCTACGTCAGCGCCGGCGACCTCGGCGCCGCCCGCGAGCTCGTGCCCGCCATCGAGGCACTTCCGGCCAGTCCCGAGCGGGACTCGGTGCTGGGCTACGTCGCGATCCAATCGGGGCGGCCCGCCGAGGCGCTGGACCGGCTGGAGCGCGCCTGGAACGCGGTGAACCCCCGCCTGAACCCGCTCCCCGCCGCGCGGATCGCGCACCGTCGGGGCCTGGACGCCCTCGTGCGCTGGGACGGCCCGGCGCTCATAACCTGGGCCGACCGTGCCATCGCCCTCGGCGGCGACGCTCCGCCCGCCATCGAGTCCCGGGCCTTCCGTGGGCTCGGCGCCGCTGCGGCCGGCGACGTGGTCGGTGCGGCCCGCGCGGTGGAGGTGGGGCTCGCCGAGACCGGCCTTCCCGTCGCGGTGTCCCAGCGGCTCATGCTGGGCGTGGGCTGGATCCAGTACGGGCTCGGAGACCTGGACCGGGCGCGGACCGCGCTCACCGCCGCCCGGGAGGCCGTGGGCGGCGCGCACAGGGTCTCGCTGTGGGCCCTCGGTTGGCTGGCGCGGGTGCAGTTCGAGATCGGCGACTGGGACGCCGCGCTGGACAGCGCGCGCGAGGCGGTGGAGCTCGGCGACAGCACGGGGATCGTGCTCTGCTCGCCGCTCGCGCACTGGACCGCGGCCGAGATCCTCGCGCTTCGCGGTGACGCCGACGGCGCGGACCGGCACGCGGCGGCCGCGCGGGTCGCCCCGACCGGCTATCTGACGCAGCGGATCCCGGCGGCGCTGGCGCAGGCCGCGGCGGCCCGCGGCGGTCCGCGCGCCGTGCTGGCGGCCGTCCAGCCCCTCCTCGCGGACCCGGCCGCCCGGACGGTGGGGCCCGATTTCTGGCCCTGGCACCACGTCGCCGCCCGCGCGCTCGCGGACGCGGGGCGCGGCGACGAGGCCGTCGCCCTGCTCGACGGCGCGCCGGCACCGCAGAGCACGCCCGCGCGGATCCGGATGGGTGCGGCCCGCGCGGCGGCGGATCCCGATGCCGACGCGGCGGCGGACGCGCTGCGGGATTGTCTGGCGGAGGCCGAGTCCTTTCCCGTCGCGGCGGGCGGCCTGCACCTCGACCTGGGAATGCTGCTGCGGCGCACCGGGCATCGGAGGGACGCGGCCCACCACCTCGGCGAGGCCGCGGCGGCCTTCGAGTCACTCGGGGCGCACGCCCGGTTGCGGACGACCGACCGCGAGCTGGGCCGGACGAGCGGCCCGTCAGCCGCGGACGTCGCGACGTTGACCCCGCACGAGCTGAACGTCGCGCGCCTGGTGGTGGCGGGGGATACCAACCGGCGCGTCGCGGAGCAGCTGTACCTCTCGCCGAAGACGGTGCAGTTCCACCTGACCCGGATCTTCGCCAAGCTGGGCGTTCGGACCAGGGGGGAGCTCACCGCCCGGTACGGCGGCGAGCTCACGGACCGCGGCCCGGCGGGCCTCGGCAGCTAGCGGCGCACCCAGCTGATGATTGCCTCTGCGAATCATCGCGGGGTCGAGTGCTACGCTATTGCAAAGAGGAGTGAGGTTCAGTTGTGGGAAGGCGGTGAAGATGACATTCACGAAAGTCAGGGTCGCCCTGGTCGCTGCGCTGTGCGCGGCGGTGGTGCTGTGCGGCGTGGGGTTGTGGATGGTCGAATCCCGCCTGGTGTCACACCATCCGGAGTGTGTGGGCACCGGCTCGCCGCGCGTGTCCGTGACCGAGCCCGTGGGCGAGCAGCCCGTCCTGCATCGTGCGCTCGACCGGGTGTTGGGCGGGCTGGGGTGCTCCATGGGGCCCGCCGGCGACCTCTCCGCGAAGAGTATTCACTGACGGCGGACGAGAACGGCGGCCGGTGCAGGCACCGGCCGCCGTTCTCGTCGCGTCCGGGTCAGTTCTTGTGCAGCGCGGCGTTGAGCTCGACGCCCTCGCTCTTCCACGGCACGACCTCGACCGCGCCGGTCACCGAGTTGCGGCGGAACAGCAGGTTGCTCTGCCCGGCCAGCTCGCGCGCCTTGACCTGCGTCCCGTCCGGGCCGGTCACCTTGGTGCCGGCCGTGAGGTAGAGGCCGGCCTCGAGCACGCAGTCGTCGCCGAGCGGGATGCCCAGGCCGGAGTTGGCGCCCAGCAGGCACCGCTCGCCGAGCTTGATGATCTCCTTGCCGCCGCCCGACAGCGTGCCCATCGTCGAGGCGCCGCCGCCCACGTCGGAGTGATCGCCGATGACGACGCCCGCCGAGATGCGGCCCTCGACCATCGCGGTGCCGAGCGTGCCGGCGTTGAAGTTCACGAAGCCCTCGTGCATGACGGTCGTGCCCTCGGCCAGGTGCGCGCCGAGGCGGACGCGGTCGGCGTCGCCGATGCGCACGCCGCTGGGCAGCACGTAGTCGACCATGCGCGGGAACTTGTCGACCGAGTACACCGTGACGTGGCCGCGCGGGAACAGCGCCGCTCGCACCGACTCGAAGTCCACGGGGGAGCAGGGGCCGAAGTTGGTCCACACGACGTTCGCGAGCAGGCCGAACTGGCCGTCGAGGCTGAGGCCGTGCGGCTGCACGAGGCGGTGGCTCAGCAGGTGCAGGCGCAGGTAGACGTCGTGCGCGTCGGCCGGGGCGGCGTCCAGGTCGGCGATCGTGGTCTGCACGACCACGACGCGTACCTTGCGGGCCGCGTCCGCGCCGGCGGAGGCCGTGAGGACCTCCGGCGCACCGTCGGGATCCTGCACGGTGCCGGCGGTGCCGCCGCCGTCGGTCAGCTCCGGCGCGGGGTACCAGGTGTCGAGCACCGTCCCGTCGTCCGTGAGGGTGGCCAGTCCGTACGCCTTCGCTCCACGATTCGTCACGCGATCAGGGTACCGGCAGGGTTCCGGCGGGCGCGGCCCCAGCCGAGGAGGGCCGCCGACGGCAGGGCGTCCTCGACCACGTGAACCAGCCGCCGACGGCGTCCACACCGAGCGCGCTGCGCACCTCGGCGTCGCTCATCCCACGGTGATCTCGCGGGTGAACACCGGTTTGGAGTGGCGGCCCACGATCCGCTCGGGTAACTCCTCCCAGTCGAAGACGTCGCTGACCACGGCCCGCGGGTCGACGGTGCCGGACGCGGCGAGGTCGAGCGCACCGGGGATGGTCGGCCGAACGTTGTCCCGGGCGATGCGCAGGTTCACGCTGTTGAGGTACATCGCGAAGAGTGGCAGTTCGCCCGGCTTGAAGTGATTGCCTGCGCTTTCGACGATGCCCTCCGGCTTCAGGGACAGTGCCGCGATCGACAACTGGTCGACCCGGGCGGTGGCCTCCACCGCGATGTCGAAGCCCTGGTGGACGGGGTCGATCGCCTCCGCCGTCCGCGCGCCATAGGTCTCCGCGAGCGAGCGGTGTGCGGGATCCGGGTCGACGTACAGGACATCGCCCGCGCCGAGCGCCCGTGCGATGTCGCAGACGTAGAGCCCGATGCTTCCCCGAGCGAGCACCAGTACCGAGCCGCCGGGCCGCGTCCGCAGGTGCGGCGCGACCAGCCGGTACGCCAGGGAGAAGTTGTCGCTCGCAGAGGCCATCGCCACCGGGTCGAGCCCGGCGGGCAACGGCACCAGCATGGCGTCGGCGTGGGGCACGCGCACGAGATCGGAGAACAGGCCACCCCAGTTGCCGCCGATCGGGGCGCCGTACATCGCCATGTAGGGCACCGTCGAACAGTGCGCGGTGAGCCCGGCGCGGCACCGGTCGCAGTCGCCGCAACTGATGGACCAGGGCACGACGACGAGATCGCCGGGCGCGACGGTGCGGACCCCGTCTCCCACCTCGAGCACCCGGGCGACGCACTCGTGGCCGAGCGCGAACGGCCCGGGGACGGGGGAGTGCCCCGCGAGGATCTGGGTGTCGACGTCGCACGTGGTGGCCGCGACCGGCGCGACGATCGCCTGCTCGTCGCCGCTGATCCGCGGGTCCGGCGCTTCGCGCCACTCCGCGGTCCACCGCTCCACGTAGGTCAGCTCACGCATCGGCTGCCTCCGCGCGCTGGGCGGCGGCGATCTGCTTGAGCTCTGCGAACCGGACGATCCCACCGCCCGCGCCCCAGGTGCCCTCCGGCTGCTCATGGACGAGCACCCACACCTGGAGCGCGCTCTCCGGCGAGAGTCCGGCGGTGTGCAGCACCACCCGGGTCGCCTCGTCGACCAGGCCGACGAGGCGCCGCTCCGAGAGCGCGCCCTGCGGCACGGTCACGTCGACCCGGAACCGCGGCAGCGCATCCTCGGAGCTGCCGAAGTCGGCCTCGGCGACGCTGCTCCACGCCTGCGCGCGGAAGAACGGCGTGTCGGGCGCGCCCTCCCAGCGCAGCAGCGTCGACTCGAGGGTCGCGCGCAGCGCGGCGCGGTCGACCCCGGTGAGGGCGCCGGCGGACGCGGTCAGCTGGATCATCGGCATAGCAACTCCTATGACAGTCGTTATAGAACGAATCGGACGGTACGCTATGACAGTCGTTAGAACAAGAGGAGGTCGGGCGATGGCACGTGAATCGTCGGAGGTGCGCGCCCGGGTCGTGGCGGGGGCCGCGGACCTGTTGCGGCGGCGTGGATTCACCGCCGCCTCGGTCCGCGAGATCGCGAAGCACTCGGGGGCGCCCCTCGGTTCGACCTACCACTACTTCCCGGGCGGCAAGTCCGAGCTGGCCACCGAGGCGGTGCGATTCGCCGACGGCCTCACCCGGAGCGCCCTGGCCTCCCGCATCGAGGACGACCCGCGCGCCGGACTCGCCGCCTTCATCGAGACGTGGCGGACGATCCTCGAGGACAGCGATTTCGGCGCAGGCTGCCCGGTGCTCGCCGTCGCCGTCGACGAGCACCCCGACGCCGGCGCGCCGCGCGCGGCGGCCGCGGAGGCCTTCGCCGCGTGGCGGGAGCTGCTTGCAGAGTCCCTCCGCGGACACCGTGTGCCGGAAGCCCGCTCGCGGTCGCTCGCTGCGCTCGCGGTGGCGGCGGTGGAGGGTGCTGTCGCGATGTGCCGAGCGGAGCGCTCCACCGCCCCGCTCGACGAGGTGGCGACCGCGCTCGATGTCGCGCTCGCGGGTGCGCTCGAGGTGGACGGCGGGTAGCCACCGAGATCGACGCCGCGCCACCGCGCTCGCGCTGCGGAGCCGACGGATTCGGATACCGTGCATTCAGTGACCACGACACTCGACACGGCCAAGCTCGCCAACCGGATCGACGACGCGGTCGACGACGGGGACCTGAGCACCGTCGCATCGCTCATCGCGCCCCTGACCTCGCACGAGGTCGCCGACGTCCTCGAACGCCTCAGCCGGAAGGACCGCGCCGTGGTCTTCCGCCTGCTGGCGAAGGATGAGGCGCTCACCGTCTTCGAATCCCTCGACGCTCCCCTGCAGGGCGAGCTCATCCACGATCTCCAGGACGACCAGGTCACCGGCCTCTTCGCCGAGCTGGACCCCGACGACCGGGTCACCCTGCTCGACGAGCTGCCCGCGACCGTCGCCGGACGCCTGCTCCAGGGCCTCCCGGAGGGCGAGCGCGCCGCGACGGCGGCCCTGCTCGGCTACCCCCAGGGATCCGTCGGCCGCGAGATGACCCCCGAGTTCGTCTCCGTCCACCCCGGCGACACCGCCGAGCAGGCCCTGGAAGCGGTGCGGGCCCGGATCGACGACGTCGAGACCATCTACGGCATCCCGGTCGTCGGGCCCGGGCGCGTGCTCGTCGGCATCGTCGGGCTGCGCGGCCTGCTGCGCAGCGCCCCGGAGACCCCGGTGCGCGAGATCATGAACATCGCGGGCACGGCCCGGGCGCGGGAATCGGCCGAGGAGGCCGCCCGCCGCTGCGCCGAGCAGCGCCTGCTGGTGATGCCCATCGTCGACGACGAGCACCGCCTCGTGGGCATCCTCACCGTCGACGACGCGCTCCGCATCCTCGAGGAGGCGGAGAGCGAGG
This sequence comes from Tsukamurella sp. DT100, assembly GCF_049844855.1. NCBI lineage: Bacteria > Bacillati > Actinomycetota > Actinomycetes > Mycobacteriales > Tsukamurellaceae > Tsukamurella > Tsukamurella sp. DT100. Next base: position 165,194 of record NZ_JBNCLV010000008.1, read on the forward strand.
ACGCGGCGCGACAGGGCGGCGTGGAACCCCTGAACCGGCCCTACCTGTCGACGCCCGTGCGGACGCTGGTGCGCTCGCGCGTGGTGTGGCTCCTGGTCCTGGCGATCGGCGCGACGCTGACCGTCAAGGTGCTCTCGGTCTTCGAGGACAGCCTGCAGGAGATGGTGGTGCTCTCGCTCTTCGTGCCGCTGATCATCGGCACCGGCGGCAACACGGGCAACCAGGCCGCCACCACCGTGACCCGCGCGCTCGCCCTCGGCGACATCACCACCGCGGACGTCTTCCGGGTGCTGGGCCGCGAGGTCCGCGTCGGCGCGACCCTGGGCCTGGTCCTGGGCACCCTCGGCGCGGTCATCGCCGGCGCCCTCTTCGGGGTCGACGTGGGACTGGTCATCGGCGCCACGCTGTTCGGCGTCTGCACCATGTCGGCCACCGTCGGCGGGCTCATGCCGATCGTCGCGAAATCCATCGGCGTCGACCCGGCCGTCTTCTCCAACCCGTTCATCAGCACGTTCGTCGACGCGACCGGCCTCATCCTCTACTTCCTGATCGCCAAGGCGATCCTCCCGATCTGAGCACCACCCTGGAGGGGTGACTCTGCTGTCGCGGCCTTGGTGGTGGTCGCGTCCCCGTAGCGCCACTACGCTGGGGCTGTGCCCCTCGACATCGCCTCGGACCCGATCGACCTCACCGCCGCGCTGGTGGACATCCCCAGCGTCAGCCACGACGAGGAACGGATCGCGAACGAGGTGGAGGTCGCGCTCCGTGCGCTGGAGGGCTTCGAGGTGCTCCGCGTGGGCAACAACGTGCTCGCGCGGACGAATCGCGGCCTGCCGCAGCGGGTGATGCTCGCCGGCCACCTCGACACCGTGCCGATCGCCGACAACGTGCCCAGCCGCCGCGAGGGCGGCATTCTGCACGGCTGCGGCACCGTCGACATGAAGAGCGGCGACGCCGTCTTCCTGCACCTCGCCGCCACGATGGCCGAACCGGCGTACGACCTGACGCTGATCTTCTACGAGTGCGAGGAGATCGCCTCGCAGTTCAACGGTCTCGGCCGCATCGAGCGCGAGCTCCCCGAGTGGCTGGCCGCCGACGTCGCGATCCTCGGCGAGCCCTCGGGCGGGCTCATCGAGGCCGGCTGCCAGGGCACGATCCGGGTGCGCATCACCGCGGGCGGCGTCCGCGCGCACAGCGCCCGGTCCTGGTTGGGCGACAACGCGATCCACAAGCTCGGCCCCGTGCTCACGGCCCTCCAGGCGTACACCGCGCGCACCGTCGACATCGACGGCTGCGAGTACCGCGAGGGCCTGTCCGCCGTGAAGATCGAAGGCGGCGTCGCCGGGAACGTGGTGCCCGACGAGGCTTTCGTCGACGTCAACTTCCGCTTCGCGCCGGACCGCACCGTCGACGAGGCCGTGGCGCACGTCCGCGAGGTCCTCGCCGGACCGCTCGCCGACGGTGCCCTCGCCTTCGAGGTGACCGACGCCGCGCCCGGCGCGCTGCCGGGCCTCGGCGCCCCCGCCGCGGCGAAGCTCGTGGCGGCCGCCGGCGGGCGGTTCCGCGCCAAGTACGGCTGGACCGACGTCTCGCGCTTCGCCGCGCTGGGCATCCCGGCGGTGAACTTCGGCCCGGGCGACCCCAACTACGCGCACAAGCGCGACGAGCACGTCGAGACCGCGCAGATCACCGAGGTGGCCGCTGTGCTGCGCGCCTTCCTCGCTGGGTAGGTTGTGCGTCATGGCCTCCGATAAGAAGCCCTCCCACGACCACTACCTGCGCTACCGCGGACCCGTCCGCGTGCAGGGCGCGGCGGCGACGGAATCGTCGACCACCGACCAGCGGCTCCTCGCTAACGCGGACGACGCCGACTGGCTGCACCGCGACCCCTGGCGGGTGATGCGGATCCAGGCCGAGTTCGTCGAGGGCTTCGGGGCCCTCGCGGAACTGCCGCAGGCCGTCACCGTCTTCGGTTCCGCTCGGATCAAGCCGGATTCGCCCGAGTACGCCACCGGCCGAGAGCTGGGTGCGGAGCTGGTGCGCGCGGGCTACGCGGTGATCACCGGCGGCGGGCCGGGCGCGATGGAGGCCGCGAACCGCGGCGCCAAGGACGCCGACGGCCTCTCCGTGGGGCTGGGCATCGAGCTGCCCTTCGAACAGGGGCTCAACGACTGGGTCGACCTCGGCATCAACTTCCGGTACTTCTTCGTGCGCAAGACCATGTTCGTCAAGTACGCGCAGGCCTTCGTCTGCCTGCCCGGCGGTTTCGGCACCCTCGACGAGCTCTTCGAGGCCCTCACCCTGGTGCAGACGCACAAGGTGACCCGGTTCCCGATCGTGCTGCTGGGCTCAGCCTACTGGGGCGGTCTGGTGGACTGGATCCGGGGCACGCTCACCGAGCAGGGCATGGTCTCGCCCGGCGACGCCGACCTGATCACCGTGACCGACTCCGTCGCGGAGGCCATCGACATCATCGTGCGCGCCGACGCCGCCCGCGAGCGCGAGGCCGAGGCCAGCGAGGTGGACCCCTCGTGACCGCCATCGCCGTCTTCTGCGCCTCGCGCCCCGTGCCGCAGGAGTACATCGACCTCGCGACCGAGGTGGGCCGGGGCATCGCCGCCGGCGGGGACTCGCTCGTCTGGGGCGGCGGGCACGTGTCCATGATGGGCGCGGTCGCGCAGGCCGCCCGCGACGGCGGCGCTCATACCCTGGGCGTGATCCCGACGGCGCTCGTCGATCGCGAGGTCGCCGACCACGGCGCCGACGAGTTACTGGTGGTCGCCACCATGCGCGAGCGCAAGCAGCTCATGGACGACAACGCCGGCGCCTTCCTGGTGCTGCCGGGCGGCGTGGGCACCCTCGAGGAGTTCTTCGAGGCGTGGACCGCCGGCTACCTCTCCATGCACGACAAGCCCGTGGTCGTCCTCGACCACGACGGCTTCTACGCGCCGCTGCTCGACTGGATCGACGGGCTCAAGGCCAAGGGCTTCGTGGGTGACGCCGCTCTCGGCAGGCTGCTGCGCGCGACAGACGTCACGGCCGCCCTCGAGGCGTGCCGTGGTACGGCGGTCCCACGGTAGGCTCGCCGCGTGAGCTCTACGCATAAGAACAGCACCGTCGGCATCGCGGATCTGGCGCGCGGCGTCGGCAAGCTGGTGCCCGACCTGCCCCTCCTGATCAAGGAGGGCCCGTCGATCCTGCTGCGCACGCCGAACAGCAAGGAGACCATCGGCACGGTGTTCGCCAAGCGCGCGGCGCAGCACCCGTCGCGCGACTTCCTGCGGTTCCAGGGCGAGGGCATCAGCTACGGCGAGGCGAACGCCACCGTGAACACCTATGCGCGCGTGCTGCTCCAGCGCGGCGTGAAGGTGGGCGACGTGGTCGGCGTCGTCATGCACAACCACCCGCAGATGGTGCTGGTGATGCTCGCCATCGTCAAGGTCGGCGCCACCGCGGGCCTGGTCAACTACAACCAGCGCGGCGCCGTGCTCGCGCACAGCCTCGGCATCCTCGACACCGGCACGATCATCGTGGGCGCGGAGGACCTCGAGGCCTTCGACTCGCTCGACGCCGCGGACCGGCCGACCGACGGGGTGATCCTCACCGTCGATCGGCTCGCCGAGCAGGCCCGGCAGGCGCGGTCGGAGGACCCCCGGGCCACCGAGAACCCGGCCGTCACCGCCACGCTGCCCGCGAGCACCCGCGCGTTCTACGTGTTCACCTCGGGCACCACGGGCATGCCGAAGGCGTCGATCATGACGCACTACCGCTGGCTCAAGGGCATGGCGGGATTCGGCGCGACCGCCGTCCGCATGCGCCGCGACGACGTCATGTACTGTCCGCTTCCGCTGTACCACAACAACGCCGCGCTCGTGGCCCTCGGCTCGGTGCTGGTCTCCGGCGCCACGCTCGCCATCGGCCGCAAGTTCTCGGCGACGCGGTTCTGGGACGAGGCCAACGAGAACTCGGCCACGATGTTCATCTACATCGGCGAGATCTGCCGCTACCTGCTCAACCAGCCGCCCAAGCCGAGCGATCGGTCGAACACGATCCGGGTGGCCGCGGGCAACGGCATGCGGCCCGAGATCTGGCGGGAGTTCCAGGAGCGCTTCGGGATCGAGCGGATCATGGAGTTCTACGCGGCGAGCGAGACGAACATCGCCTTCGTCAACGTCTTCAACATCGAGGCCACCGTCGGCCTGTGCCCCCTGCCGCACGCGGTCGTCGAGTACGACATCGACACCGCCGGACCGCTGCGCAACGCCAAGGGCCGGCTGCAACGGGTCAAGAAGGGCCAGAACGGTCTCCTGCTCACCAAGATCACCAAGTCCGCCCCCTTCGACGGTTACACCGACGGGAAGGCGGGCGACGCCAAGCTGATCCGCGACGGCTTCAAGGACGGCGACGTCTGGTTCAACACCGGCGACGTGGTCACCAACCAGGGCTTCGACCACATCGCCTTCGTCGATCGTCTCGGCGACACCTTCCGGTGGAAGGGCGAGAACGTCGCGACCACCGAGGTCGAGGGCGCGCTCGATGAGGCCGATCAGGTGGAGGGCGCGATCGTCTACGGCGTCGCGATCCCCGGCGCCGACGGCAAGGCCGGCATGGCCGCCGTCAAGCTCGCCGAGGGCCGCGAGTTCGACGGTGCCGCGCTCGCGGCGCAGCTGCGGAACGAGCTGCCCGCCTACGCGATCCCGCTCTACGCGCGCGTCGTGCCGAGCTTGGAGGTCACCTCCACCTTCAAGAGCCTCAAGGGCGAGCTGCGCAAGCAGGGCTTCGCGGAGACCGGCGACGACCCGCTGTACGTCTTCGTCGGCGGTGCGGACGGCTACGTGCCCGCCTACGACGGGTACGCGGCGGACGTCGCGGCCGCCAAGGTCCCGGATCTGCGCTCCTAGGATGACCGCACCGTCGGTGGGCCCGATCCCCGTGCGCCCCACCTTCTGCGGCCGCCCGGTGCCCGTGGACCGGGCGCTGGTGATGGCGATCATCAACCGCACGCCGGACTCCTTCTACGACCGCGGCAGCTACTTCGCGGTGGACGCCGCGCTCGAGCGCGTGGACGCGGCGGTCGCCGAGGGCGCCGACGTGGTGGACGTGGGCGGCGTCAAGGCCGGCCCCGGCCAGGACGTCGACGCGACCGAGGAGATCGCGCGGACGGTGCCCTTCATCGCGCAGGTGCGCGACCGGCACCCCGACCTGCTGATCAGCGTGGACACCTGGCGGGCGTCGGTCGCCGAGGCCGCCGTCGACGCCGGCGCCGACCTCATCAACGACACCTGGGCCGGCGCCGACCCCGACCTGCCCCGGATCGCCGCCGCGACCGGCGCGGGCCTGGTCTGCTCGCACACCGGCGGCGCGGTGCCCCGCACCCGCCCGTACCGCGTGCGCTATCCCGACGTAGTCGCCGACGTCCGCGACTCGCTCGCCGCCGCCGCGGAGGCCGCCTTCGCGGCGGGCGTGCGCGAGGACGGCATCGTCATCGATCCCACCCACGACTTCGGCAAGAACACCCACCACGGGCTCGCGCTGCTGCGGCACCTCGACGAGCTCGTCGGCACGGGCTGGCCGGTGCTGATGGCGCTGTCCAACAAGGACTTCATCGGCGAGACCCTGGATGCCGGGCTCGAAGAACGGGTGGCCGGGACCCTCGCCGCGACCGCGCTCGCCGCGCACGCCGGGGCCCGCATGTTCCGCGTGCACCAGGTGGCGGACACCCGCCGGGTGGTCGAGATGGTGGCCTCGATCGACGGCACCCGCCCGCCGGCCCGCGTCGTGCGAGGGCTCGCGTGAGCACCGCGCACCGGTTCTTCGAGGAGCCCCGCTGGAGCATCGACGAACTCGTCGCCGCGAAGGCCAGACGCACCGTCTCCGTGGTACTCCCGGCGCTGAACGAGGAGGCCACCGTCGGCGCCGTGGTGGCGACGATCGCGCCGCTCCTCGGCACCCTCGTCGACGAGCTGATCGTGCTCGACTCGGGTTCGACCGACGCCACGGCGGCGCGGGCCCGCGCCGCCGGCGCCACGGTGATCAGCCGCGAGGAGGCGATCCCCGGGCTGCCGCCGGTGCCGGGCAAGGGCGAGGCCCTCTGGCGCGGGGTGGTGGCGTCGTCGGGCGACCTGATCGCCTTCGTCGACTCCGACCTGATCGAACCCGACCCGCGGTACGTGCCGCGGCTGTTGGGGCCCATGCTGTTCCACCCCGAGGTGCACCTCGTCAAGGCGTACTACCGACGCCCGCTGCGCGTCTTCAAGCAGGGCGAGGACCCCACGGGCGGCGGCCGCGTGACGGAGCTCGTCGCCCGGCCGCTGCTGGCGGCGCTGCGGCCGCCGCTGCGCGCGATCCTGCAGCCGCTGGGCGGCGAGTACGCGGGGACGCGGGACTTCCTCACCTCTGTGCCCTTCGCGCCCGGCTACGGCGTGGAGATCGGGCTGCTGCTCGACGCGGAGGCTCGCTACGGCATGGCGGGAATCGCCCAGGTGAACCTCTCCGTGCGCAAGCACCGCAACCGCGACCTGCGCGACCTGGGCGTGATGAGCCGCCAGATCCTCGGGACGGCGTTGCGGCGCTGCGGGATCGAGGACTCGGGGGAGGGCATCACGCAGTACCTGGTGGATCCGGGGCCGGAGGACCGCTTCACCGAGGTCACCACGGAGCTGTCGCTGCAGGACCGGCCGCCGGTGGCCTCGCTGCCGTAGAGACAACTACTTGACGATGTGGAAAGTGCTTTCTATGGTTGGGGGACCGATCACGGAGAGGGCTTCGTCATGACCGAGCACTTCGCACACCCGACCCCCGAGGAAGCGCGCCGCGCCCTCGCCCAGGCCGAGGGAGCGTCCGTCGCGACCCCGGCCGATCGCGCCCGGCTCGAGCGCGGTCTCATCGCGATCGGGCTCGCCGTCGCCGCGTTGGTACCCGCGCTGCGGCTCACCGTGGGGAATCCCGACGCGCCGCAGTGGTTCCGCGTCGGAGGGCTGGTCGTCGTCCTCGCGCTCTACCTGGTCGCGATCGCCGTGGCGACGATCTCCATGCGGCGAGCGTCCGCCGCCCCTCGGGGCTTCACCCTGCGCTACAACCTCGGGCTCGGCGCCACGATGCTGCTCTACGCCGTGTACGTCATCGTCCAGTCCGTGCGCGGCGACGCCGCGCTGCCGTGGCCGTGGACGATCACCGCGGCGATGCTCACTCTGACGCCCGCTCTCCTGGGCGCGCGGGCCATCTCGACGCTGGCGCTGCGATGACGGCGACCGGCGGCCACGCGCGCCACCGTCTCGACGATGCGATCCATGCCCCCGTGCGGTTCTCCATCGTCGCGGCGCTGTCGAAGGTCGAGAACGCCGAGTTCGCCGCCGTGCGCGACGCGGTGGAGCTCTCGGACTCGGTGCTGTCGAAGCAGGCCGCACAGCTCGAGGCGGTGGGGTACGTCGCGATCAAGAAGGGGTACGTGGGCAAGCGGCCGCGCACCTGGTTGTCGCTGACGGCGGAGGGGCGCAAGGCCTTCGAGGCGCACCTCGCCGCGCTGCGCGCGATCGCCGAGGGGTAGACGCTCAGCCCAGCAGGGCATCGAGCGCCGCGGCGCCGGAGACGAGGGCGCGGCCCCGTCGGGCCAGGTTCGCGTGCCAGCCGTCCAGCGTCGCGCGCAGCGGCTCCACGCCGCCCGCGTCGCGCACGCGGTCCGCGAGCTCCGCGATCCGGGCGAGGCCGTAGCCGCCGCGCCGCAGCTGCTCGGCCATCCGGGCATCGCGGACGTCGGCGGGGGAGTACACGCGGTAGCCGGTCGCGCGGTCCCGCTCGGGCCGGACGATGCCGGCCCGCTCCCACGAGCGCAGCGTGGCGGGGACGACGCCCAGGCGGTGGGCCACCTCGCCGACGAACAGTGCAGGCCCGTCGTCGTCGCCGGGGTCGCCCAGGTCCGCGAGAGCGATGCGTACCCGGCGGAAGGTGTCGCGGTCGCCGGCGAGCTCCTCGTGCGCCTGGTCGAGCAGCGCGAACGCGGCGTCGGGGTCGCCGCGGTGCACCGCGCGCAGGATCGAGCCCGCCCGCGCGTGCCCGCAGCCGGGGATCAGTGCGAGGAAGGCGTCGAGCGCGAGGCGGTGCCGCTCGGTGTAGGCGCGGTAGCCCGACGGGGTGCGCCCGGCCGGGGGCAGTACGCCCTGCGCCTCGTAGTTCCGCACCGCCTGGGTGGAGAGCCCGTGCGGTCGCGCGAGGTCGACGGGACGTAGCATGTTTTGAAGGTTCTCGGGCATGCTCCAGGGGAATTCTGCGATCAAGTTTCAAGTGATGCTTCAACGATATCGTTGAGGGAATGATTCCGGACCAGGTAGACCTCGTTTCCTTCCTCGACGCCCAGCCCACCCCGACCCGCCTGTTGGCCCTCGGCGAGCCCATGCACGGATCGGAGGAGATCCTCCGCGCCCGCAACGCCGTGATCGAGGACCTGGTGCTGCGCGGCGGCTACCGCTCGATCGCCGTCGAGTCGGACCTGCACCGCGCGCCGCTGGTGAACGACTACCTCGCGGGCGCCGAGATCGACCTGCGGCGGGTCCTCGACGAGGGCTTCAGCCACCCGTACGTCCACGCACTGGAGGCGACGGGTGAGCTGCTGCGCACCCTCCGCGCGCTCAACCGGACGCTGGAGACGCCGGTGCGGTTCTACGGCTTCGACGGGCCGATGGAGATGGCGGCGGCCCCGAGCCCGCGCGCGTACCTCCTGCGGCTGAGGGCGGCGCTGGCCGAGGTCGCCCCGGGCGTCGCCGAGCGGGAGCTCGAGGCGCTGCTCGGCGACGAGGCGCGGTGGCCCGAGGAGCGCGCGATGTACGAGGCGGACCGGGGCGTCGGGCGCACCGTCGACGCCGATCGCTTGCGCCTGCTGGCCGACGACCTGTGCGCGGTCCTCGACGCGCACGCGCCGGAACTGGCCGAGCGGGAGGACGATTGGTGGTGGCTGCGCGCCGACGCCGCGACCGCCGTCGGCCTGCTGCGGTACCACGCGATCATGGCGACCGAGACCCCCGACCGGCTCGGCCGGCTCAGCGCCCAACGGGACGTGATGATGGGGCGGAACCTGCTGGCGATCGTCGACCGCGAGGCTCCCCGCGGCGGCACCCTCGCCTTCGCGCACAACCTGCACCTGCAGCGCGGGGTGAGCGAGATGCGGATGGGGCCGCACGTCGTGCGCTGGTTCAGCGGCGGCGCGCAGGCCGCGGCGCGCCTCGGCGACGGCTACCGGCACGTGGCGATGGCCATCGGCGCCGCGCCCGCGCACGGGCTCGCGGCGCCCGCACCGGGCACGGTCGAGGGCGAGCTGTCGCGGGAGCAGGCCGACCCGGCCCACCTGTACGCGGGGCCGGAGCTCGGCGCGCGGCTGCGCGGCGCGCCCGTGCGGGCCGATCGGGACGCGCTCGGGGCGTACTTCCCGCTGGACGCCGGCCGCCTGGCGGAGACCGACGGTGTCCTCTTCCTCAAGGAGGTTCGGGCATGATGGCCTCATGGTGATCGTGTTGTACGCCCTGGGACTGCTGGCCGTCGCGGCCGTGCTGTACGGCGTGGCGGCGCTGGTCTTCGGGCGGGGCGACGACACCCCGCCGCTGGAGACGGGTGCCACGCCGACCGTGCTGCCCGCGGAGGACGTCGCGGGCGTGGACGTCCGCGCGCTCCGGTTCCAGCAGGTGGTACGCGGGTACAAGCCCGCCGAGGTGGACTGGGCGCTCGAACGACTGGCGCGGGAGATCGACGTCCTGCGCGCGCGCCTGGCCGCCGAACAGGCGCCCGCCTCCACCGCGACCGGGGCCTCCGGCGAGGACGACTAGGCCCGCATTGCCAGCGGTCCGCGCCGATCGGTGCAGCGCACAGGCTAGAATGTACAGCGGACCCGCTGCGGGCTGCGCTCGGGCGGGTGAAGGATTTGAAGGGAGCAACGGATGGCGGCTATGAAGCCACGTACGGGGGACGGCCCCTTGGAAGCGACCAAGGAGGGGCGCGGGATCGTGATGCGCGTACCCCTGGAGGGTGGTGGACGACTCGTGGTGGAGCTCACGCCGGACGAGGCCGCCGCGCTCGGCGAGGAGCTGCGCGGCGTCACGTCGTAGCCGGTTGAACTGCTTTCCCTGAGATCCCGCGCGGTGCCACCGTGCGGGATCTCCTCGTTCCGGGGGTGTCCCATGGTGCAAGTCCCGCCCGGCCTGGTCGCTGCGCTGCCCGCGCTGGCCTGCCCGCACTGCGGCGGCGGATTCGACGTCGACGGCGGCACGCTGCTGTGCCCCGCGGGGCACGCCTTCGACGTGGCGCGGCAGGGCTACGTCTCCCTTCTCGCCGGCGATGCGAGCGGCCTCATCGCCGACGACGCCGCGATGATCGCCGCCCGCGAGCGCTTCTTCGCGACCGGCCACTACGAGACCTTCCACGCCGCGGTCGCGGCCGCCGCCACCGGCGCGCCCGCCGGATCCGTCCTCGACTGCGGCGCGGGCGAGGGCGAGTACCTCGCGCGGGCCTGTGCCGCGCGCGACGCGAACGGGCTCCGCGGCACCGGCATCGGGCTGGACCTGTCGAAGCCCGCGGCTCGGCGGACCGCCCGGCGGGGGCCGGCGATCGGTGCCGTGGTCGCGAACGGGTGGGCGCGACTGCCCCTCGCCGACGGTGCGGTCGCCGCAGTGCTGTCGGTCTTCGCACCCCGCAACGCCGCCGAGTTCGCGCGCGTCCTCGCGCCCGGCGGCCGCCTCGTGGTGCTCACGCCCGGGCCGCGGCACCTGCGCGAGATCGTCGAGCCGCTCGGGATGATCTCGGTCGAGGAGGGCAAGGTGGCGCGGCTCGACGGTGCGCTGCACGACTTCTCGCTCGTCTCCCGCGAGAAGCACGAGTGGGTCATGGATCTCACCGCCGAGGCCGCGGCCGACCTCGTCGCGATGGGGCCCAGCGCGCACCACGGCGCGCCCGAGGCCCGCGCCGCCGCGATCGCGGAACTCACCGCCGGCGGCACCGCGGCCGTGACGGCGTCCGGCACCGTCAGCGTCTACGAGGTGCGGTAGCGGCGGGTCCTCGCGCTATCCGCGGGCGGCGATCGCCTGCCGGTAGACGTCCAGGGTCTGCGCGGCGATGGACTCCCAGCTGAAATCGGCGACCGCCCGAGCGCGCCCGGCGGCGCCGTACGCCGCGGCCCGCGCCGGGTCCGCGCAGAGCGCGTTCACGGCGTCGGCGAGGCCGGCCTCGAAGACGTCGGTGTGCGCGTCGTCGTAGTGCACGAGGGTGCCGGTCTCGCCGTCGACGACCACCTCGGGGATGCCGCCCACGTCCGATGCGACGACGGCGGTGCCGCAGGCCATGGCCTCGAGGTTGACGATGCCCAGCGGCTCGTACACGGACGGGCAGACGAACACCGTCGCGGCGCTGAGGATCTCGCGCACCTTCGGGGTGGGCAGCATGTCCTGCACCCAGTGCACGCCGTCCCGCGACTCGGCCAGCGCGGCCACCGCGTCGGCGGTCTCCGCGGCGATCTCGGGGGTGTCCGGGGCGCCGGCGCACAGCACGAGCTGGACGTCCGGATCGAACCGGTGTGCCGCGGCCACCAGGTGTTTCACGCCCTTCTGCCGCGTGATGCGGCCGACGAAGGCGGCGATGGGACGGTCCGGGTCGACGCCGCGCTCGACCAGCGGGGAGTCCTCGCCGAAGGTGGGGGCGGGGTGCCACACCTCCGAGTCGATGCCGTTGAGCACCACGTGGACCCGGGCGGGGTCGAGGTTCGGGTAGGCGTCGAGCACGTCGCGCGCCATGCCGCGGCTCACGGCGATCACCGCGTCCGCGTACTCGACGGCGTTGCGCTCGGCCCAGCTGGAGAGGCGGTAGCCGCCGCCCAGCTGCTCGGCCTTCCACGGGCGGTGCGGCTCGAGCGAGTGCGCGGTGAGGATGTGCGGGACGCCGTAGAGCTGCGCGGCGACGTGCCCGGCGAAGCCGGTGTACCAGGTGTGGCTGTGCACCACCTCGGCCTCCGCGGCGAGGTTCGCCATCCGCAGGTCGGTGGAGAACATCTCGAGGGCGGTGTTCGCGCCGGCGAGCTCCGGGTCCGGACCGGAGACGGTGACCCCGTCCATGTCCGGGCGCGGGGCGCCCATGCAGTGCACGTCGACCTCGCAGAGGCTGCGCAGTCGCGCGACGAGTTCGGTCACGTGCACGCCCGCGCCGCCGTAGACCTCCGGCGGGTACTCCCTCGTCATCATCGCTACACGCATGGGCACCACGCTAGAGCGTGCCGGGGCCGCACGCAGGCGGTTCGACGGAGCCCGAACGGTGCGGTTCACCTGTGGTTCTCCGCCCGGACGCCTGTGCATCGCCGTGGAACAGGATGCACTGTCGCAGAACGCTGCACGGGTGCCCGGATTGGGGTTAGCGTGGACCCCGTGAGCAACCAGCCTCGAGTCCTGGGAATCGTCCTCGCCGGTGGCGAGGGCAAGCGCCTGTATCCGCTGACCGCGGACCGCGCGAAGCCCGCCGTGCCCTTCGGCGGTTCGTACCGCCTCATCGACTTCGTGCTGTCGAATCTGGTGAACGCCGGGTACCAGAGGTTGTGCGTGCTGACCCAGTACAAGTCGCACTCGCTGGACCGGCACATCAGCCAGACCTGGCGCATGTTCGGCTTCCGCGGCGAGTACATCACCCCGGTGCCGGCGCAGCAGCGCGTGGGCAAGCGCTGGTTCACGGGCAGCGCCGACGCGATCTTCCAGTCGATGAACCTCATCACCGACGACGACCCCGACTACATCGTGGTCTTCGGCGCGGACCACGTGTACCGGATGGACCCGTCGCAGATGGTGCAGGCGCACATCGAGTCCGGTGCGGGGGTCACCGTCGCGGGCATCCGCGTGCCGCGCGCCGAGGCGAAGGCCTTCGGCTGCATCGAGTCCGACGACTCCGGCCGCATCACCCAGTTCCTGGAGAAGCCGGCCGACCCGCCCGGCACGCCCGACGACCCCGAGGTCACCTTCGCGTCGATGGGCAACTACGTCTTCAGCCGGCAGGCCCTCGTCGAGGCGATCATCGCCGACGCCGAGAACCCCGACTCCGACCACGACATGGGCGGCGACATCATCCCCGCGTTCGTGGCCCGCGGGGAGGCGGCCGTCTACGACTTCAGCGACAACCAGGTACCCGGCGCCACCGAGCGCGACGCCGGCTACTGGCGCGACGTCGGCACCATCGACGCCTTCTACGAGGCCCACATGGACCTCGTCTCGGTGTACCCGATCTTCAACCTCTACAACCGGCAGTGGCCCATCCGCTGTGAGAACGACAACCTGCCCCCGGCGAAGTTCGCCCGCGGTGGGCTCGCGCAGGAGTCCATGGTGGGCGCCGGGAGCATCATCTCGGGAGCGACGGTCCGCAACTCCGTCATCGGCGCCAACGTCACCATCGGCGACGGCGCGACCGTCGAGGGCTCCGTGCTCATGCCCGGCGTGAAGATCGAGGCCGGCGCCGTCGTGCGCCGCGCGATCCTCGACAAGAACGTCGTGGTCGGGCGCGGGGAGATCCTCGGCGTGAACCTCGAGCGCGAACGCGAACGGTTCAACGTCTCCGCCGGTGGCGTGGTCACCGTCGGTAAGGGCATCCGGATCGGCTGAGTCCGGTCCTGTCCGGGGCTTGCGTTCGAGCGCGCTCGAAGGCCTAGCTTCGCAGTCATGACGACGAACAGAGAATCGACTTGGCTGATCACCGGCGCTTCGCAGGGCTTCGGCCGGTGCCTGGTGGAGGACGCTCTGCGGCGTGGCGACGCCGTAACGGCGGTGGTCCGCGACGGGGCGTCCGTGAACGACCTCGTCGCCGCCCATCCGGGGCGGCTGGACGTGATCGAGGCGGACCTGCGCGACGAGCGGGCGGTGGATCGGGTCGCCGACCGGATCGCGCGGTCGCCGATCGACGTCCTGGTCAACAACGCCGGGCGCGCGATCAGCGGCTCGGCGGAGGACCTGGGGATGGCGCAGTTGCGGGAGCAGCTGGAGCTGAACTTCTTCGCCGCTGCGGCGCTGACCCGCGCGGCGCTGCCGGGGATGCGGCACCGTCGGACGGGAACGATCGTGCAGATGAGCAGCCAGGGCGGCAGGTTGTCGTTCGCCGGCGTCGGCGCGTACTCGGCGAGCAAGTTCGCTCTCGAAGGATGGTCCGAGGCGCTGGCCGCCGAGGTGGCGGAGTTCGGCATCCGCGTGCTCCTCGTGGAGCCCTCGAGGTTCCGCACCGGCTTCAACACGACGCACTCGCTGGCCGTCGCGGCACTGTCCGCCGCGTACGGGGCGACCGTCGGGGTAGCACAGGAGCGCCTGACGTCGGGCGACGGCCGCCAGGAGGGTGATCCGGTGCGGGCGGCGCGCATCATCGGCGACGTCGTCCGGTCCGACCGCGTGCCGCTGCGGCTGCCGCTCGGTGCGGAGGCGGTCGAGCGGCTGACCCGGACCTACACGACGGCGCTCGCCGACGTCGCGGAGTGGAGTGGGATCGCGCGGTCGGCGGACCATCCCGCGGATGCGCCGTGACGCGGCGCGACGCGGTGTGACGGTTCGCCCCGGAGAGCGTTCGCGGGGCGGCGTCAGGCCGCGTCGGCGCGGGCCAGCAGGCCGCCCGAGGAGCCGTGCAGGATGATCTCGACGACGGCGTCGGCATCGTCGGACATGGGGACGTGCCCGCTGCCCGGGAGCCAGATGTGCTCGGCCTCAGGCAGCTGACGGCGGGCCCGGCGGCCCTGGTAGGGCAGGAGCACGCGGTCCTGCGTGCCCCACGCGATGGTGACGGGGACGTCGGCGGCGATGTCGGCCTCGAACGGGAAGGCGCCGCCGATGATGTCGCGGAGCGTGTGCCGGGCGCCGACCATGTTCCGGAGGTCGCCGAGCACGCGGTCGGCGGTCAGGCGCTCGCCGTGCGTCATCAGCGAGGCGAGCATCAGGCGCCGGCCGATACCGCTGCGGGTGAGAAGCGGTGCGAGGGGCGCCGCCACCCGACCCGCGGTGATCAGCGCGGCGAAGTGCGCGCGGATCAGCTGGAAATCCTTGTCGTCGCGCCAGAAGCCGGCGGGGGAGAGGCCGGTCGCGCTGCTGACGATGCCGCTGGCCGCCGCCTCGAGCGCGATGCGCCCGCCCAGCGAGTTGCCGGCGATGTGCGGCCGGACGAGGCCGAGTTCGGCGAACAGGTCCTCCAGGTGCTGCTGCAACGCCTCCTGCACGGTGCGCCCGCCGAGCTCGAGCGCGGGGGACTCGCCGTGGCCGGGCAGGTCGAACAGGATGACCTCGCGGTGCTCCGCGAGCCGCTCGGCCACGGGGTACCAGGCCTGACGGCGGTGCGCGATGCCGTGGACCAGGACCAGCGGCTCGCCCGAGCCGAATCGTTCGTACGCCAACATCTCGTGCCACCTCGTCGTGGTCGGGCGGGCGGGGCCCGCGGGGTCCGACGGTGCGCCGGACGGATTGTTCGGAGCGTACGGATTGATAGATCTAGGCGCAATACCTCTCAGAAAAGTTGCTGGTGATGGGTTCCGCGTTGCGCGGGCGCTCCCGGCGGCCGTCCTGCGGCGCTGCGATCAGTCGCGGGCGAGGGCGGCGCGCACCTGGTGGGCCACGGTGGTGTGCTCCGCGGATTCCGGCAGGGCGTCGACGGGCCACCAGCGCAGGTCGTTCGACTCGTCGCTGATCGCGAGCTCCGGCGTGCTGGCGCCCACTGCGAAGGCGCGGAAGCGCAGGTCCAGGTGGCGGGTCGGGACGCCGAGGGAGCAGCGGATCGGGTGGGTGTGCAGCGTGAGGAGATCGGCGTCGAGGACGAGATCGGCCAGGCCCGACTCCTCGTGCCCCTCGCGGAGCGCCGCGGCGGCCACCGTCGAATCGGCGTCCTCGCAGTGCCCGCCCAGCTGCAGCCATTCGCCGACCCGCGGATGGTGGGTGAGGACGACGTGGGTCCGGGCCTCGTTGAGGATCACCACCGACGCCGTGATGTGGCCCGGCACGTTGGCGCGGGCGCATGCGTTCGGCTGGGCGTCGAGGAAGGCGAGCACGGTGTGGCGCAGGGCGTCGTCGGCGTCGGTGCGGGCGTCGAACCGGGCGAGGGCGTCGATCGCGGAGGCGTGTAGAGACGCGAAAGTCACTCGGCTACCGTCCTTCCGGCCCAGCAGGGGCCTCGCCGGCCTGTGCGGCGCCGCCGGGAGCGGGTATCTCGATGAGCATGTCGCCCGGCGGGAGGGGCGGCCGGGGCGTCGAGAGCACGGACGGGTCGGCCGGGTAGCCGACGGCGATCGCGCCCGCGGGTCGGTAGTCGTCGGGGAGTCCCAGCACCTCACGGACGGTGTCGGCGGCGAAGATCGTCGATCCCACCCAGCAACTGCCGATCCCGCGCACGGCCAGCGCCACCAGGAGCGACTGCACGGCGGCGCCGACCGCAACGGTGAACATCGTCTCCTCGGCGGCGGTGCGCCGGGCGTCGGGGTAGGCGTGGGCGCCGTCGGGCACCATGAACGGCAGGATCAGCTCCGGGGCGTCGTAGAGCAGCTGCCCGCGGCGCACCCGCTTCGCCACGGAGTCGGGCGTGCGCCCGTCACCGTCGAGGTCCGTCGCCCACTGCGCCTTCATGGCGTCCAGCAGCGCCGTACGCCGCTCCGCGTCCCGCACCCACACGAACCGCACGGGATGCGTGTGGTGCGGCGCAGGGGCCGTCAGAGCCTCCGCCACGGCGTCGCGCACGTCGTCGGCCAGCACCGGCTCGTCGGCGAAGGCCCGGACGGAGCGTCGCACGAGCAGCGCCTGCCGGCGCGCGAGCTCGACGCCCGTGTGGAACAGGTCGTCCTCGCCGGGGCGCACCAGGCCGCGGGCGGTCGCGAGGGGCGAATCCGCCTCGGGCGCACGGACCGCGAAGCCGCGCACCACGGCGACGGGGACGCCGCCAAGCTTGCCCTTGACCAAGTCCGCCGCGGCGGCCAGCTCGTCGGCGACGGCGATCTCGGTGACCACCAGGTCGTTGCCGTAGGCGTCGACCGCGCCCGCGTAGCCGTGCAGCACCTCCATGCCCGCGGCGCCGATCGCAGCGTCCGTCTGGCCGTTGCGCCAGGCGCGGCCCATGGTGTCGGTGACCAGCACGGCCACGTCGACGCCGAGACGCTCGCGCAGGCCGGCGCGCACGGCGGACGCGCTGCCGTCGGGGTCCTCGGGTAGCAGGGCGACGGTGTCGGAGGCCACGTTCGAGGCGTCCACGCCCGACGCCGCCTGGACGATGCCGAGCCTGTTCTCGGTGATCCAGGTGCGGCCCTTGGTCGCCAGGACGCGCACCGACTCCTCGGCGATGAGGCGACGCCGGAAGGCGTCCCGTTCCTCGGGGTCCGACGGCGCGGCGAGCACCCGGCCCTCGGCCTTCGAGAAGACCTTCGAGGTGATCACGACGACGTCGCCGTCCGCGAGCCACGGTGCGGCGTCGGCGAGCAGCGCCGCCACGTCGTCACCGGGCGTCACCTCGGGCACGCCGAGGACGGGGAGGATCTCCAAGGACGCGGCGCCGTGGTCGCGCTCGGGGCGGGAGCTCACAGGCCCACCAGCTCGAGGCCGGCGTCGATCATGGCCGCGGTGGCCTGCGGCGAGCTCATGAGCAGCGGCACCGCCGCGACGGGCAGGCCGTCGATCGCGACGCCCGCGTCCTCCTCCGAGACGAGCCAGCCGTCGAGGATGCCGTTGCCGCTGCGGGCGCCGAAGTGCTCGCCGATCGCCTGGGCGCTGGTCTCGATGCCGAGCACGTCCAGGCAGCGATCGGCCATGCCGCGCAGCGGCGCGCCGCCGATCACGGGGGAGACGCCGACGACCCGGGCCTTCGTGGTGCGCAGCGCGGCGCGGATCCCGCCGACGGACAGGATCGCGCCGATCGACACGACCGGGTTCGACGGGGCGAGGAAGACGACGTCGGCGTCCTCGATGGCGGCGATCGCGGCCCGCGACGCCTGCGCCTTGCCGGAGCCGCTGCCGTCCGCGCCACCCACCTGGGCGAAGCCGAAGGTCTCGATGTCGGCGCGGTACCGCACCCACCACTCCTGGAAGTGGATGGCCTTCTTCGCGCCGTCGGCGGAATCGGGGTCGGCGACCACCACGTGCGTCTCGTGCCGGCCGTCGGTGGCGGGCAGCAGCCGGACGCCCGGCTGCCAGCGGTTGCACAGCGCCGCCGTGACGTCCGTGAGGGGGTATCCCGAGGAGAGCATCTGGGTGCGGATCAGGTGAGTGGCGAGGTCGCGGTCGCCGAGGCCGAACCAGTCCGGATCGGCGCCGTACTTCGCGAGCTCCTCCTTGGCGTGCCAGGTCTCGTTGCGGTGGCCCCAGCCGCGCTCGGTGTCGATACCGCCTCCCAGGGTGTACATGCAGGTGTCGAGGTCGGGACAGATCCGCACGCCGTGCATCCACGCGTCGTCGCCCACGTTCACCACTGCGGTCACGGAGTCGCCGACGGCGCCGGCGGGGGCCGGTCCGTCCTTCTCCGGGAACGGCGTCACCCCGAAGCGCTCGCGTGCGCCCTCGAGGAACCGCGCACCGCCGACACCGCCCACCAGCACCGTCACCTTCACTCCTCCGAGGGTAGTGGTCGCCCGGCGGAGGCTCTCGGGACGGGTCGAGGTGCTCGAGGAGGTCGCGCGGACGCCCTCCTTCCTGGCATGATCGAAGGCACGACGGGCCCGGGTGGTGCGTCGGCGAGCGCGTGTGAAATATGACGCGGATCACATCTCAACCACGTGTCGAGGGCTCGTATTCGGGCATCCAGGTGGTATTAGCTAATTTCCCGGTTCAGCTTGACGTGGCAGCTTTGCACGTGTGTAATCACAACCGTGTCATTCAGTGCGGCGATCTCTTCGCCGGCGCGGGGCATGCAGACAGAAAATCCATCGAACACCACGAAAGCAACGAGGGAGGCGGGCCGATGACGATCGACGCTCATCGTGAACCGTTCGGAAGCTTCTCCGGTGGGTCCAGCCGCGCGCACTTGAGTGTCGTGCCCGCGGGTTTCGAGGAACTCTACGAGGCCGTCGAGGATCAGTGGCAGGACCGCGCACTGTGCTCGCAGACGGATCCCGAGGCGTTCTTCCCCGAGAAGGGCGGCTCCACTCGCGAGGCCAAGCGCATCTGCCTGGGCTGCGAGGTCCGCAACGAGTGCCTCGAGTACGCCCTCCAGAAGGACGAGCGATTCGGCATCTGGGGCGGCCTGTCCGAGCGTGAGCGCCGGAAGCTCAAGCGCGGCATCATCTGACCGTTCGTCGAGCCCCGGCCGCTGCTGTTCAGAGCGCGTCCGGGCCGGCGAGCAGAGTCTCCTCGGTCACGCCGAGGTAATCGCTGATCTGGTGCACGAGGATCGCGAGGATCTCATCGAGTAGATCCGCCTCCGTCTTCGCGCGACGCTGCAGCGGGCGGCGGAACAGGATCAGCCGCGCCCGCGTGCGATTGCCACGGCGGTCGATGCCCGCGGGCACCATGCGCGCCAACGGGATCGGGCCGTCCGCCTCCACCTCCGCGGGCCACGACACCGCGTCCGGATCGTGCGGCAGGATGCCGGGAACGTCGTCGACCGCGATGTCCAGGTCGGACAGCTTGTCGTGCCACAGCGAGTCGATCTCCGCGAAGGCGTCGAGCACCACCTCGTCGAAACCCTGCGCCCGCGTCCGGTGCGCCGGGAGATCGCGGGGCACCAGCGGCCCGCGCAGCCCGTGGCCGCGCCGGTCCCGCGACACACGGCGCCGCATCCGCGCGCCGCCCTCGGGCGTCCTTCTCCTGCTTCTCATCGTGTTCTCAGTCTAGGTGGAACGGCCCGAGACGGCCGCCGCGCGGCCCCGTCCGGTGTGTCGGAAGCGCGCCGCCAGAGCCAGGGGTTAACCTTCTTGCTGTGAACCCCGTCCGTCAGTGCTGCCGCCCCGGCTGCAGGAACATCGCCGTGGCGACGCTGACGTTCGACTACCGCCAGTCGATCGCGGTGTTGGGCCCCCTGGGAACCACCAGCGAACCCCATTCCTGGGACCTCTGCGAGTTCCACGCCACCCGCATGACCGCGCCGCGCGGCTGGGAGATGCTCCGCAACCTGCCCGCGTACAGCGCGGCCTCCGTCGGCAACGCCGCCCTCGACGACGACCTGACCGCGCTGGCCGACACGGTCCACGAGCGCGCGACCCGGGACCAGGGGCGCCACGCCCCCGAACCCGCCGACGGACCCCTGCGCTCCCTCCCGCCGATCGGTGCCATGCGCCCCGTCCACGACGGCCTCGGTGGGCCCCAGGTCACGCCCTCGGCCCAGCCCGGGGGATCGGCGCCCAAGCACGCCGCCCGGCCCGGTCGCCGCGGCCACCTGCGGGTGCTGCCCGACCCCGTCGACTGAGAGTCGCCAGAGAAGCCGCCACGTCCCCCGCGCCGAATGCCGGTCCGCGCCCTGATTGCCGATAGGGTGGGGCGTCCGCACGGAGCCCGCCGGGTTTCCGGATGCCGTTTCACAGGAGGTCGTCGAGCGTGGTTCGAGCGCTGGAGTCGGTGCAGGCTGTCATCAAGGCGTACGACGTGCGCGGCCTGGTCGGGGAGCAGATCGACGAGGCCTTCGTCCGCGACGTGGGCGCCGCGTTCGGCGCGCTGATCCGCGGCGAGGGCGCGACCGACGCCGTCGTGGGCCACGACATGCGCGACTCGTCGCCGTCGCTGTCCGCGGCCTTCGCCGAGGGCGTGACCGCGCAGGGCGTGAACGTCACCCTCATCGGCCTCGCCTCCACCGACGAGCTGTACTTCGCCTCCGGCCTGCTCGACTGCCCGGGCGCGATGTTCACCGCCTCGCACAACCCCGCCGCCTACAACGGCATCAAGCTGTGCCGCGCCGGCGCCAAGCCCGTCGGGCAGGAGACCGGGCTGAAGCAGATCACCCAGCAGGTGGCCGACGGCGTCCCGTCGTACGACGGTGCCGCGGGCCGCGTGTCCGAGCGGGACGTGCTCGACGAGTACGGCGACTACCTCCGGAAGCTCGTCGACCTGTCCGGCTCGCGCGCGCTGCGCGTCGCCGTCGATGCCGGCAACGGCATGGGCGGCTTCACCGTGCCCTCGGTGCTCGGCCCCGTCGACGCGCTCGACGTGCGGCCCCTGTTCTTCGAGCTGGACGGCACCTTCCCGAACCACGAGGCCAACCCGCTGGACCCGAAGAACCTCGTCGACCTGCAGAAGTTCGTCGTCGAGCAGGGCGCCGACATCGGTCTCGCGTTCGACGGCGACGCCGACCGCTGCTTCGTCGTCGACGAGAAGGGCGAACCGGTCTCGCCGTCGGCCGTGACGGCCCTCGTCGCCGAGCGCGAACTCGCGAAGAACCCGGGCGCCACCGTGATCCACAACCTGATCACGTCCAAGGCGGTGCCGGAGATCATCGTCGAGAACGGCGGCACCCCCGTCCGTACCCGCGTCGGCCACTCCTTCATCAAGGCGCAGATGGCCGAGACGGGCGCCGTCTTCGGCGGCGAGCACTCCGCGCACTACTACTTCCGCGAGTTCTGGGGCGCCGACTCCGGGATGCTGGCGGCGATGCACGTGCTGGCCGCGCTCGGCGAGCAGAGCAAGCCCTTGTCGGAGCTGATGGGCGTCTACGACCGGTACGCCGCGTCGGGCGAGATCAACTCGACGGTGGCGGACCAGGGCGAGCGCACGCGTGCCGTACTCGATGCTTTCGCAGACGAAATCCAGAGCACCGATGAACTGGACGGCGTGACGGTACAGTTGGATTCGGGCGCCTGGTTCAACCTGCGCGCTTCCAACACCGAGCCGCTGCTCCGGCTGAACGTCGAGGCGGCGACCACGGACGAGGTGCGCGCGCTGACCGAGCGGATCCTGGCGATCGTACGTGCCTGATCGCGCGATGTGCCCCGGCGGTCGGAACGGTGCCGACGGGACGCGGCGCCGATGGGACGGGAGGAAGCCGTGACCGAGATTGCCGATCTCGATGATCCGGCGGGTCTGATCGCGGCCGACGTGGGCGGTCATCTGCGCGCCGCCGCACTCGCGGGCGCGCAGGCGCGGGCCGTCGCCACCGCCGTCGACGAGGGCGCGCTCGCCCAGCTCGACGGCCTCACGCCGCGCGCCGTCGTCGTGGTCTGCGGCGCGGGCCCCGCGGCCGCCGCAGCGGGTTTCGTCGAGGCCCTCACCGCCGGCCGGTTCGACGTCCCGCTCGTCCGCTCCACCGAGCTGCCACCCTGGGTGGGCGCGCTCGACGTGGTCGTCGTCTGCGGGTTCGACGCGGGCGATCTCGTGCTCGCCCGGGCCATCGCCACCGCCGCGCGCCGTGGCGCCGTCGTCGTGGTCGCAGTCCCGATGGAGGGCCCCGTCGCCGAGGCGGCCGCGGGCCGCGCCGTCGACCTCTCGCCCCGCTTGCGGGTACCGGAGCGGTTCGGCTTCGTCGGCGTCGCCGCCGCGCTGCTCGCCGTCCTCGGTCGCCTCGCGGGCACCGACCGCAGCGTCGCTCCCGGGGAGGGCTTCCTGCACACGCTCGCCGAGACCCTCGACGACGAGGCCGTGCGCGGCGCGCCGGACCGCGACGTCGAGTCCAATCCCGCGAAACGCCTCGCCGCCCGGATGACGGGCCGGCGGGTCGCGCTCACCGCCGACACCGCGCCGGGCCTCGCCGTCGCCGAACACGCGGCGTCGCAGGCGCTCACGCTCGGCGGCCAGGTCGTCGCGGCGGTCGGCCTCGCCGACGTCGAGCTGGCCACGCCCGAGTTGGCCGCCGCGCCGTCCGGCGGGGCGCTGGAGACGGGCGCGGCGGTGGATCCGCTGTTCCACGACCCGTTCCTCGACGGCCCGGCGGCGCAGACGCCGTTGCGGGTCCTGATCCTGACCACGGAGCAGCGCGCGCCCCTGGTGGAGGCGCGGCTGCGCGCCCTGCCCGACGTGGAGTCGCTGCCCGTCGACGAGGGTGCGGAGCGCGCGCCGGAGACGACGGGGCCGCGCGCCGACGCGCTGGATCTCCTGGCGCTGGCGGTACGGTTCGATCTCGCGTCGGTCTACCGGCGCCTGACGGGGGAGGCGTGATGCAGCGGATCGAGGGAGTCATCCGGCCGTACGCCTGGGGCTCGCGGACGGTCCTGGCGACGATGCAGGGACGGCACGTGCCGTCCAACCATCCCGAGGCCGAGCTGTGGTTCGGCGCGCACCCCGCGGACCCGGCCAAGCTGTACGACGCCGCCGACACCGCGTCGGACGGCGATCTGCTGTCCGCGATCGGCGCCGACCTCGACGGCCAGCTCGGATCCGCCTGCCGCGGCGAGTTCGGCGACCGCCTGCCCTACCTGGTGAAGGTGCTCGCGGCCGACGAGCCGCTCTCGCTGCAGGCCCATCCCTCGCGGGAGCAGGCCGAGGAGGGCTTCGCCCGGGAGAACGCCGCGGGGATCCCGCTCGACGCCCCCGAGCGGAACTACCGCGACGCCGCGCACAAGCCCGAGGTCGTCATCGCGCTGAGCCGGTTCGAGGCGCTCGCCGGCTTCCGCGACCCGGCGGTCACCGTCGAACTGCTGCGCGTGCTGGCGGTCCCGGAGCTGGACAGCTACCTGGGCCTGCTCGCCGGGCAGCCGGATTCGCAGGGGCTGCGCGCGCTGGTCACCACCTGGATCACGCTGCCGCAGCCCGCGCTGGCGGTGCTGGTGCCCGCGGTCCTCGCGGGCTGCGTGCGCTACCTGGAGAGCGGCGCCGAGCAGTTCAAGGGCGAGGCGCAGTTGGCGCTGACCCTGGGGGAGCGCTACCCGGACGACGCCGGGGTGCTGGCGGCGCTGCTGCTCAACCGGATCGTGCTCGATCCCGGGCAGGCGCTGTACCTCTCGGCGGGCAACCTGCACGCCTACGTGAGCGGCGCGGCCGTCGAGGTGATGGCGAACTCCGACAACGTGCTGCGCGGCGGCCTCACGCCCAAGCACGTCGACGTGCCGGAGCTGCTGCGGGTGCTGGACTTCACGCCCCGGGCACCGTCGGACCTGGCGCCCCGCACGGCGACGGTCGGCCCGGAGGTCGTTTTCTCGACGCCCGCGCCGGAGTTCCGGGTCTCGCGCGTGCGGCTGGACGGGACCGCGCTCAAGCGCGCCGCGTCGGTGGAGCTGGACGCACGCGGCCCGCAGCTGCTGGTGGTCACCGAGGGAACGGTGACGGTGCGCAGTGCGGGCCGGGCGATCGACGTGCCGGCGGGCAGCGGCCTGTGGATGGCCGCGTCCGATCCGGGCGTCGTGGTGACGGCCCACTCACCGGCGGCGGAGTTCTTCCGCACCCTGGTGGGCGGGCACTAGGTCACCGACGGATCAGACGCCGCCGAGGTTCTCGTAGAACGTCTCGGGGATGTCGAAGGTCTGCATGTCACCCACGGCGACGGCCGTCGGCTGCGCCTTGCTGAGCACGGCGAGCGGCTTGCCGTCGCGCGTGAGCAGCACGTCGTCCCCGCCCTCGACGATGTTGAGGAGCTGGGCGACCGTCTGGTCGGTGGTGTGCGCGAAAGTCTTGGTCATAGGCCCGACGGTAAGTGTTACTTGCCGGTACGCCAACAGTTTTCGCCTACCAACGAGTAACACTCGTCGGTAACTTCGGCGCTCCCATGGGACTGCCAGCCGCGCGGCAGAGTCCGCCCAGGCGGAGCCGCGAGAGTGGTCCTTGCAACGGAAAGAACGGCCGACGAGGCCACGACGCAAGGAGATGAACACATGGCAGCACCGGGACAGGGCAACGGTCAGGGACAGCGACCGGGACAGCCGAAGCCGCAGCAGCCCCAGCGCCGCCGCGTGCGTCGCTGGAACCCGCAGGCCCGCCGCTGGGACTGGGTCTGGCAGTGACCCGAGGAGTCCGATGACGTCCACGGACATGCTGCGGCTGCTGTGGGCCCACACGCCAGACCACCGACGATCCCTCGTCGGTGGTCTGGCGCTGTTGGTCGCGGCGGCCCTGGTCGAGGTGGCGTCGGTGCTGGTCATGGCCGACGTGCTCACCGCGGTCCTCGGCTCCGCCTCGCTCGCCGGCGCCGCGCGCGGGGTCGCCGCGTGGATCGGCGCGACCCTCCTGGGTGCGCTGTTGACCTACGCCGGGACCCTCGCGACCTGCCGCGCCGCCGAGGGCACCGTCCTCGCCCTGCGCGACGAGGTGCTCGCCCGCGTCCTGCGGCTGCCGATGGACCACGTGCACCGCCTCTCCACCGGCGACGTCGTGGTCCGGCTGACCGAGGACGTCGTGGTGCTCGAGACCGCGCTGTCGGTCTCGGTGGTGCAGGCCGTGGTCGCGGTACTGACGACCGGCGGGTTGGTCGCGGTGGCGTGGTGGCTGAGCTGGCAGCTCACGGTGATCGCGCTGGTCGCGGTGCCGGTCCTGACCGGGCTGGCGCGCGCCTTCCGCGGCGCGCAGGAGCGGGCGACCGCGCGGGAGCGGGCGGCCCACTCCGCGCTCGGGACGGTGACCGCGGAGGTGACCGGCACCGTCGAGCTCGCGCGCCTGCACGGCATGGAGGACGCGGAGGCGGCCGAGGTCCACCGGCGGGGTGCGGCGCTCTTCGGCGCGCGGATGCGCGAGGCGCGGGTGCACGCCGCCTTCGGTGGGGTGCTCGGCTCGGCGCAGGCGCTCACGCTGATCGCCGTCTCCGTCGCGGGCGTCGCGCTCGTGCGCACGGGGAACCTCACCTACGGCGCGCTGATCGCGCTCACCGGCTACCTCGGCTACCTCTATCCCCGGGTGCAGGACGTCGCCGAGAGCCGGCTCGCCCTCGTCGGCGCGCGCATCAGCGCCGAACGCCTCGTCGAGCTGGCGGGGCCGCTCGGTCGGCCGGTTCGGAGTCTCGGGGTCGACGGTGCCTTGTCCGGGCCTGTCGATGACGCCCGCTCCGACGGGACGCGGCTGGTGCCGACCGGCGTGCCGGTGCGGGTGACCGGGCTCCGCGCGCGGCGCGGCGACTTCGTGCTCGAGTGCCCCGAGTTCACGGCCGAGCCCGGCGTCCTCACCGCCGTGACGGGCCCGTCCGGCTCGGGCAAGTCGACGCTCGCGCACGTGCTCGCGGGACTGACGGCGGCCGAGGGCACCGTCGAACTGGGGGAGCGGGCCGGCCTGGACGGAACGGACCTGCGCGAGCTCGTGACCCTCGTGCCGCAGCGCGCCGTCATCCGGAGCGGGACCCTGGCGTCGAACATCGCCTACGGCAGCGGGGCCGATCCGTGTGTCGCGGGCGAGCTCGCGGGCGCCGACGAGTTCGTGCGCCGGCTGCCCGCCGGCTACGCGACGCCGACCTCCCTGGGCGGGGAGGAACTCTCGGGCGGGCAGCGGCAGCGGATCGCGCTCGCGCGCGGCTTCGGGCGGCTCACCCCGGTGCTGATCCTCGACGAGCCGAGCACCGGGCTGGACCGCGCGAACACCGAGCGCCTGGCCGGCGTGCTGCGGTCGATCGCGGTGCGCCGCACCGTCATCGTGATCACGCACGATCCGCTGCTCCGCGCCGCCGCGGACCGGCGGTACCGGGTCGTGGACGGTCGGGTGTCGGCGGAGGTGGGTGCAGACGCCTGAAATGCCCCGCTGCGGTGCCGCAGTGGTGTTTGATGAGTCGTCACACACCCGAGACGACTCAACACACCCGAGACGACACAGGAGCACGCATGGCCAACCCACTGCTGCGCACCAAATCGGTGGAACAATCGATCGCCGACACCGAGGTGGTCGGCACCCGGCTCAAGAAGCAGCTGACCGCATGGGACCTCACGATCTTCGGTGTCGCCGTGGTCGTCGGTGCCGGCATCTTCACCATCGGCGCCTCGACGGCAGGTGACTACTCGGGCCCGGCGGTGTCGGTGTCGTTCATCATCGCCGCGATCGCGTGCGGCCTCGCCGCGCTCTGCTACGCCGAGTTCGCGTCGACGGTGCCCGTGGCGGGTTCGGCGTACACGTTCTCCTACGCCACTTTCGGCGAGTTCGTCGCGTGGATCATCGGCTGGGACCTGGTGCTGGAGTTCTCCATCGCCGCCGCGGCGGTCGCGAGCGGCTGGTCGAGCTACCTCGGCACGGTCTTCGGCACCGGGCCGGCGGCGGTCGAGATCGCAGGGCACACGATCGACTGGGGTGCGATGCTCATCGTCGGCATCCTGACGGTGCTGCTCACCTTCGGTGCGAAGGTCTCCTCGCGCGTGTCCGCCGTCATCACCGCGATCAAGGTCGCCGTGGTGCTGCTGGTCATCGTGGTCGGCGCCTTCTACATCAAGGGCTCGAACTACTCGCCGTTCGTCCCCGAGTCCGTACCCGGCGAGAAGTCCGGCGTCACCCTGGACTCCACGCTGTTCCAGGCGATCTTCGGCAGCGGCTCGTCGTACGGCTGGTTCGGCGTGCTCGCAGGCGCGGGCATCGTGTTCTTCGCGTTCATCGGCTTCGACATCGTGGCGACCTCCGCCGAGGAGACCGTGAAGCCGCAGCGCGACGTGCCGCGCGGCATCCTGGGCTCGCTCGCGATCGTCACCGTCCTGTACATCGCGGTCACCGTGGTCGTCACGGGCATGGCGAGCTACAAGGACCTCGCCACCAGCGCCGGCGACGGCGGCGAGAAGAACCTGGCCTACGCCTTCTCGCTCAACGGCGTGGACTGGGCCGCGACGATCATCTCGATCGGCGCGCTCGCGGGTCTGACCACGGTGGTCATGGTGCTGCTCATGGGTCAGAACCGCGTGCTCTTCGCCATGGCCCGCGACGGCCTGCTGCCGCGTCAGCTGGCCAAGACCTCCGACCGCGGCGTGCCGGTGCGGATCTCGATCGGCGTCGGTGTCGTCGTCGCGTTCCTGGCCGGGATCTTCCCGCTCAAGGAACTGACCATGCTGATCAACATCGGCACCCTCTTCGCCTTCGTCCTGGTGTCCATCGGCGTCGTCGTGCTGCGCAAGCAGCGTCCGGACCTCAAGCGCGGCTTCACCGCCCCGCTGGTCCCGCTGGTCCCGATCCTCTCGGTCCTCGCCTGCGGCTGGCTGATGTTCAACCTGACCCTTGAGACCTGGGTCCGGTTCCTGATCTGGATGGCGCTCGGCGTGGTCGTCTACTTCGTGTACTCGAAGAACCACTCCATCCTCGGCAAGCGCGAGCGCGGCGAGGTCATCGA
Organism: Tsukamurella sp. DT100; assembly: GCF_049844855.1. Lineage (NCBI taxonomy): Bacteria > Bacillati > Actinomycetota > Actinomycetes > Mycobacteriales > Tsukamurellaceae > Tsukamurella > Tsukamurella sp. DT100. Next base: position 193,277 of record NZ_JBNCLV010000008.1, read on the forward strand.
GTCGCTGGCCGACTGATCGCAGCGTCCCCACACACGGAACCGCGGCCGGAGCACCTGCTCCCGCCGCGGTTCTGCGTTTCGCTGGGGGAGTGGGCGCTGGACGCCGCTCTCGGATTCTGTCCACCGCGGACAGACCTGGGTTATATTCAGAATCGTGAACACCGACGTGGGGGTAGCACGCTGGCGGGAGCTGATCGACGCCTTCCTGGAGCAGCGGGAGCGTCTGATCCGGATCCACCCCGACCTGTACGAGATGTCGCAGCCGAATCCCGGAGCAACCGAGGAGCAATTGCTTGCTGCTGAGGCGCGCCTGGGGCACCGTATCCCCGCGCAGTACCGCGAGTTCCTCGCCGTCGCGGACGGGTGGAGCGAGTGGAACAGCGACGTCAGCCTGCTCTCGTGCGCGGAGATCGGCCATGGCACGATCAGCGAAACGGAGGGATTGGGAATCCGGCTGGCCGAGGGCGACGTCCTCGTGAACTGGTCGACCGACGTCGACTGGATTCGGATCGCCGACAGTGAGGGAACCTACTGGGAGACTTTTCTGCTGCACCGTGACAGTCAGGGCTACCGGGCCGGGCAGCTCATGATGACGCCCCACGGCGACCACTTCTACGAGTCCTTCGAGCAGTACCTCGTCGAGGAGCTGGCGGACCTGACGACGATGCTCGACGGGGAGGAGCTCGGGCCGCACGGTAAGTACTGGGGAAGGGACCTCCGGCTCGACCCGCCGACGATGCAGCAGATCGTCGAAAGGCTTGCTGCCCTCCGCGTCGAGTTCGCCGAGCTCTGTAGTGACCCCGCCCCCGGATCGCCGAACCCCGGCGCGGCACCGTCGGACATCGCCACGCTCGAAGGGCACCTGGGCCGCCCGTTGCACCGGGAGCACCGCGAGCTCCTGGAGGTCGCCGACGGATGGCCGGGCAACCCCCGCATCCTGAGCTGCGCGGAGATCATCGCCGGTGACGCATGGGCCGAGACGCTGGCGGCGCGCGACCGGCACAACGACTGGCAGGCAGCGGACTTCGCGAGATGCGGTGTCTCCACGTGGCAGAAGCCCGGTCCGGCGGCAGACGCCGCCGACACCGTTTCGGTGACGCCGTTCGCGACGCAAGTCATCGCGGTGTGGGGGATCGACACCGACGATGGCAGTGTCCTCGACGTGCTCACGTACGTGGAGGACGTCGCGCGCGGCTACAAGCGGTCGTACGGCACAGTGCGCGAACACCTGTTGTCGCAGATCGACGGGCTGTGTCAGCAGATCGAATCATGGCGGCGGACGTTCAGGTAGTCGTCGCTCGGGGAATCGGCGGATAACGGCGTGGCGCCGGGCATATCCGTTCCCACTCGGGAATCGGCCGATTTCGCGATCGCAAGAAGGGCGACGGCGACGTCCGGCACCAGGAGCGATAGCCTGTAGCGCGTGACTTCTACGCTGACCGCCGATACGGCGAACGGAATCGACTTCAAGGTCGCCGACCTCTCCCTCGCGGAGGCGGGCCGCAAGCAGCTGAGCCTCGCCGAGCACGAGATGCCGGGCCTGATGGCGCTGCGTCGCGAGTACGCCGACGTCAAGCCGCTCAACGGCGCGCGGATCTCGGGCTCGCTGCACATGACGGTGCAGACCGCGGTGCTCATCGAGACCCTCGTGGACCTCGGCGCCGAGGTGCGCTGGGCCTCCTGCAACATCTTCTCCACCCAGGACGAGGCCGCCGCGGCCGTCGTCGTGGGCCCGCACGGCACCGTCGAGGCGCCGCAGGGCGTGCCGGTCTTCGCCTGGAAGGGCGAGACCCTCGAGGAGTACTGGTGGGCCGCCGAGCAGATGCTCACCTGGCCGAACGAGCCCGCCAACATGATCCTCGACGACGGCGGCGACGCCACCATGCTCGTGCTGCGCGGCGCGCAGTTCGAGGCCGCGGGCGTCGTCCCGCCCACCGACGAGGACGCCGACAGCCACGAGTACCAGGTCTTCCTGGCCCTGCTGCGCGAGTCGCTGGCCAAGGACGCCACCAAGTGGTCGAAGATCGCCGAGTCGGTCAAGGGCGTCACCGAGGAGACCACCACCGGCGTGCTGCGCCTGTACCAGTTCGCCGCCGCCGGCGAGCTGGCCTTCCCGGCGATCAACGTCAACGACTCGGTCACCAAGAGCAAGTTCGACAACAAGTACGGCACCCGCCACTCGCTGATCGACGGCATCAACCGCGGCACCGACGTGCTGATCGGTGGCAAGAAGGTCCTCATCACCGGCTACGGCGACGTGGGCAAGGGCTGCGCCGAGTCGCTCGCGGGCCAGGGCGCGCGCGTCCAGGTCACCGAGATCGATCCCATCAACGCCCTGCAGGCGCTCATGGACGGCTTCGACGTGGTCACCGTCGAGGACGCGATCGGCGACGCCGACATCGTCATCACCTCGACGGGCAACAAGGACATCATCCTGCTCGAGCACATGAAGGCGATGAAGGATCACGCGATCCTCGGCAACATCGGCCACTTCGACAACGAGATCGACATGGCCGGCCTCGAGAAGTCGGGCGCCGTGCGCCTGAACATCAAGCCGCAGGTCGACCAGTGGACGTTCGGCGATTCCGGCAAGTCGATCGTCGTGCTCTCCGAGGGCCGACTGCTGAACCTGGGCAACGCGACCGGCCACCCGTCGTTCGTCATGTCCAACAGCTTCAGCAACCAGGTGATCGCGCAGATCGAGCTGTGGACCAAGCCCGACGAGTACGACAACGAGGTCTACCGCCTCCCCAAGCACCTCGACGAGAAGGTCGCGAAGATCCACGTCGAGGCCCTGGGCGGCACCCTCACCAAGCTCACCAAGGAGCAGGCCGAGTACATCGGCGTCGACGTCGAGGGCCCGTACAAGCCCGAGCACTACCGCTACTGAGCGCTAGCGCACGCGCGACGAACTGATACACACCTTCCACCCTCCGGATTCCTTCCGGAGGGTGGTCGTGTCTGTGAGGGACCGGGAGACGACCGTCGACGAGCCCACCGGGGTCGACGTGACCTCGGCCTCCGCCTTGCCCGCGTCACCGTCGACCCGGACCTCCCCGACGACGACCTCCCAGCGCCCGTCCGGCCCGAGCAGCGTGTCGATCTCGGCGGCGAAGGTCTGCGAGGTGAACTGCGTCTGCAGCATCGCCACGTCCGCGGCGCAGCGGACGCCGATCAGCGCCGCCAGGTCCCGGTCGTTGAGGGTCTTGGTCTCGGCGGCGATGACGTTCCGGATCTGCTGCTCGTCGTCGGCGCCGCCGCGGTTGGACAGGATGTACCAGGTGGTGCCGAGGATGATCGCGATGATCAGCACGGTCGCGCCCAGCACGATCGCCAGGGACCGGTCCTTCGCCGGCGGCGGGCCCGCGGGCGCGCCCGGGACGTAGGGCGGCGAGCCCGGCACGTACGGCGGCCCGGCGGTGCCCGGGCCGGCAGTCGCACTGCCCGACGGTGCGGGCGAGGCCTGCCCCGACGGTGCCGGGGTCCCCGTCACCGCGCGCCCCGTCAGGTAGGGCGTACCGGCCGAGGAGACGGGCCCGCCCGTGCCGTACAGCTGCGGCGGACGCGGCGGCGCGATCCCCAGCCGCTGGTAGGTCTCCGGCGTGAGGACGGGATGCAGCAGCTCGCGCGGGTCAGTCGGGCGCATCCGCGCGCTCCTCGTCGACGTTGCGCGCGTGCTGCATCGACTGCAGCAGCGCGGTGAGCGCGTCCAGCTTCTCGTGCACCTCGTCGAGCTCGCGGCGCATGTAGTCGCGGCTCGCCGCCTCGCCGACGGCCAGGCGCACCGAGGCCAGCTCGCGGGCCAGGAACTCGGTGTCGGCCTTGGTCTGCGCGGCGCGCGTCCGGTCCTCGTCGAGCGAGACGCGGTCGCGGCTCTCCTGCCGGTTCTGCGCGAGCAGGATGAGCGGCGCGGCGTACGCGGCCTGCGTGGAGAAGGCCAGGTTGAGCAGGATGAACGGGTACGGGTCGAAGTGGAACGTGAACCACAGGACGTTGAGCAGGATCCAGATGATCACGATCACGGTCTGGATCGCGAGGTAGCGGCCGGTACCCAGGAAGCGGGCGACGCGCTCGGCGCCCTGGCCGATCATGTCGTCGCCGAGGTTCAGGTGGAAGCTGCGGCCCAGCCGCGGAGTGTCGAGGCGGGAGCGTTCCTTCATCCGGTGACCTCCTCAGTGCCCTCGTCCAGATCCTCGTCGCGCCAATCCTCCGGCAGCAGGTGATCGAGCAGGTCGTCGACCGAGACCGCGCCCAACAGGTGGTTCTCCGTGTCGACGACGGGCCCGGTGACCAGGTTGTACGCCGCGAAGTACCGGGTCACCGCGCCCAGGGGATCGTCCGGCCCGAGGCGCGGCAGGTCGGTGTCGACGATTCCGCCCACCAGGTCGGCCGGGGGCTCGCGCAGCAGCTGCTGCAGGTGCACCGCGCCCAGGTAGCGCCCCGTCGGCGTCGCGGTGGGCGGGCGCACCACGAAGACCATGCTGGCCAGCGCCGGGGTGATGTCGGGGTTGCGGACCCGGGCCAGGGCCTCGGCCACCGTGGTCGACGGGGTGACCACGATCGGCTCCGGCGTCATCATGCCGCCCGCGGTGTAGGGGGAGAAGGTGAGCAGGCGGCGGACGGTGCCCGAGTCCTCGGGGTCCATCACCGCGAGCAGTTCCTCGCGCTGGGTGTCGGGCAGCTCGCCCAGGAGGTCGGCGGCGTCGTCGGGGTCCATGGCCTCGAGCACGTCGGCGGCGCGCGCCTTGGACAGGTGGGCGATCACCTCGGCCTGGTCGTCGTCGCCGAGCTCCTGGAGGACGTCGGCGAGCCGTTCGTCGTCGAAGGCGGCGGCGATGGACAGCCGGCGCTGCGTCGGCAGCTCGCGCAGGGCCTGCGCGACGTCGGTCGCGCGCATGTCCTCGAACACGGTCAGGGCTTCCGCGATGTCGTGGTCGGCGCCGGTGAGCGCGGTCGTGGTGAAGCCGGAGACGTGGGGGAGGTCCACCACCTGGACGCCGCCGCGCCGGTTCCAGCCCGTCGCGCGGATCTTCACGGCCAGGCGGTGCACCACCCAGTCGCGGGTGCGGGTCTGCTCGATCCCGACGTCGACCACGGTGGCGTCGGCACCGTCGTACGGCTCCCCCGGCTCCTCGATGCGGACCTTGGTGCCCAGGAGCTGGCCGAGTGCCAGGGCCTCGCCGGGGCGGATGTGCAGGCGGCGCAGGCTGACGGAGCCGGTGTTGAGAGTGACGGCGGCGGGTTCGATGCTGGTCACGCGCAGCATCGGCACGAAGATGCGGCGGCGGTTGGCGAGCTCCACGGCGAGTCCGAGGACACGCGGAGCCTTGCGGTCGGCGCGCAGGCCGATCACCGCATCGCGGACGCGGCCGACGGATTCGCCGTCCGGGCCGACGACGGGCAAGCCGGACAGTCGCGCGACGAATACTCTGGAGACAGCCGACATGTACTTCAGGGTAGTTTCGATCTACGCATCACATGTGAGGGAGGGCGCCGAATGTCGCAACCGATACCCGGACCCGGGTCGCCGAACCAGCCGGGAGGGCCCGCCGGACGGGGCCTGCCGACGCCGCCGAAGGGCTGGCCGATCGGCTCGTACAGCACCTACGCCGAGGCGCAGCGCGCCGTCGACTACCTCTCGGACGAGGAGTTCCCGGTCCAGAACGTGACCATCGTGGGCGTCGACCTGATGCAGGTCGAGCGGATCACCGGCCGCCTGACCTGGGGCCGCGTACTCAGCGCCGGCGCCGCCTCCGGCGCGTGGCTGGGCCTGTTCCTCGGCCTGCTCGTGGGCCTGTTCGTGGGCGGCGGCGACGCACTCGTGTCGACGGTGATCGCCGGCATCATCGGCGGCATCGTCTTCGGCCTGATCAGCGCGTCGGTGCCCTACTGGGCCTCGCGCGGCACCCGCGACTTCTCGTCGACGATGCAGCTCGTCGCCGGCCGGTACGACGTGTTGTGCGACCCGCAGGTCGCCGAGCGTGCCCGCGACATGCTGGCGCGCCTGAACATCCAGTAGCCCTGGCGCGGCCGAATCCGCCGCCCGCTGCAGCCATGACCGCTCGCCCCGCACCTGTGCGGGGCGAGCGGTTCTGCGTTGCAGCCGGCGAATCCGGCTTTGCCGGGCGTCGGGGCTGCGCGGCGGTGCACCGTCGAACCTTGTTGACCTGCGACGACGGCGCGAATCTCCGCGAACTGTTTACCGGGTCACGAAGTCCTGCTAAATTCCGAAGTGATAGCGATCACAAGGAGGACTCTCATGGCGGACATCCTGGGGCGTGTGAGCCGGCGCGAGCTGGAGCAGGGCTACCGCGACGTGCTGGAGGACTTGTCGGAGGGATCGGTGCACCGCCGGTTCGACCCGTTCCTCGACATCGACTGGGACGCGCCGGAGCTGCAGCTCGATCCGAACGACCCCCGCTGGGTGCTGCCGCCGACCCTCGACTCGCTGGGCGCGACGCAGTGGTACCGCGACCTGCCGCTGGAGCGCCGCATCGAGATCGGGAAGTGGCGGATGGCCAACACCATCAAGGTGGGCGCGGCCTTCGAATCCATCCTGATCCGCGGAATGATGCAGTACATCATGAAGCTCCCGAACCAGTCGCCGGAGTTCCGGTACTCCCTCCACGAGATGACGGAGGAGTGCAACCACATCCAGATGTTCCAGGAGCTGGTCAACCGCGTCGACGTGGACGTCCCCGGCATGCGGAAGTGGTTCCGGCGGGCCTCACCCATGATCGGCGTGCTCGGCGGCTACGCCCACGTGATCCTCTTCATGGGCATCCTGGGCGGCGAGGAGCCGATCGACCACTACCAGAAGGCGATCATGCGGCACGGCGGCCAGGTGCCGCCGCTCGTCCTGCGCACCATGGAGATCCACGTCGCCGAGGAGGCGCGGCACATCTCCTTCGCGCACGAGTTTCTGCACGCCCACCTGCGGGACATGACCAAGCGGCAGAAGCGGATCTGCGCGCTGGCCTTCCCGCTCGCGATGCGCTGGCTGGTGGGGGAGATCTTCACCCCGCCGAAGGAGTTCTTCGAGACGTTCGAGATCCCGCGCGAGGTCAAGCGCGAGGCCTTCTGGCGCGGCCCGACGGCCCGCGCGCTCCTCAACGACTACTTCGCCGAGATGCGCGCCCTCGCCGACGACTTGGGGCTCATGACGCCCGTCGGCAGGCTCATGTGGAAGCTGCTCAAGATCGACGGTCACAAGGCGCGCTACCGCGGCGAGCCCACGCGGCCCGCGCAGCTCGCCGCCTGAGGTCCACCGGGGCGGCCCACCGGTCTGCCCCGGTGGGCCCGGGACGCCGCCGGGCGGGCGTAACATCGCCCGGTATGGCGACGGCGCACGAGCCCGAGAGCGGGTACGAGTTGCGCTGGCGCGCCCACAATTCGCAGCGCCGCGACCTCATTCTGCGCGCGGCCGCCGAGCTCGTCGAGGAGTCGGAGCCCGGCGCCCCGATACCGGTGCGGCGCATCGCCGAGCGCGCGGGCCTCGTGAAGTCCGTGGTGTACCGGCAGTTCAAGAGCAAGGACGATCTGGCCCGCGGGCTCCGTGGCTTCGTCGTCGACCAGTTCGCCGCCGAGCTCGAGGCCGACCTCGACGTCTCCGCCGGATCCTTGCGGGAGATCCTGCGCCGCTCGATCGCCAGCGCCGCCACCTGGATGCAGGACAATCCGCGCCTCGTCGACCTGCTGCGCGCCGGCCCCACCGACGCGGAGGGCCCCGACGGCGTGCCCGTGGCGCCCGACGCGATCGGCGAGCTCCGGCACCGCGTGGTCGCCCGGGCGGAGCAGACGATCGACGGCCTCGCCGCCCTCACCGGCTTGGATCCCGCCGCGTTCGCCGGTGTTCCCTTCGTGGTGTTCACCATGGTCGAGGGCACGCTCACCAGCTGGGTGCGGGGCGAGGCCGCCGTCCGCGGCCGTACGCGCGCGGAGGTGGTCGAATCGCTCACGGACATCACGTGGTTCGTGCTCGACGGTGCCGCCCGCACGCTGGGGCTGGACGTGGACCCCGACGCCGAGTTCAGCCAGGTGATGAACGGCCTGGCATCCGGTCTGGCACGATAATGCCGAATGTGGTTCACCTCACCGGCCGCGTCGGATAGCTTTCGAGCGGACGCCACCCGGTCGAGGGCGGCATAGGAGGCGGCGTGACGACACGACGGAGAACGCGGCTCGGCACCCGGAGGCGCACGCGCGCCGCGGCGGTGGGCCTCACGGCGACGATGGCCGTGACCCTGCTCGCGGGGTGCGGCACCGAGGACGGCGGCATCACCCTGAACGTCTACGCCCCGGCGGACGGCGCGACCACCGTCAAGGAGGTCGCGGAGGACTGCTCGACCTCCGGGTACCGCGTGGTCGGCCACGCGCTGCCCAAGCAGGCCGACGACCAGCGGCTGCAGCTCGCGCGCCGCGCCACCGGCAACGACCGGACCATGGACATCGTCGGCCTCGACGTGAACTGGACCGCGGAGTTCGCCGAGGCCGGCTGGATCCTGCCCTTCCCGGACGATCTCGCGCAGGCCGCGAAGAAGACCGTGCTCGCCGGCCCGCTGAAGACCGCGATGTGGAAGGACACGCAGTACGCCGCGCCGGCGTGGACCAACACGCAGCTGCTCTGGTACCGCAAGGACTCGCTGGAGAAGGTGCTCGGCCGCAAGATCGGACCGGGCCCGCTCAAGCTCACCTGGGACCAGGTCGTGCAGTACGCCGGCAAGTCCGGTGAGATCGGCGGCCCCACGCAGATCGAGGCGCAGGCCGCGCAGTACGAGGGCATCGTCGTGTGGTTCAACACGCTGCTCGAGAGCGCGGGCGGCCGGATGGTCGCCGACGACGGCAAGACCGTCACCCTCACCGACACCCCGGAGCACCGCGCCGCCACCGTCAAGGCGCTGTCGATCATCAAGGCCGTCGCGACCGCGCCGGGCCGCGACCCGTCGTTCACCCAGCTCGACGAGGGCTCCTCGCGCCTGAACATGGAGACCGGCAAGGGCCTGTTCGAGGTCAACTGGCCCTTCGTCTTCGCGGGCATCAAGGAGAACGGCGCCGCGGGCAAGGTGCCCTTCCTCACGGAGCTCGAGAAGTACAAGGACCTGCTGAACCCGCCGAAGGACGCGACGGACCCGCCGTCGCCCGCCTCGGCGCAGCTCAACGAGATCAACAACCTGACGCGGCAGAAGTTCGAGTTCGCGCCATACCCGTCGGTCATCCCGGGCAAGCCCGCCAAGACCACCGTCGGCGGCATCAACTTCGGCGTCGCCAAGACCACGCGGTACGAGAAGCAGGCCTTCGAGGCGCTCGCGTGCCTCACCAACGAGGCCGCCGAGCGCAAGTACGCGGTCAAGGGCGGCACCCCGCCGATCCTCGCGAAGCTCTACGACGACCCCGAGTTCCGCAAGGCCTACCCGATGGCCTCCCTGATCCGCGACCAGCTGCAGGAGAACACCGCCGCGGTGCGACCGATCACGCCGCAGTACCAGGCCATGTCGACGCTGCTCCAGGCCAAGCTGGCGCCCGCCGGCTCCTGGGACCCGGAGACCCTCGCCGATGAATTGACCGCCGCCGCGCAGAAGGCGATGGACGGAAAGGGGCTGGTCCCGTGACCACTCCGACCAAGCCCGCCCCCGAGCGGATCGAGGCCGCGACCCCCGAGAGCGACGGGCGCCGCGCCGAGCGCAAGCTGGGCCTGCTGCTGATCGCGCCCGCGGCGCTGGTGATGTTCCTCGTCACCGCGTACCCGATCATCTACGCCTTCTGGCTCAGCCTGCACAAGTCCTCGCTGGCGTACCCGGGCCAGGACGAGTTCATCGGCCTCGGCAACTACGCCACGGTGCTGCAGGACGGCTACTGGTGGGAGGCGCTCGGCATGACGTCGCTGATCACCGTGATCTCGGTGGTCATCGAGTTCGTGCTGGGCCTCGCGATCGCGCTGGTCATGCACCGCACCCTCGTCGGTCGCGGCGTCGTGCGCACCGTCGTGCTGATCCCGTACGGCATCGTCACCGTCGTCGCCGCGTTCTCCTGGTACTACGCCTGGACGCCGGAGACCGGCTACCTCGCGAACCTGCTGCCCGACGGCAGCGCGCCGCTCACCGAGCAGTGGCCGTCCGTGGCGATCATCATCCTGGCCGAGGTCTGGAAGACCACCCCGTTCATGGCGCTGCTCCTGCTCTCGGGCCTGGCCCTGGTGCCGGACGACCTGCTCAAGGCCGCCGCCCTCGACGGTGCCGGACCGTGGACCCGCCTGCTGAAGATCACGATCCCGCTGATGAAGCCGGCCATCCTGGTTGCGCTGCTGTTCCGCACGCTGGACGCCTTCCGCATCTTCGACAACATCTACATTCTGACGAAGGGCAGCAACGGCACCGGATCCGTCTCGATCCTGGGGTACGACAACCTGTTCAAGGCGTTCAACCTCGGTGTCGGGTCGGCGATCTCGGTGCTGATCTTCATCTGCGTCGCGATCATCGCGTTCATCTTCGTCAAGGCGTTCGGCGCATCGGTGCCGGGCTCCGACTCCGGCGATCGACGGTAGGGGTACAACATGGCTCAGGGTTCCGTCGGTAAGAAGCTCGGTTGGAGCGTGCTCGACCTGCTGGTGGTCTGCTACGCGCTGATCCCGGTCCTGTGGATCGTCTCGCTCTCGCTGAAGCCGACCACGGACGTCGGCGACGGCCGCTTCATCCCGAAGACGGCGACGTTCGACAACTACACCGCGATCTTCGAGGGCAACGGCTTCGTCCGCCCGCTGATCAACTCGATCGGTATCGCGCTGATCTCCACCGCGATCGCCGTGACGATCGGCATGTTCGCCGCGTACGCGGTGGCGCGCCTGGACTTCCCGGGCAAGAAGCTGTTCGTGGGCGCGGCGCTGCTCATCGCGATGTTCCCGCAGATCTCGCTCATCACGCCGCTGTTCAACATCGAGCGCAAGGTCGGGCTGTTCGACACCTGGCCCGGTCTGATCCTGCCGTACATCACGTTCGCGCTGCCGCTCACGGTGTACACGCTCTCGGCCTTCTTCCGGGAGATCCCGTGGGAGCTGGAGAAGGCCGCCAAGATGGACGGCGCCACGCCGGCGCAGGCATTCCGCCGCGTGATCGCGCCGCTCGCCGCGCCGGGCGTGGTGACCGCGGCCATCCTGGTGTTCATCTTCTGCTGGAACGATCTGCTGTTCGCGCTGACCCTGACCGCGACCGAGTCGTCGACCACGGCCCCCGTCGCGATCGTCAACTTCACCGGCAGCTCGCAGTTCGAGACCCCCACCGGTTCCATCTCGGCGGCCGCCGTGATCGTGACCATCCCCATCATCATCTTCGTCCTGATCTTCCAACGACGGATCGTCGCCGGACTCACCTCCGGCGCGGTCAAGGGCTGACGCCGGAAAGTATTCGAGGAGCAATCACATGGCCGACATCGTCCTGGACCACGTCAAGAAGACCTACCCCGACGGCTCCACCGCCGTCAGCGACATCAACCTGCAGATCGCCGACGGCGAGTTCGTGATCCTGGTGGGCCCGTCGGGCTGCGGCAAGTCCACCACGCTCAACATGATCGCCGGCCTCGAGGACATCTCCGAGGGCGAGCTGCGCATCGGCGGCGAGCGGGTCAACGAGAAGGCACCGAAGGACCGCGACATCGCGATGGTCTTCCAGTCCTACGCGCTGTACCCGCACATGACGGTGCGCGAGAACATCGCCTTCCCGCTCAAGCTCGCGAAGCTGCCGAAGGACCAGGTGAACGCGGCCGTCGAGGACGCCGCCCGCACGCTGGATCTCACGCAGCACCTCGATCGCCGGCCGTCGCAGCTCTCGGGCGGCCAGCGGCAGCGCGTCGCGATGGGCCGCGCGATCGTCCGCAGCCCCAAGGCCTTCCTCATGGACGAGCCGCTGTCGAACCTCGACGCGAAGCTGCGCGTGCAGATGCGCACCGAGGTCAGCCGCCTGCAGAAGCGCCTCGGCACCACCATGGTGTACGTGACGCACGACCAGACCGAGGCGATGACCCTCGGCGACCGCGTCGTCGTGCTCAAGAGCGGCGACGTGCAGCAGATCGGCGCCCCGCAGGAGCTCTACGACCGCCCGAACAACCTGTTCGTCGCCGGCTTCATCGGCTCGCCCGCCATGAACTTCGTGCCCGGCCGCCTCACCTCCGTGGGCATCGACACGGCGCTCGGCGAGATCCTGCTGCTCGATGCGCCACAGCTGGCCGAGAAGGCAGCCGCCGCCGGCAACAAGACCGGTGATGTGGTGGTCGGCATCCGCCCCGAGCACTTCGAGGACGCCCGCCTGCTCGACCCCAACCAGCGCGTCGGCGGCCTCACCTTCCGCGCGCGGGTCGACGTGCTCGAGTCGATGGGCTCGGACAAGTTCGTGCACTTCGCGGTCGCGCCCGACGACGCCCGCACCGACGTCCTCGGCGACCTGAACGCGGGGCAGCAGCTGCCGCCGCCCGCCGGCGTCGACGAGATCGTCGCGCGGCTGTCCGCCGACTCGACGGCCGCCCGCGGCGCCGAGGTGGATCTGTACTACGACCCCACCAAGATCGCCGTCTTCGACGCCGCGACCGGGCGCAACCTGGCCCTGTAGGTCCGTCGTGCGGGTGCTCGCCGTCAGCGACGAGGAGGTGCCGGGCCTGGCCCTGGCCTCGTCGACGCTGCGCCCCGACCTCATCCTCGGGGCGGGCGATCTGCCCGGCGCATACCTGGAGTCGCTCATCGACCGGTACGGCGTGCCCTGCGTCTTCGTGCCGGGCAACCACGACCCGGACCACACCGGGTACCGCCGCACCCGCGGCGGCTACCTGCGCGGGGGACTGCCCTGCGAGCCTCCCGGCCCGCGCGGCGGGGTCAACGCGGACGGGCGGGTGGTCACCGTCGGCGGCCTGACGGTGGCGGGCCTCGGTGGGTCCGTCCGGTACCGGGGCGGCCCGAACCAGTGGACGCAGTCGCAGGCGGCGCGCCGGGCGTGGCGGGTGCGGCTCGCGGCCCGGCGGCGGACCGTCGACGTGGTGCTCGCGCACTCGCCCGCGGAGGGCGTGGGGGACGGGGAGGACGGCCCGCATCGCGGTCTGGCGGCGCTCGGTCGGCTGGTCGCGCGGCTCCGGCCGCAGGTCTTCGTGCACGGGCACATCCACCCGTTCGGGCGGCCCGGGCCGGACCGCGAGATCGACGGCGTGCCGGTGCTGAACACCGTCGGGTACACCTATTTCGAGATCACCCCCGGGAGCCCCGGGGCCTACCGCGTGAGGGAGCGGCGACGTGGCGCGTGACACCGGCTTCCCGGACGAGGACGCCCGGACCGACTTCGAGCGGTCGCGGCGGCGCGCGAACATCGCCCGCCTCGCGTCGTGGGTCCGCGGCCAGCCGGGAGACGTCAACGAGGTGCTGCCGTACGACGAGGTCGTGTCGGCCCTGGGCTATGTCACCGAGCGGCCGCTGGGGCTCCAGGTGGTGCCCGTCGCGCAGATCGTCGGCAGCGTCGACCGCACCCGCGACTTCGACCGCTACTTCCGGCCCCGCTCGCCCGCGCTGCGTGCCCGCTGGCAGCGGCTGGCGGCGGCGCAGCGGCGCGGCGAGGCGATGCCGCCCGTCGAGCTGAAGAAGGTCGGCGACATGTACTTCGTGGTCGACGGGCACCACCGCGTATCGATCGCCTTCGCGCGCGGCTTCACCACCATCGACGCCGACGTCACCGAGGTCGTCACGCGGATCGGCTCGGGCGGCATCGCGGTCCGCTCCGACCTGCTGCTCAAGGACCACCGTCGGCTGTTCCTCGAGCGGGTGCCGCTCGAGGGCGCGGCGCGGGAGCGGATCCGGTTCACCAACGCCTGGGACTACTCGGTGCTCGCGGAATCGGTGGAGGCCTGGGGTTTCCGGCTGATCCAGGAGGCGGGGGAGTACCTCTCGCGGGCGGTCGTCGCCGGCCGCTGGTACGAGGAGGAGTTCGCGCCGGTGATCGAGATGGCCCGCGCCGCGGGCATCATGGAGTCCTCGACCGACGCCGAGGTCTACCTCTTCGTCGCCTGCGAGCGGTACCGCCTGGTGCGCAAGCACGTCTGGACGCCGGAGATCATCTCCGAGGTGTCCGCGCAGAACCCGCCCTGGCAACCGGGCAAGTTCTTCTGACGGCCCGGTCCGTAGGATCGATTCTCGTGACTTCCGTCGTCGACGCCGTCCGGGCGCACCTCGCCGAGCACTACGCGGGCCGCGGCTTCGCGCCGCCCGCCTCGGCGTCGGTCACCTTCCTCGGGCTCGAGCCGATGACGATCCAGCGGTGGGTGGGCGATCCGCTCGTCGCCTTCGCCAGCGTCGGCTGCTCGCGGCACGCGATGACGGACCCGAACGCGCTGCTCACCGTCGAGGACGGGCCGCGCGCCGAGGTCATCCTGGAGCTGCGTCCCGCGGACGACGGTCCCGGCGCCGCACTCGACGGGGTGCACCGGTCGCTGGCGATCCTCGCCGCCACGCCGGCGGTCGACGGCCTGGTGCTCGCGCCCGATGCCCTCGTCGACCTGAGCGCGCCGCTCTGGGCGGGCGCGCCGTTCACGGCGGTCCTGATGGGGGAGTCGGCGGTGCCCGATCTCGCCCGCGAGGACGGGGAGCCGGTGCGGTTCCTGCGCGCCGACCCCATCACCGCGAACGAGGCGGCCTGGGTGCGGCTCAAGGGCGCTGCGGCGCTGCGCGAGGCGTGGGCGGAGGCGGGCATCGACCCCGCCGATCCCGGCCGCCCCGCCGCCCGCGCGGTCTAGTTCACGAATTCGACTCCTGCGGGCCTCCGCGTGCGTGAGAACACTCGTGTGGCCGCAGGACTCGACATCGTGAGCCGCTACAGCCACTTGATCTTCCGGAAGACGGCGAACAGGCCGAGACAGGCGACGAGCATGATCGCGAGCACGATGAAGTAGCCGTACTGCCAGTGCAGCTCGGGCATGTTGTCGAAGTTCATGCCGTAGACGCCGGCGATCATCGTGGGCACTGCGACCAGGCCGATGATCGCGGACATCTTGCGCATGTCCTCGTTCTGCTGCATCCCGATCTTCGCGACGGCCGCGTCGATGAGCGAGCTCAGCACGTCGTTGTAGGTCTCCACGTGGTCGGCGACCATCGCCTGATGGTCGAGCACGTCGGAGAAGTAGCGCTGGATCTCGTGCGGGATGATGTCGCTGAAGTCGCAGGTCAGGCGCTTCAGCGCGTGGGAGAGCGGGTGGATGCCGCGGCGCAGCTCCACGATGTCGCGCTTGAGCTGGTAGATCTCGTCGACCTGGGTCCGGGCGCCGGCGCGGAAGACGTCCTCCTCGACCCGGTCGATGTCGTCCTCGAGCAGGTCGGAGACGGCGACGTAGGTGTCCACCACGTGGTCGGCGACGGCGTGCATCACCGCCGACGGCCCCAGTTTCAGCAGCGCCGGGTTGGCCTCGAGGTTGCGGCGCACCCGGCGGAGGCTGCCGTGGTCGCCGTGCCGGACGGTGATCACGTGGTCGGGGCCGAGGAGCACCATCACCTCGCCCGTCTCGACGATGCGCGCCATCGGGTCCGTGCGGTCGTGGCCCACGTAGTTCACGGTCTTGAGGATGAGGAAGAGGGTGTCGTCGAACCGGTCGACCTTGGGCCGGGTGTGCGTGACCAGCGTGTCCTCGACGGTCAGCGGGTGCAGGCCGAAGACGCGGGCCACCTCGTCCATCTGGTGCTGATCCGGGTCGAGCAGGCCCACCCACACGTAGCCCTCGCCGCGGCGCCGGACCTCCTCGATCGCCTCGACGTAGCCGAACCGGCCGGGGAGGCGCACCCCGTCGACGTAGACGCCGCAGTCGACGACGGCGCGGGCCACGGGCACGGGGACGCGCGGGACGTCGGCCTCGCGGACCTCGCGGCGCCCGGCGCCGGGCCGGGGCATGGACGGGATGGAGGGCATGGACGAGATAGTAGACCCGGGCCAGGCGGCCGGGCCGCGGCGGCGCCGGGTAGAAAGTAGGCGTGAGAACTCGCACGCCCCGCCTCGCCGCCGCGGCCCTCGCCGCGCTGGTCCTGGCGGGCTGCTCGGATCCCGGCGACGCCGCCGACCTGGGGCCGCGTACCGCGCCCGGCACGGTCACGGTCGGGTCGTCGGGCTCCGCCGCCTCGAAGATCGAGGCCCTGATCTACGCGGGCGCCCTGCGCATGGCGGGCACGCCGGTGGAGACCCGGTTGGGGCTCGGTCCGGGGGAGGACGCCGCCGTCGCCGCCGTCGAGCGGGGCGACATCACCGTCGCGCCCGCGCTGACGGGCGCCCTGTGGGACCGGTACCGGCCGGGCACACCGCAGCCGACGAAGGCGAAGGAAGAGGAGTCCGAGAACCCGCGGGCACAGTGGGACGCGCAATTCGTCGCGCTGAGCGCCGTCCTCCCCGAGGGGCTCGGCCTGGGCGATCCGACGCTGGCGCTCGACCAGCCGATGCTGTTCGCGTCGAAGGACGCTCCGTCCGCGACGCTGCGGGGATGCGAGGGCCTGTCCGGCGCCGTCGCCGTGCCGGCCGGGACGCCGCAGGACGTCCGCGCCCGCTACGGCTGCCCGACGGGGCCGGTCGTCCCCGTCGCAGACGAGGCCGCCGCCGTGCGCGCCGTCCGCGAGGGTCGCGCCGCGCTGGCGCAGCTCGGCACGCTCTCGCCCACGTCGAAGGATCTCGTCCAGGTGGCCGATCCCGACGGTGCCGTGCCCTCGCGGGCCGTCGTGCCGCTGGTGCGGCGCGACGGGCTGACGGTGGCGCAGACGAAGCGACTCTCCGCGATCGCCGGCGAGCTCACGACGGCGGACTTGGCGAAGCTGGTCGCACAGGTCGAGTCGGGGGAGCGGACGCCCGAGCAGGCGGCCGGCGATTGGGCCGGCGAGCACACGCTGAACTGAGCCCCGAAGAACCGAGCCCCGAAGAACCGAGCCCCGAAGAACCGAGCCCCGTAGAACGCCGACCGCCCCGCGCTCGACGGGCGAGGCGGGGCGGTTCCGGATGAGGAGCGGCTACTTCAGCCGCTTGTTGAGCTGCTGGTCGACGAGGGCGTTGACCCGCTCGTAGGCCGAGCCGCCGAGACGCACGAGGACGTCGATGATCTTGGCGTCGGCGCCGACGAGCACGCGGCCGCGGTTCTTCTTCACGCCGTTCAGGATCGTGCGTGCGGCGTCGTCGGCCTCGGTGCGGGCGAGGTACTTGTCGAAGAGCTCCGCCGTGGCGGACTGGTCCCTGCCCTCGGCGACGGTCGCGTTGCGCGCGATCGCGGTCTTGATGCCGCCGGGGTGCACACAGGTCACGCCGACGTTGTGGTCGCTCGAGAGCATCTCGATGCGGAGCGCCTCGGTGAAGCCGCGCACGCCGAACTTGGCGGCGTTGTAGGCGCTCTGGCCGCCCACGGACAGCAGGCCGAAGAGCGAGCTGGTGTTGACGATGTGCGCGTCGCCGGAGGCGATGAGGTGCGGCAGGAAGGCCTTCGTGCCGTTCACCACGCCCCAGAAGTCGATGTCCATGACCCGGTCGTAGTCCTTGAAGGACGTGGTCTCGACGGGCTCGTGGTGCGCGATACCGGCGTTGTTGAACAGCAGGTTGACCGTGCCGTAGTGCTCGACCACGTCGTCGGCGTAGGCGAGGAGCTGCTCGCGCTCGCCCACGTTGACGACCTTGGTGTGCACCTCGGCGCCGCGGGCGCGGGCCAGCTTGGCGGTCTGCTCGAGGCCGGTGGGGTCGTAGTCGCAGAGCGAGAGCTTCGCGCCCTCGTCGGCGAGCTGGAGTGCCAGCTCACGACCCATGCCGGAGGCTGCTCCGGTGATGACGGCGACCTTGCCGCGGAAACTCTTCATGCCTGTGTTCATCCCTCACGCTGGTCCTGGCCGGGCTGCGGCGCTGCACCGCCGCCGGCGTTCTTACTCGACAGTAGGGTCGGGATACGAGGTCTGTCAACGACCTATTGAGTATGATTCAGTAGGTGACCAGAAAGTCCGTTGCCGCAGCGGTGGGGCGCAAGCGCACCCGGCTCAGCCCCCAAGCCCGGCGCCAGCAGTTCATCGACCTCGGCCTGCTCAGTCTGAAGCACCAGGCGCTCGAGCATGTGTCCATCGAGGAGATCGCGAGCCAGGCCGGTGTCTCCGCCGGCCTGCTGTTCCACTACTTCGACTCGAAGCTCGACTTCCAGGTCGCGCTCGTGGAGGAGCAGGCGCGGATCGTCGGCGAGGTCGCGACCCCGGACCGCGATCCCGCGGACATCACCGACGTCATGCCGATCCTCACGTCGACCCTGGGCACCTACGTCGACCACATCATGGAGAACCGGCAGTCCCTGCTGCCGATGCTCGCGGGCGTCAGCTGGTCCGAGCCGCGGATCCGCACCGCCGTGAAGTCGGTCCGGGAGCAGATCGTCGACCAGTTCGTGAGCCAGGCCGAGAACATCGGCATCGACCGCTCGCCCCGCTTCGTGCTCGCCGTGCACGGCTGGATCGCCGTCGTCGAGGAGACCCTCGTGCAGTGGCTCGACGAGAACACCGGATTCGCCACCATGACCCGCGACGAAGTCGTCGACCACCTCGCCACCATGTTCGTGGGGATGGCCGGGGCGGTCGGGCTGGATCTCACGTCGGGCGTGGCCTGACGGTGCGCCGCGGGCCTCGGCGTGGGCCGCGTGGGCCGGGCCGACCCTCGTGCGGCAGCCGTCCCACGTCGGGCCCTGCGTGCCCTCGTGCGGCACCTGGTCTCGAGGCGTCGGGGTTCGAGGGGCACGGCTCTCGGATTCTGACCGGATTGGACAGCGTGTCCGAAGTGGACAGGAATCGAGAGCGGCCGGCGGGGAAACATCAACCCGTCGGCCGTCGGTTGATCCGACCGTCGCGCCTGGAACGGCGCAACGAGAAGGGCCGGTCCTCCCCAGGGAGGACCGGCCCTTCTACTGGCTCAGCAGATCAGATGACGAAGGCCTCGTCGATGATCTGGGCCTGCTCCACGGCGTGCACCTTCGACGAGCCCGAGCACGGGGCCGACATGGCGCGGCGCGAGACGCGCTTGATGCCGATCAGGCGGCCGTCGAGCTCCGGCAGGGCGAGGCCGAAGAACGGCCACGCACCCTGGTTCGCCGGCTCCTCCTGCACCCAGCGCACGTCCGTGGCGTTGGGGTACAGGTCGAGCGTGGCGGGCAGGCGCCGCGAGGGCAGCGGGTAGAGCTGCTCCATGCGGACGATCGCCACGTCGTCGCGGCCGTCCTTCTTCCGGCGGGCCTCCAGCTCGTAGTAGAGCTTGCCGGAGACCAGCAGCAGCTTGGTGACCTTGCTGCGGTCGCCGCCCTCCACCTCGAACGCCGGGTCGTCGATGACCGAGCGGAACTTGCCGCTCGTGAAGTCCTCGACGGGGCTGACGGCGGCCTTGTTGCGCAGCATCGACTTCGGCGTCGCGACCACCATCGGGCGGCGCACGCCGTCGAGGGCGTGGCGGCGCAGGAGGTGGAAGTACGAGGCCGGCGTCGACGGCATGGCGACCGTCATCGAGCCCTCGGCGCACAGCTGAAGGAACCGCTCGATGCGCGCCGACGTGTGGTCGGGTCCCTGGCCCTCGTGACCGTGGGGGAGCAGCAGCGTCACACCCGAGGTCTGGCCCCACTTGGCCTCGCCCGAGCTGATGAACTCGTCGATGATCGACTGGGCGCCGTTGACGAAGTCGCCGAACTGCGCCTCCCAGCACACCAGCGCCGACTCGTCGGCCACGGAGTAGCCGTACTCGAAGCCCAGGCCCGCGAACTCGGTGAGCGCGGAGTCCAGCACCTCGAATCGACCGGGCGACGGGGTGCCGTCGGGCCCGAGGTGCTCGAGCGGGGTGTACTCGGCGCCCGACTGCCGGTCGATCAGGACCGCGTGGCGCTGCGTGAACGTGCCGCGGCGGCTGTCCTGGCCGGCCAGGCGGACCGTGCGGCCCTCCTCGAGCAGCGTGCCGAAGGCGAGCAGCTCGCCGAAGGCCCAGTCGATGCCGCCGTCGCGCGACATCTCGAAGCGGCGCTTGACGACGGGGGCCACGCGCGGGTGCACGGTGAAGCCCTCGGGGACGTTGGCGTAGGCGTCGCCCACCCGCTGGATCTGCTCCAGCGGCACTGCGGTCACCAGCGAGCTGGGCAGCGGCTGGTCGGCGATGATCGACGGCGCGGGCTCGGCCTGGAACTTCTCGAGCTCCTTGACCTCGTTGAACACCCGTTCCAGCTGGCCCTGGTAGTCGCGCAGCGCGTCCTCGGCCTCCTTGGTCGAGATGTCGCCACGACCGATGAGGGCCTCGGTGTAGGACTTGCGGACACCGCGCTTGGTGTCGATCACGTCGTACATGCCGGGCTGGGTCATCGACGGGTCGTCGCCCTCGTTGTGGCCGCGGCGGCGGTAGCAGACGAGGTCGATGACGACGTCCTTGTCGAACTTCTCGCGGAAGTCGACGGCCAGCTTGGCCACCCACACGCAGGCCTCGGGGTCGTCGCCGTTGACGTGGAAGATCGGCGCACCGATCATCTTCGCGACGTCGGTGCAGTACTTCGAGCTGCGCGAGTTCTCCGGCGAGGTGGTGAAGCCCACCTGGTTGTTCACCACGATGTGGATCGTGCCGCCGTTCGAGAAGCCGGGCAGGTTCGCCATGTTCAGCGTCTCCGCCACGACGCCCTGGCCGGCGAAGGCCGCGTCGCCGTGCAGCATCAGCGGCATGATCGGGTGCTCGCCCTCGGGCGGGTTCTTCATGTCCTGCTTGGCGTGCACGATGCCCTCGAGCACCGGGTCGACCGCCTCGAGGTGCGAGGGGTTGGCGACCAGCGAGACGGTGATCTCGTTCTCGCCGAACATCTGGTAGTACTTGCCCTCGGCGCCGAGGTGGTACTTCACGTCGCCGGAGCCGTGCGCCTGCGACGGGTTCAGGTTGCCCTCGAACTCGGTGAAGATCTTGCTGTAGGGCTTGCCGACGATGTTCGCCAGCACGTTCAGCCGGCCGCGGTGCGGCATGCCGATGACGACCTCGTCGAGCTGGTGCTCGGCGGCCTGGTCCAGCACCGCGTCCATCATCGGGATGACGGACTCCGCGCCCTCGAGCGAGAAGCGCTTCTGGCCGACGTACTTGGTCTGCAGGAAGGTCTCGAAGGCCTCGGCGGCGTTGAGCTTGCTGAGGATGTACTTCTGCTCGGCGACGGTGGGCTTGACGTCCTTCGTCTCCACGCGCTCCTGCAGCCACTTCTGCTGCTCGGGCTCGAGGATGTGCGCGTACTCGATGCCGACGTGGCGGCAGTAGGCGTCGCGCAGCACCGAGAGCACCTTGCGCAGCTTGAGCCGCTCGGCGCCGTGGAAGCCGCCCACGTTGAACGTGCGGTCCAGGTCCCACAGGGTGAGCTCGTAGGTGAGCACGTTCAGGTCGGGGTGCGACTCGAGGCTCTCGTTGTTGTAGCGCAGCGGGTCGACGTCGGCCATGAGGTGGCCGCGCGCCCGGTACGCCGCGATGAGCTCGAGGACGCGGGCGTCCTTGTCGATGCCGTGGGCGGGGATGTCCTGCCGCCAGCGGATCGGCTCGTAGGGCACGTGCATCGTGCGGAAGATGTCGTCCCAGAAGTCGTCGCTCAGCGTGAGCTCGTGGACGTACCGCAGGAAGTCGCCCGACTCGGCGCCCTGGATGATGCGGTGGTCGTAGGTCGAGGTCAGCGTGGTGAGCTTGCCGACCGCGAGCTCGGCGATCTTCTCGTCGCTCGCGCCCTGGAACTCGGCGGGGTACTCCATCGCGCCGACGCCGATGATGGCGCCCTGGCCGACCATCAGGCGAGGAACGGAGTGCACGGTGCCGATGCCGCCGGGGTTGGTCAGCGAGATCGTGACGCCGGCGAAGTCCTCGGCGCCCAGCTTGCCGGTGCGGGCCCGGCGGACGATGTCCTCGTAGGCGGCCACGAACTGGCCGAAGTCCATCGTCTCGGCTTCCTTGACGCCCGCGACCACGAGGCTGCGGCTGCCGTTCTTGCCGACCAGGTCGATGGCGATGCCGAGGTTCACGTGCGGCGGGGTCACCGCGTTCGGCTTGCCGTCGATCTCGGCGAAGTGCCGGTTCATGTTCGGGAAGGCCTTGACGCCCTGCACCAGGGCGTAGCCCAGGATGTGGGTGAAGCTGATCTTGCCGCCGCGGGTGCGCGCGAGGTGGTTGTTGATGACCACGCGGTTGTCGAACATCACCTTCACCGGCATCGAGCGCACCGACGTCGCGGTCGGCACCTCGCGGCTGGCGTTCATGTTCTTGACGACCGCGTTGGCGGCGCCGCGGAGCACGGTGCGCTCCTCCTCGGACGGGAACGAGGCGGGGGCCGGGGCCTTGGGGGCCGGGGCGGGCTTCGCGGGCGACGACGGTGCCGGCGTCACCGGGGCGGACGGCGCGGGGGTCAGCGTCGTGTCGGCCGTCTTCGGGGCCTTCGCCGCCGGCGCTGCCGCCGGAGGGGCGGGCTGCGCCGCGGGGGCCGCTGCGGCGGTGGCGGCCGCAGGGGCCGCGCCGTTACTCGCCGCGCTGCTACCCTCTGCAGCTCCCGGGGTGTACTTCGAGAGGAATTCGTGCCAGCTCGGGTCGACCGAATTAGGGTCGGCCTTGAACCGCTCGTACATCTCCTCGACCAGCCATTCGTTTTGGCCGAAATCCGATACAGAACTGCTGCTCACGGCAGGTCCTCGCCTCGATTCATCATCGTCGTATCAAGCGCGCGCCGCCCTGGATCGCAGAGGGCGCAGGTCCGCGCGGTCCAGGGTAGTCCACCACGGAAAACCTGTGTCGGTTACTCCCGTTCCGCGGCCCTGGATCAGTCGCTGCCGGGCGCCGGCAGACCGGGCGTGGATCCGTCGGAGACGGACCCGTCGATCACCCGCAGGTGGGCTGCGGGCCACGTGGTGGGGACGGGGCCGAAGGCCGTCCGGGAGTTCTTGATCACGCCCTTGCCCAGGACCCGGTTGCCGCCCGCGCCCACGACGGCGCCGATCCCCGCGGGGAGCAGCTTGCCGAGGATCAGCGGCGACTTCTTCGCCAGGAACCGGCGGCTGAACATCTTCATCAGCTGCTTGTTCAGGTTGCCCAGCCCGGGGAGCTGGGTGGGGTTCTTCTTGAGGTTCATCAGCGAGGCGTTCTTGGCGCCGACGGTGGCGCGCAGCGCGCCGAGGCCGGCCTCGCCGAGCACCGCGGTGAGCACCAGCGCCTTGCGCAGCTCACGGTCCTCGGGGGAGATGCCGTACACCTCCGCGACGGCCAGGGCGTACAGCGCCGAGGCCTCCATGAACACCACGGTCTCGGCGCCGATGGTGCCGATCGCGGCCAGGGTGCCGACGCCCGGGACGGCGGCGGTGGCGCCGGCCGCGCCGCCCGTGCCGGTCACGGTCAGCAGGTAGCGCTTCTCGAGCCGCTCGATGATCTGCGTGGGCGACTCGTCGGGGTGGTCGGCGCGCAGGCTCGCGACGTACTTCGCGACGGCGGGCGCCTGCAGGCGGGCGGCGCGGTCGATGACGGAGCCGAGGACGCCGCCACCGTCGCGCTGGACGGCGGGGAGCTGAGGCTCGTCGGACTGGATGCGGGCGGGCTTGTTCGCCATGGTGACCTCCGTGGGAAGCGATCCTGGTGACCTTGTACTCCATCTAACCCCCGGCAACCCCCGGAAAGTTCCCGACCGGCGCACGCACCCGCGCGCCGCGCGCGTACCGTCGGAGATCGTGCCGAGCATCGACGAGCAGCCGTACACCCTGGTCATCCCCACGCGGTGGAAGGACAACGACGTGTACGGGCACGTCAACAACGTCGTCTATTACAGCTTCTTCGACACGGTGATCAACACCTTCCTCATCCGCGAGGGCGGGCTGGACATCCACGACGGCGCCGTGATCGGCCTCTGTGTGGAATCTCACTGCCGCTACGACGCCCCGCTCGCCTTCCCGGAGCCCGTCACCGCCGGTCTCGCGGTCACCAAGCTGGGCCGGTCGAGCGTCACCTACGCCGTCACGCTGTTCGACGGTGCCGGCGCCCCCGCCGCCGAGGGCTGGTTCGTCCACGTCTTCGTCGACCGGGAGAGCCGACGCCCCGCCGGGGTTCCCGACGGGATCCGCGCCGCGCTGGAGCGCCTGCTCGTCAGTGCCCCGCAGTAGCCTGCGAACCATGGCCTTCCGCACCCCGCTGGAGCCCGTCACCCTGACGGGTCACCTCGTCACGCTCGCGCCGCTGGCGCATGACCAGCACGACGGCCTCCTCGAGGCGCTCGAGGACGGGCAGCTCTGGGACCGCTGGTACACCTCAGTGCCCGCCCCGTCGGGCCTGCGCGCCGAGATCGACGGCCGCCTGGACCTGCAGGCGAAGGGCGAGATGATCCCCTTCACCGCGATCGACACGGCGGGCCGGGTGCTCGGCATGACCACCTACTACGACATCGACCCGACGGTCCCGCGGATGGAGATCGGCTACACCTGGAACCGCGCCTCCGCGCACGGCACCGGCACCAACGCGGAGTCCAAGTTGCTGCTGCTCCAGCACGCCTTCGATGTGCTCGGCTGCGAGTGCATCGGCCTGCGCACCCAGTGGGTCAACACCCAGTCCCGGGAGGCCATCGCCCGGCTCGGCGCCAAGCAGGACGGCGTGCTGCGCAGCTACAAGCGGTACCGCAACGGCGCCCTGCAGGACGCGGTGCTGTTCTCGATCCTCCGGCACGAGTGGCCCACGGTGGACGCGCACCTGCGGCACCGCCTGCGCCACCGGCACGAGGCCTACCGCTCCGTCCCGGAGTAGTCGTGCCCCGCCCCCAGGCCGCGGCGCACGGGCTGTGGCGCCCGGGCCTCGGGCTCGCGCTGTGGTTCACCGACGAGGTCGGCGAGCCCACCGCCGATCCCGACGTCGCGGTGCTGCCCGCGCCGATCGCCGAGGTGCTCGGCGACCGCCGACCGCGCCGGTCGGTCGCCCTCACCGGGCCGCAGGGCCGGCTCGTCGCCCCCGCTCTCACCCTCGGCCCCGCCCGCGCCGCCGCGCTGCTCGACGAGCTCTCCCCGTCCGACGGTGCCGGCGACCTGCGCTACCTGCGCTGGGTCGCGAAGTCCGTCGAGCGGTTCGTCGCCGCCGGGGCCGTGACCCCGGCGCTCCGCAGCGACGACGGCGACTGGATCGTCCGCTGGGCGCCCGTCGAGTCCGTGCAGTGGCGCACCTGGGTGCAGACCGCGGCCGCCGCGATGCCGCCGGTGCTGCGCCGCACGGGCGACCTCGCCGCCGTCCTCGACATGGGCGCGGAACTCACTGACCGGTACGCCCGCCTGCGGCTCGGCGACGGGCCGTGGTCCTGGGTCGCGGCGCCGTCCCTGCGTGCCCTGGTCGACGGTGAGCCCCTCCCGCCCCGGTCCGTCGCCGATGCCGGGGCGGCCGCCGCGTGGACCGAGTGGGCGGGCAGCGTCCGCTCCGCCGAGACCCTGCTGGTGCTGCGCCTCGTCGAGCCCGACGGCCGCAGCGTGGGCGAGAACCCGCTGGCGCCGCGTGCCACGCCCGGCGGGACGCCGTGGCGGCTCGAGGTCTGCCGCCGCGTCCCCGGCGCTGCGCCCGTGCGGGCGGATCCGGCGCGGATGAGCCCCGTCGACCTGGACGATCTCGCGGGCGAGCTGGCGCGGGCCCTGGCCGTGTATCCGCCGCTCAAGCGGGTCGCGCAGGACGATTCCTCGCTGGACTTCCTGCTCACGACCGAGGAGGCGGAGGCGCTCTTCCTCGAGGGCGCGCCCGGGCTGACGAAGGCCGGGTACGAGGTGCTGCTGCCCGCCTCGATCGCGACGGTGCGCCCCGCGCTGCGGCTCGTCGGGCGGGAGCAGCCCGGGCGCACGGCGCTCACGGTGCAGGCCGGGCTCGCCGAGATCAAGGACTTCGCCTGGCAGCTCGCCGTCGGCGACACCGTGCTCACCGCGAGCGAGCTGGCCTCCCTGGCGAACTCGGCGTCCGGGCTGGTCGAGGTGCGCGGCAAGTGGGTGCGCGCCGACCGCCGCACCCTGGCACAGGCGGCGCGGTTCGTCGCCGAGCAGCGCTCCGCCGCCGAGTCCGGTACGGACCTGAGCGACCTGCTGGGGATGATCGCCGATCCCGCGGCCCTGCCCGCACCGCTCGCCGCCGTCGACGGCCTCGGCTGGCTCGACTCGGTCTACCGCGGCGGCACCATCGCCCCGGCTGAGGTGACGGCACCGTCGACGCTGAAGGCGGTGCTGCGCGACTACCAGCTGCGCGGGCTCGAGTGGCTGGTCACGCTGTGGCACAGCGGCATCGGCGCCGTCCTCGCCGACGACATGGGCCTGGGCAAGACGATCCAGGTGCTCGCGCTGCTCTGCCACGAGCGCGAGGCGGGGGAGTCGGTGCGGCCGACGCTGCTGGTCTGCCCGATGTCGGTGGTCGGCAACTGGGTCGCCGAGGCGCAGCGCTTCGCCCCGGGCTTGAACGTGCACGTGCACCACGGCACCGACCGGCCGACCGGCGAGGAGTTCGGGCGGGTCGCGGCGGCCTCGGACGTCGTGGTCACCACCTTCGCGCTCGCCGCGCGCGACCGGGAGCTGCTCGCGGGGCACCACTGGGGCCGCGTCGTGGTCGACGAGGCGCAGCACGTCAAGAACGTCAACACCGCCGCCGCGAAGGCGCTCCGGTCGATCCCCGCGGCGCACCGCGTCGCGCTCACCGGCACGCCGGTCGAGAACCGCCTCGAGGACCTGCGCGCCGTGATCGACCTGGTCAACCCGGGCCTGCTCGGCTCGGCCCGCACCTTCCGCAATCGGTTCGCGCTGCCCATCGAGCGGGAGCAGGACAAAGCGGCCGTGCGCCGGCTCAACACCCTGACCTCGCCGTTCATCCTGCGGCGCGAGAAGACCGACCCCGCCATCGCGCCGGAGCTGCCCGAGAAGGCCGAGTTCACGGTGCGCGCCTCGCTCACGTCCGAGCAGGCGGGGCTGTACCAGGCCACGCTCAACAGGCTCGTCGAGGAGCTGCGGGAGTCGCAGGGCATGGGCCGGCGCGGCCTGGTGCTGGCCTCACTGACCCGGCTCAAGCAGATCTGCAACCACCCGGCGCACTACCTCGGCGACGGCTCGCCGCTGCTGCGCCGCGGGCAGCACCGCTCGGGCAAGGTCGAGCTGCTCGCCGACATCCTCACCACCGTCGCCGACGAGGGCGAGCGCGCTCTGGTCTTCACCCAGTACGCCGAGTTCGCGCGCATGCTCCAGCCCTGGCTCACCGGCCTGCTTGGCGCCGAGGTGCCCGTGCTCGACGGTGCCGTGCCCCGCACCGAACGCGACGCGATGGTCGCGCGGTTCCAGTCCGGCGACGGCGCCCCCGCCCTCGTCGCGACGGTGCAATCCGGCGGTACGGGCCTCAACCTCACCGCCGCGAATCACGTGATCCACGTGGACCGCTGGTGGAACCCGGCGGTCGAGAACCAGGCCACCGACCGCGCCTTCCGCATCGGCCAGACGCGGGCGGTCCAGGTCCGCAAGTTCGTCTGCGCGGGGACGTTGGAGGAGCGGATCGACGGGGTGATCGCGGCCAAGAAGGAGCTCTCGTCGATGACGGTACAGACGGGCGAGGCCTGGCTGACCGAGCTGAACAACGACGAGCTCTACGAGCTGGTCGCCCTGCGCGACGAGGCGGTGGTCTGAGATGGCGCGATCGCCGAGAAAGGCGCGCGACACCGCGCGGCCCATGGGTGCGACGTGGTTCAGCCGGCGGCTCATCCAGCAGCGCGAGGAGGTCACGGAGCGGCGCAAGGTCCAGTACGCGCGACGGCTCTACCAGGAGCACCAGGTGTACTCGCTGGCCGTGGTGCCCGCGTCGATCACCGCGACGGTGCAGGGCAGTCAGCTGGACCCGTTCGGCGTCGCGCTCGCCCGGGTGCCCGGCGACGCGGCCGCGGTGGTCTCGCTGCTCGTCGCCCAGGGCGCGACGGCGGAGCTGCTCGGCGTCACCCGCGGCGAACTGGGGCGCACGCTGGGGGAGCTGGTGCTGCCCGAGACCGCCTCCGACGTGATCGTCGACTGCGCCTGCCCCGACGACTCCGGCGCCTGCGTACACGCCCTCGCCGTCACCTACGAGTTCTGCGCCGCCGCCGACGGCGACCCGTCGCTGGTCCTCGACTTCGCGGGCGTCCCCCTCGCCGGGCTGCTCGCCCGCGTCAGCACGTCCGAGCCGTCGCGGGCACCGTCGAGTCCGGAGGCCGACGGTGCCCGCGGCGACTGGGAGGGAGATTCCTGGGACGCCGGCGCCGCGGCCTTCTACGGGGAGGGCTACGACCTGCCACCGCTGCCCGAGCCGTCCCCGATCGATGCCATGACCCTGCTCGACCCGGCGCTGCTGCGCACGGCGCTGCGGCGTACGGGCGCGAAGCCCGCCGACGTCGCCGAGGCCCAGGACGAGCTCGCCGAGCTCTACGACCGCCTCCGCGACCCGCGCTGAGCTGCGCAATGTGGATGATGTTGGTAGTCTGCATACAGGCCCAACAAGGAGTTGCGCATGTCAGTCACACAGATCGACCTCGATGACGAGGCGCTGGCCGAGGTCATGCGGCTGGCGGGGGTCCGCACCAAGAAGGAGGCGGTGAACCTCGCGCTGAACGACTATGTCGACCGGTTTCGCCGTGTCGAAGCGCTTGCGCGCTCCCGTGAGCGGGCGAAAACGTGGGACTACGACGGGTGGGTCGCAGCACGTGCCGACGAGAAGGCGGTGCGTTGATTCAGTTCCTCGCGGATTCCTCGGCGGTGTGGCGCCTGCAGCGGGACCCTGAGCTGACGGGACAGTGGCTGGAAGCCCAGCTCAGCGGTGCGATCGGGTCGTGCGACCCTCAACGAGCCGAGTACCGCAGGTCTGCGCGGAACACCGATGAGTTCGACCAGATGAGTGCGATGTTCATCGACCTCTACCCGGACGTTCCGGTGCCGAGGACGGTCTGGAGCTGGATCGATGCGGCGCAGTACCGTCTCGCGAAGGTCGGCGCGGCCCGCGCATTGTCCGTCGTCGACCTGCTCGTGTGTGCGACGGCGGCATCCGGTGGCCTCGTCGTCCTCCATGATGACGCCGACTTCGAGCTCGCGGAACGCCACCTCCCGGATGTGCGGGCGCGACGTGTCGTCGGCACGGTGAACGAATGACCCGCGGAGGGATGACGGCACCGCGGGCCCCGATGGGCGCGACCGCCGGTCCCGGCTGCGGGCAGCAGCCGCTGCCGAGGGCACGTTGGATCAGGTGGGTTCGCCGACCGATGATCCGGAGCGTCGTCAGCGGGTCCTCTACGCCATGCGCAGTGGCGGTCCCGTCATCGATGATCTGATTGGCGAAGAGCGCGACAGGCGATGATCGCTTACCTGGATTCATCGGTGCTCGCGCGTGCGTACTTCTGGTCCGGACCCACGCGCTGCGGGCGATGGACGTCTGGCATGTTGCAGTCGCGGAAACGTGATTCCTCCGCTCTTGCGGCCCGGCGAGTCGCGCGTTCGTACCCCGCGACGATCAGCAGCACGCGGTGGCAGTCGCCCGCGGATTCGCGGCATTGCAGGCCGGTGTGCCTGCCTGGACTTGTCAGTGATCGCCGCTAGGTTCGTCGCATGGATGCAAAGGGATTCGCGACGGTGGTGTCCGAGTTCGGTGCGCGCACCAAGTCGAAGCTGTCGGCCACGATTTCCGGTGAGCCCGAGGAACAGCTGCGCGCGCCGATCGAGCACCTGCTCGAAGACATGGCAGCGGTCGTGGGGCTCGACCCGAAACACCTCGTGGTCGTGGGCGAAACCTCGCTATCGGACCTGAAGAGCCGTCCCGACTTCGCAGTGACGGATCAGAACGTCCTCGTCGGCTTCGTGGAGGTCAAAGCCCCGGGGAAGGGTGCGGATCCGCGGCGGTTCAAGGGGCACGACAAGCAGCAGTGGGAGCGCCTCAAGGCCTTGCCGAATCTCATCTACACGGACGGCAACGCCTTTTCGTTGTGGCATGACGGTGAGCTTGCCGGCAAGATCATCCACCTCGACGGTGACGTCGAGAGCTCCGGTGCTGCGCTCGCGGCGCCGGAATCGCTGCGCGGGTTGTTTCACGACTTCTTCCGGTGGGAGCCCACGCCGCCGCGGCGCGTCACCGAACTCGCCACGTTGAGTGCGCGGCTGTGTCGCCTTCTGCGTGACGAGGTGCGAGAGCAGCTCGCCGCCGGCGATTCGGATCTGGAGGCACTGGCTCAGGACTGGCGGAAGATGCTGTTCCCCACCGCTGACGATGCCGAAGTCGCCGACGGATATGCGCAGACCGTGACGTTTGGCCTCTTGCTCGCCCGGTCACGGGGCATCGATCTCGATGATGGGCTGTACAAGGCAGCGGTGGAACTCGGTCACGTGCACTCGCTGGTCGGCACCGCTCTGCGGGTGCTGACTGATCCCGCAGTCGCGGACGTCGCTTTGCGGACTTCGGTGAAGACGATGCAGCGGGTTCTCAATGTTGTCGATTGGTCCGCCGTCACGAAAGGCGACGCGAACGCGTGGCTGTACTTCTACGAGAACTTCCTGCAGGAGTACGACCCAGCGTTGCGGAGGAAGACGGGTTCGTACTACACGCCTGTCGAGGTGGTCGAGTCCATGACCAGACTGGTCGACGATGCGCTGGCTCAGCGGTTCGGGATCAGCCAGGGGCTCGCCGACAAAGGTGTCACGGTGCTGGATCCGGCAGTCGGCACGGGTACTTTCCCTATCGCCGTTCTCGAACGGATCGCCGCTCGCGTAGTGCAGGATCAGGGGCCCGGTGCGAAGGGGGCGGCCATCACCGCGGCGCTGAATCGCCTGATCGGGTTCGAGCTGCAGCTGGGGCCTTTCGCCGTCGCACAGCTTCGCGTACTTGCTGAGCTCGCAGAACTCGGCTCTGACGCCTCGCCGACGAGCCTGCGGATGTACGTCGCCGACACATTGGCGAATCCCTACATCGAGCAGCAGGAGCTCGGCGCGGTGTATGAGCCGATCGCGAAATCCAAGCGGGAGGCCGACAAGATCAAGGCCTCGGAGTCGATCTTCGTGGTGCTCGGGAATCCGCCTTACGACAATCGTGCGAAGGGGCGTGGCGGATGGATCGAGTCGGGCAATCCAGCCGTCGGTCAGGTGCCACCGCTCGATGACTTCATTCCCCCTCGGGACTGGGAGGTGGGTCGGCACACGAAGCACCTGCGGGATATGTACGTGTACTTCTGGCGCTGGGCGACGTGGAAGGTCTTCGACTCCGGAGACGAGGACACCGGCATCGTCTGCTTCATCACCCTCGCGGGCTTCCTCGACGGTCCGGGGTTCCAGCGGATGCGCGAGTACCTGCGGCATCGCTGCGACCATCTGTGGGTCATCGACGCGAGCCCGGAAGGACAGCAGCCACCGGTCAATACGCGGATCTTCCAGGACGTGCAGCAGCCGGTGTGCATCGTGCTCGCGGCGCGGACGAAGGCGAAGGATGATGCCGAGCCCGCGGCCGTGCACTACCGCGAGCTTCCGGCGGGCGACCGTACTGTGAAGTTCGACGCGCTCGCGGAGCTGACACTCGACGATGGGTGGGACGACGGCGCTACCGGGTGGCGGGATCCCTTCCGTCCCAAGGTGGGCGGCGCGTGGGCGACCTTCGTGCCGCTGGATCAGATCTTCTGGTGGAACGGCTCCGGCGTGATGCCTGGGCGTACCTGGGTCATCGCGCCAGACGCGAAGAACCTCACGGATCGGTGGGGCGCGCTGAAGAAGGCATCCCCTCTGGACCGGCAGCGGGAGTTGTTCTCGGAGCACGAGGATCGTCGCATCGACGGTGCGCAGCGGGACGGGCTTCCCGGCTTCCCCGCCCGGACTACGTCGGTCCTGGCTGACACCGGTGCCTGTCCGCCGCCGATCCGGTACGGATTCCGCTCCTTCGACAGGCAGTGGATCATCCCCGACAAGCGCCTCATCAACCGGCCGAATCCGACACTGTGGAAGGTCCGCTCCGACCAGCAGGTGTATATGACGGCGTTCGAGCGTGTTGTGCCGGGCACGGGGCCGGCGGTCACCTTCTCGGGGTTGGTTCCCGACCTGGACCATTTCCGAGGAAATCATGGGGGAAGGGCGTTTCCGCTGTTGGCGGATGGCGTCACGGTGCCGAACACTGCCCCCGGGCTGCTGAGCCTGCTGACTGCGCGATACGGATTCGCAGTCAGCGGCCCCGATCTTATGGCCTACCTGGCGTGCTTGCTCGCTCATCCGGGATTCCTGATTCGCGTCAAGGACGAGTTCAGCTCCCCGGGTATTCGCGTCCCTCTCACTGGCTCTGGCGAACTGTTTGCACGCTGCGTGGAACTCGGTCGTCGGGTCATCTGGCTGCACACGTACGGCACGAGGTTCACCGATCCAGCCGCGGGCCGGCCAGCAAGTGCGCCGCGGATTGCCGCTGGGCAAGCGCCATCAGTGGTGGCGGCGATCCCCTCGGATCCCGACTCAATGCCGAACGAACTGGGCTACCACGCGGCACAGGAGGAACTCCGAGTTGGGTATGGCCGCGTCGCGAACGTCACCGAAGGCATGTGGGACTACCAGGTCTCCGGCGTGAACGTGCTGCACAAGTGGTTCTCGTACCGGAAGCATGATCGGGAACGCCCCGTTATCGGGGACCGCCGAGTCTCAGACCTCATGAAGATTCAGACCGATCACTGGCTCGCCGACTACACGTCTGAGCTGATCGACCTCCTCAACGTTCTGGGGCTGCTGTGCGAGCTGGAACCGCAGCAGGATGCCCTGCTCGCGGAGGTCGTTGTTGGGCCCCTCATCGAATGGGCGGCGCTGGAGCAGTCGCTGGGGAATCCCACGGCGGGGAATCGAACTCCTCCTACGTCCGAATCTGTTGCAGACGAAGGCGATACGTTGTTCTGATGTTCGCGTATTGTCGTGTCCATGGCGGCGATCATCAGATTCCGGCCTGAGGCGCACGATGCGCGGATCATTCAAGCGGCGAAGCGCGACGGTGAGTGCAAGAGCGACGTCATTCGGCGGGCGCGCCGATTGTTGGAGCGTGAAGCGTGGCTCACACAGGCGCGGCACGATGCGGAACGGCTGGCTAAGGAAGTTCTTTCAAATGAGCCGGACGCCTGGTGATTCCGCGGGTCGTCCATCATCCCCGGGTCGCTGCCGGAACTTGTCAGTGCCGATCACTACCCTGAAAGCGACGGACGGCGAGGCTCGAGGAGGGATGGCATGCGGTTTCTGCACACGGCGGACTGGCAGCTGGGGATGACCCGGCACTTCCTCGACGCGGACGCGCAGGCCCGGTTCACCGACGCCCGGCTGGACGCGATCTCCCGCCTCGGCGCCGTCGCGGCGGAGCGGGACGCGGAGTTCGTCGTCGTCTGCGGTGACGTCTTCGAGGACAACCGGCTCGCCCCCGCCGTCGTCGCCCGCAGCCTCGACCGGATCGCCGCGATCGGCTGTCCCGTCTACCTGCTGCCCGGCAATCACGATCCGCTGGATGCCGCCTCGATCTACACGTCCGAGGTCTTCCGGCGGCACCGCCCGGCCAACGTCGTGGTGCTCGAGAGTCCCGGCGTGCACGAGGTGCGTCCGGGCGTCGAGCTGTTGGCCGCGCCGTGGTTCTCCAAGCACCCCGCCGGGGATCCGCTCACCGAGGCCGTCGCCGCGGCCGCGCCGCCGGCCGCGGGCGTGATCCGGATCGCCGTCGGGCACGGCGGCACCCTCCCCGTCGGCGCGCGGGACCAGCGCCTCATCGACGTCGCCGCCCTGTCGGAGCGGATCGCCGCGGGCGAGCTGCGCTACGTCGCCCTCGGCGATCGGCATTCGGTCACCGAGGTCGCCCCGGGCGTCTGGTACTCCGGCGCCCCCGAGGTCACCAACTTCGACCACAAGGAGACGGGGTCGGGCTCGGTCCTCGTCGTCGACGTCCCGGACGAGGGTCCGGCGCGGGTCGAGCCGGCGCGGGTCGGCACGTGGCGGTTCGCCTCCCGCGAGTTCCCGCTCACCGCCGAGCGCGACGTCGACGCGGCCGTCGGCGCGCTCGCCGCGCTCCCGGACAAGGACCGCACGGTGGTCAAGGTCGGCTTCACCGGCACCGTCGGGCTGGCGGCCAAGGCTCGGCTGGACGCCGAGATCGAGGCCCTGCGGGCCCGGTTCGCGGCCGTCGAGCTGTGGGAGCGCAAGACCGACCTCGCGGTGCTCCCGGGCGAGGAGGAACTGGACGCGCTCGAGCTGACGGGCCCGGCCGCCGATGCCGCGCAGGAGCTGCTCGGCGTCGCGCGCAGCGGCGGGGAGCGCGCGGCCGACGCCTCCGGCGCGCTCGCGCTGCTGTACCGCCTCACCCGCCAGGAGGTGGGCGCATGAGGCTGCACCGCCTGGCGGTCAAGGATTTCCGCGGCGTCACCGAGCGCGAGATCGCGTTCGCCGACACCGGCGTCACGCTGCTGCACGGCCCCAACGAGGCCGGTAAGTCGTCGATGGTCGAGGCGCTCCAGCTGCTCCTGGAGGTCAAGGCCACGTCGAAGTCGCAGCGGGTCGAGGCCGTGTGCCCCGCGCACCGCGACGCCGGCCCGTTCGTCGAGGCCGAGCTGACCGTCGGCCCGTACCGTTTCGTGTACGCCAAGCAGTACCACCGCCGCCCCGGCACCGTGCTCACGGTGCTCGAGCCCACGCCGCTGCAGCTCACCGGCGGCAGCGCCGAATCGTGGGTCGCGGAGCAGATGGCCGCGCACGTCGACGGCGACCTGCTCGCCGCGCTCACCGTGCTGCAGGGCCCCGGCCCCGGGCAGCCCTCGCTGCGCGACAGCGCCGCGTTCGCGAAGGCGCTGGACTCGGCGTCCGGCGGCGCGGGGGAGGACGAGCCGGGTGCCGAGCGGCTGGCCGAGGCCGTCGCCGCGGAGCGGGCCCGCTACTTCACCCCGACGGGGCGCCCGACGGGCGAGCTGTCCGCCGCCCGCGCCCGCGAGGCCGCCGCCCGCACCGCGCTGGACGAGGCCGAGGCCGCGCTGCGCGAGGTCGACCGGGTCGTCGAGCAGCACTCGCTCGCCTCCGCCCGCCTCGGCGCCCTGGTGGAACGACGGTCCGCTGCCGCCGCGGCGCTCGAGGCGCTCAGCGCGGATCAGGAGCGGATCGGCGCGCTCCAATCGCGGCTGGCGCAGTCCCGCTCCGTGCTCGAATCGTCGGTGCTGCGCGAGCAGCACGCGGGCGACGCCGCCAACCGCCGGCGGCGGCTGATCGACCGGCAGGCCCTCGCCGTGGAGCGCACCGCGCAGGTCCGGACCCAGCGCGACCGGGCGCTCGCGGACCGCGAGGTCCTCGCCGCGGAGGCGTCCTGGCTCGAGACGACGGTGCACGAGCTGTCGGCGGTCTCGGCCGACCGGCGGGAGCGGAAGTCGCAGGCGCAGTACGCCGTCGACTACGCCCGCGAGTCCGTGGGCTATCAGCGCACCGTGAAGCGGATCGAGCAGGCGCAGCTGCTCGGTAAGGACGTGGAGGACGCACGGAACAGGCTCGCCGCGAACCCGATCGACCGCCGTGCCCTGCAGACCATCGCGGTCGCGGAGCAGCGGTACGAGAAGGCGCAGGCCCGGTTCTCGGCGCTCGCCGCGACGCTGACGCTCGAGCGGCTCGGCTTCTCCGATGTGCTCGTCGACGGCCGCAACATCGGCGAGGAGCCGGTCGAGGTCGTCGCGGGGAACGGCACCGTGATCGAAGTGCCCGGCGCGGTCCGGATCGAGGTCGTGCAGCGTGGCGAGAGCGCCGACGCCGCCGCTGAGGTGAAGGCCGCCCACACCGCGCTGCTCGCCGCCTGCCGCGACGCGGGGGCGGAGGACGTCGCCGCGGCCCGCGAGCTGCACGAGCAGCGTGACGCCGTCGAGATCGAGCTACAGGAGGCGCGGATCGCCCTCGCCCACGCGCTCGGCGACAACACCCTCGCCGAGCTCCGGCAGCTGGCGGAGGAGTCGGCGGAGCGGATCGTCGCGCTGGAGGCCGCGGTCGACCCCGAGCTGCTGGCAGTGGACCCGGAGCGGGCCAAGGCGAACCTCATGGACGCCACGCAGGCGGAGGTCGCCTCGCGCGGCGAGGAGCGGCAGACGCGCGAGCAGCTCGGGCAGAAGCAGCAGGAGCTGCATCGGGCGACCACCGACGCGCAGGTCGCGGCCGATCGGCTGCAGCACTTCGACCAGCAGGCCTCCGAGCTGACGGCGGAGCTGGAGCGCGCCCGGGCGGAGTCCGCCGACGACGCCGTGGGCACCGCCGCGGACGCCGCCGTCGCCGCGCGGGAGGCCGCCGCGGCCGAGGTCGCCGCGCACGAGGCCGCTGCCCGGGAGGCCGACGTCGCCGGTTTCGCCGCCAGGCTCGCGGCCGCCCGCGCGCAGGACGAGCGGGCCCGCGCCGCGGAGGCGTCGGCGCGGGAGGAACTCGCCGGCCTGAACGGTCAGCTGCAGCTGTTCCAGGCCGACGGCCGCCGCGACCGGCTCGACACGGCCGAGGCGGAGCACGTGCACGCGGCCCGCGCCCTGACGTCGGTGGAGGAGCGCGCCCGCGCGGCGGCACTGCTGCACGAGACCCTGACGGCGCACCGCGACGCCCGCCGCGCCCGCGTCCAGGCGCCGTACCAGCGGGCGCTGGAGGAGCTGGGCCGCACCGTCTTCGGCGATCCCCTCACCATCACTGTCGGCGACGACCTGACCATCGCCTCGCGCACCGTCGACGGGGTCACCGTGCCCTTCGACTCCCTGTCGGGCGGCGCGCAGGAGCAGCTGGGCGTGCTCAGCCGGCTCGCCTGCGCCCGCCTGGTCGACGGTGCCGACGGCGCTCCCGTCATCTTCGACGACGCCCTCGGTCACAGCGACCCCACGCGCCTCGGCGCGATGGCCGACGCCCTGGTCGAGGCGGGGCGCGGCGCGCAGGTGATCGTCTTCAGCTGCGTCGCCGGCCGGTTCGACGCCCTGCGCGGCCGCGACGGCGTCACCGAGGTCGCCCTCGGCTAGACGGGGCCATTTCACCGGCGC
This sequence comes from Tsukamurella sp. DT100, assembly GCF_049844855.1. NCBI lineage: Bacteria > Bacillati > Actinomycetota > Actinomycetes > Mycobacteriales > Tsukamurellaceae > Tsukamurella > Tsukamurella sp. DT100. Next base: position 230,258 of record NZ_JBNCLV010000008.1, read on the forward strand.
CGAGGACGCTCCTCGACTACACCTGCTCGCGGAGCTTGAACTTGAGCACCTTGCCCGCGGGGTTGCGGGGGAGGGCGTCCACGAGGTGCAGGGCCAGCGGCAGCTTGTACGGCGCGAGGGAGTCCTTCGCGAAGTCGCGGACCTCGTCCAGCGTGAGCGAGGCCTCGGGCTTGAGCGCGACGATCGCGGTCACGGCCTCGCCCCACTTCTCGTGCGGCGTACCGATGATCGCGACCTCCGCGATCGACGGGTGGCGGTAGAGCACGGACTCGACCTCGGCGGGGTAGACGTTCTCGCCGCCCGAGATCACCATGTCCTTCACGCGGTCGACGACGGTGACGTAGCCGTCCTCGTCCTGCTCGCCCACGTCGCCGGTGTGGAACCAGCCGTCGGCGTCGATGGCGGCGCCCGTGGCGTCGGGGTTCTGCCAGTAGCCGGGCGTGACCTGCGGGCCGCGCACGCAGACCTCGCCGCGCTCCCCGGCCGGGGCGGGGGCACCGTCGGGCCCGAGCAGCGCGACCTCGGAGAGCGGCAGGACGTGGTGTCCGGCGGCGCCGATCTTGCGCGCGGTGTCGTGGACGTCCATGACCAGGGCGAGCGGCGCGGTCTCGGTGAGCCCGTAGCCCTGGCAGAAGGGGATGCTGCGGCCGTTGTACAGCGCGATGAGCGGCTCGGGGACCGGCGCACCGCCGCAGGTGAACTGGCGGACGCTGGAGAGGTCGGCGGTCTCGAAGGCCGGCACCTGGCTCATGAACAGGAACATGGCGGGCACGCCGAACATCGTGGTGACGCGGTGCTTCTCGATGAGCTGCAGCGCGGCGGTGGGGTCGAAGGCGGGCAGGATCACCAGCTGTCCGCCCTTCTGCAGGGTGATCAGCGTGGTCACGTTGAGGCCGCCGATGTGGAACAGGGGCGCCGCGACGAGGCTGATGTCGGTCGACATGGTGTCGAGGCTGAGCAGCGCGTTCATGTTGTTCCAGAACATGTTCCCGTGCGTGAGCATCGCGCCCTTGGGACGGCCCGTGGTTCCCGAGGTGTACATGATGAGCGCGAGATCGTCCTCCGCCGGCGACTGCGGTTCCGCGATCGGCGCGCGGTCCGCGAGGAGGGCGTCGAGCTGCTCCCAACCGTCGACGGGCTCCAGCGCGATGGCGCGCGCGAGGCCCGACGAGGCCCGCACCGGTTCCACGACGGCGGCGCGGTCGGCGTCGGCCACCAGGGTGTGCACGCCGGCGTCGGTGAGGATGTACTCCAGCTCCGCCGAGGTCAGGCGGAAGTTCAGCGGCACGAAGACCGCGCCGGCCCGCGAGGCGGCGAACATCGTGGTGAGGAAGTCGGGGTGGTTGAAGCCCACGTAGCCCACGCGGTCGCCGGTCCGCACGCCCCCGGCCACCAGGTCGGCGGCCAGTCGGTCGACCCGATCGGCGAGTTCCCGGTAGCTCCACGTCGCGTCGCCGTAGGTGACGGCGGGGCGGTCCCCGCTCACGGCGGCGCGGCGCGCGATCCAGGATCCGAGGTCGACGGCGGGGCGAGCGGGCATGGTGACTCCTTGACGTGCGGGGAAGGTGGCACTGATCTTCTCCGCCCGCGGTGCCCGCGGGTGCCGATTTGCCAGATTCTCAGGTCCGTGGGCGCTCGGCGGGCTGGTGGTCGGCACCGGTCCGCCGAGCGGAGTGCCTAGCGGTTCTCCGCCCGCGCCTTCAGGGCGGCGAGGCCCTTCTCGAAGTCCTTACCGACGAACCTGTCCATCGGGACGATCCTGCCGAGAAGCGAGAACAGGCCGCTGGTCTCGCCCGTCATGGTCCAGGTGACCTCGACGCCCTCCCGCGACGGGACGATGTCGAAGCGCACGTGGTTGTTCGAGGACATCGGCTTGATGAACTCGAGGTCCACGTCGACCGAGCTGCCGGGTTCGACCGCGGAGATCGTCATCCGCCCGGCCCCGGCCTTGCGGTTGCCCTTCCAGGCGTAACTCGCGCCCGTGCCGCTCGGCGGCCCCGTGTACTCGCGGTGCAGCTGCGGGTCGATGTCCTCCCACGGCGACCACAGGCGCCACTCGTGGAAGTCGGCGATGAGGCCGTAGACGGTGTCGGCGGGCGCGGCGATATCGGTGGATCGCTCAACGGTGAAGGCGGTCATGCGCGGAAGACTACTTTGCTATCGCAGTCGGAGCGCGGCGAGCGCGATCACCAGCAGCAGCACCGTCAGGCCCGCGAAGCCCGCGCTGAGTCCCGCGGCGGCGGCGAGCGCTCCCACCAGCAGTGGTCCACCCGCGTCGCCGAGCTCGCGACCGATCTCCGCGGACCCCATCGTCTGGCCCATCCGCTCCTTGGGGGAGTTCTGCGCCAGGTGCGCGAAGCCGAGCGGCGTCACCAGCCCCACGCCCGCGCCGATGGCGATCGCGGACACCACGATTCCGGCAGGTCCGGGGATGCTGATGGCGACCAGCCCGAGCGCGCTGAGGACCAGGCCCGCGGCGATGCCCGCACCGTCGGACAAACGGCCTGCGTCCCGCGCCCGACCCGCGCGCGGCTGGATCAGTGAGGCGGTCAGCGCGAGCACCGAGACCACCGCGCCGGTGAACAGCGGTCCCATGCCGTGCTGCGACCCGGCGACCGGCAGGAAGCCCACGCCGACGGCGAGCACCCCGGTGGAGCCCGCGAGCGCCGCCGTGGGGAGCAGGAAGGACCTCGAGCCGAGGCGGCGCGCCAGGTCGACGACGGTCTGCCGCTGCCGGGGCAGGGGCGGGAGCACGGGCACGGCGGCGATTGCCCACGCGGCGACGAGCGCCGAGACGCCGCCGAGCACAGCGAACAACAGGGGGTAGCCGCCGGCCCAGATGAGCGCGCCGCCGAGCACCGGACCCAGCGTGTAGCCCAGGCCCTTCCATGCGCCGTAGCCGCCGAAGGCGCGGCCCTGAGCGGTGTCCGGGGTCAGCCGGGAGACCATCGCGCTGGCGGCGGGGGAGAAGGCGGCGGCCGCCGCGCCCTGCGCGAACCTTGCCAGCGCGAGCCACCCTGCGTCGCCCGCGAGCACGAAGGCCGCCGACGCGACCGCGAACGCCACGAGGCCACCGAGGAGCACTGGGCGGGGCCCGATCCGGTCGGCGAGCGTGCCGAAGACAGGCTTGAGCAGGACCTCGGCGCCGTCGTACAGAGCGAGCAGCAGCCCGAGCGTCAACAGCTGGGAACCGACCGTGCCCGTGAGGCCGCCGAGGCTCGCCGCGATGCTGTGGGCGCCGAAGGCGGTCGTGAAGCCCGCGGCGTACAGGGGGTACAGAGCGCGGCGCCGCGTCGTCGTGGTCACGAGGGGAACCTAACAACACGCGGTGTCACGGGCATCACCACAAGGCCGCGAGCGTGAGGGCGTCATTAGACTCGCGGTCATGACTGCTGCCCCCGACACGACCTCCGGCGTCCCCGCGTCCGGCCTCACCGCGGCGCAGGTCGCGGAGCGGGTACGCGACGGCCGGGTCAACACGCTGCCCAACCGGTCGGGCAGGAGCACCTGGGACATCGTCCGCGCCAACGTCTTCACCCGAATCAATGCGATGCTCGGCGTGCTGTTCCTGCTGGTGCTGTTCACGGGCTCGCTCATCAACGGGCTGTTCGGCCTGCTGATCGTCTTCAACTCGGGCATCGGCATCATCCAGGAGCTGCGCGCCAAGAAGACGCTGGACTCGCTGGCCATCGTCGGGCAGGCCCACCCGGTGGTGCGGCGCGACGGTGTCGCCACCGAGGTGGGGCAGTCGGACGTCGTGCTCGACGACGTCATCGAGATCGGCCCCGGCGACCAGATCGTGGTCGACGGCGAGACCATCGAGTTCGAGGCCCTCGAGGTCGACGAGTCGTTGCTCACCGGCGAGGCCGATCCCGTCGACAAGCAACTCGGCGACGAGATCTTCTCCGGCAGCTTCGTGGTCTCCGGCTCGGGCGCCTACCGCGCGACGAAGGTCGGCGCCGACGCCTACGCCGCGAAGCTCGCCGACGAGGCCAGCAAGTTCACCCTGGTCAACTCCGAGCTCCGCTCCGGGATCGACAAGATCCTGCAGGTGATCACCTGGCTGCTCGTCCCCGCCGGCGTGCTCACCGTCTTCAACCAGCTGGTGATCTCGAAACAGGAACTCAACCAGGCGATCTTGGGCATGGTCGCGGCGCTGGTCCCGATGGTCCCCGAGGGGCTGGTGCTGATGACCTCGATCGCCTTCGCGGTCGGCGTGGTGCGTCTCGGGCAGCGCAAGTGCCTCGTGCAGGAGCTGCCCGCGATCGAGGGCCTGGCCCGCGTGAACGTGGTGTGCGCCGACAAGACGGGCACGCTCACCGAGAACGGCATGCGCCTCTCGGAGCTCGACGTCCTCGACGGGGACCGCGCCGACATCGAGCGCGCGCTCGCCGCCGTCGCCGCGCTCGATCCGCGGCCCAACGCCAGCGTGCAGGCCATCGCCGAGGCGTACCCCGACGCGCCGTCGTGGCGCTCCTCGGCCGTCGCGCCGTTCAGCTCCGCCAAGAAGTGGTCCGGGATCTCGCTCGCGGACGGCTCCGCGCCGCAGGGCAACTGGATCCTCGGCGCCGCCGACGTCCTCCTCGACCCCGAGTCCGACGGTGCGCGGCGCGCCACCGAGCTCGGCTCGACGGGGCTGCGGGTGCTGCTCGTGGCCTCGACCGACGTGGCGGTGGACACCGAGGTCGACGGGCCGGAAGCGCCGGGGAACCTGGTGCCGCGGGCGCTGATCGCGCTGGAGCAGCGGGTGCGCGTCGACGCCCGCGACACCCTCGACTTCTTCGATTCGCAGGGCGTCGCCGTCAAGGTGATCTCCGGCGACAACGCCGTCTCGGTGGGCGCGGTCGCGCACTCGCTGGGACTGGGCTCGCCCGATTCGTCGGTCGACGCGCGGAAGCTGCCGTCGGACAACGACGAGCTGGGCGAGGTCGTCACCGACAACGTGACCTTCGGCCGGGTGCGCCCCGACCAGAAGCGGGCGATGGTCAAGGCGCTGCAGTCGCGCGGCGACACCGTCGCCATGACCGGCGACGGCGTGAACGACGTGCTGGCGCTCAAGGACTCCGACATCGGCGTGGCGATGGGCTCCGGCAGCTCCGCCGCGCGGTCGGTCGCGCAGATCGTGCTGCTGGACAACAAGTTCGCCACCCTGCCCTACGTCGTCGGGGAGGGGCGGCGCGTGATCGGCAACATCGAGCGCGTCGCGAACCTCTTCCTCACCAAGACCGTCTACGCCGTGCTCCTGGCCTGGCTCGTGGGCCTGGCCGGGCTCGGCGCCAAGATCTTCGGCTTCGCGCCGATCTCCTACCCGTTCCAGCCGATCCACGTGACGATCGCGGCGTGGTTCACCATCGGTATCCCAGCCTTCGTCATGTCCCTGGCGCCCAACAACGAGCGGGCCAAGACCGGGTTCGTCGGGCGGGTACTGCGGCTGGCGGCACCGTCGGGCGTGGGGATCGGCCTGGCGACCTTCCTGTGCTACCTCGTGGTGAACCCGGGCGGCTCCGGCGCGGCGCTGGGCGGGAAGGCCGCGACGTTGAGCGTCGAGCAGATCCAGGCCTCGACGGCCGCTCTGATCACGCTGCTCGTCGGCTCGCTGTGGGTCCTCGGGATCGTGGCACGCCCGTACACCTGGTGGAAGATCCTGCTGGTCGGCGGCTCGGTGGCGTTCTACGTGGTGCTGTTCTTGATCCCGCTGGCGCAGGAGAAGTTCTTCCTCGACATCAGCGATCCTGCGATGGTGGGCACCGGCTTCGCCTTCGGCGGGCTGTCGATCGTGCTGGTCGAGGTCCTGCGGCGGGCGGCACCGTCGGTCTTCCGCGCGGTGGCGCACCGTCGGGCCTGAATCCTCACCCGGGCAGCGGCGTTCCCCAGTGCCCGGTGGTGCCCGCATCGATCACTCCGACGCACCACTCCTCGGTGATGCCGCCGTCCCGCAGCGCCGTCAGGCACCCGAGGAGCGCGGCCTCTTCAGGCGTGCGCGGTACGCCGCACTCTTCGATGAGTCTGTTGTGGCTGCGGGTCGTTCGCGGCAGCTCCGGAGAGAAGGTCGCAGCGGCCTCGTCCGGGGCGAAGAAGTCCTCGTCGACCACGGAGCGGCGGATCACCATGTCTCGATCGTAGGCGGCGGGCGATCGGACTCATGGGCCGTCACGCTCGGGCCCGTCGCGAGCGGGGCGGTTCGGCGCGCGGCGACGGGTTCAGCCGTCGATCGTGGTGGTCCGGTTCCGCCCCGCGGTCTTGCTCGCCTTCAGTGCGCGATCGGCGCGGTCGTTCAGGTCGTCGAACACGGCCTCCGCGGTGCGCGTGGAACGGCCCGTCGGGGCGTGGTCCACGTGGACGAGCCCGATGCTCAGGGACACCGCGCTGCCGTCGGGCAGTCGCACCGGGTCTCGGTGGATGGTTTCGGTCAGGAAGGTCGAGTCGTGCTCGGGGTCTGCGCTGATGACGGCGAACTCGTCGCCGCCGAGGCGGGCGACGACGGCGTTCGGCGTGGTCCCGGTGGCGATCAGGCGCGCGACGTTGCGCAGGACGCCGTCTCCGACGGTGTGGCCGAAGCGATCGTTGATGGTCTTGAACTGGTCGACGTCGATCGCGGCGACGAGCAGATCGCCGGTCGCGCGGTGGAGGAGTCGGTCGCTCGAGAACGCGAAGCCCCGACGATTGAGGACGTTCGTCAGCGGATCGAGGGACGACTCGAGCAGTTGCTTGCTGATCAGGCGCTGCATCTCGACGGTGTACCGGCGCAGCAGCTCCACCACGGCATTGGCCACGACGATCGCGACGACCATTGCGACGACGACGCTGACCGGCTGGAAGCCGGCGACGAGCAGCCTCGCCCCGAGCACCAGGATCACCGTCGTCGAGAAGGCGATGTGGAGGGCCATGACCCGTCCGCCCACGAAGTGCGCCACGTAGGCGCCGATCACGGAGAACAGGCCCGTGCCGATCAGCGACGCTTGGGTGTTCTGAAAGCACAGCACGACGCCGGCGAGGCCGAGGTCGGCGTAGGCGACGAAGGCGATGCTGCGCTTGTCCCGTGGCCCCTTCGTCCACCACGCGCCGGCGAGTGGAGTCCTGGCGACGATCGCCGCCGCGGGGAAGACGCTGAGGCAGATGAGCCCGATCGTGATCTGTCGCCACCGGCTGTCGCCGGCACCGTCGGGGGAGAAGATGGTGATCGCCCCGAACGCCCCGAAAGCGAGGGTCAGAACTGTGATCGCATACCGCCACACCCTGTCCTGCAACTCGATGCGGCGGAGGAGGTGGCGCGGCGCCCCGGCTCCGGGTTTCATCTCCTCCATGGGGACATCGTCCCACGGGTGAGCGCCTCCGAGTTCAGAATCGCAACAGCCTCGGGATGGCAGCGGTCCGGGGGCGCCGGGTACGGGCGCTGGTCAGTGGTCGATGGTCGTGGTCCGGTTCCGCCCTGCGGTCTTGCTCGCCTTCAGTGCGCGATCGGCGCGGTCGTTCAGGGCGTCGAGTACGTCCGCGGTGGTGTGCGCGGTGCGGCCCGTCGCGTCGTGGTCCAGGTGCGCGAGTCCGATGCTCAGGGACACCGCGCTGCCGTTGGGCAGTCGCACCGGGTCTCGGTGGATGGTCTGGGTCAGGAAGATCGCGTCGCGGTCGGGGTCTGCGCTGATGACGGCGAACTCATCGCCGCCGAGGCGGGCGACGACGGCGTTCGCCGTGGTCCCGGCTGCGATCAGACGCGCGACGTTGCGCAGGACCCCGTCTCCGACGGTGTGGCCGAAGCGATCGTTGATGGTCTTGAACTGGTCGACGTCGATCGCGGCGACGAGCAGATCGCCGGTCGCGCGGTGGAGGAGTCGGTCGCTCGAGAACGCGAAGCCCCGACGATTGAGGACGTTCGTCAGCGGATCGAGGGACGACTCGAGCAGTTGCTTGCTGATCAGGCGCTGCATCTCGATGGCGTACCTCCGGAGGAGGGCCACCACGGCATTGGCCACGACGAGCGCGACGACCACTTCGAGGCCCACGGTCAGCGGGTAGAACCCTGATGCGAGGAGCGTCCCTCCGAGTACGAGGATGACCGCCGTCGAGAAGGCGATGTGGAAGGGCCATGACCCGCCCGCCCACGAAATGCGCCACATAGGCGCCGATCACGGAGAACAAACCGGTGCCGATCAGTGCCGCCTGGGCGTTCTGCATGCACAGCACGACGCCGGCGAGTCCGACGTCGGCGTAGGCGACGAAGACGACGCTTCCCTTGCCCCGGGATCCCTTCGACCACAGCGCGCCGGCGAGCGGAGTCCTGGCGACGATGGCGGATGCAGGGACCACGCTGAGGCAGATGAGCCCGATCGTGATCTGTCGCCACCGGCTGTCGCCCGCACCGTCGGGGATGACGATGGTGACCGCGCCGAACGCGCCGAACCCGAGCGTCAGGGCCGCGATGGCGTACCGCCACAGCTGATCCCGGAGCTCGATGCGGCGGAGGAGGTGGCGCGGTGTCCCGCCTCCCAGGGGCATCTCCTCCATGCGGCCCATCGTCGCACGACCACTCCTGCCGCGATCGCGATTGCAACGGCTTTGAGATCGGCAAGAGCCGGTGTCGATGACTGCGTCGATGGCGTGACCGGCTCCACGAAATCTAATTGGTCCAAACAAAAGTCATGTCCGTTGGTTACGGCAGAGCGTGGAGATCTCGCGCGCGGGGTGACCGTCACTCCGGCGCCTACGGCCGGGGTCGCGAATGAACATTCGAGTGTGTGGTATGTGTTCGAACGGGACCGTATGATCGAAAGGGAGCGAGGGGGTGAGTTCGAATGAATTCCTGTACGGCAGAGGAATATCTCGACGCCCTCGTCGTGTTCGAGCGGGCCGCCGAGCGGCTCGCCGCGGCAGATCCGGTGATGCTTTCCTCGCAGCAGGTGCTCGAGTGTCTGCGCCGCCTGGAGACGGCCGCCCGCAAGGTCCCGTACGGCCAGAACGTGCTGGCCGGGGTCGCGTTCGAGCAGGGGCTGCCCGCGGAGCTGGGGTACACCGGGCTCAAGGAACTCCTCGTCGACCAATTGCGCCTGGCCGGCGCGGAGGCGCGTGACCGGATGCACGGCGCGTACAACCGGGTGCCGCGTCACGCCCGCGGCTTCGCGCCTGAGCCCAAGTACGAACTCATCGCGGAGGCGCAGCGCGAGGGCAGGATCTCCGAACGGCACGCCACGGCGATGGGGCGGATCCTCGACAAGTGCTACCGCCTCAACGGCGGCGACCTCGACGATGTCGAAGAGATCCTCGTGACGGCGGCGGAGAGTGTGCCGCCGGAGGACATCGGTCAGATCGGTAAGCGCGCCGTCGCCCTCCTCGATCCCGACGGTGCCGAGCCCGACCAGGATCGCATCCGGCGCTCGCGCGAGCTCACCGTGAGTGCCCAGGGCGACGACCTGATGTCCGACATCGGCGGCGCGCTCTCGCCCGAGTGCCGCGCCCTGCTCGATGTGGTACTCGAGATGTTCGCCCGCCCGGGCGTGGGCCATCCCGACGACGTCGCGGCCCCGGTCGATCCGAGCGACGCGGACGCGGTCCGCGCCGCCGCCGCGCGCGACACCCGGAGCGCGGCGCAACGCAACCACGACGCCCTCGCCCATGCGCTCGGCATCGTCATCGGTTCGGGTGGACTCGGCAGCCATCGAGGGCTGCCCTGCGTCCCGATCATCACTGTGGGGATCGATCAGCTCGAGTCGGAGACCGGCATCGCGACCACCGCCACCGGTGGCCGGCTCCCGGTCGCCGACGCGCTACGCATGATGGGCGCCAATCCGAAGTACGTCCTCGTGCTTGACTTGGCTTCTCGGCCACTGTTCCTGGGCCGGGAGAAGCGCCTCGCGTCCGCGGATCAGCGGATCGCGCTGTACGGCTCCGAGAAGGGCTGCACCGCACCCGGATGCGACGCGCCCGCCACCCGCTGCCAGGTCCACCACGTCACCGAGTGGGCCCACGGCGGCGCCACCGACGTCACCGCGCTCACCCTCGCCTGCGACGCCCACCACGGCAAGGTCGTCCCCGACCTCACGGAGAACCCGCGCGGATGGGAGACCATCACGATCCCGCACGGCGAGCCGTACGCCGGGCGGACCGGCTGGCGCCGCGGCGCCGATCCCGCAGGGATGCATCGCGTCAATCACCGGCGCCACGCCGAGGAGCTCCATCGCGAGGCGCTCGTCCGCTGGCGCACCCGGTGTGCGCAGTTCCGGGACGCGTGGGTCGAACAGGACCTCCGCCGCCAGTTCGAGGACAGTTGTGCCGACCACGAACTGATCGCGAAGGTCCTCGATGGTCCGCACGGCCCGCCGCTCCTCGAGCAGTTGCTCGCCGACCACGATGCCGACACCGCCTGGTGCGCACCGTCGAACACCGGCGCCCACGCGGCCTGAGGCGTCAGAACCGGCTCCGCCAGGCGGCGGCGTCGGGGAGGCGGGCATCGGGCGCGGTCGTCCAGAAGGCGGACGTCAGGTCGTAGCCGTCGTGCACCAGTCCTGCTCGCGCCGGCCAGTGCTCGGCCGCCCACTCGGGCTCGTTGTGCATCGAGTCGATGCCCGCGCGCACGCCGCCCTCCAACTCGAAGTGCAGGTGCCGGGCCGCCTCGCGGGCGGACTCGGCGCCCACCGGCACGGCCGCGGCGGCGGCGACGAGATCCGTGGCCGCGCCACGGATCCGACGATCGGTCCAGGCGAACGTCCGACGGTGCGCGCCCGGGTCCAGCAGGTACATCGCGAGCAGCGCGATCACGACTCCCACCAGGGTCTCCAGCAGGCGGTCGCGCATCACCGGTCCCGCCGCCCCGCCGGTGACGCCCGCCCCGCTCGCCAGCAGCGCCACCGGGGTGATCACCACCACCGCCGCGGCGTAATTGCGTACGACGAGGATCTCGATGCAGAACTGCAGTGCGGCGACCACCGCGATCAGCGCGTAGCCCTGCGGAGCCGCCGCGTGCAGGCCCGCGAACAGAACCAATCCGACTGCGGTGCCGAGGAATCGGTGCAGCGCCCGCACGGTCCCGTGCACGCGGTCGACCCCGGTCTGCAGCACCACGAGGGCGCTGATCGCCGCCCAGTGCGGCCGCTCGAAACCGAGCGCGATGCTCACCGCGCCCGCCGCGAGGCACGCGACGCCGACCCGGCCCGCGGTGATCGCGGCGTGGGAGGAGGGACTGAGCGAGCGGCGCAGGCGGTGGCCCACCGTCGGCCGAAGCCGCGACGTGGTGACCGCGCGCGTGGGGTCGGCCTCCGTGTCCGCGTCGTCGGACGAGGCGGCGGCGAAACGCCGGTTGGCGTCCCGCAGGTCGGCCAGCAGCGCCGCATCGGCGGGGCGGCTCGCCGCCCGGGCGTCGTCCATCGTCGACCAGGCCGCGACCAGGGCGGAACCGGCGGCGTGCCGGCGCTCGGCGGAGGGCGGACCGTCGGTGGCGAGATACGCGTTCACCGTCCCGATCGCGCGCCCCGCGGCCTCCCGCTGCGGCGCCGACGGATCGACCAGCACCCCGGACATCGAGACCAGCACCGACGAGATCGCGCCCAGGGAGGCACCGACTACCAGCATTGCGGGATCGGCGCCGGATTCGACGGCGATCAGCCCTCCGGACCCGACGAGCGCGAAGAACAGGGCGCCCGGCGGACCCAGCCGCAGCGCGTCGACCACGAAGACGGCCGCCACGGCGGGGATGACCGTCATCAGCACGGCGCAGGTCTTGAGAAGGGCGCCGCCCGCGGGCACGGCCCACCCGATCGTCGCCCCGATGGACACCGCGACCAGCAGCGCCAGCCCCGCGGCCGCCACCACGTGCCCGCGTACGCGGTAGGCGCGGCCCTCGCCGTACAGCACGGCGAAGGCGCCGAAGGTGGTGAAGAGGGCCGAGCTCGCGTGCCCCGCCGCGACCAGCCCGGCCCCGGGGATCGCCACCGCCGCCGCAGCCCGCAGGCCGGCCCGCCACCGCCAGACGGGCGCACCGTCGGCGAAGACGAGCGAGCGGACCCGCGCGACGCGGGGCGGGGGATCGTGGAGTGGTTCGCTCACCGGACCATTCCAACACCGCCGCCGCGGCGGCGCACACGCGGCAGTGCGGGGGAGAGATCGGGGCGAAGAATGCAGTGACGCAGAAGAAAGTGCCCCCGGCAGGATTCGAACCTGCGGCCTTTCGCTCCGGAGGCGAACGCTCTATCCCCTGAGCTACGGGGGCGCAGGGCGTAGCAAGGTTAGCGCATAGGGCAGGCCCGGCGGAAACCGGGCGGTCAGGCGCACCTTAGGATGGACCGGTGACTCCCGCTGACCTTTCGGAACTCCTGCACGCCACCGCGACCACCGTGCTCACCGAGCGCGGCCTCGACGTCTCCGTGCTGCCCGAACGCGTCACCGTCGAGCGGCCCCGCAACCCCGAACACGGCGACTACTCGACCAATATCGCGATGCAGGTCGCGAAGAAGGCCGGCGTCAATCCGCGCGACCTCGCGACCTGGCTCGCCGAGGCCCTCGGCAACGCCGACGGCGTCGACGAGGCCACCGTCGCGGGCCCGGGCTTCCTCAACATCCGGCTCGCCGCGGACGCGCAGAACCAGCTCGTCGTGAACATCCTCGAGCAGGCGGGCGCGTTCGGGCAGGGCAAGGCGCTCGACGGTGCGCTCATCAACCTCGAGTTCGTCTCCGCCAACCCGACGGGCCCCGTCCATCTCGGCGGCGCGCGCTGGGCCGCCGTGGGTGACAGCCTCGGCCGCGTGCTCGAGGCCCAGGGAGCCGAGGTCACTCGCGAGTACTACTTCAACGACCACGGCGCGCAGATCGATCGGTTCGCCCGCTCGCTCGACGCGGCCGCCCGCGATCAGCCGACGCCCGAGGACGGCTACGCCGGCGACTACATCGGCGAGATCGCGGCGACCGTCGTCAAGGACCACCCGGGCATCCTCGACCTCCCCGAGACCGAGCGGGTGGAGGCCTTCCGCGCCGACGGCGTCGAGCTGATGTTCGGGCACATCAAGCGCACCCTGCACGAGTTCGGCACCGACTTCGCCGTGTTCACCCACGAGGACGAGATGTTCAGCTCGGGCCTCGTCGAGAGCAGCGTCCAGCAGCTCAAGGACAACGGCAACCTGTACGAGAAGGACGGCGCCTGGTGGCTGCGGGCCACGGACTACGGCGACGACAAGGACCGCGTCGTCATCAAGTCCGACGGCAACGCCGCGTACATCGCGGGCGACATCGCCTACATCAAGCACAAGTTCGACCGCGGCTTCACTCTCGCGATCTACATGCTGGGTGCGGACCACCACGGCTACATCGGCCGGCTCAAGGCCGCGGCCGCCGCGCTCGGCTACGACCCGGCGCAGATCGAGGTCCTGATCGGCCAGCTGGTGAACCTGGTCAAGGACGGCAAGCCCGTCCGCATGAGCAAGCGCGCCGGCACCGTCATCACCCTCGACGACCTGGTGGACGCCGTCGGTGTCGACGCCGCGCGCTACTCCCTGGTGCGCAGCTCGGTGGACACCTCCATCGACCTCGACCTGGATCTCCTCGCCCAGGCGAGCAACGAGAACCCCGTCTACTACGTGCAGTACGCGCACGCCCGGCTCTCGGCCATCGCGCGCTCGGCGGCCGAGCTCGGCGTCGTCGCCTCGACGGAGCACCTCGGCCTGCTCGACCACGCCCGCGAGGGCGATCTGGTGCGCACCCTCGGCGAGTTCCCCGCCGTGGCCGCGGGCGCCGCGAATCTCCGTGAGCCGCACCGCATCGCGCGGTACCTCGAGGAGCTGGCCGGCGCCTACCACCGCTTCTACGGCGAGTGCCGCGTGCTGCCGATGGGCGACGAGGAGCCGACCGACCTGCACCGCGCCCGCGTGGCGCTGTGCGCCGCCACCCGTCAGGTGCTCGCCAACGGCCTGGCGCTCGTGGGTGTTTCGGCACCCGACCGGATGTGAGAGGCCACCACTCGTGAGTGAACTGGATCGGGCCGTGTGGCCCGCCCACGCGCGCCGGGAGGCCGACGGTGCCGTCTCCGTCGCCGGGGTGCCCGTCACCGCGCTCGCGGCCAAGTTCGGCACGCCGCTGCTCGTGATCGACGAGGACGACTTCCGGGCCCGCTGCCGCGGCATGCGGGAGGCGTTCGGCGCGGACGCCGCGGTGCACTACGCCTCGAAGGCGTTCCTCTCCATGGAGATCGCCCGCTGGGTACGCGACGAGGGCCTGAACCTCGACGTCTGCAGCGGCGGCGAGCTCGCCGTCGCCCTGCGCGCCGGCTTCCCCGCGGAGCGGATCGCGCTGCACGGCAACAACAAGTCGGTCGCCGAGCTGGACTACGCCGTCGAATCGGGCATCGGGCACGTGGTCGTGGACTCGCTCTCGGAGATCGCGCGGCTCGACCGCGCGGCAGGGGAGCGGAACACCGTGCAGGAGGTGCTGATCCGCCTCACGCCGGGCGTGGAGGCGCACACCCACGAGTTCATCTCCACCGCGCACGAGGATCAGAAGTTCGGCTTCTCCCTCGCGTCGAACGGCTCCGATTCGCCGGCCATGAAGGCGGTCACCGCCGTCTTCGCCGCCGACAACCTGCGGCTCGTGGGCCTGCACAGCCACATCGGCTCGCAGATCTTCGACGTCAACGGCTTCGAGATCGCCGCCCGCCGCGTGCTCGAGCTGCTGCGCGACGTCGTCGCACGCTTCGGCGCGGAGAAGACCGCGCAGCTGAGCACCATCGACCTCGGCGGCGGCCTGGGGATCTCCTACACCCCGCACGACGACCCGCCGCCCGTCGCCGACCTCGCGGTCAAGCTGCGGCACATCGTCGAGACCGAGTCCGCCGCACTGGGACTGGCGACGCCGCACCTCGCCGTCGAGCCCGGTCGCGCCATCGCGGGCCCGCCCGGGATCACGCTGTACGAGGTGGGCACGATCAAGGACGTCGTGGTGGACTCCGAGGACGTCGGCCCGCAGGGTTTCCGGCGCTACGTGTCGGTGGACGGTGGCATGAGCGACAACATCCGCACCGCCCTGTACGGCGCGGAGTACACCGCCGTGGTCGCGAGCCGCGATCTGCAGGGCGAGCCCGTGCTCTCCCGCATCGTCGGCAAGCACTGCGAGACCGGCGACATCGTGGTCCGCGACACCGACACCCCCGGCGACCTGGCGGAGGGCGACCTGATGGCCGTCGCCGCCACGGGGGCCTACTGCTATTCGATGTCCAGCCGCTACAACATGCAGCCGCGTCCCGCGGTGGTGGCGGTCAAGGACGGCGCGGCGCGGCTCATCCTGCGCCGGGAGACCGTGGACGACCTGGTGAGCCTGGAGGTGCTCTGATGACCGAATCCGCACAGCAGAGGGAACTGGGCGTCGCCCTCCTCGGCATGGGCACCGTGGGCACCGAGGTGGCGCGCATTCTCGTGGAGAACGCCGACGACCTCGCGGCCCGCGTCGGCGCGAACCTCGTCATCCGCGGGATCGCCGTGCGCGACACCACGAAGGACCGCGGCCTCAAGGCCCTCGGCCTGAAGAAGAGCCTGCTCACGGACGACGCGGAGGCCCTGGTCGGCCGCGACGACGTCGACATCGTGGTCGAGGTGATGGGCGGCATCGAGCCGACCCGCACGCTGATGCTCAGCGCGTTCAAGGCCGGCAAGTCGGTGGTCACCGCGAACAAGGCGCTGCTCGCCGAGTACACCGGCCAGCTGGCCGACGCCGCCAACAAGGCCCGCGCCGACCTGTACTTCGAGGCGGCCGTGGCCGGCGCGATCCCCGTGATCCGCCCGCTGCAGCAGTCCCTCGCGGGCGATTCGGTGGGTCTCGTCGCGGGCATCGTCAACGGCACCACCAACTTCATCCTCTCCAACATGGCGGAGAAGGGCGAGGCCTACGAGACCGTGCTCGCGGAGGCCGGCCGCCTGGGCTACGCGGAGGCCGATCCGACCGCCGACGTGGAGGGCTACGACGCCGCGTCCAAGGCCGCGATCCTCGCGTCGATCGCCTTCCACACCCGCGTCAAGGCCGACGACGTGCACCGCGAGGGCATCACCGGCGTGACCGCCGCGGACATCGAGGCGGCGAAGGCCTTCGACTGCACCATCAAGCTGCTCGCGATCTGCGAGAAGATCACCGATGCCGAGGGCGCGCAGCGGGTCTCGGCCCGCGTGTACCCGGCGCTGGTGCCCTTCAAGCACCCGCTCGCCAGCGTCGACGGTGCCTACAACGCCGTCTTCGTCGAGGCCGAGAACGCCGGCCGCCTGATGTTCTACGGCGCCGGCGCGGGCGGCGCGCCCACGGCCTCCGCCGTGATGGGCGACCTGGTGGCCGCGGCCCGCAACAAGGTCGTCTCGGGCCGCGGACCCCGCGACTCGGCGTACGCCAAGCTGCCGATCGCGCCGATCGGCGAGGTGCTCACCCGCTACTACGTGGCGATGGAGGTCGCGGACCGGCCCGGCGTGCTCAGCGCCGTCGCGAACGAGTTCTCGGCGCGGAGCGTGTCCATCAGCACCGTCCGTCAGCAGGCCGACACCCCCGAGCGGGGCGCGCGCCTGGTGATCCTCACCCACAAGGCACCCGACGCGGCCCTGTCGGCCACCGTCGAGGCGCTGAAGAACCTGGACGTGGTGACCGCCGTGTCCTCCGTGCTCCGTCTGGAGGGAACCAGTGACTAATTCCGCTGCCACCGTGCACACCCCGTGGCCCGGCCTGATCGAGGCCTACCGGCACCGTCTGCCCGTGTGCGACACGTGGGAGCCGGGCTGGGCGCCCGTCACCCTCCGCGAGGGCGCGACCCCGCTGCTGCCCGCGCGGGCGCTCTCCGAGCTCACCGGCTGCGACGTGCACCTCAAGGTCGAGGGCCTCAACCCCACCGGCTCCTTCAAGGACCGCGGCATGACCATGGCCGTCACAGAGGCCAAGGCCACCGGCAAGAAGGGCGTGCTGTGCGCGTCCACCGGCAACACCTCCGCCTCCGCCGCGGCGTACGCCTCCATCGCCGGCCTCGAGTGCGCCGTGCTGGTGCCCGCGGGCAAGATCGCCATGGGCAAGCTGGCCCAGGCCGTGATGTACGGCGCCAAGATCATCGAGGTCGACGGCAACTTCGACGACTGCCTCGAGCTGGCCCGCAAGACCACCGCCACCTTCGACACCATCTCGCTGGTGAACTCGGTGAACCCGGTGCGCATCGAAGGCCAGAAGACCGCGGCGTTCGAGATCGTCGACGCCCTCGGCAAGGCCCCCGACGTGCACGCGCTCCCCGTCGGCAACGCCGGCAACATCACCGCGTACTGGAAGGGCTACAGCGAGTACGCCGCCGACGGCATCATCTCCGCGCGCCCGCGCATGCTCGGCGTGCAGGCCGCGGGCGCCGCGCCGCTGGTCAACGGGGCCCCGGTCAAGGACCCCGAGACCATCGCCACTGCCATCCGCATCGGCAGCCCCGCGTCCTGGAACCAGGCCGTCGCCGCCCAGCAGGAGTCGAACGGCCAGTTCCGCGCCGCCACCGACGAGAAGCTGCTCGAGGCCTACCGCCTCATCGCGAAGACCGAGGGCGTCTTCGTCGAGCCCGCGTCGGCCGCGTCCGTGGCCGGCCTCCTCGCCGCCACCGCCGACGGCTGGATCGAGAAGGGCTCCACCGTGGTGTGCACCGTGACCGGCAACGGCCTCAAGGACCCGGACACCGCGCTGAGCAGCCTGCCCGAGATCGCCCGCGTCGGCATCGACCCCGTCGCCGTGGCCGCCGCCATGGGGCTGACGGAGTAGCCGCGCCCGTGTCCCCCGCCTCGAACGCCCCGCTCGTCCTGCCCGTCGGCCTGAAGGCCACCGTGACCGTCCCGGCCTCCAGCGCCAACCTCGGCCCCGGCTTCGACACCCTCGGCCTCGCGCTCGGCCTCTACGACGACGTCACCGTCGAGACCGTCGATCCCGGGACCGACGGTGACCTGACCGTCGTGGTCACGGGGGAGGGCGCCGGGGAGGTGCCCGACGACGACCGTCACCTCGTGGTCGTGGCGCTGCGCCGCACCCTCGCGCACCTCGGGGTCACCGCGACCGGGCTCCGCCTGACCTGCGTCAACCGCATCCCGCACTCGCGCGGCCTCGGCTCGTCGGCCGCCGCCGTCGTCGCCGGGATCGCGGCCGCCGCCGCGCTGGCCGCCGACGCCGACGCGCCCCGCGGGCTCACCACCGACGAGATGGTGCAGCTGGCCTCCGAGTTCGAGGGCCACCCCGACAACGCTTCCGCGAGCGTGCTCGGCGGCGCGGTAGTCTCCTGGACCGTGCCCGCGGTGCCCGTCCCCGACGTGGCCGGCTACCGCGACCACGCGGCGGCGAGCGCGGCACCGTCGGCGCCCCTGCACTACGGGGCCCGGCGCGTGGACGTGCACCCCGACATCCGGGCCTACGCCTTCGTGCCCGACGTGCAGTCCTCGACGTCGGTGACGCGCGGCATGCTGCCCCGCCTGGTGCCGCACGCCGACGCCGCGTTCAACGCCTCGCGCGCCGCGCTCATGGTGCTGGCGCTCACCGCGCACCCGGACCTGCTGCTGGACGCCACCGAGGACCGGCTGCACCAGCGGTACCGGGCCGCCTCCATGAAGGAGTCGTTCGCGCTGGTCGAGCGGCTGCGCGCCGCCGGCGTGGCCGCCGCGATCTCCGGCGCCGGGCCCACCGTGCTCGCGTTGACCCCCCAGGCGCTGCCGACCCGCCTCGCGGACGCCGCCGTCGAGGCCGGATTCGTCGTGCGCGAGCTGCCCATCGCCGACGGGGTCGTGCGCGGCTGAGCGCGCGGTCCCGGGGGTGGTGATTGCCGGGCGCCGGTACCCGCGCTATCATGGCAAAAGTGTCCGACCAGTGTGCGGACGCTGTTTCGGCACATTGCCATTCCACGCCCAGCAACCAGCCTCGGACGTGTTGGCGCGCCGGTCTCCACATCAGGCCGAGACATCTGTGCCCCCGCCGGAAACGCGGGGCCCGGCAGCCGAAGCGCAACAAGCACCTTCGTCATTCGTGCGTCGCCCGCGAAAACACCTGTGCACCAACGCAGGACAGCCCGGCGAGCACGGTAGGCCCCTGCTTCCGCAGTGCGCGAACAGGGAATTGAAAGGAACTCCGTGACCGAAACGGACGTGACCACCAGCCCGGAGACGGCCACCGCCGCGGCCAGCACCACGCGGGCCGACGAGCGTCGCCGCTCGGGCCTCAACGGCATGGTGCTGGCCGAACTGCGAGGCATCGCGAGCGAGCTGGGGATCAAGGGGGTCTCCGGGCTCCGCAAGGGCGATCTCATCGCCGCGATCAACGACCACGGCGGCGCCGCCAAGACCGCGCCGAAGGCCGCCAAGGCCGAGGCTCCCAAGGCTGAGGCTCCCAAGGCTGAGGCTCCCAAGGCTGAGGCTCCCAAGGCTGAGGCGCCCAAGAACGAGGCGCCCACGAACGACGCCCCCAAGGCGGAGGCGCCGCAGGCCGAGGCCGCCGACGCGCCGAAGACCGAGGGCCGCACGGCCCGCGCCCCGCGGGGCGAGCGGGCGGCGAAGGCCGACCGGGCACCGTCGGACAACGGCGACGCGAGCGCCCAGGCCGACGCGCCCCAGGGCGACGCCCCGAAGAACGAGGGCGAGCAGGGCCAGCAGGGTCAGCGCCGCGAGCGCAACCAGCGCCGCAACCAGAACGCCGACGGCGAGGGCCGCCAGCAGGGCGAGAACCGCCAGGACCGCCAGCAGGGCGACCGCCAGCAGGGCGAGAACCGCCAGGACCGCCAGCGCAATCAGAACAACAACCAGGGCGGCCAGGGCAACAGCCAGGGCAACCGCAACCAGAACAACGGCCCGGACGACGACGGCGACGGCACGGGGCGCCGCGGGCGCCGCTTCCGCGAGCGCCGTCGCGGCCGCGACCGCAACCAGAACGACGGCGAGCCGCAGGTCAGCGAGGACGACGTCCTGCAGCCGGTGGCCGGCATCCTCGACGTGCTCGACAACTACGCATTCGTGCGCACCTCGGGCTACATCGCCGGGCCGAACGACGTCTACGTCTCGATGAACATGATCCGCCGCAACGGCCTGCGCCGCGGCGACGCGATCACGGGCGCCGTGAAGATGCCCCGCGACGGCGAGAGCTCGGGCGACACCGGCGGCAACCAGGGCGGCGGCGGTGGCCGCGGCAACCAGGCGAACCGGCAGAAGTTCAACCCGCTCGTGCGCCTGGACTCGGTCAACGGCCAGGACGTGGAGTCGGCGAAGAACCGGCCCGAGTTCAACAAGCTCACGCCGCTGTACCCCAACCAGCGACTGCGCCTCGAGACCGCGCAGAACATCCTCACCACCCGTGTGATCGACCTGATCATGCCGATCGGCAAGGGCCAGCGCGCCCTGATCTCGGCGCCGCCGAAGGCCGGTAAGACCACGGTGCTGCAGGACATCGCGAACGCGATCGCCACGAACAACCCCGAGTGCTACCTCATGGTGGTGCTGGTGGACGAGCGCCCGGAGGAGGTCACCGACATGCAGCGCAGCGTGCGCGGCGAGGTGATCAGCTCCACCTTCGACCGCCCGCCGGGCGATCACACCTCGGTCGCCGAGCTGGCGATCGAGCGGGCCAAGCGGCTCGTCGAGGGCGGCAAGGACGTGGTGGTGCTGCTCGACTCGATCACCCGCCTCGGCCGCGCCTACAACAACTCGAGCCCCGCGTCGGGCCGCATCCTCTCGGGCGGTATCGATTCGACGGCCCTGTACCCGCCGAAGCGGTTCCTGGGCGCGGCGCGCAACATCGAGAACGGCGGCTCGCTGACGATCATCGCCACGGCGCTGGTCGAGACCGGCTCCACCGGCGACACCGTGATCTTCGAGGAGTTCAAGGGCACCGGCAACGCCGAGCTCAAGCTGGACCGCAAGATCTCGGAGCGGCGCGTCTTCCCGGCCGTCGACGTCGCGGCGTCGAACACCCGTAAGGACGAGCTCATCATGGCGCCCGACGAGGCTGCCGTGGTGAACAAGCTGCGCCGGCTGCTCGCCGCGCTGGACAGCCAGCAGGCCATCGACCTGCTGATCAGCCAGCTCAAGAAGACGCAGAACAACATCGAGTTCCTCATGACGGTGCAGAAGAACAGCGGCTTCGGCGACAACGACTGACCGCATCACGCAGACGACGGCGCCCCACTCCTTCGGGAGTGGGGCGCCGTTGCGTGTTCAGGGGTGTTTCGGTACGTTCTCCGTCGTGCGCACCATGAACACGTCGACGGCGTCCTCATGCACCGTCTCGAACCCATGGCGTTCATACAGCCGCCGGGCCGGGCTGCCGAGCGGGACGTCGAGGCGGACCGTGTCGGCGGTGGTGAGAACCTCGCCCAGCACAGCGGTGCCGATGCCTTGGCCCTGAGGAGCCTTCCCGCGGGAGGTGTTCACAGAGTCCGGGGTAGCGACCCGATGATCGGTGAGGAACTCCCGCGGGAGTGGACGGGCGTGTAGGCGACCGGCGCCGGAGTGAAGAACCCCCGCGGGAGCGCCGTGGGGCGCTGCGGGAGACGACGGCACCGTCGGGCGGGCCGACGGGGCGCGCCTACTGCGGCAGGAACGGCGTGATCGCCGCGGCGATCTCCGTGCCGCGGTTGCAGTCCCGGTTGCCCACCTTCTGCAGTCCGATGTAGAGGACGCCGTTGGTCAGCGACTTGTACGCGGTGATGCAGTAGTCGGGTGTGTTCGTGTTCGTGCTCGGCACCGTGAAGGAGCGCCACTTCGTCGTGCCCGACACCGACACCGCCGCGCCCGTCTCCCACGAGTTCGACGTCTCGAAGGTCGCGAACTTCACGTCCGCGTTGCTGGCCTTCGAGTCGGAGCCCTTGCAGGCGTACTTCGCGCCGGCGGTGCCCGACCGCTGCCCCGGGTCGTCGGCGAGCGGGCTGATGCCCAGCGTCGAGATCGTGGTGGGCGGTAGCAGGCACGGGTCGATGAAGCCGTCGCGCACCGTCGAGGTGTTGCTCACCGGTGTCGTGGTCGCGGGCGTCGACGGCGCGCTGCTGGCGGCGGTGCTGGTCGGGGAGGCGACGGCATCGTCGGAGCTCGTGCTGAGCGCGAGGATCGAGACCGCGGCCACGGCCACCACCGCGACCGCGGCGATCGCGCCGATGACCACGCCCTTCTTGGTGCCGCCCTGCTGCGGCGACTGCCCGGCGAGGCCCACCGGCCCGCCCTGCCACGTGCCCTGCGGGCCCGCGACCTGCGGATTCGACACCGGGCCCGACGGCCGGGCGAAGGGCTGCGAGGGCACGCCCTGGAACGGCGGGGGAGTCGCGGGACGGAAGCCCGCGCCGGGCGGCGGCGTCGCGACCCGCGTGGTCGGGTTCGACGGTGCCTGCCCCTGCGGGTACGCGCCCGCCGCGGCGGCGTGCAGGGCCTGCGCGAAGTCGTGGCACGTCGCGTACCGCTGCTGCGGCGCCTTGGCCATTCCGCGGGCGATCACGGCGTCGATCGCGGGCGGGAGGCCCGGGCGCTGCCGCGACGGTGCCGGGGGCGGGGCCATCAGGTGGTCGCGGATCACCGCGGTGCCGCTGCTCGCGCCGAAGGGCTTGGCGCCCGTGAGCAGCTGGACCGTGGTGCCGGCGAGGCTGTACTGGTCGCTGCGGCCGTCCACCGGGTCGCCGCTGAGCTGCTCCGGCGAGGCGTAGTCGAGGGTGCCGACCACCATGCCGACGGATGTCAGGTCGCTGTGCTCCTGCTGCTGGCGGGCGATGCCGAAGTCGCCGAGCATGACGCGCGGCGTCGAGCCCGTGGCGTCGATCATGATGTTGCCGGGCTTGACGTCGCGGTGCAGCAGGCCCTGGGTGTGCGCGTAGTCGAGCGCCGCCGCCACCGCGTCGACGATGGTCAGCACCTGGTTCACCGGCAGCCCGGTCGGGTTGCTCGCGAGCAGCGCCGAGGCGTCCTGGCCCGGGACCAGCTTCATGGACATCCACAGCCGGCCGTCGTCGTTGCCGCGGTCGTACACCGGGACGATGTTCGGGTGGTCGAGCCGCGCAGCCATGTCGGCCTCGCGCTCGAACCGCGCCCGATACGTCGGGTCGTGGGAGAAGGCCGTGGGGAGCACCTTCAGGGCGTCCACGCGCGGCAGCCGCGGGTGCCGCGCGGCGTACACCGCGCCCATGCCGCCCGCGCCCAGCAGGCGCTCCACGACGTAGCCGCCGATCACGGTCCCGGCGGGCTCGATCGCCGGTCCATTGCCTGACTCGTTCACGTCTTCACTCCCGGATTTCTCGAGAACTCGGCCCGCTCGCTTCGCTCCCGGCGCCGGTCTGGTGACAGCTCGTAGCTAACACCGGCGGACTTGCGGCGCGCCAGTCAACCACCAAACGTCCGCCGCATCGTGACCACGGCGTCGTCGCCCACCTGCGGGAGCCGGGAATTTCTCGAAGCCCAGTGCGTTCTGGCATACTGGAACGTCGGTATGGGTTCCGGTTCACGGTCCTGGCGCACGCCAGGGTCGACCCGGCGACCACGAACGAGAAGGACGGCAATCATGAAGCAGGGTATCCACCCCGAGTACGTGGCCACCACCGTTGTGTGCGGTTGCGGCAACACGTTCGAGACGCACAGCACCAAGGCCGACGGCCGCATCAACGTCGAGGTCTGCTCGCAGTGCCACCCGTTCTACACGGGCAAGCAGAAGATCCTCGACACGGGCGGCCGTGTCGCGCGCTTCGAGAAGCGCTACGGCAAGCGCGCCGGTAAGGCCACCGAGGCCGCAGCCGACTCGCAGTAGCTGTCCCGCCGACGCCCGTCCTGCCCCGCAGGCCGGGCGTCGGCGCGTTTCACGGGTACCCCAGCTCCCGCATCGCCCCGCCCCGTCCGAGAAAGGCACCGCCGCCATGAGCGCCTCGTCCCCCTCCGCGATCGACGACATCCTCGCCGAGTACGCCGGCCTCGAGCAGCAGATGTCCGACCCGGCGCTGCACAACGACCCGGCCGCCGCGCGCAGGGTGGGCAAGCGCTTCGCCGAGCTGGCGCCGGTCATGGCGACGCACCGCAAGCTGGAGGCCGCCCGCGAGGACCGCGCCGCCGCGCAGGAGCTGGCCGCCGACGACGCCTCCTTCGCCGAGGAGGTGACCGCGCTGGGCGAGCAGATCGTGACGCTCGAGCAGCAGCTCACCGACCTGCTCGCGCCGCGCGATCCGCACGACTCCGACGACGTGGTCCTCGAGGTCAAGTCGGGGGAGGGCGGCGAGGAGTCCGCCCTGTTCGCCGGCGACCTCGCCCGCATGTACCTGCGCTACGCGGAGCGCCGCGGCTGGAAGGTCGAGACCCTCGGGGCCACCTACTCCGACCTCGGCGGCTACAAGGACGCCACGTTCGCGATCAAGTCCCGCGGCGCCGGCGCCGACGGGAGCATCGACGGGGTGTGGGCCCGGATGAAGTTCGAGGGCGGCGTGCACCGCGTGCAGCGCGTCCCCGCCACGGAGAGCCAGGGCCGCATCCACACCTCCGCGGCCGGCGTGCTCGTCTACCCCGAGCCCGACGAGGTCGAGGAGGTGCAGATCGACGAGTCCGACCTGCGCATCGACGTCTACCGCTCCTCCGGCAAGGGCGGGCAGGGCGTCAACACCACCGACTCCGCGGTCCGCATCACGCACCTCCCGACGAACATCGTCGTGACCTGTCAGAACGAGCGCTCGCAGCTGCAGAACAAGGCCCGCGCCATGCAGGTGCTGGCCGCGCGCCTGCAGGCCCTCCGCGAGGAGGAGGCCGAGGCCGCCGCGTCGGACTCCCGGGCCGCGCAGATCCGCACCGTCGACCGCTCCGAGCGGATCCGCACCTACAACTTCCCCGAGAACCGCATCGCGGACCACCGCATCGGCTACAAGTCGCACAACCTCGACCAGGTCCTCGACGGCGAGCTCGACGCCCTCCTGGACGCCCTTCAGGCGGCCGATCGCCAGGCGCGCCTCGAGGCCGAGTAACCCGGCGTGACCCGACCCACGATGCTGGCCGCCGCCGCGACGGCCCGGCTGGCGGAGGCCGGCGTCCCGTCGGCGCGGTTCGACGCGGAGGTCCTGCTCGCCGAGGCGCTCGGCATCGACCGCGGGCGGATCCCGATCGCCGACGACGCCACCCCGGAGCAGGCGGCCGCGTACGAGGCCCTGCTGGCCCGGAGGGCGGCCCGGGAGCCGCTGCAGCACATCCTGGGCCGCGCCTACTTCGGCCCGCTCACGCTGGCCGTGGGGCCCGGCGTCTTCGTCCCGCGGCCCGAGACCGAGCTCCTCGCCGTCTGGGCCGCCCGGCAGGTCGGGCGCGGCGCCGCCGTCGTCGACCTCTGCGCCGGCTCCGGCGCGCTGGGCCTGTACCTCGCGGCGACGGTGCCCGACTCCCGCGTCGTGCTCGTCGAGCGCGACCCCGCGGCCCTGGACTACCTGCGCCGCAACGCCGACGCGGCCGCGCTCGCGGGCTCGGCGACGGTGCTCGACGCCGACGTCCGCGACCCGGCGCTGCCCGCGCGCCTGACGGAGCTGCTCGGCACCGTCGACCTGGTGGTGTCCAATCCGCCGTACGTGCCCGAGGGGGCGGAGCTCGACCGGGAGGCGGCCGCCGACCCCGCCGTCGCGCTGTTCTCCGGCGCCGACGGGCTGGACCTGATCCGCGACCTCGCGCCGCTCGCCGCTCGACTCCTCGCCGCCGGGGGCGCCGTGGGCGTCGAGCACGACGACAGCAACGGCGCCGGCACCGCCGAGCAGTTGCGCGCGGCCGGCTTCGGCGGCGTCGCCGAGCACCGGGACCTCGCGGGAAGGCCCCGGTACGTGACTGGCAGGATGGACCCGTGAGCATCGCCAGCCGCGCCTTCGACTGCACCGACCCGGAATCCCGTGCCGCGGGCCTCAGCGCCGCCCGGTCCGCGCTGAAGGGCGGCCACCTCGTGGTGATGCCGACCGACACCGTCTACGGCATCGGCTGCGACGCGTTCGACGGGCGCGCCGTCGCGGCCCTGCTCGCCGCGAAGAACCGCGGCCCGGACATGCCCGTCGGCGTGCTGGTGGGCTCGTGGAACACCATCGACGGGCTCGTCAGCCGCGTCAGCGACGCCGCCCGCGAGCTGACCCGCGCCTTCTGGCCCGGCGCCGTCTCCCTCGTCGTCGAGCAGGCGCCCAGCCTCGCGTGGGACCTCGGGGACACCCGCGGCACCGTGATGCTGCGGATGCCGCTGCACCCCGTCGCGATCGAGCTGCTGCGCGAGGTCGGGCCGATGGCGGTCTCCAGCGCCAACGTCTCCGGCCGGCCGCCCGCCGCCACCATGCTGGAGGCGCGGGATCAGTTGGGCGACTCGGTCGACGTCTACCTCGACGGCGGGCCCTCCGAGCACGCCGCGCCGTCGAGCATCGTCGACCTGTCCGGGCCGCAGCCGCGCGTGCTGCGCGAGGGCGCCGTGAGCACCGCCCGGATCGCCGAGGTCCTCGGCGTCACCGTCGAATCGCTGGCCTGAGCTACTTCGTCGGGCCAGCGGTGCCGCCGACGTCGGTGATCAGCCAGTTCTGCGCCTTGTCCAGCGTCACGTCGTAGCGGGTGAGCAGCTCGCGGCCGGCGGTGGCCTGCACGTTGTTCGCGGTGACCGTCACGAACACGGCCACCTTATAGGTCGAGTCGCTACGGCTGGTCACCACCGCGACGGGGTCGGTCCCCTTCGACACCCACTGCAGCGGCTGCAGCAGCTGGTTCATCGCGCCGGCCGTCGCCTCGAGCTTCGCCTTCAGCGCCGGCGAGACACCGGTCGTGATCGCGGTGCGCCACGGGGTGAGGTCGCGGTAGTCGAAGGTCGACGACCCGATCGCGTACTTCCCGGCGACGTCCTCGGCCTTGGCGTCGTCGGCCGCGGCCTGCTGGGTGGTTGCCAGCTCGGCGCGCGTGTCGTCGGCGCGGCCCTGGGCGCCGCTCCACAGCACGGCGAAGGTCACCGTCGACGCCAGGAGCGCGAGCACGAGGACGGACGCGACCACCAGCCCGGCCACCAGGCCGGCCGAGCGGCGCGGTGGGGGAGTGGGGGCGCCGAACCCCTGGGGCGCGTAACCCTGGGGCGCGTACCCCTGAGGTGCGTATCCGGGCGGCGGGTTCTGCGGCTGATTCACCATTCGATGATCGCACGTTCATGAGAACAACGAAGCGCCCGGACCCCCTGCGGGATCCGGGCGCTTCGGCGGGACGGCTGCGGCGTCAGTTGCCAGGAGCGGGCGTTTCCGCGGGCGTCTGCGCGCCCTCGGTCGGTGCCGCCGGGGTCGGCTGAGTGGCCTGCGAGGACGGATCGGCGAGCGAGCCGCCCACGTCGGTGATCTGCCAGTCCTTGTCCTTGTCCAGGGTCACGTTGTAGACGGTGACCACCTCGCGGCCGCTGGCGGCCTGCACGTTGGTGGCTTCGACCTTGACGTAGGCGCTGACCTTGTAGATCGGGCCCGACTGCGAGTTGACGACGGCGTCCATCACGGTGCCCTTGGACACCCACTGCAGCGGCTGCAGCAACTGGTTCATGGCGCCGGCGGTGGCGTCCATCCGCGTCTTGAGGTCGGGGGAGACGCCCTTGACGATGGCCGCGCGCCACGGTCCGAGGTCGCGGTAGTCGAAGGTCGAGGCGCCGGCGGCGTACTCCGCGGCCACCTTCTCGGCCTGCGACTTCTCGGCGGCGGCGGCCTTCATGTCGCTGTTCTCGGACTTCTGCAGGCCCCACAGCACGCCGAAGGTGATCGACGCCGCGAGCAGGGCCAGGATCACGACGGTGATGACCACCGTGGTGACGGTCGCGCCCGCGGTCAGGCCCGCGGCCTGGTTCCGCGTCGCCGCGGCCCGGGCCGACGCCTTCGGGCGGCGCACGGGCGCCTCCACGACGTCGTCCTCGTCGTCCTCGACCGGGGGAGCGGGGCGCTTGGCCGTCTTCGCGGCGGGCGCGGCCTTCTTCGCGGTCGAGACCTTCTCGGTCGGAGCCTCGTCCTTCGTCGCGATCTCCTCGGTCGCGTCGGCGGTCTCCTCGGCCGCCTCGTCGACGGTGTCCTGCACGGTCTCCTCGGTCGCCGCGGCCTCGTCAGCGAGGTTCTTGTCGTCCGGGGTGGAATCAGTCACTTGTCGCGTAGCCAATCGTGTCGGGGTTCGTCGGTCCGGTGGAGCGCTACTTCTTCGGCGGGATGACCACCGTGAGGTTCGCGGCACCGTCGGAGCCGACCGTGTTCAACGCCTGCGAGAGTAGCGCGGCCATGTCGATCTGGGGCAGCACGTCCGTCAGGGCCTGCACCACGGGCACCAGCGGCTCGGTCATCGGACCGAGGTTCGACAGGAGCTTGCTGGTGTTCGGGGCGATCTTCATCAGGAACGGGTTGACCGACTTCGTGAGCATCTCGGGCCCGTTGATGCCCTTCATGAGGACGTCCAGCGCCTTGAGCACCTCGACGTCCTTGACCACGAAGGTGCGGGTCGCGGGACCGAACTCGGAGATCGCGCCCGGCAGCCAGTCCATGTCGGCCTGGTAGTCCTGCGTGTTCTCCATCATGCGGCGGATGTTGGGCATCCGGGCAGTCAGGGTACGGGCCAGCAGATCACCGGCCTGCGAGATGTTCGGCAGCGAGCCCTGCGTGTTGCTGGTCGCGTCCGCCAGGGTCTCGGTGATGCCGCCGAGGTCCGTCGAGTTGATGTTGCTGGTCAGGCCCGAGATCAGCTGGAAGGTCTCGGGCAGCGACAGCGGCTCCTTGATCTTCGCGATGTCAATCGTCGACCCGTCGGCCAGGTACGGGCCGTTGAGGTTCTCCGGGCGGAAGTCGATGTACGGCTCGCCGACGGCGGACAGCTGCTCGATGCGCAGGCCCGTGTCCGACGGGATCTTGTACTTCCCGTCGTAGCGGAACTTCACGACGACCTTGCCGTCCTTGCGGTCGATCGTCTCGACGTTGCCCACCTTGACGCCGCGCAGCAGCACGGAGGAGTCGGGGAGCAGCTGGTTCGCGTTGTCGAGCTTCATCGTGACCGAGCGGTAGTCCGCCAGCGGCCGCCAGTGCAGCACGCCGAAGGCGATGTACGCCGTGCCCAGCACCATGACCAACGCGAAGGTCAGGAGGCTCAAGAAGGTGCTCTTTTTCACGGAACTGCTCCCACCATCCGAAGGTTGTTGACCGCCTGGCGGGCGGCATCGGAAGTGGGCACGTTCCCGTTGGTGCCCAGCTCCTTGACGTTGACCTTGGCCCCGCTGGAGAGGAACGGCAGGATCTTGTTCTTCAGCAGGTCCTCGAGGTTCGCCAGGTTCGCCTGCCGGCCGTTCATGTTCGGCCAGCCGGGGAACATCAGCGGCTTGATCACGCCCGCGACGGTCGCCGTCGAGGCGTCGAGCAGCGGCGCGGTGAAGATCAGCGGGGAGAGCGCGTCGGACAGCCGGCTGAGCAGCTTGATGGCGCCGGTGGTCAGGTCGAGCGTGTCCCCGAACCAGTCGTCCGTCGGCTTGAGCAGGGCGACGAGGATCTGGTCGTTGTCGTTGACCGTCGTCACGAGGCCGCCGACCGACGTGATCGCCTGGCTCACGTTGTCGCTCTGCGCGCCGAGGTCGACCACGGTCTGCGAGACCGTCTTGACCAGGCCGGAGAGCTTCTGCGGGTCGGCCGGCAGGTTGCTGTTGATCCGGCTGAAGGTGTCCTGCAGCTGCATCAGGCTGCCGCTGCCGAGGAAGTTCGCCAGGTCGGCGAGGATGTCCTCGATCTGCGTCGGCGGCTTGGTCTGCGTCGTCGGCAGCGTGTCGCCGCCCTTCAGCGGCGTGCCCGGCTTGCCCGGCGTGGTCTTGAGGGCCACGTAGGTGTCGCCGAGGATCGTGTCCTGCTGCAGCGTCGCGGTGACCGTGTTGGGCACCTGGACGCCGTTGTTGATCTTGACGTCGACGACGGCCTTGCCCTCTTCGAGCGTCACCTTCTGCAGGCGGCCGGAGACGACGCCGTCGAAGACGACGCGCGCCCGGTCGGGCAGGTTGAGGACGTTCGTGAAGTCGAGGTGCACGACGTAGCCGTCGCCGCCGCCCGGCTGGCCGGGGGCGGGGATCGCCGACGGGTTGAAGGGCACGGAGCCGCAGCCGGCCAGCACCGCGCCGGTGGCGACGGTGGCCACGCCCATCGCGAGGGCCCGCCTGGTGAATGGATTGCGCATCAGTACGCCGCTCCCGTCGCGCGCAGGACCGTGGAGATGAGCTCCACGTTGACGTGGCCCGCATCGGCGACCTTGCACTGGCCCGGCGCGAACCGGTTCAGGTTGTTGCAGGTCTGGGCCGGGTTCTTCGACGGCACCAGCGCTGACGGCGGCCGGTACGTGATCTTGGTGGCCAGGGTCTTCTTGTCGACGCTCACCTGGAAGGCCCGGATCAGCGGCGGCAGGATGTTGAGCAGGTCGCCGAACTGCTTGGTCGTCGCCGCCAGCAGGGTCGTGGTGGGGACCGTGACCTCGAGCAGGGGAGCGATGAAGGCGCCGTACTTGTCGAAGACGGTGGCCAGCACCTTCACCAGCGGGACCAGCTGCGGGAAGGCGCCGATACCGGTGTCCATCAGCGGCTCGCCGACGTTCTTGATCCGGAACGCGTACTTCGTGAGGAAGGCGCGCATCTCGTCCCAGTTCTGGACCAGGCCGTCGGACGCGGGGGCGAAGGCGTCGAGGATCGCCGCCACGTCGCCCATGCCGGGGCCGGGGTTGCGCATCAGCTCGCCGAGCTTGTTGGTGAGCGCGGAGATCTCCGGGCCCGTGCCCTGCGTCGCCTTGTTCAGCGCGGGGATGGAGGCCATCGCCTTGCGGAACTCCTCGTCACCGCCGCCGACGGTCAGATCGTCGACGACCTTCGAGACCGCCTGGAGCGACTCGGTGATCGACAGCGGCGTCTTGGTGTTGGTGATGCACTTGCCGGGCTGCCACGTCGGGCCGCCGGTGTAGGTCTGGAGGAGCTCCAGGCGGCGCTGGGCGACCAGCGAGTCCGCGATCGCGACGACACCGACGTTGGTCGGCAGCTTGCGGTCGGCGGGCAGGTCGAAGTCGACGCGGGTCGTGGCGCCGTTCGGGGTGATCTTGGTGATCTCGCCGATCGGGTAGCCGAACTGCGCGACCTTGCTGCCGGTGAACAGGCCCACCGAGTTGTCGAGCTCGGCGCAGTACGCCGTGGTCTTCTCGGTGAGGCCCTTGAAGGCCACACCGCCGAGGACCAGAGCGGCGGCGACGATGACCACGAACGCGGACATCGCGCCGCGGGAAGCGAGGAACTTACGCATCAGCAGGTCACCCCCGGGCTCGGAATGCAGACATTGGTCGCGAGGAAGGTCTGCTCGGACTGGTTCAGCTGGATCGTGCCGTCGGGCGCGATCGTCTTCTGCAGGCCGGCCAGCATCTCCTTGGCGTTGGCGATCGCGGGCTCGGCCTGCTGCACCACCTCGCGGGCCTTGGCCACCAGCGCGTCGAAGCGGCTGGCGAGCGGGTCCACGTTGTTGAGGTAGACGTTGAGCAGGGGACCGAGGCGCTGCACGAGCTGCGTGGTGTTCGACAGGTAGCTCTTGAAGCCGGCCAGGTTCACCTCGGCGGCGGAGAAGAACGTGCTCATGTTCCGCATCAGCGAGAGCAGCAGGTCGCCGTTCTGGTTGATGGTCGTCGAGTACTCGCCCATCACCTTGACGAAGTCGCCCGCCTGGTCCTGCTGACGCAGGATGTTCTCGAACATCTTGTTGAAGGTGCCGACGGTGTTGCGGATCGACTCCGGCTGGTCCTCGAGCGCCTGGTTCAGCTGCGACATGGACTCGCGGATCGGGGTCGCCTTGATCTTCTCGACCTTCGGCGTGGCCTGCTGGAAGGTCTCCAGGAGGCTGTACGGCATCGACACGCGCTCCGGCGGGATCGGCTTGTCGCCGAGGCTCGTCGTGCCCATCGGGGTCAGCGCCATGTAGTAGCCGCCGACGGTGGTCAGCATCTTCATCGACGCGGTGGTCGCGTCACCGAGGAAGACGTCCTTGTCGACGCGGAACTTCACGCGCACCCGGTCGTCGAGCAGCTCGACGTCGGAGATCGATCCGACGCTGATGCCGGCGACGCGGACGTCGACGCCCGAGCGCACGGCCTGCGCCTCCTTGAAGTCCGCCGAGTACTCCTTGGTGCCCGGCTGGAAGACGAAGAGGTAACCGCAGATCGCCAGGACGATGACGGCGATCAGGGCGCCGACGATGCCCCAGTTCAGCTGGTACCGGCGGTCCTGCGCCGCCGTCGGCAGCGGACGGTTGAAGAGGTTCACTTTGGATTGCATACCGTCACCTTCTGACCTGCGACGAAGAGATTCATCATGCCGGGGAGCTTGGCCTGGCCCTTGCTGCAGGTCGCCGAGACCGCGGGCCCCGCCTGCGGCTTCGTGCCCTCGTTCAGGAGCTGGACGATGCCGGGGAGGGTCGCGAGCGCGTTCACCAGCTGCTCCGCCATGGGCATCGCGTTGCTGACGATGGCGTCGAGCGGCGGGTTCTCGTTGGGCGTGAGGCCCAGTGCCGCGAGCAGCGCGTTGGTGCGGCTCACCACACCCGAGGTCTTGTCGGACCACTCGCGCATCGAGTCGATGTTGCTGGCCAGCGTGCGGGCGAAGACGTCCAGCTGCTGGAGCACCTTCGTCAGGCCGGGGGAGGCCCCGCCGATGGACTCCGATACCGAGCCCAGGTTCGTGATGAGCTGGGTCAGGACGCGCTGCCGGTCGTTGCTCACGGCCATCAGCTTGTCGAGCGAGCCGAGCAGCGGGCCGAGGCCCTCGCCGTTGCCCTGGATCACCGCGAGCACCGACTGCGACAGGTGGTTGATGTCATCGGCGTTCAGCGTCGACAGGACCGGCTTGAGGCCGACGAAGACCGACGTGATGTCGAACGAGGACTGCGTGTACTTCTCCTCGATCGTGCTGCCGGGCTTCACCTCCGCCGCCGTGCTCTTCGGCGTGGGCCGTACCTCCAGGAACCGGGAACCGGTGAGGTTCTGATACCGGATGGCCAGCGTGTCGTCGGCACGGAACTTGCGGTCGCGCTGCACCGAGAACGTCACGGCCGCGTTGGAGAGCCGGTGGTCCGAGGACTGCTTGACCGCGATGTCCTTGACCTTGCCCACCTGCACACCGAGCATGCGCACGTCGTCGCCGACCTTGAGGCCGGACACGTCCTTGAACTCGGCGTGGAAGGTGTCGAGGTCGCCCTGGGGCGGCCGGGTCAACGCCTGCATCACCAGTACGAGCAGCAGGATCATCACCGCGGCGAAGACCACGATCTTGATCGAGGTCGCCTTCATTGACTTCATCGTTGGCTCAGCTCCCAGGCTTCGTGGACGTCGGGGTGCTCGGCTTCGCGGACGACGGTGCGCCCTGCGACGGCGTCGCCGGCTTGGTCTCGCCCGGCTTCGCCTCGGTGGGCTTCTCGCCCGGCTTCGGCGGGATGTAGGTGAACGTCGGTGCCGGCGGCAGCATCGCGCCGATGGCAGGGTAGTCGACCGACAGCCGCAGGTTCAGCACCGGCCCGTTCGGGGTGTTCGGCATGGCCTTGCGGACGTTGTCGATCAGCTGCCCGATCTGGATCCCGACGCCCGTCGCGCTCCCGTTGGGGAAGGCGTTGAGCAGCGGCTGCATCAGGGCCACCAGCATCGGCGTCGCCGTCTGGAGTCCCGCCAGGGCCTTCGGGTCGAGGATCTTCTGCAGTGCGGCGGTCAGGCTGTCGCGCTCGTTGGTGAGCGAGTCCAGCGTCGCCTTGCCGCGGTTGACCCACGCCTTGTCGTGCACCGGCGCGTAATCGAACAGCGTCTTCACGGCCGGGATGAGCGCCGTGGTCGCGGAGTCGGCGCTCTCGATGGCCTGCGTGATCACCGGGAAGGTCTGCGCGGTCGTGAGCCGCTGCGTGTCCTGCACTGCCTGCGCGACACTGCCGAGGGCCGTGAAGAGCGGGAGCATGGCCTTCGACGAGGCGTCGAAGTTCAGCAGGATCTGGCTCATGTGCGGGCGCAGGGCGTCGCTGTTGACGTCGCCGATCGTCATGATCATGTTCGAGACGGTGTTGTCGGTGATCGGCTTGGTGGGCGCGATCTGGGCGCCGTCCTGCAGCGTGCCGCCGCCGTCGTGCGGGGTCAGGATGACCTCGGAGACGCCGAACAGGTTGCCGGCGGAGTACGCGGCCTCGAGGTTGTTGGTCAGCGACTTGCCGTCGGCCGACTTCATGGTGACCTTCACGCCCTGCTGGCCGTTGCCCAGGGCGGAGATACCGGTGACCTCACCGACCTTGATGCCCTGGATCCGGACGGGCGCGCCGTCCTTGATGCCGGCCGCCACCGCGGGGGAGCGGAGCGTGAACGAGAACTCGTCCTTGGGCCACAGGGCCTTGACCAGCCACCCGACGAGCAGGATCGCGAGGATGACGGCGACAGCGATGAGCCCGCGGCGCCGCAGCACCGACCGCTCGATCGACATTCCTGGTACGGAAACGACTCCCATTGGTTACCCCTTGAAGTAGACCGGGGAGGTGAAGCCCCACAGCGCGACGGTCATGACGAGGTTGAGGACGACGACGGCCACGAGACTGGCGCGGATGGCTCGGCCGGAGGCCGTACCGACGCCCTCCGGACCACCGGAGGCGAAGAAGCCCTGGTAGCAGTGGATGATGATCACGGCGGTCAGGAACACGGCCACCTTGATCACGGAGAAGACGATGTCCGACCCGCTCACGAACTGACTGAAGTAGTGGTCGTACGTGCCGGATGGCATGCCGTACACCGATTTCACCACCCAGGCGCAGGAGAGCCAGGACAGGATCAGGGTGATCAGGTAGACGGGGACCACCGCGATCAGGCCCGCGAGCACGCGGGTCGTCACCACGAAGGACACCGAGCGCAGGCCGAGGGACTCGAGCGCGTCGATCTCCTCGTTGATGCGCATGGCGCCGATCTCGGCGGTCATTCGGCAGCCGGCCTGTGCCGCGAAGCCGACGCCCGCGAGCATCGGGGCGAACTCACGGGTGTTCGCGAACGAGGCGACCACGGCCGTCAGGGGGCCCATGCCGAGCATGTTGAGGATGGCGAAGCCCTGCACGGCGACGATGCCGCCGACGGTGATGCCGAGGACCGCCAGCACCGGCGCGGTGCCGCCGCCGACGACGAGCGCGCCGCGGCCCCACGTGATGTCCGTGAGGATGTACATGATCTGCGACCGGTAGTGCTTGATCGCGTGCGGAACGGTGCGGATCACCTCGGCGATGAAGGAGACGACGTGGCCGATGGTGTCGAAGAGGCTCCAGGCCGATCCGGATGCTCCGAACAGGTTGAAGAACCAGCGTGTGCCCCGAGGGCGATAAACGGTTGCCATGTATCAGCTCACCTGTTCAGGGACGAAGGCGGTCGGTACGGCGGTGCAGGAGGTCATGGGTCAGCCGACCTGCGCCGGGGATGAAGAGGGTTGTGCCCTGCGTGAGTGGGTCATGGGTCAGCCCACCTGCATCGGGAAGAACATCGTGGTGACCTGCGTGATGAGCAGGTTCAACCCGAAGATGACGACGAACGAGAGGACGACGGTGGCGTTCACCGCGTCGGCGACGCCGCGCGAGCCGCCGCGGGCCTCGAGGCCGCGCTGGCAGCCGATGATCGCGATCACGGTGCCGAAGATGAAGGACTTGATCAGCGAGATCCACACGTCGACGGGGTGCGCGAAGGAGCCGAACGACAGCCAGTAGGCGCCGGGCGTCACGCCCTGGCCGCCCACGGCCACCAGGTAGCCGGCGAGCGTGCCGATGGCGATCACGAGGATGTTGAGCAGCGGCGCGACGATCCATGCGGCGAGCAGTCGGGGCACCACGAGGCGGTTGAGCGGGTTGATGCCCATGACGCGCATCGCATCCGTCTCTTCGCGGATCGTGCGGGCGCCGAGGTCGGCGGCGATGGCGGAGGCGCCGGCGCCGGCGAGCAGCAGGCCCGTGGCGATCGGGGCGCCCTGCGTGATGACGGCGAGGCCGCCGGCGGCACCCTGGAGCGAGTCGGCGCCGAGCTGGGCGATGATGTTGCCCACCTGGATCGAGATGACGATGCCGAACGGGATGGCGATGAGGACGCCCGGGAAGGTCGTGACGCCGATCATGTACCAGACCTGGTTCAGCGCCTCCTTCCACTGGAGTCGGCCGCGGACCGTGTCCGTCACCATGGCCACCAGCGACATGATCAGCATCCGAACGCTGCGACCGATCGTGCGGATCGAATCCACGACGGTGCTGGAGAAGTTCTTGCTGATGATCGACCAGTAGGAAGGTCGCCTGGCAGGCGTCGAGCCCTGCACAACGGATTGCGTCACCGCGAACGTCTCCTCTCGACTGTGGCCACACTGTGACCCACATACTGCGTTCTCAGGTGTATGACCGAGGACACTATAACGGTCCAACGAGTGATGTGCGTCATTGGCCTGCTTCGCGGAGGCTATGTGAGCGACTCGTCAGTAACATTCGGGCAGTCGGGTGGATCGTGTCCATCCGCTCAGGTCAGGCGGGGTGCGACGAAGTGTCATCGCAAAGCCTCGGCCCGCCGGAAGCCGTCGGCTCGGGGGTGCGAGTAGATTCGCACGCGTGCACATCGAGATGCTGGGCGGGGGGGTCGCCGGGGCCGGCGCTGCCGGGGTCCCGATGCGGGAATTGCTGGTAGTGGGACTGACAGCTGCAGTTGTCACATTCTTCGCGACGTCGCTGGTCCGGGTCGTGGCGACCCGCTTCGGGGCGGTCGCCGTTCCGCGTGCGCGCGACGTCCACGTGGTTCCCACTCCGCGTCTCGGGGGCGTGGGCATCTACATCGGGATGGTCGCGGGGATCTTCTTGGCCGCGCAGTTGCCCGCTCTTACCCGGGGCTTCGCCTATTCCAAGGATGCCGTCGCCGTTCTG
This sequence comes from Tsukamurella sp. DT100, assembly GCF_049844855.1. NCBI lineage: Bacteria > Bacillati > Actinomycetota > Actinomycetes > Mycobacteriales > Tsukamurellaceae > Tsukamurella > Tsukamurella sp. DT100. Next base: position 267,096 of record NZ_JBNCLV010000008.1, read on the forward strand.
GTCGCCGGCGCGGTGATCGTGGTCGTCGGTGTCATCGACGACCGGTGGGGCGTCGACGCCCTCACGAAGCTGGTCGGACAGATCTTCGCCGCCGCCCTCCTGGTGGTGATGGGGGTGGCCTGGAACGTGGTCTACGTCCCGGGGATCAATACGACGGTGGTGCTCGACCAGCTGCAGGCCGGCCTGCTCACCGTGGTGGTGGCGGTCGCCACCGTCAACGCCATGAACTTCATCGACGGGCTCGACGGCCTCCTGGCGGGGGTGGCGGCCCTCGCGGCCCTCGCGATCCTCATCTTCTCCGTGGGGCTGATGTTCGACTCGGGCGGTGACGCACCGTCGTACCCCCCGGCCCTGATCACGGCCGCGCTCTTCGGCGCCTGCATGGGCTTCCTGCCGCACAACTTCCAGCCCGCCAGGATCTTCATGGGCGACTCGGGCTCGATGCTCCTCGGCCTCACTCTCGCCGCTGCGTCGACGTCCGCGTCGGGCCGCATCTCCCAGAACGCCTACGGCACCACCGACATCTTCGCGCTGCTGCTGCCGCTCCTCCTGGCGGTGGCGGTGATGTTCGTGCCGATGCTCGACCTCCTGCTGGCCGTCGTGCGCCGCACGCGCGCCGGGGTGCACCCGTTCACCGCCGACAAGATGCACCTGCATCATCGGCTGCTGCAGATCGGACACAGTCAGCGCCGCGTCGTCGTGGTCATCTACCTGTGGGTGGGTGTGCTGGGCCTGAGTGCCGCGGCGTCCACGATGCTGCCGCCGACCCTCATCGCGCCCCTGTTCGGAGCGGGCCTGCTGTGCGCCCTCGTCGTCACCGTGGTGCCGCGGATCGTGCCCCGCCTGCGGGAGCGCTACTCCGAAACCGCGAGGTCAGATACATCGCCCAAGACGGGTGCCCGGTAACGCAGGACGGCCGTCCTGTTGTACTATCGTGTGTAGTTGATCGGCTGGATCACGGCGCAGCCCCGATGTGGGGAGTGCCCCTACTTCTTGGTAGAGTCTCAGCCAATCACAAAGAATTCGTGATGTGACCCACGCTACGGATTCGGCAGACGCCGCCCCCCGTTCGCCGCGAGACCCTTCGCGTGAGCGACCCTGACCCCGAAGGAGGGGACATGACGACGCCCGCCCCCTCGGCCGATCGCACAGCGCCCCGCGGCGTCGTGACGTTCGCCAACCCCTTCGTGATCCTCGCGGGCATCTCCGTCGTCGTCGCGGGCATCGCCGCCGCGTACGGCGAGATCTGGTTCGGCGCGTGGTTCTTCGTCGGCGGGCTCATGGCCCTCCTCAACGCGAAGCTCGCGGTTCTCAAGGTCTCGGTGATCACCGCGGACGACGAGCCGCGGAAGGCTCCCGTCGCGGTCAACTCGATGGTGCGCCTCGCCGTGGTCACGGTCGTCGCGCTCGTCATCGCCTACTTCCTCCGGCCCGCAGGCCTGGGCGTGATCTTCGGCCTCGCCGTCGGTCAGGTCGTCCTCGTCCTGAACACCGTCATCCCCGTTCTGAAAGGGCTTCGCCAGCAGTCATGAACACCAACCTGTACGCCGAAGGCGCGATCAAGGTAGCCCACTACAAGTCGTTCGAGTTGTGGGGCATGACCTTTCACTGGGACACGATCCTGGCGACCGCGATCGCCGCGACGATCGTCCTGATCTTGGCGTTCATCCTGAAGGCGAAGGTCACCTCGACCGGCGTGCCGAGCGGTGTTCAGCTGTTCTGGGAGGCCGTCACCATCCAGCTCCGCGGCCAGGTCGAGGGCGCGATCGGCATGAAGGTGGCGCCGTTCCTGCTGCCGCTGGCGATCGCGCTGTTCACGCTGATCCTCTTCGCGAACTGGCTCGCCGTACTGCCGCAGCAGTACTCCGGTGAGGGCGGTACCCCGACCGAGATCTTCATGCCGCCGGCGGCCGACGTGAGCTTCGTCTACGCGCTCGTGCTGGTCGTCTACCTCGGCTACCACTTCGCCGGCTTCCGCACCCACGGCATCTTCGGCTACCCCGCGAAGGTCGTGAAGGGCCACGCGATCGGCCTGGCGCCGATCAACGTGATCGAGGAGCTCATCTCCAAGCCGCTGTCGCTCGCACTGCGACTCTTCGGCAACGTCTTCGCGGGCACGGTTATGGTCGCGGTCATCGCGCTGCTGCCGGCCTACATCCTCTGGTTCCCGAACTCCCTGTGGAAGTCCTTCGAGCTCTTCGTCGGCCTCATCCAGGCGTTCATCTTCTCGCTCCTCACCATCCTGTACTTCTCCACGTCCATGGAGAAGACGGACCACTGACGTGTTCGCGGCCCACACGGGCCACGGACGAGTAGACCCTGGTAGGCCGACTACCAGAAACCGAAAGGGAAACAACAATGGCAGATGTGACAATCGCTCAGGGTGCGCTCATCGGCGGCGGCCTGATCATGGGTGGCGGCGCGATCGGTGCCGGTATCGGTAACGGCCTCGCCGGTTCCCAGCTTGTCGCTGGCATCGCGCGGCAGCCGGAGGCCCAGGGCCGCCTGATGACCCCGTTCTTCATCACCGTCGGCCTGGTCGAGGCCGCGTACTTCATCAACCTCGCCTTCATGGCCCTGTTCGTGTTCGCTACCCCGATCACCGCAGGCTGAGACACTCGCAAGAAACGGGGACTGTCGTCATGCAGCTCGCTGAGGGAAACTTCCTTCTTCCCACCGCGGGAACCTTCATCTCGTGCCTGATCATCTTCCTGATCGTGCTCGGTGTGATCTGGTTCTTCGTGGCTCCTTCCATCCAGAAGGTCCTGGACGATCGCGACAAGATGATCCACCAGACCGCGAACGACGGTCGCGCCGCGGCCAAGGGATTCGAGGACGCCGAGTCGGAGTACCGCGCCGGAGTCGCCTCCGCCCGCGGTGAGGCCGGCAGCATCCGCGACGAGGCGCGCGCCGGTGGCCGCGTCTCGATGGAGGAACAGAAGCAGCGGGCTGCGGCCGAGGCGGACGCGATCACGCGGGAGAAGACCGAGCAGCTGCGCACCGCGGGTGAGTCCGCGGCCGCGGCGGCGCGCGCCGATCTCGCTCCGCTCTCGGCGTCGTTGGCGAGCCGCGTGCTCGGTTTCGACGTCACGCAGGACCCGGCCCTCACGGCGAAGCTGGATGCACTCTCGAGCGAAAAGGTGGTGAAGAACTAAATGGGTGTCTTTATCGGCAACCTGATCGCCTTCGCGGTCATCCTCTTCGTCCTGTGGAAGTTCGTGGTTCCGCCGGTGAAGCGGCTCATGAAGGAGCGCCAGGACACGGTCCGGGCGCAGCTGGAGGAGTCGCGCATCGCGCAGGAGAAGCTGTCGCAGGCGGGCCAGGCGGGGGAGCGCGCGCGCTCCGACGCCGCCCGTGAGGGCAGCCAGATCCGCGACGAGGCACGTGGCGACGCGGACGCGATCCGCGAGGAGCTGCGCGCCCAGACCGACCGCGAGGTCGCGCGGATCGGCGAGCACGGGCAGGGCCAGGTCGCGCTCAACCGCAGCAACCTGGTGCGGGGCTTCCGCTCCGAGCTCGGTGCGGAGGCCGTCGACGTGGCCGGGCGTCTCGTCCGCGACCACCTCAGCGACCCCGCCAACCAGTCCACGTCCGTCGACCGCGCGCTCACCGAGCTCGAGTCGATGACCGAGGGCGCCGACACGGCCCGCGTCACCGAGGCCGATCGCATCGGCACGCGCTCCCTGCGTGCCGCCAGCCGCGACGCGATCCGGCAGCTGGCCGCCGGCTTCGACCAGCGGACCGCCGGTCTGGACCGGGCCGCGCTGGCCCGCGTCGCCGACGACCTGGCCGACGTGGTCAACGTGCTGGGCGAGCAGCCCGTGCTGCGCAAGCACCTCGCCGAGTCGGCCGAGGCGCCCGCCGCCAAGCGTGCGCTCGTCGACAACCTCTTCGGCGCCAAGATCAGCGCCGAGGCGAACGCCTTCGTGCAGGACGCCGCGGCGGCGAAGTGGTCGGCCCCGGCCGACTTCGTGACCGCGATCGAGCGCCAGGCCCGCGTGGCGGTGCTACTCGGTGCCGAGCGCGCCGACGCGCTCGACGAGACCGAGGACGAGCTGTTCCGCGCGGGACGCATCCTCGAGGGCGAGGCGCGACTCACCGCGGCGCTGTCGGACTCCCGGGTTCCGGCCTCGGACCGGATCGCGCTGCTGGACAAGGTCTTCGGCGGCAAGGTGAACGAGTTCACCGCGGCGCTGCTGCGCCAGACGGTGCGCCTCGTGCGCGTCGGCCGCGTGGACGCCGCCGTCGCCTCCATCGCCGAGCTGGCTGCGGCCCGTCGCGGCGAGTCCGTCGCCGTGGTCGAGTCGGCGGTCGCCCTGACCGACGCGCAGCGGACCCGCACGGCGGATCTGCTGGCCCGGATCTACCAGCGCAAGATCGCGGTGCAGACCGAGGTCGTCGCCGAGCTCCTGGGCGGCCTGCGCATCACGGTGGGCAACGAGGTCATCGAGGCCGACATCGCGTCGCGCCTCGACAAGGCCGCCGAACAGCTGCCCCGCTAACAACCAAACTTCCACCCAGAAACACAAAAGAGGGAAACGAGTACTCATGGCTGAGTTGACGATCTCAACCGACGACGTCAAGGGCGCGATCGAGCAGTACGTCTCGACGTTCGAGGCCGACGCCTCCCGCGAGGAGATCGGCACCGTCTCCGACACCGCCGACGGCATCGCCCACGTCACCGGGCTCCCGGGCGCGATGGCGAACGAGCTGCTCGAGTTCCCCGGTGGGGTTCTCGGCGTGGCTCTGAACCTCGACGAGGACGAGATCGGCGCCGTCATCCTCGGTAACTACGAGGAGCTCGAGGAGGGCCAGCAGGTCCGCCGCACCGGCGACGTGCTGTCCGTGCCCGTGGGCGACAAGTTCCTCGGCCGCGTGGTCAACCCCCTCGGCCAGCCGATCGACGGCCTGGGCGACATCGAGGCCGAGGAGCAGCGCGTCCTCGAGCTGCAGGCGGCCTCCGTGCTCGAGCGTCAGCCCGTCGAGGAGTCGCTCGCGACCGGCATCAAGGCCATCGACGCCATGACCGCCATCGGCCGTGGCCAGCGCCAGCTGGTCATCGGTGACCGCAAGACCGGCAAGACCGCGGTCTGCGTCGACACCATCCTCAACCAGAAGGCGAACTGGGAGTCGGGCGACCCGACCAAGCAGGTCCGCTGCATCTATGTCGCCATCGGCCAGAAGGGCTCGACGATCGCCGGTGTGAAGACCGCGCTCGACGAGGCCGGCGCGATGGAGTACACCACCATCGTCGCGGCCCCCGCGTCCGACTCGGCCGGCTTCAAGTGGCTCGCCCCGTACACCGGCTCGGCCATCGGCCAGCACTGGATGTACCAGGGCAAGCACGTCCTCATCGTGTTCGACGACCTGTCCAAGCAGGCCGAGGCCTACCGCGCCATCTCGCTGCTGCTGCGCCGCCCGCCGGGCCGCGAGGCGTACCCCGGCGACGTCTTCTACCTCCACTCCCGCCTGCTGGAGCGCTCGGCGAAGCTGTCCGACGCCCTCGGCGGCGGTTCGATGACCGCGCTGCCGATCATCGAGACCAAGGCCAACGATGTCTCGGCGTTCATCCCGACCAACGTCATCTCGATCACCGACGGCCAGGTCTTCCTCGAGTCCGACCTCTTCAACAAGGGCGTGCGCCCCGCGATCAACGTCGGCACCTCGGTGTCCCGCGTCGGTGGCGCCGCGCAGACCAAGGGCCTCAAGAAGGTCTCGGGCTCGCTGCGCCTCGAGCTCGCCCAGTTCCGCGAGCTGGAGGCCTTCTCGGCCTTCGCCTCGGACCTCGACGACGCCTCGAAGGCGCAGCTGGCCCGTGGCGCCCGCTGGGTCGAGCTGCTCAAGCAGGACCAGTACAGCCCGTCGTCGGTCGAGGACGAGATCGTCTCGATCTACCTCTGCGGCGAGGGCCACTACGACTCGGTGCCCGTCGAGGACGTGCGCCGCTTCGACGGTGAGCTGCTGAGCCACCTGCACCACGCCGCGGCCGGCGTCTACGAGTCGATCGCGGGCGGCAAGGTCCTCGAGAAGGACCAGGCGGAGATCCTCGTCGCCGAGACCAACCGCTTCAAGCAGAGCTTCCTCGCCTCCGACGGCTCGCGCGTGGTGAACGAGGCCGAGTCCGACGCCCTCCCGGCCGAGGACGTCGAGCACGAGACGATCAAGGTCAAGCGCAATGGCTAGTATCCGAGAGCTGCGCTCGCGGATCCGTTCGGTCAACTCGACCAAGAAGATCACCAAGGCGCAGGAACTGATCGCGACCTCGCGGATCACCAAGGCGCAGGCCCGAGTCGCGGCCGCCAAGCCGTACTCCGAGGAGATGACCTCGGTGCTCTCGGAGCTGGCCAGCAAGTCCGGCTCGCTCGATCACCCGCTCCTCACCGAGCGGGCGAACCCGAAGCGCGCCGCGATCCTGGTCGTCTCCTCCGACCGCGGCATGTGCGGTGGCTACAACTCCAACGTGCTGCGGGAGACGCGCGAGCTCATCCAGCTGCTCAAGGACGAGGGCAAGGAGCCCGTCCTGTACGTCATGGGCCAGAAGGGGCTGGACTACTTCCGGTTCCGCGGCCAGGACGTCGCGGGCGCGTGGACCGGCTTCTCGCAGCTGCCGCACCACTCGGACGCCACCGCGGCGACCGAGACGCTGGTGAAGCTGTTCGAGACCGGCTCCGAGGAGTATGTGACGATCGACGGTGTCGAGACGCACGGCGTCGACGAGCTGCACCTCGTGTACACGCGCTTCGTGTCGATGCTCTCCCAGAACCCCGAGGTGCGCCGCATGGCTCCGCTCGTGGTCGAGGAGAGCGACGGCGCGTCGGACGACGACGCCCCGGCCCGCAACTTCACCTTCGAGCCCAGCGCCGACAGCCTGCTGTCCTCGCTGCTGCCGAGGTACGTCGCGACCCGAGTCTTCGCGGCCCTGCTCGACTCCGCGGCGTCGGAGAACGCCGCGCGTCGTACGGCCATGAAGGCGGCCACCGACAACGCCAACGATCTGGCCGTCTCGCTCTCCCGCGAGGCCAACCAGCTCCGTCAGGCGCAGATCACCCAGGAAATCAGCGAAATCGTCGGTGGCGCCGGCGCCCTCGCGAACTAGAAACCGGAAAGCAGACACATGACTACAGCAACCCAGCCCGCGTCGGCGGGCACCGCTGCGGCCACCGGTCGCGTGACGCGGGTCATCGGCCCGGTCGTCGACATCGAGTTCCCGCGCGGCGCCGTCCCCGCCCTGTTCAACGCCCTGCGCGCGGAGATCACCCTCCCGTCCGTGGCCAAGACGCTGACCCTCGAGGTCGCGCAGCACCTCGGCGACAACCTGGTGCGCGCCATCTCGATGCAGCCCACCGACGGCCTGGTCCGCGGCACCGACGTCACCGACTCGGGCTTCCCGATCCGCGTGCCCGTCGGCGACGTCGTCAAGGGCCACGTCTTCAACGCCCTCGGCGACTGCCTGGACACCCCCGGCCTCGGCCGCGACGGCGAGCAGTGGGGCATCCACCGCAAGCCCCCGGCCTTCGATCAGCTCGAGGGTAAGACCGAGATCCTGGAGACGGGCATCAAGGTCATCGACCTTCTGACCCCGTACGTCAAGGGCGGCAAGATCGGTCTGTTCGGTGGTGCCGGCGTCGGCAAGACCGTTCTGATCCAGGAGATGATCACCCGTATCGCGCGCGAGTTCTCGGGCACCTCGGTGTTCGCGGGCGTCGGCGAGCGTACTCGTGAGGGCACCGACCTCCACCTCGAGATGGAGGAGATGGGCGTGCTCCAGGACACCGCGTTGGTGTTCGGTCAGATGGACGAGCCGCCGGGCACGCGTATGCGCGTCGCCCTCTCGGCCCTGACCATGGCCGAGTACTTCCGCGACATCCAGCACCAGGACGTGCTGCTCTTCATCGACAACATCTTCCGCTTCACGCAGGCCGGTTCCGAGGTCTCGACCCTGCTGGGTCGTATGCCCTCGGCCGTGGGTTACCAGCCCACCCTGGCGGACGAGATGGGTGAGCTCCAGGAGCGCATCACCTCGACCAAGGGCCGGTCGATCACGTCGCTGCAGGCCATCTACGTGCCCGCCGACGACTACACCGACCCGGCGCCGGCCACCACCTTCGCGCACCTCGATGCGACCACCGAGCTCTCGCGTCCGATCTCGCAGCTGGGTATCTACCCCGCCGTGGATCCGCTGACGTCGACCTCGCGCATCCTCGAGGCGTCGATCGTGGGCGACAACCACTTCCGCGTCGCCAACGAGGTCAAGCGCATCCTGCAGAAGTACAAGGAGCTGCAGGACATCATCGCCATCCTCGGTATGGACGAGCTCTCGGAAGAGGACAAGGTCACGGTGCAGCGCGCTCGCCGTATCCAGAAGTTCCTCGGCCAGAACTTCATCGTCGCCGAGAAGTTCACGGGCGAGAAGGGCTCGGTCGTCCCGCTGGCGGACACCATCGAGGCCTTCGACCGCGTGTGCAAGGGCGAGTTCGATCACCTGCCCGAGCAGGCGTTCAACAGCTGTGGTGGTCTCGACGACGTCGAGGCCGCCGCGAAGAAGATCGCCGGGAAGTAGTTTCCAGTGGCTGACACGGCGTTTCAGGTAGAGGTCGTCTCCGTCGAGGAGCGGCTGTGGTCGGGCGAGGCGACGTTCGTCATCGCTCAGACCACGGAGGGTGAGCTGGGTGTCCTGGCTCATCACGAGCCGCTGTTCGGCCAGCTCACCACCGGTGGCGCCGTCGCCATCGACACGGTGGGCGGCGAGCGACTGGCTGCGGCGATCCGCGGCGGCTTCCTCTCGGTGACCGGCGAGAAGGTCACCGTGCTGGCGGACGGGGCCGAGTGGGCCTCGACCCTGGAGGAGGCCGAGGTCCGGCGCGCCCTCGAGGCGGCGGCGGACGGGTCCGACGAGCAGGCGACCGCGCAGGGACAGCTGCGCGCGATCGAGTTCCTCGCGGGCAAGTAGCATAGAAGAAGCAGCGTGAAAGCCGGTGGCCCGGTGAAGACGGGCCACCGGCTTTCCTGCTATCCGGGCACGGAGCAGTGAGGAGCGCGTGATGGGCGGAGTCTTCTTCGCCGCGGTGGTCGCGGTCCTGCTGCTGCTCGTCGTCGGCGCGGTCGTGGTCCTGCGCCTGTACAGCCTGCGCGTGGCGGGCGTGCCGATCATCCTGCGGTACCTGCCGGCGGCGGGGGAGCAGGGCTGGCGGCACGGCACGCTCCGCTACGACGACCACGAACTCAAGTACTACCGGCTCTCCAGCGTGCGGCTCGGCCCCAGCTGGACACTGCCGCGCAGCGAGACGGAGATCGTCGGCCGGCGCGCGCCGCACGGCACCGAGCTCGACGTCATCGACGCCGACATGGTGATCGTGCACGCCGTCACCCCGGGCGGGGAGACGGAACTCGCCTTCGCGCGGGACGGCCTCACGGCCTTCCAGTCCTGGCTCGAGTCGCGGCCCAGCCCGCGCCGCCAGCGCCCCTAGAGTGCCGCCTCCGGTCAGCGATCGCCGCCGGGCTTCCACAGCACGTCGCCCCCGGGATTCGCGACCCGGGACAGGATGAACAACAGGTCCGAGAGCCGGTTGAGGTACTTCGCCGGCAGCACCGAGACCGTCTCCCCGTGTTCGCGCACCGCGTCCCACGCCGCCCGCTCGGCCCGTCGGACGACGGTGCGCGCGAGGTGCAGGTACGCCGCCAGGGGAGTGCCGCCCGGCAGGACGAAGGAATCGAGCTTCGGCAGGTCCGCGTTGAACTCGTCGCACCAGGCCTCGAGCCGGTCGACGTAGTCGGACGTGACGCGCAGGGGCGGATACTCCGGATCATCGACGATCGGGTTGGAGAGGTCCGCGCCGACGTCGAAGAGCTCGTTCTGGATCCGCAGGAGGACGGCGCGCAGCTCGGGCCCGGGATCGCCGACGGTGACCGCGAGCCCCAGGGCCGCGTTCGCCTCGTCGCAGTCGGCGTACGCCCGGAGCCGGGCGTCCGACTTCGTGACCCGGGAGAAGTCGCCCAGGCCGGTGGTGCCGTCGTCGCCGGTGCGGGTGTAGATGCGGGTGAGGTGGACAGCCATGGTCACAGGCTGTCACAGGCCCGGGCGACGTGCCATAGGCTGAGCACTGTGGGAGAGAAGTTTCTGGTACACGGCGGAGCCCGGCTGACCGGCGAGGTCACGGTGGGCGGCGCGAAGAACAGTGTGCTCAAGCTGATGGCGGCCACGTTGCTGGCCGAGGGCACGTCGGTGCTCACCAACTGCCCCGAGATCCTCGACGTGCCGCTGATGGCGGACGTGCTGCGGGGCCTCGGCGCGGAGGTGGAGCTCGACGGCGACACGGCGCGGATCACGACGCCGGCGGTGCTCAACCATCGCGCCGACTTCGACGCGGTCAAGCAGTTCCGCGCGTCGGTGTGCGTGCTGGGCCCGCTGATGGCCCGGGAGCACCGCGCGGTGGTCGCGCTCCCGGGTGGCGACGCGATCGGCTCGCGGCCCCTGGACATGCACCAGTCGGGGCTCCGTTCGCTCGGCGCGACCAGCTCGATCGAGCACGGTTGCGTTGTGGCGCAGGCGGACTCGCTCCGCGGCGCCGAGATCACGCTGGAATTCCCCTCGGTGGGGGCCACGGAGAACATCCTGATGGCGGCGGTCCTGGCCACGGGACTGACCGTGATCAGCAATGTCGCGCGGGAGCCGGAGATCGTCGACCTCTGCGCGATGCTCGTGCAGATGGGCGCCGATATCGAGGGCATCGGAACCGACACGCTCATGGTGCGCGGGGTGGAGAAGCTGCACCCCACGGAGCACCGGGTGATCGGGGACCGCATCGTCGCGGCCACGTGGGGCTTCGCCGCGGTGATGACGCGGGGCGACATCACCGTGAACGGCGTGGCACCGGAGACCCTCGGGGTCGTGCTGCAGAAGCTGCAGGACGCGGGGGCGACGGTGACCGAGCGTGCGGACGGCTTCCGCATCGCCTCACCGGAGCGACCGCACGCCGTGAACGTCGCGACGCTGCCCTTCCCGGGATTCCCGACCGACCTCCAGCCGATGGCCATCGGCATGGCGTGCGTCGCGGACGGTACGTCGATGATCACGGAGAACGTCTTCGAGGCGCGGTTCCGGTTCGTCGAGGAGATGGTGCGCCTCGGAGCGGACGCGCGGACCGACGGTCATCATGCGGTGATCCGGGGAGTGGAGCAGCTGTCGAGCGCCCCGGTCTGGTCGACCGACATCCGCGCGGGCGTCGGCCTGGTCCTGGCCGGCCTCTGCGCCGATGGGGTGACCGAGGTGCACGACGTCTTCCACATCGATCGCGGGTATCCCAACTTCGTCGGGAACGTGACGGCGCTGGGCGGACGGATCGAGCGGGTCTCCTAGGAGGGGGTCCACGCCGGCAGCGGACATCGATGCGGGCCGGAAGGCCCGATCACCCGGACGACCTGCCGATTTGTGTTCCGAGTTCGACGTGTGTAACTTATATCGAGTCAGCAGCGCCCAGGCGCCGCCCGGCAAGGCCCACAGCAGTCCAATGAATCTGGATCTCGACGTGCCGCCGGAAGTTCGGAAACCGGGAAGATCCGCAAGGATCATCGCGCTGACCGCCACGGAAGAGAAACCTTCTCCTCGATCACGCCCAGCGGGATCGTGTGGTTCCTCCATGTGGTGAGCGGTTCGGATGCCCGAAACGCGGCCCGCGAGAGCGAGTTGCGAACGAAATTCCGACCTGCTAGGCTAGAACGGTTGCTCCGAGCAGCCAGCTCCACGAAAGAACATCACTTTCGAGCGCCCAGCGCGATCGAGAGGGTTTCGACGTGAGGTTGAGCAGATCGAAGCGCTTCCGAAGCGGCCCGCGAGAGCGAGTTGCACACGGAAATCCGCTCTGCTAAGCTAGAACGGTTGCTCCGAACGAGTAGAGCAGGTCAAGTTGACCTGCTGACTCCGATAGAGTAGCATGAACTGGCTGCGAAGGTGCGATTCACACAGAAAACATATGGTGTGAGCGGCCGCGTTTGGCGTGTTCTTTGAGAACTCAACAGTGTGTCGATGAAATTGTCAGTGCCAAAATTTTTTGGCACGCAT